>CAYXDE010000063.1:0-17110 GCA_964463525.1 uncultured Dehalococcoidia bacterium | reverse complement strand
GAACCAGCCGAGCGAAGCGCGGAGAGCCCGCGACATTGGTCCGCTCGCCCACCATCGTGAAGGTCGAGTCGGGCCGGATCTCCAGTGGCTCAAGGCCGCTGAAGCAGGAGTAGGGTTTCCTCTCGGCCGGCCTCCTGACGGGTGCCCCGGCGACGGCCTCGGAGATGGCACGGGTCAGCGCCAGGTCATAACCGGATAACTGCCCGTCTTCATCCATGCTGGTGAGCAGTATCTCCCCGGCGCCCAACTCTACCACCCTGACCGCCCATTTTAATGCGTCGATGCCCGTGGGGGTGCGTCCGCCGTGGGTATAGACCTGCCATTTAGAGCCGCCGTCCAAGGCTAGATCGGCCGCTTCTGGCGTCGGACCTCCCTCGCCAGACGAGACCCGTTTGGCGTCGATGGCCACCACGATGCACTGGTTCCCGAAGGCTACGGCGCCCTGCTTGACCAGTTCGGGGTCGTTGACCGCGGCGGTATTCATGCCCACCTTGTCGGCCCCCGCTTTCAGCATCCGGCGCACGTCTTCGACCGAACGTATGCCGCCGCCGACCGTCAGGGGGATGAACACCTGTTCCGAGACCCGCTGCACCACGTCGACCATGGTATCTCTGGAGTCGGAACTGGCAGTGATGTCGAGAAAGACCAGCTCGTCGCCGCCCTGCTCATCGTAGAAAGCAGCCAACTCGGCCGGGTCTCCGGCGTCTCGCAGTTCGACGAAGCTGACGCCTTTCACCACCCGTCCGCCGTCCACATCCAGGCACGGGATTATACGTTTAGTCAGCACAGTGGGAATGAAACTCCAAGGGTTGCTGGGTCGTGTTAGCAGTATAACACCGTGCCTGGGTTGGTCTGGAATATCACCCCATTGGCGCGGTTGACCTCCTGCGCTAGAATGGCCGTACTTTTTCACGATAGGCCGCGTACCAATAGTAGAGCCGGCCCATCCTGAGTGAGTGTGCACATATCCGTATTTTGATGGAGGGGATCATGGCCATAACACTGGACGAAGCCAACAAGATGGTGGCGGGCGCCATCGCCAAAGCGAATGAACTGAATATCAAGATCAACGTCGCGGTAGTCGATGCCGGCGGACGGCTATTGGCGTTCAACCGCATGGACGGCGCGATCTGGGGCGGCGCTTACGGCTCCCAGGGCAAGGCAGTCGCCTCGGCGGCGTTCGGCCGCAGCAGCGGTGAGCTCCAAGAGCGCTCGGAATCGCCGATCATGAAAGGCATCCTATCGGCCGAGGGCGGCCACGGCATCCCCAGCCAGGGCGGACTGCCCGTTCGCAGGAATGGAGTGGTTGACGGAGCGGTCGGCGTCGGCGGCGGGACCAGCCAGGAAGACGAAGACTGCGCCGCAGCCGGAATCGCAACCGTAGTCTAAGCCGCGAACTAGGGGACTAGGGCGGTAACCGCCGCGGGGCCGCCGCTGCCGCCCTCAAGCCGGAGCAGGCCGACCACCAAGAGGGCGCCGGCGGCGGGCAACAGGTCAAGGTTGGTCAGGTTCTCGAGTACCACCAGGCGGTTCTCGAGAGACATTCGGCTGACCGAAAAACCGGTGTCGGCCCCAGGCTCGACACCGGCGGTGTCCGTGCCCAGGCCGGCCACGTTCCGGCCGTCGAGCAGCAACTGCGCCGCATCCAGTCCGAAACCTGGGAAATGGAGCTGTCCGGCAGCGGTCCCACCCAGGTAGCCGGAAGGGCTGTCCCACTTCGCCTGCCAGCCGGTGCGGAGCAGGGCGATGCAGCCTTGGGGGATAGGGCCGTGGTCCGATTCCCAGTCCAAGACGTCGTTCATGGTCAGTGCGTAATCCGGGTTGTCTTCCGCATGGGCTGAGATATCTATGACGATGGCCTGCCTGACCAGGTCCTGAGGGGAGAACCCCTCGTGGCCAGGCGCGCCTGGCTGGAATCCAGCGGGAGCGCTCAGGTGCGTGCCGGAATGCTCACCCATGGAGAACCGGCGCAGGAAATAGCCGTCTTTTTCGAAGTCGGCCACGGTCTCGAATTCCACACCGGGGTCGCCGGGCCATCGTGGAATACCAGCCTGGATGGGCCAACTCAGGTCTACAACTCTGGAAAATGAGAAGGACCCGCCCACAGCGGGTCCTTCTCTTTGTGGCTGGGTCGCCATTGTACGATCCCCCTTCAGATCATCCGCTACCGCACATTCTCCCGCCAAAGGGGTCCCGAGGCAACCCGGTATGTTCTTATTCGATCAGGCTACTTGGTATACAGCCGATGCCGGTGTCCTGGTTGCCGCGAGGATGGCATCCCTTTTGACGTTGCCGTCGATCCATTCCATGGCCTCGCGGGAGGTGCTCCTGGCGGTCAACTCGACGCGCTCGGGACGCTGCCCGTAGACCGAATAGCTGATGGAACGAATCTCTTCGTCTATGACATAACCCCGGTAAAAGATCTTCATGGTTGCCGCCCTCCTCCGGTTGCCTGCGGTCGTCCAGTCCAATATCAGACTGCTGCGAGACGCCGCTGGAATCCATTACGGACATATGTTCTAACTTTTCACCGGGAGGGTCAACGGGGAAATGTCACAGGGGAAAAACGGCGAAAGATCAACAATCACCGATGAATACCGTGCCCAGGACCACATGGGGCGGCAGAGGTTGGGCCAGCGGTCCGCCGGCCAAGCTGCCGGGGTTCAAGCGGCTGAGCCCTTCACCCGGTGCGCTTAGGACCAGTTCGGTGGCCCCGCCCTGTATCCAACGGACGGTCTGCCCGGCTGGGGAGTCTCCCACTTTGAAGCTGATCATTTGGCCGGTGAATGATGCGCCGGCGGCCTGCTCCACCAGCAATATATAGCTGCCGGAAGAGACGGGGGCTGAGGCCGCCTGGATGCCGTTCACCCAGGCCGTGATCTGCGTTCCATCTGCGGCCGGCGAGCATGGAGCAAGTTGGGTTGGGCGGGGGGTGGCTGTGAGTGTAGCCGTTGGAGAGGGCGTTCTTGTGGGAGCAGGCGAGGTATTGAACGCTCCCCCGGTGATGGTCGTGAAGATTGTGGGTCTCGTGGTTGGAGTCGGTATCATTCCGGTCGGGGTTGGGGATGGGATCGGAGTGGCGGCAAGCAGCGCCTGGACGGTGGCTTGGACCCGGGCGGTTATGGTCCCTTCAACATCAGACTCCACGACGGTTGCGTTGGCGGTCTGAGTCTCGGCAACCACGGCTTGAACGGTGGCTTCCATGGCAGGGGGCAGCGGGGTCTGACCGTCGTTCGCTTCACCGCAGGCCAAAGCGAGTAGACCCAGAGCCAAGGGCAGCAAGACCGCGGCCAACCGCTTCATACCCATCATCCCAACTTCCACGTCTGATTTTTTCAGCCCCGCGGGCCACGTGCAGCTTTAGACGCTCTTGGTTACTTCTTCCATGAACTCGGCCAGGGGTTTGCTCTCTTGGACCGAGGACTCCATATCCCTGACCACCACTTCGCCCTTCTCGATTTCATCGTCGCCCAAGATCAGGGCGTAGGGGATCTCCAAGGCGTTGGCCTGACGCATCTGTCCCCGAAGTCCCCTGGAGCCGCTGCTCAAGATGGCCCCAACCCCGGCACGGCGCAGGCGCACCGACAGGTCCAAGGCGGCGTTTCGCGCGCCGTCGCCCACGTTGGCGACCAGGTATTTCGGCGAGGGCTCGTCTGGGACCGGGACCTCACTGCGCTTCAGGTTCAAGGTCAACCGTTCCAGGCCGGTGGCGAAACCGATGCCCGGCGTCTCCCGGCCGCCCAGCTCGGTGATCAGACCGTCATAGCGTCCGCCGCCGCAGATGGTCGACTGTCCGCCGCCTTCCACGGGCTGAACTTCAAAGACGGTGCGGGTGTAGTAGTCCAACCCACGCACCAGACGGTGG
Organism: uncultured Dehalococcoidia bacterium; assembly: GCA_964463525.1. Classification (GTDB taxonomy): domain Bacteria; phylum Chloroflexota; class Dehalococcoidia; order Lucifugimonadales; family UBA3495; genus UBA9611. The sequence goes on along the minus strand of CAYXDE010000063.1, from coordinate 13,245 downwards.
TCGATCTGGTAGGGCAGCTGCATGGTGTCCAGATAGGTCAACAGCTTGGCCCAGTGATCGCTGCATTCCTCGCACAGGTTCTCGGCCGACTTGGGCGCATCGTTGCCCAGGGCGTGGCAGGTCTCGACCTTGCAGTCCAACAGCCGGAGGGGGTTACGTTCCAACCGGCCTTTGCAGTCGGCGCACAGACTGGCTTGGTGGCCGGAGTAATATTCCTTCAACTTGGCCACATAAGCAGGGCGGCACTGGGAGTCGCCGACGCTGTTGACCAGCAGGTTGATCTCATTCAGGCCGAGGCCCGTCATAAGTTCCCAGGCGACCTCTATCACCTCGGCGTCTACCGAGGGGTCGGCGTCGCCGAGCACTTCTACCCCGAACTGGTGGTGCTGGCGGAAGCGCCCGGCCTGGGGGCGTTCGTACCGGAAAACCGGGCAGAAATAATACATCCGCACCGGTTGGGGCAGGTTGTGCATGCCGTGTTCCAGGTAGGCGCGGCACACCGGCGCGGTGCCCTCGGGACGCAGGGTGACGCTGTCGCCGCCCCGGTCGTCGAAGGTGTACATCTCTTTCTCGACGATGTCTGTCCCTTCACCCACGGAGCGGATGAATAGGTTGGAGTCTTCGAAGGCCGGCGTGTCGATGCGGCCGAAGCCGAACCGGCCGGCAACGTCCATGGCTTTGGACTCTATGAACCGCCAGTATTTCTGTTCTTCAGGGAGGTGGTCTGCGGTGCCGCGGGGCGCTTGAAATAAGGTCACGGGTAACTCCGGAATCGACTGTACAAGGCACCATTATAGGCTGATATCGTTCTGTTTGGAATCAGCCAAGGCCTTGCGTCAGACTGTAAGTCGCTGGCTATCGTCTGGGAACTCCGTCTTTGTGAGGGAGTAATAGAGCATAGAGAGCGTCGTTTATGGGAGTGGGCACGCCGGCCCGGCGGCCGATCCGCACCACCGCCCCGGACTGGGCTTCCAACTCCAAAGGTCTTCCCGACTCGATGTCGCCCAGCATCGACATCCGCTGGTCTTGGGGCAGGCTTTCCATGAACTTGAAGCCCTTCTCGATGGCGTCCGGCTCTATGTCCACCCCGGCAGCCAGGCCGACCGCCGTGATCTCCTGCATAGCGCCCAGCAGCAATGCGCGGCCCTGTTCCGTCTGGATGAAACGGGTCACCGGAAACCGGGCGGTGGCGTTGATGGCGTTGCCGGGGGCGGTCAGTAGAAACTTTGACCATAAGACGCCGGCGATATTGCCGGTCAGCTCGGCATCTACGGCTGGCACGAGGGCTGCTTGGACTGCCAGGGCCTCCGGAGACATCTGGCCGTCTTCCCTTCCGAAGACGATGCGCGCCGTTTTGCTCTGCTGCCTGATGACGCCGGGGGATACGATGGAGGCGATGGTGTAGGACGTGCCCGGCAGCACCCGGTCTGGGCCGAACGCCGCGACCACTTCATCGGCGCTGTCCACCCCGTTCTGCAACGTGATGACCTGGGTGTTGGGACCAACCATGGGAGCCATGGCCTGGACCGCGTCGGATATCTGGTAGGTCTTTACTGCCAGCAGGACCAGGTCAACGGGGCCCACGTGGGATGGATCGCCGGCGGCGTTCACCGGCACTGTGAATGTGCCGCCGGGCTGGTCCAAACGGAGGCCGTTCTTCTGCATGGCCTGAAGGTGTTCCCCGCGGGCGATGAGCGTGACATCCGATCCCGCCTTGGTCAGCAGCGCGCCGAGGCAGCCGCCAACCCCACCTGCGCCCATCACTGCTATCCGCACGGGGCTACTCGGTCTCGGGGACCCCGTCTTTGTGGGGCAACAACACCGAGTATAGGAAACTGTGGACCGGGGTCTTCACCCCGATCTGCTTGCCCAGCCTGATCACCGCGCCGGACAGGGCGTCCAACTCGGTGGGGCGGCCGGCCTCGTAATCGCCGTGCATCGAATTCTGGAAATCGGGCAGGCCGTCGATGTACTTTAGGGAATCTTGCACCAGGTCCGCGGGCAGCTCGATCCCCTTGGCCAAGCCCACCGCCATCGCCTCTTCCATGGCGTCGCAGAACATCTTGCGGGCGTCCGGGAACTGCAGCAATTCTTTGGGGCGGGTCTGGGCAGCGCTGGTGATGGCGGCCAGAGCGCTCAGGACGACGAATTTCTCCCAGAGCACCCTCAAAGGGTCGGGAGAGAGTTCGGTTTCGATCCCAGCATCCCGAAACACTTTTCGGATCTCCAGAGCCCGTAGACTGTCGGTGTCGTCGACCTCGCCGAAGGAAATCTTGGCCCCCACATCCTCGGCGATAACCCCGGGTGAGACGATGTGCGATGACGCCCAATAGGCCCCCGGCAGGATGTTACTGGGCCCCAAGACCGCTCCCAGTTGCTCGTGGCTCTCAACGCCGTTCTGCAGAGTAATGACCGAGGTCTCCGGTCCCATCAACGGCTTCAGGCTGGTGATCACGTGGCGGTTCTGAAAGGTCTTGACGGTGAACAAGACGAGGTCCACCGGACCGATCTCCGCTGGGTCGTCGGTGGCTTCGACCTCAACCACGAACTCGCCGTCAGGCCGCACTATCTTCAGCCCATTCTCGCGGATGGCTTCCAGGTGTTCGCCGCGCGCGATCAGTGCTACGTCGTTGCCCGCTCTGGCCAACAACCCGCCGAGGCACCCACCGACGCCACCGGCGCCCATGATCGCTATTCGCATCCTCTAAGCGTCCTCCGGTTGGCCGTCTTTGTAGGGCAAAAGCAGTGCGTACAAGATGTCCATCAAGGGCGTAGCCACGTTGAACCTGCGGCCGATCCGTCCCACCGAACCCACGATAGCCTCCAGCTCCAGCGGCCTGCCGGCTTCCAGGTCAGCCTGCATGGAGCCCTTGCCGTCCATGGGCCGCATGGCGACCAGTTTCATCGCTCCCTTAACGTCCACGTCTCCCAGGGAAACTCCGGATGCCGTGGCGACGGCCGCTACCTCGCTGAAGGCGGACTCGAATAGCGCTGCCCCTTCCTTGGACTCGAAAAAAGCCCTGGGCGTTAACCGCGACGCGCAGGCCAGGCCGTTGGCCGGGGTGTTGTACAAGAGTTTCGACCAGAGCGCCTTCATCACATACTCTGAGAGATCGGCTTCGATTCCAGCCTCCGAAAGAGTGTCTTGAAACTCGATGGCCCGCTGGCTCCGTTCGCCGTTCGATTCGCCAAAGGCCATTCGGGCCACCGGCGCGCGTTGTCTGACCACGCCGGGAGAGTCGATGTTGCACAGCAGATAGGCTGCCCCAGGCAGGACCCGTTCGGGGCCGTAGACCTGGCCAACTTCATCGGCGCTTTCGACACCGTTCTGCAAAGTGATGACCGCGCTGTCGCTCCCGATCAGCGGCTTCATCAGCGGGATCGCCTGCTGGTTCTGGTACGTTTTCACACTGAGCAGGACCAGGTCCACCGGGCCCACCTCGGCCGGGTCATCGGTGGCTTTGACTTCCACCGTGTAGCCGCCTTCCGGTTGAAGGACCTGGAGCCCGTTCTGTTGGATCGCTTGCAGATGCGCGCCCCGGGCGATGAGTGTGACATCGAGCTCCGATTTTGCCAGCAGACCGCCGAAGCAGCCGCCGATGCCGCCAGCCCCCATAACCGCTATCTTCATGATCGGCCCTGCACTGGCACGTTAAACCACTCCATCGGTCCGCATCAGTTCCAGTTCTTCTTGGCTAACTCCGCCGATGGAGCAGAGTATCTCTTCGTTGTTAGCCCCCAAGAGGGGAGGCGCAGTGTTGGGCATCTCAGCCCCGCCGGCAAACTTGATGGGCGTGTTGACGGTCCGGAAGATGCCGCCAAGGTTGTCGCCGCCGTTGACGAACATACCTCTGGCTTCCAGGTGGGGACAATTGTCCAGATCGGCGGCGTCCTGCACGATGCCCATGGAATAGCCGATCCCGGTCAACTTCTCAACCACCTCAGTCTTGGTCCGCTGTAGCGTCCAGGCTTCCAACTCCGGCACAAAGCTATTCATATAGAAATCGCCGCTGACGCCAAGGCCTAGGAACCGGTCGTCATCGATCAGGTCTTCCCGGTCCATGAACCGCCAGAGTACCTTCCATTTCTCCGGTCCGCCGGCCCCGGCCAGTACGACCCAGCCGTCTTTGGCCCGGAGGGCGAGTTGGGCGCTCAGCATGTTGCCCCGGTCCCGGCCGGTGGCCGTACCGGTGGCCTGATAGAAGGGCATGGTGCTGGTGGTATGGGCCGCCATGCAGTCGTACATGGCCATATCGACGAATGACCCTTCGCCGGTCCGGTGACGGGCCTCCAGGGCCATCATCACTCCCAAGGCTGCCCATACGCCGGGGACCGAGTCTCCGATGTTGTCTCCGACCATCTGGGGTGCGCCCTCCGGCGCTCCGGTGACGGCCATCCACCCGCCCATACCCTGTACGCAGGGGTTGTTGGCCGGCCAATCTGAGTACGGGCCGGGGGCAGGGCCTTCGGGGTCTCCGTAGCCGGTGAGGCTGGTATAGATCAACGCCGGATTGAGTTCTTTCAGCACGTCGTAACCGAGGCCCAAACGCCTGAGCGCCCCTGGCCCCCAGTTGTCCAACAAGATGTCGGACTCTTTCACCATGCGCTCGAAGGCCGCTTTGCAGCGGGGGTCGCGCAGGTCCAGCGCCACGCTCTTCTTGTTGCGGTTCAGACCGAGATAACGGGCGCTGATGGTCTCACCGGCCTCGTTGTGGATGAAGGGCCCATTGCCGCGGCCGCGTTCGCCCACGCCGGGACGCTCGATCTTGATGACCTCGGCACCCATGTCTGCCAGGATCATAGAGCAGAACGGCCCCGCCACGATGTGGGTAACGTCCATGATCCGGATGCCGGCCAGGGGGAGGGATGGGGTGTTTTGTCCGGTGGTCATCGCTTAGACGTCCGCCTCGAATTCTTTGAAGTCGAGGCCCAAGCCCTGCGCTGAGAAACGCTTTCCGTTCTGAACGTATCTGGCGGTGGGGTCTTTCAGCCGCTCGGCCTGTTTCTCCGAGAGAGGCCGGATCTGGCCCGGTACGCCGATGACCAGCGAGTTTTCGGGAACTTTGCCGCGCACGATGGCTCCGGCGCCGATGAATACATGGTCGCCTACGTCGGTGTCTTCCAGCAGTACCGCGTTCACGCCGATCAGTACGTTGCTGCCCACCTTGCCGCCGTGGACCACCGCGCCGTGGGTCATCAGGACGTTGTCGCCCAATTCCAAATGGTCGTCGGTGTGCAAGACGGCATTGTCCTGGATGGAACAATTCTTGCCGATGATGATGTCGCCGTAATCAGCACGTATGACCGCGCCGGGCCAGATGCTGGTGCCTTCCCCGATGACAACATCGCCGACGATGTAGGCAGCTTCACTGACGAAAGCAGAGGGGTGTATCCGGGGGCTTTTGCCATCTAATGGGCGGATCAAAGTGCTCCTCCAATAAATGCAGTTGGGTTGGTCTGATGGGATTCCCAGCCGAGTAGGCAAGTCAAATAGGGACTTTTCGGAGCGGAAGAACTGGGCGGGGGCCGGGGTAAGAATACACTCCTATGCCGAAACCCGCCACTTTTCGTGCCTGAAACCGCCTTTTTCAGGCATGGGGACTAGATGCCAAACACACTGGTCAACCAGTTGGCGCCGGCGGTGCAGGCGTAGGCGAAAACCAAGAACTTCAGCACCTTGCCGACCCAGACCACCGCCAGGAAGCCCCAGATGGGGTACCGGAGCGCCCCCGCGGCGATGCCCACCACGTCGAAGACCGGGTTTGGGATCAGTGACACCACGAAAAGCAGCAACCAGCCCCGCCGGCGCATCCATCCTTCCAGCCGCTGGTAGATCCGGTTTCGCGCCAGCATGTCCCGGCCCGTGTAGCCCAGGTAATAGCCGCTAAGTTCGCCGGCGGATTCGGCTGTCCCGGCGATGAGGCCCACCAAGAAGGGGTTCAAGAAGATGGCCGTGGCGCAGGCCGTTGCCAGCGCGGGAACCGGGATCAACAACCCGGCGCTGGCTACCAAGGAGCTCAGGGCAACGGCGCCGTAACCCACCTCACTTGCGCCGAAGTTGTCGCGAAGCAGCAGGGCGGTGACGATAGCGGCGATCACCAGACCCAGGATGCCCAGCCTGACCAGGTTCTCCGTTTTACGCCAATCGACCTGGCCCAACGCCCGCATCAAGAGTGGTCTTGGGCTGCCGGTACGGAGCCACCCTTCAGGAAACTGATCAGCATGGAGTTGAACTGTTCGGGTTTCTCCATCTGAGGCCAATGGCCGCATCGTTGAATCACCCTGATGATGCTATCAGGTAACTCCCGCCGCACGTCCTCGGCATACTTGATGGGGATCACCTTGTCCTCAGCTCCCCACACTGTCAGCAGTGGCACGGTCGAGCTTTTTAGCCGCTCGAGGATGTAGGCGTCTTTACGCATGCCCCGCAGATCTAGGTTGGAACGTATGGAACGAAGCACAGCCGCCCGCGCGCCGGGGAGCGCCTTCATCCGGTTCATCTCCGGGAGGAGTTCATCCAGGACGGCGGGGGGCCGGTAGAAGAGGTGCTTGGTGATGCCGATCTTCTTGTTCAGCCAGGGACGGTACAGCAGGTCTCCCAACACCGGTATGGAGATCGCCCGGAGCAGCCAAGACACTCTGCTGCCAAAGCCGCCGGGGCAGACCAACGCCATGTTTTCCACCATGTCCGGGTGCTCGAGGGCGAATAGCCCGGAGATCAGCCCTCCGGCCGAATTACCCACCAGGGACAACTTGGCGATCCCCAGTTCTTGGCTGAGATCATAAATGAAGCCGGCCGCCGAACCAGGGTCGTATTCTAGGTGGTTAGGCTTGTCCGAATCACCGCAGCCGGGCAGGTCCGGAGCTATGACCCGGAAACCGGCTTCGGCCAGGGCGTCGATGTTGCAATACCAACTCAGCAGCGAGTCGGCCAGGCCATGGAGCAAGAGCACCACCGGACCGTCTCCAGCTTCAACATAGCGGACGTTCAATCCCCAGACGTCGATGGTTTTGTACTCCGCTCGCTGCATCAGCTCCCAGCCGGGTTTGGTCGGTAGGCGTTCCAGATGTTGTAGTTAGGCAATCAGGATATACCGCTCACCCTGAGCCTGTCGAAGGACTAACTGGGGGCAAACCAAGGCCTCCGGTAAGCCGTGGCCCCCACCCTAGCCCTCTCCCGTGCGCGGGGGAGAGGACTTTGCGTGTACGTTGGAATTAGGAGGCCGAAGTCACAACTTCTTCTTGCTCGCTTTCCCCGGCGGCAGTCGGTGCGGCCACTTTGGACAACACCAGACCCTCTGCTGCCGCGTCCACCAGTATGTGGTCGCCGGAGGTGAATTCCCCGGAGAGTATGCCCTTGGACATGGGATTCTCCAGGAAACGGGTCACGGCCCGGCGGAGAGGCCTCGCTCCGAAAACCGGGTCATAACCTTCGCGGCCCAGCCAGAGATTGGCGTCGGCGGTCAATTCGAAGGTGATGCCCCGCTCTTCCAGACGGCTTTGGACGTCATGGATCATCAGACCCACCACCCGCACGATCTGCTCCTGAGTCAGCGGATGGAAGATGATTGTCTCATCTATCCGGTTGAGGAACTCGGGCCGGAAGGCTTCCTTGAGTGCGGCGTTAACCGACTCTTGGATCTTCTTGTCCTCGTCCTCACCGGCCGCGCCGTCGGTGCGGAAGCCGGTGGCCTGCCTCCGGATGCCGGAGGTGCCCAGGTTGCTGGTCATGATTATGACCGTGTTCCGGAAGTCCACTGTCCTGCCGTGACCGTCGGTCAACCGCCCGTCCTCCAAGACCTGGAGCAGGATGTTGAACACGTCGGGATGGGCTTTCTCGATCTCGTCGAACAGCACCACCCGGTAGGGCCGGCGGCGGACCGCCTCGGTGAGTTGGCCGCCCTCGTCATAGCCTACGTAGCCCGGAGGCGCTCCGATGAGCCGGGACACGGAGTGTTTCTCCATGTACTCGGACATGTCTATGCGCACCATGTTGGACTCGTCGTCGAACATGAACTGGGCCAGAGACTTGGCCAGCTCGGTCTTGCCCACGCCGGTGGGGCCCAGGAAGATGAAGCTGCCGATGGGGCGGCGCGGGTCGCTCAGGCCGGAGCGGGAACGGCGTATGGCCTCGGCCACCGCCACCACCGCCTCTTCCTGGCCGATGATCCGCTTGTGCAGGTTGTCCTCCATATGCACCAGCCGCTCACCCTCGCCCTCCAACAGGCGGCCGGTGGGTATGCCGGTCCACTTGGAGACCAGTTCGGCGATGTCCACCTCACTCACAACCATGTCCACGTTCCGGTCCTTGAGCAGACTGCTGCGCTCGGACTCGTATTCTTCCTGCAAGCGCAGGCGCTCCACTCGGATCTCGGCGGCGCGCTCGTACTCCGTGCGCTGAGCGGCAGCCTCCTCCTGGTCCAAGAGTTCGGCGATACGCTCTTCTTTGTTCTTGACGTCGGAGGGCAGGCTCTCGGCGTCGATGCGCAGTTTGCTGGCCGCCTCGTCGATGAAGTCGACAGCCTTGTCGGGCAGTTGCCGCCCAGTGACATAGCGGTCGCTAAGCCGGGCCGCCGCGACCAGGGCTGAGTCGTCGATATCCACCTTGTGGTGGGCCTCGTAGCGGGGCCGCAGGATGCGCAGGATCTCAACCGTCTCTTCCACGGTTGGCTCATCCAGGACCACCGGCTGGAAGCGGCGCTCTAGAGCGGTGTCTTTCTCGATGTATTTCCGGTATTCGTCCAGGGTGGTCGCGCCGATGCATTGCAGCTCGCCCCTGGCCAGGGCCGGTTTCAGCATGTTGCTGGCGTCGATGCCGCCTTCGGCCGCGCCCGCGCCAACCATGGTGTGTATCTCGTCGAGGAACAGGATCACCTCGCGGTGGGCCTGCTTGACCTCGTCCATGACCGACTTGAGCCGCTCTTCGAACTCGCCCCTGAATTTGGACCCGGCGACCAATGCGCCCATGTCCAGGGCCAGCACCCGGCGGCCCTTCAGTGAATCGGCAACGTCTCCCGCCACGATGCGGGCGGCCAGGCCTTCGACGATCGCGGTCTTGCCAACGCCGGCCTCGCCGATGATCACGGGGTTATTCTTCTTGCGCCGGGTTAGCGTCTGCATCACCTGGCGGATCTCTTCGTCCCGGCCGACGACCGGGTCCAACTTGCCCTGGCGGGCCAGGTGGGTCAGGTCGATGCTGTATTTGTCCAATGACCGGTAATGACTCTCGGCCCGGGGGTCGTCCACGCGGTGGCTGCCGCGAATCTCCACCAGCGCCTGATAAACCCTTTCCTGGTCGATGCCGTGTTCTTTGAGAATCTGCGCCGCATCGCCCTGGGACTCCATGACGGCGGCGATGAACAGGTGCTCAGCCCCGATGAAGTCGTCCTTCAGACGCTCGGCCTCATTCTTGGCGTCTTCCAGCAGCCGGGTGGCCCGGGGAGTGGCGTATATCTGGGTTGCGTTATCGGCCACCTTGGGAGCCGACTCTAATGCGCGGTCCAACTGGGCCTTGATAGCGTCGGCTTGGACGCCGATCTGGGCCAGCATCTCAGCGGGAGTGCCGTTCTCAAGTTGTAGGAGCGCCAGGAGGATGTGCTCCACGTCCCATTGGCTGTGGCTGTACTTGCGCACCAGGTCCTGGGAGTTATGCAAAACCTCTTGGGCTTGTTCTGTGAATTGGTCGGGTCTTAATACCATGATGATTTCTCCTAGGAACGGCTCGCCGCGCCCTGTCCTTGACCGGGTCTCTGTGCTTGTCTTTGCCCCTGTCTCTGCAAAGTATTCACGGCCTCGGTCAACTGTTTAACTTCGCCCTCAAGTTCTTCGATGCGGTTCATCAGCTTGAGGGCCACTTCCGCCCCGGCCAGGTTCAGTCCCATGTCCTCGGTTAGAGTCTTTAGCCGGCGTAGGCGCTCGATGTCAGCCATGGAGTAGAGGCGCTGACGGCCTCCGGTCCGGGACGGCCAGATCAGGCCCACGCGCTCGTAGTGACGTAAGGTTTGAGCGTGCACGCCGACGATGCGGGCGGCCACGCTGATAACGAAACAAGGTTCGTCTTTGAATTGATTATCTGTGCTCATGATTACTCCTCACCTGCTCCATCATCCCTACTGGCATCCCCACCGGAACCTCCGGTCTGTGAAGACCCTGTGCGCTTCTCCCTCAGCCTCTGGAACAGGCCTATCTCTTCTTCGGTGAACTCCTCTGGCAGCTTCACCTTCAATGTGGCGAAAAGGTCGCCGCGGTGGTCAACGTCACTCCGGAGATTCTTGGCCGAGCTGGTCAGGGCCGGCATGCCCTGCCCCGCCAGCCTGAACCGCCGTCCGTTCTGGGTCCCCTTGGGGATGGTCAACGCTAGCCGTCCGGTCAGGGTGGGCACGGTCAGTTCGCCGCCAAGCACGGCGTCGTCCAGGGGCGCCTCTACTTCGACATAAAGGTCCTTGCCCTGCCGGCGGAACTTTGCATGTTCTTTAACGGACACGATCAGATAAAAGTCACTGCCTGGTCCCGAGTCCGCCGCGATGTGGACCTTGGAACCGTTGTCCACTCCAGCCGGGATCTTCACCTCGAGGCGCCTTCCGTCCTGCAACTGGAGCCGGCGGGCCGCGCCGTTAAAGGCCTCTTCCAGGGTCACAGAGACGGGGTACTCTGCCGGAGGGGGAGGACCGGTCTCAAAGCCCAGGCCGCCCATACCGCCGAAGAGGTCTTCAAGGTTGATACCCCGAGGGCCGCTTCTCATCCCACCGCGGCCCATGCGGCCAGCCCCCATATTAGAAAAGTTGAATCCACCGCCGCGGCCGGACCGTTCGAAATCGCCCGCGCGTTTCCAATCGTCTCCGTAGCGGTCGTATTTGCGGCGTGAATCGGCGTCGGACAGCACCGTATAGGCCTCGTTGATCTCCTTGAACTTCTCTTCAGAGGCCGGGTCGTTTTCATTGACGTCGGGGTGATGCTTGCGCGCCAATCTGCGGAAGGCGCTTCGGATCTCTTTCTCCGAAGCGCTCTTAGGCACGCCTAGTATTTCGTAATAATTGGCCATCAAGTCAACCGAACCGCATGATTTTGCTGATCCATAGTCAACTTGAATTATAGGTTAATTGAGACTGATTGTCAATCAAAACGCTATGTTATCAACAGTAAATATGAATATATATTACACATAAACTTGACACATAAGACTCAACTATTGATAATATATTTGTCAGCTTGGGATTGAGACAGTAAGTCCCAACCCCCAATAACTCAGGAGGAACCAGGAAATGGTATTGACACGTTGGGACCCACTATATGAGATCAGGCGGGCGCACCGTCTGGCCAACCGGCGCTGGGCCGGTTTCCCGTCGGCCTTCGCGGGCTTCGGCGAGAGCACTGACCGGAATGATTGGTCGATTCCCTTGGACATCGTCCGGGACGGCGATAACATCACCGTGACTGCCAATCTGCCCGGTGTGAAGCCGGAGGACATCGACGTCACCATCGAGGGAGGTGTGTTGTCCATCAAGGCCGAGACCAAGGTTGAGGAAGAGCGGGAGGACAACGGATATGTGGTCCGTGAACGCCGGAGCGGCTCGTTCCACCGTTCGCTGCGGCTCTCTGAGCACGTGGACACGGAGAACATCGAGCCTCGCTACGAGAACGGCGTCTTGACCATCACTCTGCCGGTGGCCGAGTCCAAGAAGGCCAAGCGTCTGACGGTCGCCGTCGGCGAGGCCTTGCCGGAAGGAAAGTAACGGGCTAGCTGGGCTCGGTTTACTACCCGGAAGCACCGGGGATCATGAAGAAGGGTCTGCCTCGTAAGGCAGACCCTTCTTCTTTTGATTTTGAATAAACAGGGCCCCGAAAGGGAGAACCTGTCGAGGCCCCGGCGTGGGCGCCCTTGGGGGTAAGGCGCCCTCGTTGGGGAACAGGGAATGTCTTAGGAGGATGAGCTGAACTTCCCCGTTCCTTATGTATTACTACGCAGTGTTGGCCGGGTTGGATGTAGGGTGAGTGGGAAGCCGCTCTAGAGCCGGCTGGCGACCAGCCGGGCAAGGGATTCAACTCCCGCAGTATCGACCAGGGGTTCCACTCCGCTGGGCTGGGCTGTGTGGACCATAACCACCCACTCCCCCTTTTTGAAAACTACTATGCTCCCCATTCCGCCTTCGTTGACTTCTATGAACCCGGAAGCGTCTCCGATTCCGTCTGCGAGGTGCTCCAGGGCCGGGACTTCCTCGAGCATCAATTCCATCTGGTCCGAGGCTGCGTTCTCTGAATTGAGGTGAACAACCGTCAAAGTCAGCCCTTGGGACCCGTCGGCCGTGTCGAACGACAGAGAATCGAAGGAGACCATATGCTCGACCTGGGCCGGGTCTACGCCTGCGGCCATGGACTTGAGGTCTAATTGACGGGTGGATAACCCCACCCCGCCGGCCAGGGCTGACACGTCGTCAACCATCAGCAGGGCGGTGATGTCACCGGCAGGGACCTGTACCGGCTCAGGAGTCTCTGTGGGTGAGGTGTTGACCTGGTTGGATCCAGTGGGTTGGTCCGGCTGTTCTTTCTGGCTGGACCCGGCGGTTTGGTCCGATGAGTTTTCCTTTGGAGATTCCCCTCCGCAGGCGGCGAGCAGCGTAAGCATGGCGATAGCCAACGCCGCCATTGAAAAAAAGCGCTTCATATCGGTCTCCGATTGGTTTTGGTATGGGTTCTAGACGGAGGAGGAAACGAAAAGGTTCCCAGGCGCGGGACTGAGGGGCCGGGGACTTAGGACGACGGCCGCACCACTACCTTGAACCGGCGCATGGCACAGGTCGCCCGAAGCTCGGTGAAACTCACAACCTCAGCGGCTTTGATCCCCCGCGCAGCGTCTTCTTCGATCCCAACTCCAACCTCGGGAAGGCTTTTGCGGTAGATGCTGCCGAGCGGTTCTTCGTCCCCTTCGGAGTACAGGAACCACGTGGTAGTCGGCAGACAGGTTTCAGAGGATTCGGTCAATCGTTCAACTCATGGCGGGCATTAAGCTTGGACACGCCAAGACAGTAACAGGTGCAGACCGGCGAAGAAAGAGAAAAATTTGGCTCCCCGAGTAGGATTCGAACCTACGACCTAGCGGTTAATTCTTCCCATCCGGGAAGAACCCGCTCTACCGCTGAGCTACCGGGAATAAACACATCTAAGATTCGATGATAGGAATGGCGAGGAAAAAGTTGGCTCCCCGAGTAGGATTCGAACCTACGACCTAGCGGTTAATTCTTCCCATCC
>CAYXDE010000062.1:0-17512 GCA_964463525.1 uncultured Dehalococcoidia bacterium | reverse complement strand
TCGCCCAGGTTGGCTTCGGCGATCTTGGCCCGGGCGGAGTAGAGCTGCATGTCGTGTTCGATGGTGAAGGATATCCCAGCGAATATCGAGTGCCCGGCCTCGGTGGCGGTCCGGCTCAGCGCTCCGGCCTGGGCCTTGGCCATGGACACTTCATCCCCGGCCGGCAACCCCTGGTCCAACTTCCAGGCAGCCTGATAGGTGAGCATGCGGCAGCCGTCGATGGCGACTTTCAGATCGGCACAGCGGTGCTGTACAGCCTGGAACGTGCCGATGGGACGCCCGAAGGCTACACGGTTTCCGGCGTACTCCACCACCATCTCCAGCACCTTCTGGGCCCGCCCAAGGGTCTCGGCGCACTGGACCACCGTGGCCGTGTGGACCGCCGTATCAAGAGCAAGGCGTCCTCCGGCGATCCCGCCTAACACAGCGTCGGCCGGAAGCGAAATATCGTCGAACTCAACCAGATACTGGGGATAGTTGGCGATGGATTCCATGCGGGTCCTGGAAATTCCGTCGACTTGGCCGCCCACGACCACCAGTGTGGTGTCGGGCCAGGCCCCGATGGCAGGACGGGTTGCGCAGATGATGTGGCTGGCCAGCCCGGCATGGGGCACGAAGGAACTCTCGCCGCTGAGCACCAGACCACCGCCGCCGGACGAACTCTCCAGCCGCTCTCCCCTGGCCAGCGTCAAGACCAGTTCGCCGCTGGCAACACCAGGGAGCAGACTTTCTTTCTGAGCGTCATTTCCGGCGTTGAGCACAATCTGGGCCGCCAAGACCGACGATGTGAGCAGCGGGCCAGGGACCAAAGCGCGGCCGATCTCTTCGAACAACACGGTCTGGTCGGTTAGTGAGCCTCCCGTTCCGCCATATCGCTCCGGGATTGAAATACCGAGCCATCCCAAATCGGCCATCTTTTGCCAGAGGCCAGGAACGTGGTCTTCCGGCGACTGTTCCGCCTCCCGCACCAATGATGTGGGACACTCCGTTTCAAGGAATTCGCGGGCCGAGCGGCTCAGAATCTGCTGTTGTTCTGTTAGGGAAAAGTCCATGTCTGGGTATCCCTAGCGGGGCATCCCAAGCCCGCGTTGGGCGATGATGTTCCGGTGAATCTCAGTTGTGCCCGCACCGTGGAGATGCATCGCCTCCCGGTGGATACCCTCGACGTTGCCCAGGAGCGGGGCCATCGGCGAGCCGTTCTTGAGGGTGGCATATGGGCCCAGCACTTCCATGGCCATCTCGGCAAAACGCAGCCGTTCTTCACTGCCGTAAAGGAAAGCCACCGAAGCCTCGGCGTTGGGGACCGCTCCGGAACTCTGCATCCAGGCCACGTTCCAGCAGAGCAGCTTCCAGGTCTCCATTCCCAGGCGGCGTTGGGCCAGTTGGTGGCGCACCAACGGGTGCTCGGCCAGGGGCTGTCCGCCGTCAGGCGCGGACTCCTGGCAGAAGGCCGAAAAGTCGTCGAATACCCGCCGCACGTTGGCATAGCGCCAAAGGCCGGACCGCTCATAGTCCAGAGTGGTCATGGCGTGGTACCAGCCGCGGTTCTCTTCGCCGATCAAGCAGGAAAGGGGCAGCCGGACGTTATCGAATGTTGTCTGGGCGGCCATCTCACCATTGATATAGGGCAGTGGGCTCAGGCTGATGCCGGGGGTCTTGAGGTCGGCGATGAACAGGCTGATGCCACGGTGCTTCTGGGCTTGGGGGTCGGTGCGGGCCAGCAGGTACATATAGTCGGCGTGGTAGGCGTAGCTGGTGAACATCTTGGAGCCGTTAAGGACGTACTCGTCGCCGTCGCGTTCCGCCCGCAATTCCAAAGACCCAAGATCCGAGCCGACGTTGGGCTCGCTGAAACCCTGACAATACTCCACCTCGCCCCTGGCGATGGGCGACAGGTAGCGATCCTTCTGGTCCTGGGTGCCGAACACCATGATGGCAGGGCCGACGATGCCGAGGCCGATGGAGCCGCTTTTGGGCACACGCCAATAGCCCAGTTCTTCGTTCAAGATACCCTGTTCGATGGGCCCCTTCCCGCCACCGCCGTGTTCCTCTGGCCAACCGATGGCCAGCCAGTCTTTCTCCGCCAGTTTCCGGTTGATCTCCCGGCCGAACTGGTACTGTTCTTCGGTCAACAGGCCGAAGACTTCCTGCTTTTCTAGAGGCACTTCGGCCCTCAGGAACTCGCGGAGTTCTTCCCGGAAGCTATTTTGTTCGGTGGTGAAATTGAAATCCATAATCTTGTCGAGTGCGGCTCATGCCGGGGTGGTCAATACACCTTGAGAAGGGCTTTGACTTTGTTCGGTTGGCTTTCGCCAAGCTTCAGCATTAATCTACGCTCCCCGGATGTCACCCTGAGTGAAGCGAAGGGTCTTGCGAGGCATTGATTGGAAGATTCTTCGTCGGCCTACGGCGCTCCTCAGAATGACAGTCTTGATTCACGCATCAAGAGATAGCGAATATCTTTCTTCTAGTCTGGGCAAGGCTGCCTGAGTATATCAGGCGGGAGCGCAGGCGCGGATGATCTCCAGGGCTTGTTCTTTGGCGCCGTCACCCATGAATCGAGGCGAAACTATGGGCAGTGATATACCGGCGTCGCGGTAGTCGGCCAGTTTCCCCCGTACCTCATCAGCGGTGCCGACCAGGCCGATCTTGTCGATGAGTCCGCCGGGGACCAGGTCCAGAGCTTCCTGGGTCCGCCCGGCCTGCCAGGCCACCCGCACGTCTTCGATCTCCTCCGGAAAACCGGCGTCGACCATGAGCTTCCTGTATCGAGGGAACCGGCCTGCATATGAAGCTATGGGCATGCGCATCAGGTCCCTGGCCGCCTCCCGGTTGTCCGACACAGCGCACGGCAGCAGGCTGGCAACCTCCACGTCGGCTGGGTCCCGTCCGGCGTTCCGTGCGCCCAGGCCAACGGCTTCGGCAGCCTCCGACGCGTGGTCGAGGGTGCACCAAGTGAGCATGGCCCCTTGGCTGATCTCGCCGCAGACCTCCAGCATCTTGGGGAACACCGCCGCCACATAGACGGGTATCTCCTTACGCAGGGGCTGGAACCAGAGATCGAAGCGGTCTATGTCATAGACCTCGCCGTGGTAATTGACGTCCGAGTCTTTGAGGATGGCCCGGACGATGTCGACGCACTCCCGCAGCCGCTGGACCGGCTTGGTGAATTCCAGACCATGTTCGGGTTCCACCTGGACCTTGTGGCTCGAGCCGACGCCCAGGATGAACCGGCCGTTGGAGAAGTAGTCGACCGAAGCCGCCGCCATGGCGATGGTGGGAGCGGTCCGGACGAAGACGCTGGTGATACTGGTGCCCAGCTTGATCCTTTCAGTGGCCAGGGCGCAGGCGGTGAGGACGGAGAACTGGTCACCGCCGTGACCCTCGGCCACCCAGGCGGACTCGTAGCCAAGTTCTTCGGCCACTTTGACGCATTCGACTATATCCTGGGGTGACATCCCCCCGGAGAACCCTACTCCGATACGCTCCATCTGGTGCCCTCCTGGCGATTTTCGCCTATTAATGACTCGATAATTTGGCTTTGGTGCCCTATGGAGGTCTATGATATGCCATGCCGTCAACGAATCACGGTCCCGCTTCGACCAGGACCGGCCCCGAATAGTCTTGTCGCCCGAGCCGTCCTTCACCTACAGCAGATACCGCTGGACAGTCATAGGGATATGGCTGTTCTCAAGTGTTTCGTCCTTTATGGTTCTGAACACTCTGGGTATCTTGCTGCCAGCGATCAGCGCCGACCTGAGCCTGTCTCCCAGCCAGCAAGGCTTATTGGGGTCGGCGTCGCACTGGGGAAACATCGCCCTGGCGATACCGCTAAGTTGGGCCACTTCACGGCTATCACCCAAGTGGCTCACCGCCGCCACCCTGATCATGGCCACCGGATGTCTATTCCTCCAAAGTTGGGCGCCCGTGTTTATCGTGCTGCTTGCGGGGCGTCTGCTGTTCGGCATCAGCAACATCGCCCAGATGCCGGCCCGGGCTTTGTTGACCCGCCAGTGGTTCCCGCCGAGAGAAGTGATCTACGTGAACGGCCTGTCCAACGTGTTCTTTGGCCTGGTGGTCGGCGGCGGACTGGTCATGGCGCCGGTGATCCTCGACCTGACCAACGGCGACTGGCGTATGACTCTCAGGATATTCGGCCTCTATTTCGCGGCCATCACGGTGCTGTGGATGGTCCTGGGGAAGGAGCGTGCCAACGAGGCGGACAGTGATGTCGCCATGACCCAGGGCCTGGATGTGGTGAAAGGAGCCCTGGCCCATAGGGACCTGTGGATCGGCGGGCTTGGATTCGCCGGAGCAACGATGTCCTTCGGGGCGTTCTTGGCCTTCTACCCCACGTTGATGCTGGAGGAGTACGACATCTCCCTGAGGCTTTCCGGCGGGATACTCGCCTTGGGAGTCATCGTTGGTGGAGTGGGCGGCATGGGCATCGCCTGGGCCGCGTCCACTACGGGCCGGGAAAAGAATTTCCTTCAGGTCCTGGGGTTGCTGATGATCGGCACCAACCTGGGCATGGTGCTGACAGGGTCCGTGCCGGCGCTGTTCGTGCTGTCTTTCTTCAACGGAGTGGCCTGGGCGTTCTTCCCCATCCTGGTAACCGTGCCGTTCCACCTGCCGGGAATCCGGCCAAGGGAGTTGGCAGTGGCCTTCGCCTTCACCATGATGATGACGTCGGTGGGGACCTCGCTGGGGCCACTGCTCACAGGGTTCCTGCAAGAAGCCTTCGACGACCTGAAGATGGCCCTCTTCCTGATCAGTTTCACGTCGGTCAGCCTGATCCTGGCGGGCAGTACCCTGCGGTTTGGGGCGCAGCGGCAGACAAGTAAGAGCTAACAGCCGCCAGCTTTCAGCGGGCCGCTACTCCAGCACCCCGTCCTCTTCCAGAGACTTGTATTCGTCGTCGGTCAGACCAATCAAGTCTTTCAGCACATGCGAAGTGTGCTCACCCAACAGCGGGGCTGGTGTGTCCAGGCTGCCTGGGCTTAGCGAGAAATTCATCTCGCTGCGGTCGGTGGCGTAGGGGCCGATCTCCGCATGGTCTAGCCATTGGAAATGACCGCGGTGCTGCAGTTGGGCGTCATCGAACAGGTCCCGGCAATCGTTGACCATCCCCGCTGGCACCCCGGAACTCTGCAGGGTCTCCATCAGCGCCCCCGGCTCCCAGGAGCTGGTCCAGTTGGACAATAGGCCGTCTAGTTCGTCCTCGTTGGCCTTTCTGCTCAGCAGGGTCGCAAAATCCGGGTTGTAGGGCCAGCCATTCCCGTCGGGGGCTACGGTCCGCTGCAGGCCTTCCCACTGTTCGTCGGTGAAACAGCCCAGAGCCAGCCAGCGGTCATCCCCGGCGCAGGGATAGACGCCGTGGGGAGCGGCGCCCGGGTCACGGTTGCCGCTTCGCGACTGCTCGCGTCCGTTGACCGCGTAATCAAGCAGCACCGGCGCGGAGAAATGAAGTGTGGTCTCCAGCTGCGACATGTCTATATGGATGCCTTCCCCGGTGCGGCGGCTGCGGTCCAGTCCAGCCAAGATCGCGGCCACGGCGAACCGGGGGACTATGAAGTCTGTGTAGGCGCCGTAGGGGTTGACCGGGTCGCGGTCGGGCCAGCCGGTGAGGTTGGTCAGGCCCACCAGTGACGAGAGCACCGGCCCGAAGCCTGGCTGCCGCTCCATGGGCCCGCCCCGGCCCATCATTGAAGTGCTGAATAGGACTATGCCTGGGTTGACCTCTTTCAGTTGGTCGAAGCCAAGCTCCCAGCTCTCCATGGTGCCAGGGGTGAAGTTCTCGGTCACCAGGTGGGCCCATTTGGCCATTCGCAGCATCAGGTCGCGGGCCCTGGGATGCCGCATATCGACGGTGATGCCCATCTTGTTGGCATTGTAGCTGGCGAAATAGGCGCTGCGGTTCAGGCCGGAGATTCCGTCCTTGAAGGGAGCGCCGCGCCGCAGGGTGCCGGGCCGCTTGACCGATTCCACCCGGACAACGGTCGCGCCGTATTCGCCCAGGTATTTGGTGGTCATGGGCCCCACAGCCACCCAGCAGAAGTCCAAGACGTTTACACCGTCCAGGGGTTTTCCGGACTCATGAGGGGCAGTCATATGACACCGTTCCGCTTCAGGGATTGGAGTTCGGCACTGGATAGACCCAACTCCTCCTGGAATATCTCGACGTTATGCTCTCCGATAAGCGGCGGTCTCCGATAGATGCCCGCTATGTCCCTGCCGTCGCCCGACTTCACGAAGGCCCCCGGATACCTAACGGTCGCGCCAAGTTCCGGGTGATCGATCTCCTTGAAGTAGCCCCGGGCTTCCAATTGAGGATGGTCGTCCAGTGCCGCCGGCGTGGCAACCGGAAACAGGAGAATCCGGCGGTCGAGGCTACCCTGCACCAACTCGGCCCTGGTCCGACCTTTGAAGAAACCTCCCACGGGCCCGCTGAATTGTTCCATAAGTTCCGGTGTGACCGCCCCGTAGCCCAATTCTTCCCACTCGACCTCATCCATCTCCGCGGTGTCGAAGCCGTCTTCTTTGGCCCAGTCCAACAAAGCGCGAGTACTGTAAGCGACGGTCCCGCCCTGGACCATATAGTTGACATAACCGTCTTTGCAGGGCCAGTTGATGCGGACCCGGTTCTCGCCTGAAGTCTGCCTGTAGACCCCTTGGCGTTTTAGGACCGCACCTTCTATGTCCCATATCTGCGGAGCGTGGGCCAGTGTCTTGGCCACTGCCTGCTGGCAAGAGACATCAACGTACTGCCCCTGCCCTGAGATCACCCTGTGCGTGTGGGCCAGCATGGCAGCGGTGGCCCCCGCGGCGGCGCCGTGGAGATAGAAATGGGGGAAACTTATCCGGACCGGAGCCCGGTCGTCGTCGCCCGTGAGATACATGAACCCGCCCAGGGCCATGCCGACTATGTCCGTCGCCTGATAATGGGAATAGGGCCCGTCCTGCCCAAAGGGTGAGATGGAGACCATGACCAGTTTCGGGTTGATCTTGGCCAGGCGCTCATAGTCCAAGCCCAGCCCTTCCAGATAACCGGGTGAGAACGATTCGATGAGGAAATCGGCTTCGACGACCAACTTTTCCAGCAGCGCTTGGCCGTCTTTCTGCTCCAGGTCGAGGGTGATGCTTCTTTTGTTGGCGGCATAGGCCCACCAGAAAAGGCTTTTCTCAGGCAGCGGGTCATCGCCGTGAAAAGGTCCGAGATTACGGGCCGGGCTGCCGCCGGGAGGCTCGATCTGGATCACGTCAGCGCCCAGGTCGGCCAATATCTTGCCAGCCAGCAAACCACGTTCGTCGGTCAGGTCCAGAACGCGGTAGGGCGACAGCAGAAAATCTATTCCACTTTGGGCACCGGGCATAGTCACTCCAGGGTCGTCAGGATTCCGGGGGATTATACCGGCTCACCGGGTATTATGGGCAGGTTCCGAAGAACACTTGGGCTGCTTGTACCGGAAAAGCTGGGGTTGTAGGATGGAGTTAGCGAACTTGTAGACCATTTTTCAGGGGCGAACAGGAAGAAGATGTCCACTAGGACCAACTGGTACAACGACCACCCGGCGGCCTGCACCTGCGCGTTCTGCAACGAGAAGCGGACCATGCAGCCTGACCAGGGCAAGATCGGCCGCAATGCCAAATGCCCCTGTAACAGCGGCAAGAAGTACAAGCGCTGCCACGGCAAGTAACGGATCCTAGACACATCAACGGGCTCTAAGAAAGCAGGGGCACAGCAATGCTGTGCCCCTGCTTTTTTTGCCGTCTTTAGGCGGTGGGGTGTCTTAGCCTTTAACGATGGAGAGCTTGACCTCATAGTTGGCCAGTTCTCCGCCGATGATATACGTCGGATGCGGACCGGCATGGGACTCTTTGAACGAAGCGCTCTTGGTCCAGTTCAGGAAGTCGGATTTGTCTTCCCAGCGGGTCACCACCAGGTAGACTTCGTGGTCGTCTTCCATCTCCAAGCTCCACAGCTCAAAGCTCTTGAAGCCGGGCTCATGTTGGACGCTGCCCCGGCTGCCAAAGACTTTTTCTAGGTCGCCGCCGTTGCCTTTCTGAATCTTGATCCGGTTGGTGACTGCGTACATATCTCTACTCGGCGCCGGGACTACCGGCGATGGGATCTGGTTGGGCAGAAGGATTCTCTCGCGATTCGGGGGTGGGAGCAAGTCCGGGTTTAGAGGACCAGTTCGTAGACCAGAAGTCCGGCTATGGCCCCGATCCCACCGCCCACGGAACCCACTTTCAATCCAACGGCCACGATCTCGCCGCAGGTAATGACTTCACGGTGGCGGTACTCGGGGTCCAACGCCCTGGGCGCTCTGACGCCCAGGTCTCCCCGGACGAACAAGGTGACTAAGACGGCTAATAGGCCGCCGATTATGCCGCCAATGACGATGGCCAGGACTACCATTCCCGCCTCCGGGAGGCCCGAGGCCCAGGTGGTGGGCTATACGGACGAAGGATTACATAATTCTAGTTGGGCATAGCCTCTTTATTCAACGCTGCAAGGGCCGGGAAAGAGGCTGTTACTCAACGGTACAACCCCTGAGTTCGACACCAAAGAGGAGCCTGTCACCCTGGCCTTTCATCGACACGGTCTGTCCCTCAGACAGCGTGGCCATGACCGCGTCCTCATTATCGCTGAAATTGCAGCGAACCCCTGCTTCCAACTCCACATAGGGGGTATTCAGGAAACCGCGGTATACCTCACTGACAACCCCGGTGACCAAGACCACCTTGCCTTTGTACTTGTCATCGGCGTCCGACTCACTGGCTTCGTAGTCGGCAACCATCTGGGCGGCCGAGACTATGAAGTCTGGCTCTCTGTCGGCAATCTCTTTGGCGATGCCGGTTTCGGTCTCGCATGCGGCCAATACGGAGAAGAGGGTCAACAGGACCGCAGCATAAAAAAATTTCATGTGCATGTTTGGTTTCCAGGGAGCGAAGCTACGTTCGAGT
Source organism: uncultured Dehalococcoidia bacterium (assembly GCA_964463525.1). Lineage (GTDB taxonomy): Bacteria > Chloroflexota > Dehalococcoidia > Lucifugimonadales > UBA3495 > UBA9611. The sequence continues at coordinate 8,542 of CAYXDE010000062.1, read as the reverse complement.
AGCTTACCACGCTCCCTGTCCTCCACCGCCACATGTTAAATACGTTTAGGATGGAGGTCCGGTCCGGGAACTTTTTGTCACGGGACACCGTCTCCATATATAAGATGATCGAGAAAAACGCGCGGGAGGGCCGAATCTTGGGCATCAAGCTGACCCTATTCTTTGCTGGGCTGCTCTTATTGGCAATAGCGGCCTGTTCTTCCGGGGACTCCGACACTGTCGTTTCGGCCGGTAAGATGGGCACTCTGACCGGATCAGTCGGTATCGGTCCCTTATGCCCCGTGGAACCCTGCGACGTTGAGATCGGCGATACCTATTCGTCCAGGCAGCTTGTGTTGCGGCGCGATGATTCACGCGATGATTCACGCGATGATTCAAGGGAAATCCGTGTCGCCCTGGACCGGGAGGGAGGGTTCCTCGCCGAGGTGCCGGCCGGCGCATACCAAGTGATTCTCGACCCCTGCGAACACCTCGGGTGCTCTGGTTCGTTACCTATAGCGATCGAAATCATTGAAGGCGAGACGTACACGCTCGATATCGACATTGATACCGGTATTCGATCACCGGTCAGACCGCCGTAGAACGGCGGTTGAAAACTGAATGAAATTGCGGTTTTCTTCTAAGGCATTCCCGGATTTACAATAATAGGACAGCAATGAGCAACATAATCACAATGAGATGCAGCATCGGACACCGCTGGATACTGCCCATGTCCAGCACCACTTTCGTGGTATTCCCGGAGAAGTGCCCCAAATGCGTCAGGGTACCCAACACAACCATCGCCGCCGATGTGACTTTCCCGGATAACGCCGCACCGACCGTGATCGTTGATCAACAATAATGGCGAACCCATCCCGAACAATAAAAAGGCCCCACCGCTCGAAGCGGCGGGGCCTTTTTCATGCCTAAAACCGTGGAGGCTCCCGGATATCAGGTACAGCGAGATACAAGCAGGCCTGGGTCGTAGCCTGTGTCTGGCACACCAGAAAAGATCATTAGGGCTCGGTAATACGGGTCAAAAACGTGTCGCCCCCGGTGTAAATAGGTGACTAAACGCTCACTTCCACGAACAATGTCTCTGTCATGGCGGCCGTGTATTCGATCCGAGAGCACAGGTCGGTGGGGACGGCATCATATTGGAATCCAACTCCGAACCCGGCCCGTCGTATAAGGCCAGGACGGGGCCGCTCAGGTCACCCAATTTCGCTTTATTCACGTGAGGCACCCCGGCTTCCGCGGGAAAGCTGAAGAAATCTTCATCACCTCCGAGTTCCAACTGGCCCCAGCAACAGAGTCCAGTTCATTGGAGTCATACGGGTGGTAGTGGTACCGTGATCGTCGAACGGTCGGTTTGACCCAGCAGCTGATGCCCCATCTCCCGGTGAGGCCAAGACAGACCACGTTAAGATTAGGGCGAGCACCATTAACTGCTTCGCCAGGGCTAATCTCGATCTAAGCAACGTTTTCTCCGTCGTTTACTTCGAATCGAGTCGATCGGAAATGTTGTCAGGGGTGGTCCGATCAACTCGAGAGCTCTGCAGGTATCTCACATCTGGAGACAGCAGTTAAACCGAACCAAGGAGTCCAATATGAAACTCGCCGGGGCGAATGGTCAGTCGCTAGAACTTTGGATCAAAGGATACCAGTACCCGGAGCTCGAAACCGGAATCGAGGACATCAACTGGCTGGTTGTGGAAGGCAAGGTGGCTCATCCTCGTGGTGGATGGTCATTTCGGGAGCCGTGCTTGCTCACTTTTGAGGTTTCGTCTTTGGCCGAATGGCTCGAATCGGTTGACCGAATAAAGGACTTCGATGAGGAGTTATCTTTCATAGAGCCCAATCTTCGGTTTAACTGCCGTCTGGAGCAACCTAGGGCGTGGGTGCGAGTGTTTTTTGAGTTGGAGTGCCTGCCCCCCTGGGCAATAACAAGCGATACGGAAGAGGAGGAGTTTTGGGTGGAGTTCCCGATCTCAGAAGCTGACTTCCGCGGAGCCGCCCAATCGTTGCGCGAGCAGTTGGAAAAATATCCGCAGAGGGTCGAACGTTAACGGTTTAGTGATAGCTGGTCGAGACACTTAAGTGGATTCTCCCGGCGTCTACTTAGTTCCTTCCACAAGCGACGAGCTGCGACAACCGGCTCCGTCGCATATGAGTCGGCCTGCCGAATAGCCATTAAAAGACTGGAACCGGGTGTTCAAATTGCCGCAATCGGGACACTTGAGGTCACCCCTAATTTCCTCATCTGGAATCAACGGAAGGGCTTCAAGATCTGGTCTAACCCCGACTAGTCGACCATCCCTTATTTCTGCGAGACAGTGGAAGTCTTTCTGGCAAAGCGGGCACTCAGTGTATCCCTTACCCAATGGCTGATCTTCGGGCAAGGGCCCTCCATTTTGGGGCGCACGGCCAATTCTGAACGGATATGCGTCTCCGATCTTTACGGTGTGCATATCAGTGGTGTCCCCGAAATATAGGTCCACTTCAAACTCAGCATCTGAGCCGCAACGCAGACAAGTCATGTCAGCTTTTGTTTTGTTGTATGTACCCATTCGAGTGTCCTTAAATAGGCCGACACCGGCTGCCGGCCGAGGGCGATCGTACCATTTACCAGAAAAGGGCCCCGCCGTTTGAAGCGGCGGGGCCCTTTTCATACCTAAAACAATGGTGCCGAAGGTCAGAGTCGAACTGACACGGGGTCACCCCCACCGGTTTTTGAGACCGGCGCGTCTACCATTTCGCCACTTCGGCACGTGGGGCATTTTACGCCTAAATCACAGCTTGCACCAGCTTCAAGGGACCTTTATAGGCTGATTTGCCAACATTTTGCCGAGTGTGTTACAAGCGGGGCTGAGCAATCGATACTCAAATTACTAGCTTCAGCTCGCAAGCTAGCAATACTCGGCCAGAAGGATGGAACGACATGCCAGAGATAGAGGTCTTATTACCCGGTTTCAGCGTGAATACCGATCAGGCGACACTGGGGCTTTGCACGGTAACCCTGGTCCGCGGCGAAAAATTGACTGTGGTGGACGTGGGACACTTTGGCCGCCGGACCATGCTGGTTGAGACTCTGAAAAGTCATGGGATCTCACCCGAAGAGATCGGAAGGGTGATCCTGACCCATGCCCATTGGGACCACTCCCAAAACACCGACCTGTTTCCCAACGCGGAGATCGTGATCTCTAAGCAGGAATTGGAGTACAGCCGAAATCCCAGGGCCAACGATTACGCGACCGCCAAATATTTCGCCGACACACTGTCGCCCCACACCGTGGTCGAAGTCTCAGGCGAAACAGAGTTAGAGAAGGGACTTGGGACGTTTGACACCCCCGGCCATACCGCAGGACATCAGAGCGTCATCGTGGAGACTTCGGGCGGATTGGTCTGTCTTGGCGGCGATGCGATATCTGATGCGGGCGCCTTGAACCGCGGTCTGCCCGCGTTCGTGTTTTGGAGCGTTGAACAAGCCCAAGCCAGCCTGAAGAAGATTTCTGAAACTGCAAAGGTCATCTACCCGGGGCACGACCGTCCATTCAGGATCGACGGCGATAATGTTGAATATCTAACGGAAGCTCCGACCATCAAGATCAGCGGGTTCTTGGACACTAACCGTGATCTCGTTTCGATGGAACTTGGGTTGCCGCCCAAGTTTGAACCCCGCATCAACCCGGACGCCGTCTAAGCGTATCCGGGGCGCTGCTGGATTCGAGTTGGAAGGGGCCAACCCATCGGCTATGATCCGCGCCTCTTGGAACTACATAGTAATAGAGAAGGAGTTTTGTCATGCCTGCAGCTGATCATCTAGGCCAATACGCCGAAGGTTGGACAAAAGGGGACGCCGCCATCATCGTGGGTTCCCTGGACGACTCGTACCAATTGGACGACATCAATGTGGGTATGATCTCTAAGACTGCCTTCTCGGATTACTTGGCTGGGTTTAAAGACACGGTCGAAGGCATCCGAGGCAAGTCCAATGACCCTCTTTTAGAAGTCAGTGAAGTCGTGACTCAAGCGGATGGGGACAATCTGACCGCCTGGGTCTGGTGGGCCGTTCCGGGGACCCCTATCGAAGGAGCCGGGCTTATCAAAGTCGGACCGAACGGCGTATTGTCAGAGCGCCTCACCTTCTATACCAAACTTTCGTAGGGCTGAAGGAGTTCGGGCCGTCACTGGGTCTCGGGGCCGCGCCTCTCATGAACACCTTTCGCATCACCATCGCAGACGGCCGCACCACCGAGGAACTGGTGGCGGCAGCCAACTACGGCTACTGCCACTCCCAGGTCTTTTCCGATAACTTCCCGGCCAGGCCGTTCAACGGCAAGACCGAAAGAGAGATCGTGCTCCTCAACTTCGGCCGTCCCATCTCGTCGGAAGAAGCCACCTCTGAAGCCGCGAAACAGGGCTTGGAGCGTCCATATTATGAAGACGCGCTGTATTTCGGGATCGAGCATCCGGATGTGCAGCTAGAAACCCCGGTGGGTTTCCTCCATGACCCTTGGTTGGGCAACCACGGCCGCCGGGACGCTGTCTGCCTCTGGAGCAACCAGGGACGGCGTGAGCTAGGCCTGGAGGGTTTCGACGATCTCTGGCCCGCACATTACCGGCTGGCGTTCGTTCGCCCGGCCGGGGCCGCTTCGGAATAGACGCCTAGCCAAAGCCCGTCCGGTTCAGGCCGGTGGGCATCTCCTTGACGCCAAATTTAGGCACGCCTATAATTCCTGAGAGTAAGGATGTGTTTCTGTGCCTAAACGTACCTATCAACCCAAAAAACGACGCAGGATGCGCGTACACGGCTTCAGGAGTCGCTCTAGCACTTCCGATGGCAGAGCGATTCTTAAACGGCGGCGCTTCAAGGGCCGTCATAAATTAACCGTCTGAAACCGGCGCCGGGAATCCGGCCGTCTGATCGATGGCCGGCCAGGGCGTCATTCAGTAAGTCACTCATCAACCTTCCCACTGGCTCAGTCCGGTAATGCAGCGCAGGCAACGGCTCAAGGGCAGCAAACGGTTCTCCCAGATTCATGTCGAGGGGAGCAGCGCCGCCAACCGGTTGTTGGTCATAAGATATTTGGCTAACGGCGGCGACTGCAGCCGGTTCGGTTTCTTGGTGAGTAAACGCATCGGCAACGCAGCCGTTAGAAACAAGGTGAAGCGGCGGTTGCGGGAAGCGGTCCGCCTGAACCAGGTGAAGTCGGGCTGGGACGCACTATTCATAGTCAGACGGGGCGCCGGCAGCGCCAAATACCAAGACCTAAAGGACGCAACAGACAATCTGTTGCAGCGCGCCAATCTGGTGGAAAAACACCCACAGCCCACCGGTCCAGGGCCTATCGTGGACCAATCAACAAGCGCGCTTTCTGATTGACCGGCCAACGGAATTATTTTCCAACGAGATTGATTTTTTGAAGTACGCCGTCCTATCCATGATCTGGGTCTATCAAAAGACCCTGTCGCCCCTGCTGCCAACATCCTGTAGGTATTCCCCCAGTTGCTCCCACTACTCCCAGGAAGCCGTGGAGAAATATGGGGTATTCAAAGGTGTTTGGCTTGGCGCAAAACGGCTGGGTCGCTGCCGTCCCCTGGGCGGCCAAGGATATGACCCCGTACCGTGAGCATCTTCAACCGCCAGACAGGGTCCAACCTCCCACCGGCCCGCACTGCTCCTTCCAACAGATGGACAAGCCGGCGCATGCTGGTCCTATTCGCCATCGTAATGCTGCCCGTATTGGCCGCCTGTACCGGGAACATTGGCAGCCAAAGCAACGGCTGGAACCCTCCGGTCAGCGTGGATGGAGTCGTCGACAACGGCACCAAAAACGGGGAGGTGATAGCCCAGGTGGGTTGCGGTTCCGGCCCCCGCCAGGACAAGAGGTCATTCCCTTCCAACCTGGGCCAAGACGACCTGTCAGGCGTCTACAAAACTCCAGTTGTTCAAGGAGACCTGGTCTACGTCAACGGGATCGACGGATTCCTCTACGCCCTGGACCGCGAGACAGGCCAGATCACGGGTGAAGGCTGGAAGAGGCCCGAGAGCTTCTTCGAAGAGCCCGAGCCATTGGTGGCCGGACCGGCCTACGACCCAACAAACGACATCATCTTGTCACCATCGGAAGATGGAAAACTCTACGCCTATACCGCAAAGAACGGCAACCAGTTCTGGGACCCGTTCCTCACCGGCGGTCCGATCTGGTCCACTCCCGCGGTGCAGGACGGCATCGCTTACTTTGGCTCACATGACCATAAGGTATATGCCGTGAACCTGAGCGATGGCAAGGAACTCTGGCAATATGAGACCGACGGGGTGGTGGCAGGGAAACCATTGGTCTTTGACGGGAAGGTCATCGCCGGGTCTTTCGATAAATCCCTCTACGCATTGTCCACGGATGATGGGTCGGTGCACTGGTCCATAGAAGGGGAAAACTGGTTCTGGGCTGGAGCGATCACCGACGGCAGGACAATATTCGCGCCCAACATGGACGGCAACATCTACGCCCTGGACCGCAGCGGCAACCTGCTTTGGAAGCATGACGTTGGTTCGGGAATCGTGTCTACGCCGGTGTTGGTCCCCAACGGCCTGGTGGTGGCGGCAAAAGACGGGAACCTCTTATTGCTGGACACAAGCACCGAAAATCTGGGATTGCAGCGAGTGCTGTTCAACCAAAAGATCGGGGACGCCGAGATCAAAGCCCCTCTCTTCGCGGTTGGCGGCTCGGTCTACGTGGGCTCCCAGGACAGGACCGTCAGGCGTATAGATTTCAATGACGGGCAACGGAACGTGTGGTGCTTGGACACACGGCGCGAGGGCAGATGCGTCAACTAACCCAAAAACTGAGCCGAACGATTACGGCAGCGAGGTAGGACTCTTTGGAGGCCATTTCATTCCTCTGGACCGAACTGATAATTCGGCCCATGCTCAACTCACTGGTGGTGCTATACACCATGTTGTTCAGCAACATGGGTCTGGCTATCATCGTGTTGACCGCCATCATACGTTTGGTCACCATGCCGCTGACGTTAAAGCAGCTCAGGCAGATGCGGGCCATGAGCGCCCTGCAGCCGAAGCTGAAAGAGATCCAAGACCGGTACGCCAGGGACCGCTCAAGGATATCCCAAGAAACCATGCGCCTGTACCGCGAAGCCGGGGTAAGTCCCTTCGGTTGTCTGGGCCCGATGGTCGTCCAGATGCCCGTTCTGATCGGCCTATTCCGGGTGTTGATCCAGACCGTGTTCTCAAAACCCGACGACCTCGTCGGCCTGTCAGAAAAGTTATACACATGGATCCCCGTCGCGCCCATCTACTCGGCGGCGCCGTTGAACTCCAACTTCCTCTGGCTGGACCTGGCCCAGTCAGACCCCACCAACCTGATCATGCCGGTGCTGGTCTTCGCTTCCACCTGGGTACAACAGAAGATGACCATGCAGCCGTCAACCGACCCGAGGCAATCTGGCAACCAGGCCATGATGCTCTGGCTGATGCCGCTGATGATCGCCTTTTTCTCGTTCACGCTGCCCAGCGGTCTCGCCCTTTATTGGACAACTTCCAACATATTGGGTATCGCGATCCAGTATTTCGTAAACGGCGGGTGGGGGCCTCTTTTCCCGCTGTTCCCCAAAGCCGCGCCGCAAGAGGCACCGGCGGCGCGCGGGCCATCCAGAGAAATTCCCGAGGAGGAGTCTGAAGAAGATGGAAGAGATAACAGAGATAGTAATGAGCGCGCCAACCGTCGAAGAAGCAATCGAGCTGGGACTGAAAGAGCTCGACGCCGACCGCGACGAGGCCGAGGTAGAAATACTAAGTAGGGGCAAGACCGGCTTCCTGGGCATCGGCTCAGAGGCCGCGAGAGTCCGAGTTAAGAGAGTATCCGCCGGGCGCACAGACGCCGGCGTGCCAACTGCCACTGAGGGTGGCGAGGCAACCGCCGCCGGAGTGGCCACTGCCGCCGTGGGGCGCATCCTGGAAGCCGCCGGAGTCAACGTGAGCCGCACCCTGCGCTCAGCCAATGATCCCGAGTCCGGTGGACCAATCATCGACCTATCCGGCGAGGACTCCGGCCTGCTGATCGGACGCCGCGGCCAGACCCTGCAGGCGCTGCAGTTCCTCGTCAACCTGATCGTCCGGAAACAGTTCGAGGGCGTCCGCGTCGTGCTGGATGTTGAGAACTACCGCCAGCGGCGGGAAAACCAGTTGAAAGACATGGCCACCAAGGTCGCTGAAAGAGTAGCCCAGACCAACCGGAGCATCACCCTGGAGCCCATGCCGCCTGCCGACCGGCGCATCATCCACACCAGCCTGACCGACCACCCTGGCGTGGCCACTGAAAGCACCGGCGAGGGCGAGGGACGTAAAGTAACCATCCTCCCAAAGCGGGACTAATAGGCCAACATTCCGGCACCTCAGTGCCTGACACTGGGAACCGGCCACAGGTATCATTGATGCTAGGTAGAGGGCCTGTTGATTGCCCAGTTAATGAAATCGCCATTCTTACCAGGGATTATCTTCGACTGAAAGTCGTCGAAAATTCGATCCTTGTTGTTGACCGCT
>CAYXDE010000061.1:0-17805 GCA_964463525.1 uncultured Dehalococcoidia bacterium | reverse complement strand
GTATTCAGCGCCGATGTTGACCAGGTTCTCTAGCGACGCCCGTTCGCGGGCTAACGCCTGGATGCTCTCGAAATTGGCCGCAACCTCAGGATCTCCCATGGATTCTTCGATCTCACGGTAGCGAGCGATCACCGGGTCTACTTTGTCGAGCATTGAGGCCATCGCAAACACTACTCTAGATAATCGACTGTGCCCATTATACGCAATACACCTTAGACGAATACCGCAATATTGTACTGAGTTTAACTTAGGAATGAGGGATAAACAAGCTCGAATCCGCCAAATCACGAGGTGCCCGAGGGGCTGCAGATCCAGCTTGCCCGATACCGTTTGGGCCGATACCGGGCTAATGCTGGGGAGCTTTCTTGACGCCCCAGTGGACCGCCACGGTGCCGAATCCAAGCCGCTGGTACTGGACTCCATCCAGTCCCAGTCCGGTTAGCATCGAGGCCAGCCGGTCCGCTTCCAAGAAGTAGTCCACCGACCTGGGAAGATACGAGTATGCCGACCGGTCACCCGCAACCAATCTGCCGATCAGCGGCACCACTCCGTGATAGATCGGCCGGAACAGCGCCGACTTCAACCCTGGCCCCATGGGCGTAAGCTCCAGGACCGCAACCCTTCCTCCGGGCCGCACAACCCGGACCATCTCAGAAAGAGCATTTTCTACGTCTGGCATGTTTCTGAGGCTGAATCCGGCGGTTGCGCAGGCAAAACTGTCATCGGAAAAAGGCAGTGAAAGAGCGTCGCCGGCCATCATGGTGACCGAAGCGGACATCCCGCGGCTAGCGGCCTTGGCGCCGGCCCTGGCCACCATTCCCTGCAGCAGATCGACGCCGACGGCATGGCCGATCTCCGGACGTTTGGCCAGTTCCAACGCCAGGTCCCCGGTGCCGCTTGAAACATCTATCGCTGGGCCGTGCAGACCTTGGGCTGCCAGCGCTGCGGTGCGGCGTTTCCAACGGCGGTGCATGCCCAGGGTCATCAGGTCGTTCATCAGGTCGTAGCGGCCCGATATCCGAGAGAACAGGTCGGCAACGTAGCGTTGTTTCTCAGCGCCCTTGAGTTCAGCCATGCTTGAGGGAGGCCTAACCCTCGGGGCCTTGGTACTGCATGTCGCCAGGCATGCTCTGGTCCAAACCCAAGGCAACAAATATCCTAGCCACCACGAAGTCCACGATGTCGCTGATGCCCTGAGGATCGAGATAGAAGGCGGGTTCCGGCGGCACTACGATGGCCCCCATCCGGCTCAAGGTCAGCATGTTTTCCAGATGGATGCTGTGCAGCGGTGTTTCCCGTGGCACCAGCACCAACGGCCGGCGTTCTTTCAGGCAGACATCGGCGCTGCGGAGGAGCAGGTTGCCGGAGAGTCCACCGGCCAGGGATGCGATGCTGTTCATGCTGGCGGGGACGATAACCATGCCGGCAGTGGGATAGGTGCCGCTGGCTACCGGCGCTCTTAGTTCGTTGATCGGGTAGTGGACGAACGATGGGTGTTCTTGCCATTCCACCAGTGTCTCGTTGTAGTTCTCCCCCAACTCTTCCTGCCAGACCAGACGGCCCGGGTTGGAACACAGGGCCACGGTCGGGATGTCCCGGCGCAGCAGCTCATCCACGGTGGCGCGGGCCATAACTGCCCCGCTGGCGCCGGTGATGCCAACAACAACAGGATTAGTGACGGCCGTGGTCACAGGGCCACCGCCAAGACCGTGAAAGTAAACAGCACCATGGAGATCACACTGTTGTATTGGAAGAGAGGCGAACGCAGCTTGGACAGATCGTCCGGCTTGAGCAGGCCATTCTCGAAGGCCAGCAGGCTGACAGCGATGGCCCAGCCGATGAAGTAGTAGAAAGACAGGTCCAGCCAGAAACCCAGGGCCAAGAGGGCGGCGGCGGCGGCGGTGTGCATCGCCCTGGTGGTCTTCAGAGCGGCGGAGATCCCGAAGCGCTTGGGGAAGGAATTAATGCCGTAATTGCGGTCGAAATCCAGATCGGCACAACCGTATACGATGTCGAACCCGCCGGCCCAAAGAGCTACCACCACCGACAACAGCACGGCTTCGGGGTCCAGCCGCCCTGTGACGGCGATCCATGCTGCGGACGGCGAGATGGCCAGCGCCCAGCCCAGGAAGAAATGGCAGGCCCAAGTGTAATACTTGGCGAAGGAATACATGACGACGTAGGCCGCGGCCACCGGCGCTAGCGCCAGGGCAAGGCCATTCAACTGCGACGCCGCGTAAAAGAATACCCCGGTCCCCACTACCATCAACCCGAAGACTTCAAAGGGTTTCAGTTTGCCGGTGGGCAGATGGCGGCCGGCCGTGCGGGGATTGTGCACGTCTTCTTTTCTATGGAGGAAACGGTTGGCCGCCATACCCAGCGTTCTCACGCCGGTGATGGCAACGGTTATCCAGATGAACACACTCCAACCGGGCCACCCATCTGCAGCCAGCACCATGCCTATGAAGCAGAAGGGCAGGGCGTAGAGCGACTCCCAGATCCGGATGGTGCTCAGATAGCGGGGCACCCGGGTGGCGATCAACCCGGCGGGCGTTCTTATAGCGTTAGCGGCCGACATGTTCAGTATCTTCTCACATCGCCACAGACGACGCAGTGGACGATGGCTTCTCTCATTGGAATAGCGTGGGGAATAGCGAGGTCAGGTGAAATAGCGAGGTCAGGAAATCCCGTAATCGTCCCATTTGCCGTCGACCAGTTCTTTCACAGCAGGGTCCATGACGATGTCCGGCGGCCACTCCCGGTTGCGCCCGCTCTCAGCGGGCATCTTGATGGTGGCGTCGATGCCTACTTTCCCACCGAACTTGGTTGTAGCAGTGCCGATTTCCAAGTCGTCCACGGGACCGTCGGCAAACACGAAGTCATGGCCCGGGTCGATGTTGTTGGTGACGCGCCAGCCCACCTCAGAGATGTTGTGGACATCCACATCGTGGTCCACGACGATTATGGTCTTAACCAGGCTCATCAGCCCGAGTCCCCAGAGGCCGTGCATAACCTTGCGTCCCTGTCCCGCGTACTCCTTCTTGATGGACACGATCACCAGGTTGGTGAACGAGCCCTCAGCCGGCATGTTGATGTCCACAACCTCCGGCAGGATCAGTTTCATCAATGGCAGGGAGAGCCGCTCGGTCACCTTGCCCATGTAGTAGTCCTCCATGGGCGGACGTCCGACTATGGCGGCAGGATAGACCGGCTCTTTGCGGTGGGTGATGCAGGTGACGTGGAAGACAGGATAGGGGTCCTCCATCGAATAGTAGCCGGTGTGGTCGCCGAAGGGTCCTTCGTCCCGCTCTTCGCCCGGTGTCACATAGCCTTCGAGAACTATCTCCGCCTGGGCCGGGACCAACAGGTCGTTGGTCTTTGCCTTGACCAGTTCCACGCCCTCTTCGCGCAGGAACCCGGCGGCAGCCATCTCATCCATATCCGGCGGCAGGGGAGCTGATCCGGTCCAGATGGTGGCTGGGTCTCCGCCCAGCGCCACGGCGACGTCCAGCTTCTCAAGACCCAGTTCGTGGCTGATGCGATAATGGTGGGAGCCCACTTTGTGAGTCTGCCAGTGCATGCCGGTGGTCTGCTTGTCATAGACCTGCATCCGGTAGGTGCCGTAATTCTGTACCCCGGTCTCCGGGTCTTTGGTTATAACCAGTGGCAGGGTTACGAACGGCCCGCCGTCGAGAGGCCAGCATTTCAGTATGGGGAACTTGTAAAGGTCGACATCGTCGCCTTGGAGCACCACTTCCTGGCACGGCGCGCTGTTAACCGTCTTTGGTTGGAATGAGCCCAGTTGCACCAACCGGCCCAGGGTGCGCAGCTTATTCATCAGCCCCTGAGGCGGGCCGTGCATCATGTCCAGAACGCCTTCGATCCGCCCAACCAATTCATCTACGCTGTCGACACCCAGAGCCCAAGCGGTGCGCTGGGTGGACCCATACATGTTGATGATCACCGGAGTGTCGAAGCCGGTTACGTTTTCGAAGAGCAGGGCCGGTCCGCCCGATCTGATCACGCGGTCGGTGATCTCCGTGATCTCCAGCTCATGGTTCACGGGCGTGGTGATACGGCGCAGATCGCCCTTTTCTTCCAAGAAGGCTATGAATTCTCTGAGGTCTTTGAATTTCATCGGGGTTTGGGAGCCGTCCAACGGGGGCTATTTCCGTGCCGGGATATTGTATCCGCTGGGAAGTCTTGGCATCAATCGAGGGAGGGCTGAACAAAGGTGGTGTGAACCAACGGGAGGGCGTAGTGGATTCCGGCTTTCGCCGGAATGACGGGAACAATCCCCTCCCCCACGTCCTTCCGCGGAAGGAGGGAGGGTTAGGGTGGGGGCAACGGTTATCAGCAACTCGACCAGCAGTCCCAGGATGTGGCTTGAGTGGATTCCGGCCTTCGCCGGAATGACGTGGGAATAAAAACAGGGCTGGCAGAATGCCAGCCCTGTTTTGGTCTTAACTCGGTCCGACCGGGTTTAGAAACCGGAGGAAGACTCGGTGCGCATCTTGCTGAAGCAATCGCTGCAGTAGACCGGCCGGTCGCCCCGGGGCCGGAATGGCACCATGGCATCGTTGCCGCACTCGGCGCAGTTGATGGGGTACATCTCCCTGGGGCCGTCCTGGTACATGCCTGCCGATCGTTGTTCGGAGCGGCGCACTGCCCGGCAGCTGCGGCAGCGCTTGGGTTCGTTGCCGAACCCCCTGGCTTGGAAAAATTCCTGTTCGCCCGCAGTAAAGATGAATTCTCCGCCACACTCCACGCAAGTAAGGGTCCTGTCTGACAATGCCACTGGTTGACCTCCTGGGTCCTCACCCTTAATTTGGCTCCCCCGGTCACCTTGCGCCGGTCAAAATCGGTCCTCTCCCCGAGAACCTTCTACAACCTGCTCAGCCTGACCCTGGTTTTGCTTGGGGCACATTATACCCATTAACATCGGGGTTGCAACCGAATTTTACGCCTATCTCTAGATTCGTTGAGATGGGTAAACCAATATTATGAAAGCAGATAGTAGACGGATTTCGTAATGGGGGTGAGCGCTAATACACCACCTGTCCACGGTCGTTGACCTGGTTTCAGTGGCTTCATGGCCGGAGTCCGCACATGGAATTAAAGGTTCTCTTAACCGCCAGTATCACCGGTTTTGAAGAACCCGCGGAATTCCGGTGAAATCCCGGCGGGGCTGGAGAAACGCCGTCTGACCAGGTGTCTATCCGGCGTCCACTAAGAAACACGACGACGCTTTGAAGACGGCCCACAACCGCTGTCCGGTCTGGATCCCCATCTCTTCCAATGCAGCGCCGGTGATGTGACAGCGCAGGGGCTGGCCGCAGTCCAAGGTCACGGCGTAACCAGGCGGGCGGGACTCGATGGACATGACCTCACCAGGCAACCGGTTTCTGGCCGAAGAGCCAACGAGTTCCTCTTTCGCCAGGATGATGTCTGAAGCCCTGACGCCAACCGTGACCCGGTCTTGTTCGCCTTCCGGGGAAGAACCACCGGAGATGTGGGAATCCAATGGCACCTCAAGCCGCAGCCCCGGGCCGGAGCAGGTCATGGTCCCGTCCCGGGGATTCCGCTCTTGGATGGAGAGATCGAACAGGTTCTCTACCCCAACGAGGCGGGCAACCCGTCCCTGTCCTGGTTGGCCCAAGACCTCCAACGGATCGCCGGTAACCAGCGTGCGGCCCTCGTGGATAACTTGCACCGAATCGCCCAGGGCCAATGCCTCTTCGCGGTCATGGGTGACCAGCATCACCGGCACCGGCGACCGGGCCAACATCGCCCTTATCTCCTGCCGCAAGGCCCGGCGCAGCTCGGCGTCCAACGATGCGAACGGTTCGTCCAGCAACAGCATGGCCGGCCGCGGCGCCAGCGCTCTGGCCAGGGCAACACGTTGCTGCTGGCCTCCGGACAGTTCCCACGGATAACGGTCGTCTAACCCAGCCAATTGGAACAGGTCGGACAACTCGGAAACCCGTTCTTTGCCGGCGATGGAATCCCGGTCCCTGAGTCCAAAGGCGATGTTTGCCGCAACCGTGAGGTGAGGAAAGAGGTGATATTGCTGAGTCAGGTAGCCGAGACGCCGTTCATGGGTCGGAAGCCATACCCCGTAATCGCCGTCGTAGATAACCTGGCCACCGGCCTCGATATGACCAGCCACGGGATGCAAGAGTCCTGCGATGGCTCTTAGAGTGCTGGATTTGCCGGCGCCGGAAGGGCCGAACAATACCAAGACTTCTCCGGGCTGAACTTCCCAGGCGGTCTCCAGGCTGAAGTCGCGTACCCGGCATCGGACCCAACCGCTGGCGGCAGTTTCCAGAGTGGGTTCGGCGGTCATCGGCCCTGCCACCTTCGGCGGGTGAAGAGCCCCAACAGGACCAAGACCAGCACTGAACCAGCCAGGAGGATCACGGAGAGCGCCAGGGCATTATCGAGGCTGGTCTCCATGGCCGACATTATCGCCAGCGGCATGGTCTGGGTTTCGCCGGTTAGGTTGCCAGCAAACATCATCGTAGCTCCGAACTCCGACAATGCCCTTGCCCAAGCCAGACCAAGCCCGGTGACCATGGCCGGAGCTGCCAAGGGCAAGGTGATTCGGTAAAAGGTCCGCCAAGGCGAAACACCCAGGGTTTGCGCAACGTCTTCGTAGTCTTTTGCCACCGATTGGAAACCCAGCTTGGCGGAACGGATGAAGAACGGAGACGCCACGAATATCTGGGCGAATACGACGGCAGTGGTGGTGAATGGGATGGTCAGTCCTATGTTCTCCAGAGCAGGCCCGATCAGACCGTTCCTGCCGAAAGCCATCAGCATCGCCACGCCGGCCACCACGGGCGGCAGGATCAGCGGGAGTTCCACCAGACTATCGACAACCCTGGCCCACATATTCCCGCTTCTGGCCAAGAGATAGGCGAATGGCGTGCCCAGTAGCACCACCACAGCCAAGCAGAAGACGCTGGTTACGAGGGACAACCTGAGGGCTGTTAGCGCGGCGTCTCCCGTAACCGCGTCGAGAAAATCGCTCTGCTGCGCGGCACGGACCAACAGGGCCACCACTGGCAGGCCAATGAACAATATGAACAGAAGCGCACCGCCGCTGCCTAGGATCCCTGCCGGGTGGCTGGCGGCCCGCGATGTCCCGATCATGGCGAATCGAATCCGTGGGCAGCGAGGATGCGCTGACCGGCTTCCGACAAGACAAACGCCATAAATCTATTGGCAAGTTCTTTCTCTGAAGCATCTTTAAGCAACGCCATGGGGTACCGGGCGGCTACGTTCACCTCTTCCGGGAACTCTATAGTCTTGATCTCTCCTTCCTGCTGAGCCACGAAAACATCGGTTTGGTAGACGATACCGGCGTCGACCTCGCCCAATGCGACCTTCTGTGCCACGTTCCTAACGTTGGGTTCCTCCGACACAAGGTTCGCAAGAACATCTTCTTTGAATGAACTGCCTTCCGGAGATAGATTCGCCAGAAGCCGGCGGGAGTAAGACCCGGCGGGAACGCTGTTTTGGGCCAGCACTAACCTGACTCCAGGCAAGGCCAGGTCCGCGACCGTGTTGATGGGACTATCCTCAGGCCCGATGAGAATCAATGAATTAATCGCGAAAATTGCCTCTTGGCCCTCGATCAGGTCTGCCAAGATTAGCGGCTCTATTTGAAGATGGTCTGCCGATGCGAAGATGTCGGCCTTGGCGCCAAACTCCAACTGGGACCGCAATCTCTGGCTGCCGCCGAGGTCCAGTTCCACATCAACACCTGGATTCGCTGCTTCAAACGTTGTTGCCATCTCTTTGAACGCGTCGGTCAATGAAGACGCCGCCATCACCCGTAATTTCGTCTCGCTACCGCCACAGGAAACCGCCGCGAACAGCAGCAAGACGAACAAGGTTAATTTGCTCAGGTACAACATGATTCAGAGTGGCAGATTGTAAAGTAAACTTGATATTTTGGCAAGGTTAATGTACTTTTAGGACATGCCTCGCAACAGCGGTAACCTCGAAAACAACCTGAAGCAGGTCCGTACCAGGGCTGGTCTCACCCAAGGCGAACTGGCCGCCAGCGCCGGTATCAGCCGGCAGGCTTATTCGTCACTGGAGTCCGGCGGCGTCAACCCGTCCACCGAGGTCGCCCTGCGGCTGGCACGGGTGCTGCACGAAAGCGTCGAGTCGCTTTTCTATCTGCCCGAGCGGCCACAGGCAGCCGTAGAGGCAGAGCTGCTTACCAACTCTCCCCATGTGCTTCAACCAGGCGGATCTGGCCAACGGGCCCGGCTGTTCCGGGTTGGACAGAAGATGTTCGCCCGCCCGCTGACCGGCGCGGAGAACACCCGCCACGCGGTGGTCGCGGCAGAAGGACTGGTCGTATCGCAAAATCGCGCCGTCCGCCAGGTCACCATTCAGCCATTCGATCCCGAAGAAGTCGAATCCCCAACCTTGGCCATGCTGGGCTGCGACCCGGCGGTGGGACTGTTGGAATCGGGACTAAATTCCAGGGGCGTTGCCCTTGTGGCTGGAGAGGAAAGCAGCAGCCAAGCATTGCTGGGGTTGGCCAACGGTGAAGCCCACGTCGCCGGCTGCCATCTCTTGGACGATGCCACCGGCGCCTACAACAGCTCCTGGGTTGCGCAGCTGGTGCCCTTTCCCTGCACTCTGGTCACCTTCGCGTCGTGGCAGCAGGGCCTGATCCTTGCTTACGGGAATCCCCATGATGTGAGTGGGATAGCGCATCTGGCCAACCCAAACCTTCGTCTGGTCAACCGCCAGGCCGGCTCCGGGAGCAGGGCGCTTCTGGACAGGGCCTTGGCCGCTGCGGGCATCCCCCCGGCGGCTGTGACCGGTTACGATCGGGAAGAATGGGGTCATCTGGCCGTGGCCGCGGCTGTGGCGTCCGGGACCGCCGATGTTGGCATCGGGGTCAAGGCTGCGGCAGTAGCCATGGGGCTGGACTTCGTCCCTTTGGAAGAAGAACGATACGACCTCGTGATCCCACAGCATTTCTTGTCCCATGGGCCGGTCCAGGCATTGTTGGACCTGCTGCGCCACCCGGTGCTGCACCGCCGCGTGGAGAGCTTGGGCGGTTACGACACCTCAAACATGGGCATCCAGTCTCCGACCGGTTAGCTACATCTAACTCTTCCTAATCCCTTCCGCTTGACTGAGCACTCGGCCTGGGTTGTAATGGGTCGGCAGAAAGGCGACCCCAACACTGAAAGAGAACCGGAGGTTAACTATGGCAATGGTACGATGCGTCACCGAGATGGGAATGGGCGTGGACGTCCACGGACTTGATTACACGAAGGCAGCGACTCGCGCCGTATTCGACGCTCTTCATCACAGCAGCCTGGGTTTCATGCGTATGTTGGGCAAGACTGCCGATGATATGACTGTCGATATAACCATCGGTGTCTCCAAGCCGGAAGAAGTCGACACCGACGCCGTCGCGGCGACGCTTCCCCACACCAATGGGCAAGGCACCTGCAAAGCAGTTGTCGGTGGGCTAGAGATACCCAGCGCGGACGGAAACGACGGGCTGCTGGTCGCCAACGCGGTCATCATAGTCAGTTTCGACGACGGGAAATAGCCGGAGAGCGGCTTTCTTGAACATACCCCAACGGAGGGACTCATGCCATTCGTGATGAAAGGGGACGCCCAGAGCGGCGGTTCCACCTCTGGCACGCAGGCCACCACCTTGGTGGGCAAGGATAACGGCGGGGATAAACTGACCGTGGTTGACGCGGGAATCGACCCCGGCGCCGGCCTGGCCCTTCATATCCATCCGGACTACGAAGAGGCAACCCTGGTGGTGGAAGGAAACATCGAGGCGGTGTTGGAGGGCGAGACCCGGATATTGGGGCCGGGAGACGTGCTCTTAGCTCCCGCAGGGGCCAAACACACCATCACCAACCAGTCGGACAAACCGGCTAAGGTGCTGGCCATCTATCCAACGACCAGTCCTGAGAGGGTGTTCGTCTAGAGCAACCCCTTACCGGCACGGACCTTAAAGAAAAAAGCCCAGGCAATGCCTGGGCTTTTTCTTTTCCAATGCTTACCGGAAGACTCCGGAGGTCTGGTGACCTTAGCCGCCGTGGGTCCTGGTCGATGCCAAGATATTGGCTTTCATTTCACCTGGGTCCACCTGATGGACCGAATTCAGATGATCACTCATGTCTTTGACAACGGCGTCGTCGTTCTCACCCTTGGCCACATAACGGCAGCCCTTGCCGGAAGCATCCAAAGCTAGCGAAAGCAGGGCGTTGCAACGTGCGAATCTAACCATCTTAATCTCCTCCTGTATTTGGCCCGACCGGAAAGTCAGGCGCCAACCTGGCGAATTTCCTCTGTGATCGCAAAGCGGTCCAGACGGTCCGCTTCACTGTAACCGGCCCTAGTTTACTCGACAGAATCCAACTCGTCCATAAGTATTTGGAATCAAGTTGATCAACTACCCGCTTTTTCGCGGGCAAGGCGGGCGATTTCCCAGATGTTATCGGTCTGCCTTGCGCCACTCAAAGTGATCCGGACCAAGGCCCGTCCCTCCACGAAAAACACGGTGGACGCATCTTCTCCATGCAGCTGCTCGCTCATGACTCCCGAATTATCCTCGAACCCATCGATCGGCGGGGAAGCCACCCCCTGAGATATCTGGTCTTGCTTGATACCTGCGAGTATGGCCAATGCCAGGTCCTTGGATTCAAAAAGAACCAGACTCTCGAGAAGTGTGAAGTCCGGACCGGTCAATTCGACTTGGACCGCCGGCTCATCTTGATTCGTTGCCGCGGTCTCCTGGACGGCCTCGGTGACGCTCACTCTGGGGAAGTCGTCAGGGTCCAACAAAAGGTCGCGGGGCGGAGTGGGATCGCTGGAGCAAGCTGCCGACAATAGGGCAACCAGAGTGGCCAGCGATAAGGCGATCAGACGGCGATCGACCACTAGGTGCTGCCTTCAACATCGGGCGCGCCCCAGCCGCCGGCCCCCGGTGTCCGGATACTGATCACGTCCCCTGCTTCAACATCCAGCAGTTCTTTGCCGGCCAGATTCACTTCCTCGTAGCCGCCCCTCAACAGCACATTCTCGCCGGGCTCGCCGTGGTGCCCGCCATGGTAGCCGGGAGGCGGCCTCTTGCGGCGCTCCGACATCAATGTGACCCTGGCGGGGGAGAGGAACTCGACCTCCCGGATGACGCCGTCGCCACCCTTGAATCTGCCGTCACCGCCCGAGCCGCGACGCACCGCGTAACGCTTGAGCCGTAGCGGGAAGGCGAATTCCATGGCCTCAACCGGTGTGTTCATAGTGTTGGTCATGTGGGTATGGATGGCGGAGATCCCGTCCTTGTCGGGCCTCCCGCCCATGCCGCCCGCGATGGTCTCGTAATAGACGAAGGGCTTGTTCCGGACCGGGTCGTGCCCGCCGATGATCATATTGTTCATGGTGCCCTGACTGGCGGCCGGGATCACGTCAGGCAAGGCTTGGGCCAACGCCCCCAACAGGACGTCGGTTATCCGCTGTGAGGTCTCCACATTACCGGCGGCCACCCCGCGCTGAGGCTCTGGGTTGACCAAACTACCGAGAGGGGTGACCACCTTTAGGGGCCGCAGGCAGCCTTGATTGGCCGGGGCTTGCTCGTCCAAGAGGCACCGCACCACGTACAGACAGGCAGAGTTGGTTACCGCCACCGGTGCGTTGATACAGCCGGGCCTCTGTGGTGAGGTGCCGGTGAAGTCGATGTGCATCTCATCTCCGGAGACCGTGATGGCAACCGTGATGGGCACCGGCTCCTGAGTGAGACCGTCGTCGTCCATATGATCGGTGATTTCATAGCGGCCGTCCGGGATCTTGGCGATGGCCCGCCTGGTTACACGCTCGGAGTAATCAAGCAAGGCTGCCATATGTTCCAGGGTGTCGGCCAGGCCGTAGCGCTCGGTAACCTCCCGCATGCGCTGCTCGCCGACCTTGATGGCCGCCGTTTGGGCGGCCAGGTCGCCTTTCCGTTCGTCTGGAGTCCGGGAGTTCCGGCAGATCAACTGGATGATCTCGTGGTTCAAGCGGCCGCGCCGCGCCAGTTTTATGGGCGGGATGATCGTCCCTTCTTGGTAAAGTTCCGTGGACAGGGGCAGCGACCCGGGAGTCATGCCTCCGACGTCGGCGTGGTGGCCGCGGTTGGCCACGAACCCGGCCAGTACCTTCTTGCCCTTCTCTTCGGCATAGATTGGGGCGACCATGGTGATGTCCGGCAGGTGGCTGCCGCCCATATAGGGGTCATTCAGCATGACTATATCGCCGGGGCTCAGCGAGTCGGGAAAGACCTCAAGTGCGGCTTTTACGGAAGCGGGCATGGCGCCCAGGTGCACAGGTATATCAGCAGCTTGCGCGACCATGTCGCCCTGCGGGTTGAAGACAGCGCAGGAGAAATCGCGGCGTTCCTTGATGTTTGGCGAGTAAGCGGTGCGTTGGAGCGCAACGCCCATCTCTTCGGCCACCGACTCGAATTTGCTCTTGAAGACTTGCAGGCTAACCGGGTCTACTGGCATCTCTTCTCCCTCAAGAACCGGCCGGGGGATATTTCGCGTATCTCAAGCATCCTATAGCGCTTCCTTCAAGATATCGGTCTGGGCTGGGCCGCCATTAGGTGACGTCAGGTAGAAATACTCGGTGCTCATCCAGTTATCCATGAAGTCGGGGTTGAGCGAGCTGAACGGGCCGTTGGGGTCCAGTTGGGTCTTATGGTGGCTGAGCGATTCTTTCTTGATCTCTACATAGGCCGAAACGTCCCTGACAGTGGTTACGTAGTCGTCGGGCGAGCCGATCACGTCCAATGCCTCTTTGGCGAACGGAGGAGTGATCCCGGCGTCGGTCATTTCCTGCCACAGTGTTCTGAAATTACTTCTAGGAAAACATACGTGATAGAAATGGGGCCGCTCATCACCCAGGGAATCGATCACCGCCGTGGTGCGCTGGTACACCGTTATATGGTCGGGATGGCCATATCCGCCGGTGGGGTCATGAGTGAATACAACGTCCGGGTCTAGTTCTTTGACGATGGCCGATATCTGGGCTTCAACAACCGATGGCTCGGCCTGGAATAGGCTGGCTGGGTTGTCGTTGTCATCGGTCCCCTGCATCCCGGAATCCCTGTAGCCCAGGAAACGCACGTCGGCAACTCCGGTCACTTTCATGGCCTGCCGCAGCTCTTCTTGGCGCACCTGCCAGAGGTTCTCCGGGGTCGCCAGGGCGGGGTCGCTGATCTCACCAACATCGCCGTTGGTGGCGCAGACCGTGGCAACCTTATGGCCCTTGCGGACCAGTTCGGCCAGAGTCCCTCCGGAACCGAACGCCTCATCGTCGGGGTGTGCGAAGAAACACAGCACTTGAAGTTGGGGTTTATCTTGAGACCTCTCGGTCATATAAAGCTCCATCGATGCGGCCCTGGCATCTCATTCGCGGGCATTATTCTGGCTCCAGCAACAGGTTGCCGAAGGTGTCCACCCCTCCGCCCCAGCCGGGAGGAAGCACGGTCGTAGAGTCCATTTGGATGACCAGCGCCGGGCCGGAGATTCGGTTGCCGCAGACTAATTCTTCCCTCTGGTAGAGCGCAGACGCCAACGCACCTTCCTGGAAAACTACCTCGGCTTCGCCGATCAGGGCCGCTGACGGGTCGGCCTTACCAGCGGTCTGCTCTTCAATACTTGGCTTCTCCATGGCCACATCTAGCTTGAGCCGAAGGTTCACCACTTCCACGGGTTCGTTCCGGTCGGCATACCCGAACCTGCGCAGATGTGCCTTGTAGAAAGAGTCTCCGATCACCTTGGCCAAGTCTGATCTGGGTATGCGGGAGGGGTACTCCACGGTGAGTTCAAAGGACTGGCCGACATAGCGCACATCCAAGAACCGGCGGACGGCCATCTTGTCCAGGGCTAGCCCTTCTCCTGCCATCTCGGTCCTGGCCTGTCCTTCCATACCTTGGAACTCTTCTTCAACCCGGACCCGGTCCAGGTCGGCCCCACGGAGCATGACCGTGCGGGAATAGTCCTTGACGATGTCGGCGATGGCCACTCCCAGAGCTGAGAGAATACCGGGCCGGGACGGCACCATGACTCTGGGTATCCCAAGTTCTTGGGCCAACTCGCAGGCGTGCATGGGCCCTGCCCCGCCGAAGGGGACCAGAGTGAACAACCTTGGGTCGTAGCCCCGCTCCAAGGAGATGGTGCGGATGGCCCGCTCCATGTTGGCATTGACGACGCGGTTTATCCCCAGCGCTGTTTGGTTGGCGTCGGCGTCTATCTGCCCAGCCAGCTTCTCCATCAATCCTTCGACCCGTGGCCGGTCCAGCGTCATTCGGCCGCCCAGGAACCGGTCCGGCAGCAGGCGGCCCAGATGCAAGTTGGCGTCTGTGACCGTGAGTTGGTCTCCTCTTCCGTAACAGGCCGGGCCGGGCTCCGCTCCCGCCGATTCCGGGCCCACTACCAGCGCTCCGCCGGTGTCCACCCTGGCGATCGAACCGCCGCCGGCGCCCACGGTATGGATATCGATCATGGGCACGCCGATGGGATAGCCGCCGACGTTGGCGGAAGTCGTCTCTTTGATCTCGCCAGGGCACAGTGATACGTCTGTGGAGGTGCCGCCCATGTCCACGGTGATGATGTCCGGATAACCGGCTTGGACCGCGGAGTAGAACGCGCCGACGACCCCGCCGGCCGGGCCGCTCAAGATGGTGCGCACCGGTTGGTCTGAAGCCAGGCGGGCAGTGATGCTGCCGCCGGAAGACTGCATGATGCGCAGTCCTTTGCCCAGGGGGCCTTCCAGTTCACCCAGATACCGGCTCATCACCTGGCCGACGTAGGCGTTGACCACCACGGTGCTGGCCCGCTCATACTCTCTGAACTCGGGGAGCACACGGGAGGAGGTGGAGATGTATGGCGGGTCCTTCATCTTTTGCAGTGCGTTCAGGACCATCTCTTCGTGGGCGGTGTTCAGGAAAGAGAAGAGGAACGAGACCGCCACCGCTTCCGCCCCGCTTTCTTCCAGGAGCCCGATCAGGGTCTGGATGGCCTCGGGAGTGAGGTCTTCGACGATGGTCCCGGTGTGGTCTATCCGCTCTGGGAGGCCGAAGCGCAATTCCCAGGGGGCCAAGGCCGGAGCCCGGTCCATCTCGAGGTTGTAAAGTTCCGCGCGGGCCTGTCTCCCGATCTCCAGCACATCTTCGAACCCCATGGTGGTAACCAGGGCCGTGCGTGATCCTTTGCCTTCGAGCAGGGCGTTGGTGGCGACCGTAGACCCATGGACGAATTCGGCTGAAGTGACACCGGTCTCTTTAACGCCCTGTAGGATTCCTTGAGATGGGTCGGACGGCGTAGATGGGAGCTTGTGGACGGTGAGTTTGCCGTCTTCCAGAACGGCGATGTCGGTGAATGTGCCGCCCACGTCGATCCCCACGACTCTGCGGATGGCGCTGGTTTCAGAAGAGGGATTGTTGGGCATTGGGCGGTGCGCCTCCGGAGGGAGATTGCTTGGCGGGAATGCCGGGTACGTGGAGAATGCTAGTCTTCTAAGGCGATCCTGATCCGTTTGTTGATCCGGCCTTTGCTCTCGTGCCCGACAACTTTGATCGTGCCGACTTCGCTGGTGTTGGCCACGTGGGTGCCGCCGTCGGCCTGCAGGTCCAGCCCGTGTATATCGATGGTCCGGATCTCCTGGATGTTTGGCGGCAGCAGGTTGATCTTGGTGCGGATCAGGTCCGGCACCTGGTCGGCTTCTTCGCGGCTCAGATTGTTGACGTGGATGTCCCGGTTCTCGGCCACCTCGGCGTTGACCTTGGCTTCCAACTCGTCGACGAACTCGGCCGAGAAATTCTCAAATTCGAAGTCCATGCGGCCCTCGCCCGGTTTCATGTCGCCACCGGTGACCTGGGCGCCATAGTCGCGCCACACCACGCCACAGAGGATATGGAGGGCTGTATGGGTGCGCATCAACAGATAGCGCCGGTCCCAATCGATCTGCCCCGTGACCGCCGCGCCTACCGAGGGTAGGTCGCCGGATATCTGGTGTACCAGGTTGCCATCGGCCCGTTTGATGCCCGTTACCTGGTACTCTTGGCCGCCGGAGGACAACGTCCCCGAATCGGTGGGCTGTCCGCCGCCGCCGGCGTAGAAGGCAGTGCGGTCCAGGACAACGCCGCCTTCGACCACGTCCGTAACGGTGGCTTCAAATTCCTTGAGGTAACTTTCGGCGTGAAAGAGGAGTTCGGTCATCAGTAATTCCAGGGTCCGTTTAGGTGTGATTCACAAGGGAATAAGAGGTCAAAACCACTCTGGTCCCGGCGCGGCCATATTATAGCAGACGGGTTTCTCCGATCGCCCCTGCGGCCTTGAGGGATACCCAAGGGCAAAAATGAGCCTAAAAGACGTGAATCGTCAGGTATTTTGAGTTGTTTTTCCCTATGCGGGGTGACATAATACGCCTGCCTCTGCGCAGCGGCATCGCAGACAGAGGCCTTTTAACTCTCACATCTCAAAATATAGCAGACTACCAGGTGGGCGGAAGATGAAGATATCGTGTTTGCAAGAGAATCTCAGCCGGGGACTGGCCGTGGTCGGCCGGGCGGTGGCGAGCAGGGCCACGCTGCCGGTGACCCAGAACGTGCTGCTCAGCGTCGATCAGTCGATGCTCAAGTTGTCGGCAACCAATCTCGAGATCGCCATGACCACATGGGTCGGGGCGATGATCGAAGAAGAAGGCTCCATCACGGTTCCGGCCCGCTTGCTCACAGAGTTCGTCAACTCCCTGCCCAACGACAAGATCGACTTGGAGCTTGACCAAGGCTCCGGACTGCTGCAGATATCCTCCGGCAACTCCAAGGCCCACATCAACATCACTGAGGCCTCGGAATTCCCACCCATCCCCACGGTTGAAGACGGGGTTGCCGCCGAGGTCGACCCGCTGGTCTTGAAGAACGCCATCGCCCGGGTCGCCTTTGCCGCCGCCACCGAAGAATCACGCCCGGTACTCACCGGCGTAGAGATGAAACTCGATTCCAGCAAATTCACCATGGCCGCCGCCGACGGGTTCCGTTTGGCCGTGCACCACGGTGCTCTGCTTAAGTCAGTGCCGGAAGAGGTCAGTGTAATCATCCCGGCCCGCACCATGAACGAGTTGAACCGCCTGATCGGTGACCGCGAAGAGGCTGTGGAGATTCTGATGACCCCGGCCAAGGGACAGGTCATGTTCCGGGTCCAGGGCGGGGACACGGTGGAGATCGTTTCCCAGTTGCTCCAAGGCACCTTCCCCAACTATGAGCAGCTGATCCCCCAGAGCTACACAACCAGGGCGGTGATGGACCTGCCCACCGTTTTGAGGTCAGCCCGCACAGCTTCCATCTTTGCCAGGGACGGCAGCAACATCATCAGGATGCACCTGATGCCGGCCGCCGCCGACACCGAGCCACCCAAGGTGGAGATATCGGCCCGGTCCGAGGAAGTAGGCGACAACCAGGACGTGGTTGACCTGGACGAGATAGAGGGCGAGGAAGGCAAGATTGCCTTCAACAGCCGCTACCTGCTAGACGTGCTGGCGGTGCTGGACAAAGGCAAAGTAGCCCTGGAGACCACCACATCCTCCAGCCCAGGGGTCTTCAAACCCACCGACTCCGAAGACTACATCCACGTTGTCATGCCGATGTTTGTTCAGTGGTGAGTACAAACCGCGGTTTTAACTTCTCTTGGCGCTTGACTATCCCAATCATTCCGCGTCGGAACGTCCGTAGATAGGTAGGCTTGGTGGGGCTGGGCGGAGATCAGCGTG
>CAYXDE010000060.1:0-17873 GCA_964463525.1 uncultured Dehalococcoidia bacterium | reverse complement strand
CATAGCCGAATCCGGCTTCGACACTCAGACCAACCCGTTTCCGCCGGACCAAGCATCATTGGACGCCGGGCAGCAGTTATACGTGACCAACTGCCAGGTGTGCCACGGAATCTCCGGGCTGGGTGACGGGCCTGGCTCTGAGGGGTTAGACCCTCCGCCTGCCGACCTGATCGTCCACGTGCCGTTACATCCGGACCCAGACCTGTTCGACATCATCAGTGATGGCGTGTCCGGTTCCGCCATGAACCCGTTCAGGGATGCTCTTACAGAAGATGAGGTCTGGCATCTCATCAACTACATCCAGACGCTCGAATAGACCTCGGTCCTAATGAGTCCAAGTCAAAAGAAAAGGCCCCGTTCTTCCGCGGAAGAACGGGGCCTCTATTTACCGCGGTTGTACCGCTAGCCTAGGTCGGCGATCCTGGGGCCTACGTCATTCTTAAGTAGTTCCAGGCATTCGTGCTGCCACTGGTGGTTGTCGGGGTCCTGGGTGACCGTCAACAGTGTGCCGAAGCCCCCCACCTCACCGTAGATCTTGCGGATCTGGTCGGCGCATTCCTGAGGGTCTCCGACGATCCAGACGTTGTCCATCAGGTACTCAACATCGACAGCGTCGTCTGGCATGTCGGGGTCGTTCTTGGAACCCGCCAACAGGCTGGCCTGGCGGTTGGGCTGCTGGTGGATGTGATAGTTGTTCACCAGCACTTCGTTGGCCCGCTCCCTGGCTTCCTGAGCCGTGGAGGCGACCAATACGTCCCGGGCGACGTGCCATTGGCTGCGGTCGACTGAGCGTCCGGCGCTGGCGGCTCCAGCCTCGAACTCCTCCCAATGCCCGGTCAGGTTGGGCACGGAAAGGGTCGGGCTGCTCATGGGGATCCAGCCGTTGACGCCGGCGTTCCTGATGGAGTCGGAGCGGATGGTCGTCGCGGCGGCGCTGATGGGCGGGTGGGGCTGCTGGAAGGGCTTCATGTGCAGCCCCCGCTCTTTAACGGAGTCCAACTCAGGGGCTGAGATGTCGAAATACTTGCCGTGGTACTCGAACTTGCCCTCGTTCTGCCACATCTTCAACACCACATCCAGCACCTCTTGCGACTTCTCGCCCACTCCGACGCGGTCGCTGGAGTCCAGGCCGTAAAGCTCAAGGTCGGTGGGGATGGCGCGGGTGCCGATGCCCCAGTAGAACCGGCCGCGGCAGAGGTGGTCCAGCATGGCCAGCCGGTGGGCCAGGTCAACCGGGTTGTGGATGGCCAACAGGGTGACGCCGGTGCCGAAGATGATGTTCTCGGTGAGGGCCGACGCCTTGGCGATGAGCAGGTCCGGGGCCGGTGCGTTCTCCCAGCGCTCCGTGACGTGCTCGCCGATCCAGGCTTCGGTGTAGCCAAGTTTGTCGGCTTTGACGATCAGGTCTAGGTCGCGGTCGTAAGAGTCTGCGTAGCTGCGGCGTGGCGGGTGCAGCGGCATCATAAACAGTCCGAATTCCATGGGGGCTCCTTCTGTTGGCGCCGGCGGCCGATCAGGCGGGCTGCGGCGCGAGGGGTCTTCGTGGGCTGATACTAAGTCAGGCCCATTATGCTGTCAAGAAATCTCGTCTCTGCCGCGTGCCCAGACCCTTGATCGACCTAGGATGCTGACAATGGTAAGATTCGCCGGTAGATACAAATGTTATTAGGACTGGTGGCCTGATATGAAGAAGGTAGTTAGCGAAACCAGTGGCGCAGTGTTCAGTCTTCCTTGGTTCGTGGCCAAGGATGAGGGTTTCTTCGCGGAAGAGGGAATCGACATGGAGTTCATCGAGTCCCACTCCGTGCATGTTGAACAGCCGGCAACCGACCCGGAGAAGGTTGACCCGATCCTGGGACACACGCCCTTCGAGGAAAAGCAGGTAGCCATCTACCGGGCTTGAGAAGAGGGTCAGGTCCGTCGGGCCTACGAGAGCAAACAGGGCGCCAAGATCATCGGTCTGCGTTCCGCCGTGGCGAACCAGGCATTGATGGTACGGGAACAGTCCGACCATTACTATCCAAGTTCATTGGCCAACCGGCCCATCGCCGTTCAGTTCCATGCCGGTTCTCACTACACGGCGCTCCGGTTGATCGAGGGCTACATCCCAGCCGAAAAGATCAAGCTGCTGCATTACGGAAGCCCCCGCTACCGGTTCGAAGCCCTGATGAGCGGTGAGGTAGATGCCGCCATGTTGATGGAGCCCTGGATATCTCTGGCGGAGAAGAACGGCTGCCGCTCGGTCTGCGAGGGCCACTACCTGGGCGCTGAGAATGCCAGCGACAACATGGACGAAGAGACTTTCGCCGCCATCAACCGGGCCGTGATCAAGGCCGTTGACCTGATCAACTCGGACAAGAAGCGGTTCTTGCACTACCTGATCGATCAGCCCAAGTTCGCGGCCATCGCCAACGAGTGGGGCGGCCTCACGGTGGACGACTTCCACCTGCCGCGCCTCCGTTACACCCGGCCGATGCCCTACACCGACGAGCAGGTTGAGGACACATACAATTGGATGGTGCGCTGGGGGCTGCTGAACGCATCCGTCTGCGCCGCCGATTTCGTGGACAACCGCGCCGCTGATCCCGTCGCCGCCGACGACTAATTCTCAGCCGGTTAACCGGGAGCTTTAGGGGGCGCTGCGGTTTGCCTGCAGCGCCCCCTTTCGTCATTCCAGCGCAAGCCGAGATCCAGGCAAACCTTGCCGTCCGGTCACTAGACGGCTTGCTTACAACCGTGGCCCCCACCCTAACACTCCCCCATGGATGGGGGAGTGGATTTTGGTCGTCATTCCGGCTGGCACAGTCATATTTCAGACGATCAACGACGGGTTAAAAACCCGCACCTACACCGGTTGTCGTTTCCGGCTCTATTGACAGGACTCGATACAGTACAATTGATTTAACTCCACTGATTTGACTCTGCCAGGGATATAGCCGGGAGATAGCCGCCATGCCGATCAGAATCAGACGACGCGCCGGCGTTGCCGTAGTCGAGGTCCACGGGGTCATTGGCAATCAGGTCAAGATTCCTGAATTCGCACGGCTGATCGATTCCGTATCCACCAACCGCCGCCTGCGGGCCATGTTGCTGGATATCGATTCCCCAGGAGGCTCGGCCACCGGCTCTGAGGTGCTCTACCGGTCCATACAGCGGGTCGCGGAGACCAAACCTGTTTACGCCTATGTGCGGGGGATGGGGGCGTCAGGCGGATACTACTTGGCCTGTGCCGCCAGCAAGGTCTACGCCCTGCCGACCGCGTTGGTCGGCTCCATAGGCGTGATCTACCTCCGCCCGGTATTGGAACAACTGCTGTCTAAGGTCGGCGTCGATTTCTCCGTGTACAAAAGCGGGGAATTCAAGGACATGACCGGCTTCTGGCGCAGCCCCACCGACCGGGAATCGGAAAAGTTCCAGGAACTGATCAACGAGATATTCGACAACTTCGTGGCCGTGGTGGCGGAGGGACGCCCTCTGGACGAGGCGGCAGTCCGGGAACTCGCCACGGGCGAAGTCATGACCGCCCAACGGGGCAAGAGCGTGGGGTTGGTGGACGAGATCGGCGATTTCAAAGACGCCCTGGAAGCCGTCGCTGAAGCCGGGCATTGTAAGCCAGTGCCTCGTTGGGTCCGTCCCAGCCGGAGTCTGGGTCAAAGGATCTTCGGACGGGCTGGCATAGGACAGCAGAGGGCAGGGCAAACGCTGATAGCGGGCTTGGAACGGGTTATGGCGGGAGGGATCTACTATCTGGAACCGGGGCACATAACCGGCGGAGACTTCGGTTACGGCGAGGGCGCCTAGCCCACCAGCAGCTTGGCTTCCTGCCAGAGTTCTTCTTTCTGGTCCAGGGGCAGGGCTTCGAAGTCCAGGCCCCGGTCAGCGGCCAACTTCTCCATCTCCAGGTACCGCTTGCCAAAGCGTTGGTTGGCCTGACGCAGAACGTCCTCGGCGTGGGCTCCGGCCCAGCGGGTCAGGTTGACCAAGGAAAACAGCAGGTCTCCCAGTTCGTGCTCTTTCTCTTCGGGCGTGGTGGCCGCTTTGAACTCGGCGACTTCCTCAACCAGCTTATCCAGCACCCCTGAGATGTCATCCCATTCGAACCCCGCCTTGCCCACCCGGTCTTGCATCAACTGGGCGTAAGCCAGGGCTGGAAGGTCGGCCGGTATACCTTGCACCGGAGATTTAACCTGACCTTTGTCCTTGCGTTCCTGGGCTTTGATCTGCTCCCAGTTCTGTTCCACCTCACGCGCGTCTTTGGCCTGACCGTCGGCGAAGACGTGGGGGTGGCGGCGGACCAGCTTGCTGTTGATCTTGTGCAGCACTTCTTCAAGCTGAAAATCGCCTGCTTCCCTGGCGATGTCTGCGTGGAAGGCTATCTGGACCAGAAGGTCTCCCAGCTCTTCGGACAGAACGCCTGGGTCGCCCTGGTCGATGGCTTCGATGACCTCGTAGGACTCTTCCAACAGGTGGCGTTTCAGAGAGTCGTGGGTCTGCTCCCGGTCCCACGGGCAGCCACCGGGGGCACGCAAACGCGCCACGATGTCCACCAGAGTTTGGAAGGTTCCCAACTGTTGATCGGAGAATGAATCCTCTTGTGTCGACATGGACGAATTATAGTTTGGGCGCCGGTTGCTTCACAAGCTGGCCGGTGCTAAGTTAGGTCTAACCGGCAGGCACGACTTTCATGCCTATACCGGTGGGCAACACGGAGAATAAATGGGCCGAGCCGGCTGGGTCCCCTGGGCGCTTTTCATAGTCGCTGTTCCGCTGTTTTTGATCACCGCCAGCGTGACCTGGGCTTTCAACAGTCCCGGCGTGTACAACGACGGGTTCGAGAAGTATTCCATCTCCCGCATCTCCGGGATAACCGACGCCGACCTGCGCCAGGTAGGCGCCGACATCCGTCACTACATCAACTCGGGCGATGAGCCGCTGGCCGTGAAGACCCGGATCCTTGGGGAGGAGCGGGACCTGTTCAACGACCGGGAGATCATCCACATGAAAGATGTGAAGTCGCTGGTGAGGGGCGTGTACGTTCTGGCTCTGGCCTCGGCGGTGTATCTGGCGGCCATGGTCCTCATCGGATTTGGTCTGCAGAGGGGCCGGTTCGTTCCGGCCCTGGCCAAGCGGCTGGCCTGGGGCGGCGGTCTGACTCTGATATTGCTGGTGGTGTTTGGCATCGCGGCATTGGTGGGCTTTGACAGCGTATTCCTGAAATTCCACCAACTGAGCTTCGCCAACGACTTCTGGCAACTTGACCCGCGGACCGACTACCTGGTCCGTATCTTCCCTCAGGACTTCTGGTTCGACGCAACCATGTGGGTGGCGGTTAGAGCTATCGCCGGGGCGGTGATCCTGACTGTGGCCGGGAGCGGCTACTTCGTCTACCGCCGGTACGCCGGCTGGCAGCGGGCTCTGAACGGGATGAAGAGCACATAATCCTGACCTGGAGTAATATAGTTCCTGGCAGAAAAAGAAGATGTCTGGCGACCTTGGCCGAGATAAAAAACAGGGGCAAGTGTTACTTGCCCCTGTTTCATGCGAGTCACGATTTTTGCGGTCTGGCTAGAGCCTATGGGCCGCAGCCACATCCGCCGCCGCAGCAACCGCCGCCTCCCAGCGGAGGCAGGGGACCCATCGAAGTGGGCATCTCGCTGCCGCCCTTGGTCACAGACGCGAATACCGAGATCGCGCGCTTGGCTGGCTGTTCGCAGTTGGGGCAATCGGCTCCCGTGGAGCTCATGGACTGCAATTTCTCGAATCTATGGTCACAGGTGGGACAGATATACTCGTACAGAGGCATGATGGCCACCTCCCTGAATCAAGTCCGGCGCCCTTCTGACGGGCTTGAACTGAATTTAACCGAAGCAAATATGAAGCGTCAAGGGCAACATCATCGTTAGACAAGGACAAGACCAGGGCGTTCAGCAAAGACGCCGCCGGCTGCAGACGCTGGACTCGTGGCGCGCCTACCGGGATTTCCGGTTTCTGTGGATAGGCAATTTCTTCGCTAACACGGCCCAATGGTTGCAGCTGCTGTCCGTTGGCTGGCTGGTCCGGGACCTCACCGATTCTTTCGCGTCGGGCGGTCTGTTGGTGGTGACCGTTGGCGGCATAACCACTCTGCCGACACTGATCGTTGGGCCCTGGGCTGGTGTACTGGGCGATCGGGTGGACCGTAGAAAGCTGGTCATGGTCGTCCAATCATTCATGGCCTTCGCCGCGGTCACCTTCGCCTTGGTGGTGGGTTCTGGCCATGTTGAGTGGTGGCACGCGTATATCTATGTGCTGGTGTCCGGGGTGTGCTGGTCAACCACTCTGACCATACGCCAGACTTTGGTGGCCAACACCGTACCTAGAGAAGCGCTGGTCAACGCCTACGCCTCCAACACCCTGACCATCACCGGCACCAGGATGATTGGCCCGTTCATCGGCGGACTCTTGATAACCACTATAGGGTTCTCATGGAACTTCGCCATCGAGGCCAGTTTGTATGCTGCCACGGTCCTCGCCTTCCTGCCCATGAAGACCCCCTACGCCCAGGTGCGGACCGCGGCCTCAACCGGCTCCCCTCTAGCCAATTTCATGGAGGGAATCCGGTATGTCAGGAAAGAAGAGCGGGTGATCTGGAATCTACTTCTTCTGGGGCTCATACCCAACGTGCTGCTCCATCCGGTATGGTTCGTGCTCCCAGTTTTCACCGTAGAAGTGCTGCACAGAAGCGCCGACGTAGGCGGCGTCCTGCTGGCGGTCACTGGATTCGGCGGGCTTGTATCGGCTGTGACCATCGCGTCGGTGGGGTTTGGCGCCCGCAGAGGGTTGATCTGTCTGGGTTCCATTCTGCTGGCCTCCGTATCTGTCCTTCTATTTGCCCATTCCCATTGGCTCGTACCGGCCGCGATACTGATCGGGGTGATGTCGTTGGCCCAGGCAACTTTCCGGACGTCATCTAGCACACTGATCCAAACATTGGTTCCCGACCATCTGCGCAGCCGCATCACCAGCCTGCACATGTACAGCCAGGGGTTCGTGTTCATGTCCTCCCTGGCCGTTGGACTGCTGGTCGACCTCACGACCGTGGTGATAGCCCTGACTGCGGTGGGCGCGGCCGGCCTGGTGTTGGGTGCGATATCCTATGTGGTCCTGCCAAGGGTGAGGCAGGCCCGATGAGGGTCGACGATAGGCTGAGCGGAGATTTTAGGAGTAACCTAGGGTAGTGATTTCCGCTATCAAGGCCAGCGACAGCTACAAGTGGTGGGTGTTTAGCACCATCGCCATCGGGACCTTCTTATCGGTCGTTGACCACGGCAGTGTCTTGGTGGCGCTGCCCAGCATCGAGCGCCATTTCGGGTCCGACCTGCCCACCGTCCAGTGGATCGTGGTGGGCTATGCGTTGGCCATCAGCGTCCTGATCCTGCCCATGGGCCGGCTTGGAGACATAATCGGCCGGAAGCAGGTCTACGTCGGCGGGATGATCATCTTCGTGGTTGCGGCGGCTCTTGCCGGAGCGTCGCCGAACCTGGGTTCACTGATAGGAGCCAAGATATTCCAGGGCGTTGGTTCCGCTATGGTGCAGAGTTCCGGCATCGCCATGACCATCGCGGCTTTTCCAGGCACCGAGCGCGGCAAAGCCTTGGGCACGCATCTGAGCGTCGTCGGCGCCGGAGCGATCGCTGGGCCGGCCATCGGCGGTCTGTTGGTTAGCGCCTTTGAGTGGCGCTCTGTCTTCTTCGCCAATGTCCCCGTGGGAGTCTTCACCATCGCTATCTCGATGTTGATCTTGCCCCTGGCAAAGCCGGCTCCCCCGGCGCCAGGCGAGGTGAGGCAGCGGTTCGACTGGGGCGGTGCGGTACTCTCCGGCCTTGCTCTATTGGGGTTCTTGTTGGTGGTGGGCAACGGAGACCGGGCCGGTTGGACATCCGGAGTGATAATCTCCGGAGCGGTCGCCACCGTTGTCGCGAGTGTAGCCTTCGTCTGGTGGGAGCTGCGCTTCCCGACCCCCATGCTGGACATGCGTCTCTTCAAGCAGAAACTGGTCAGCTTGGGCGTTGCTGCGGGATGGTTCTCCTTCCTGGGCAGCTCGGCGTCCAGATTCATGATGCCCTTCTATCTACAGCGGGTATTGGAGCTGTCGCCAAGGGAGGTGGGCCTGCTGCTCATACCGCCCGCCATGTGCATGGTATTGCTCGGCCCCATAAGCGGCCGTCTGTCGGACCAGTTCGGTTGGCGGGGACTGACAGTGGGCGGCCTAACAGTATCGGCCACGGCATGGGTCATCATGGCCACTTCGCTCACCGCGTTCTCGCCCAAGCTGTTGATCGTGGTACTGCTGATGGCCCAGAGCACCGGAACGGCATTGTTCAATTCGCCCAACAACAGCTCCATCTTGAGTGCGGTCGACCGTGCCCAATACGGCGTGGTCTCGGCCCTAACCCAGTTGGTGCGCAATTCGGCCAACGTCACCAGCATCGCCATCGCCACCACCGTAGTCGTCACCACCATGGGTTCCCGCGGCGTGGAGCCCAGCTTGGATGCGGTCAACCCGGACGTGGCCGACGCATTCGTGGCCGGTCTCAAGTGGGCGTTCTGGATGATGGCTGGACTGTTGCTGATCGGGATCACGCTGGCAGTGCTGAGGGGAGAGCGCCGGACACCGGCCTCTGAACCCCAGTCTGAACCCATAACCACCAAGTCGGCATCTGATTGATTCGAGGGGCGACTCAGGGTGATTCTAGCCAGCTTGACACCCCCAACCATGGGTGTCAGACTGATTTTTCATTCGTGATAGCTGGCGTTACGCCTGATGCGGCCGCTCGTCTATCCGGTATTACAGCAGTGACGGAGGAATTCATATGGCAGGCGTAAATATCGAGATTCGTGAGAACGCTGGTCTCCGCGTTACCGGCCCCATCACCATCACCGACAAAGACGGCAAGAACTACACCATACCCGAGGGCGAGTGGGTATCCCTCTGCCGCTGCGGTCTTTCCAACGACAAGCCCTTCTGTGACACCGCGCACCGCGACGGTGGGTGGAAGTCAGAATCAGCCGCTAAATAGGCAGCCCTAGAATGCAACACCGGTGCGGCGTCTATAGCGGACCGCCCGGTCATCCGGAAAGATTACCAATGAGGGAGAAAATCCAATGGCAGATGTAAATATCGAGGTCCGAGAGAACGGTCCACTGAGGTTCTACGGCCCCATCACCATCACCGATAAAGACGGCAAGAACTACAGCGTGCCCGATGGCGAGTGGGTAAGCTTCTGCCGGTGCGGTCTGTCAAAGAACCAACCTTTCTGCGACACCGCGCATCGCGAAGGCGGGTTCGAAGGTGAATCCGTAGCCAGGTAGATCATCCCAGTGGATCTAGGCAACAGAAAGGGCGGCCATGTTGTGGCCGCCCTTTTCTCGTTTCCGCCAAAGTGTCTGTTGATTCTAGCGGTAGACCCGGCGAATGCGACGCACTGAATCTAGACGGTCTTCCGCCAGCCGGTCTGCTGCCTTGGCGGTGGGAATCTCTTCACTCTTGGAGATGGTGATGACCCGGTCCATGATCTCGTAGATGCGCTCGGTCTTTTCTCTGGCGCGGTCCGGGTTGTATTGGCCGGTTACCTCGGACTCGACGTTGATGATGCCGCCGGCATTCAAGATATAGTCCGGACCGTAAAGGATGCCCAGCCGGTGCAGTTCCTCGCCGTCGCTCTCGGCCAGAAGCTGGTTGTTGGCGCCGCCTGCGACTACCTTGCACTTCAGCCTCGGGACCGTGTCGGGGTTGATCACTCCGCCCAAAGCGCAGGGTGAGAATATATCGCACTCAACGTCGTATATCTCCTCGGGTTTGACCACCTTCAAGCCCATGTCCCGGGCACGGTCCAGCGCGCCGTCAAAGACGTCGGTCACCACCAATGTTGCATCCTCTTTCATCAGATGGTGGGCTGTGTGAGTAGCCACCTTTCCGAACCCCTGTATCGCCACCGTCTTGCCAGCTAAAGAGTCAGCGCCCCACGCCTCCTTCGCGCAGGCCTTCATTCCCATGTAGAGCCCGAGGCCGGTCATGATGGAGGTGTCGCCGCTGCCGCCGCCCGTGATGGGCAGGCCAACCACGTGGTCGGTCTCCTGTTTGATGTATTCCAAGTCACGGCCTGTGGAGCCAACATCGGTGGTCGTCAGGTAGCGGCCGCCCAGAGTGTCCACGAACCGGCCATAGGCCCGGACCAGAGCTTCGGTCTTCTCGGTGTGGGAGTCGGCGATGATTACGCCCTTGCCGCCGCCCATCGGCAGGTCTGCCGCCGCCGATTTATAGGTCATGGCCCGGGACAACCGCAGGGCGTCCCAGAGGGCCTCTTGCTCAGATTTGTAGGGCCAGATACGGGTCCCGCCGCAGGCTGGACCCAAGGTTGTGTCGTGGATGGCGATGATGGCCTTCAGTCCCGAACCGGCATCGGAGACCATCACCAATTGCTCGTGGCCCTCCGACCCCATCTGCTCAAGTATCTCCAACGTAGGCCCCCTTATCGCTATCTTTCACCGGTCGATCCGGGCGAGCCGAACTTGGACCGTCTATCTGGTTATCGGGATGCCGGGCGCTCTATGACAGGTTCCCCGCCCTTGACGCTCTGCCCTTTGATTATAGCCCAAGCAGCGTCTTATTCCCTGCCGTTATGTCGATTTGGGGCAGCTAAAATTTGGGGGTATAATCCCCGCATTCCGATCACTAAGGAGAAGCGACATGGCACAACAAACGATGCATGCGCAGATGGGTGGTGAGACGGGCGGCCCAGAAGAACTGATCCAAGCGGGAGCTGTCACTTTCGGTCTGGAGTACCGGACGCTCAACGAAGGCGCCGAAGAAGGCGTCTGCATCCACGTCTACGGAGACAAACTTGAAGGGCAAGACAAGGAACTCTTGCGCTTCGACTGCTTCCGGGTGGCGCCCCACTACCATTACCGGAACGCCACGGTGAAGAAGAACGAACGGTTGATGTTGGACTTCACCGCGGAAGGAGACTCCCTGGCCTGGACGCTGGACAAGATCAAGAACCGGCTGCCCATAATGCTGATCCGGTGCGAGGCTGAGGACATCGCCCGTTCCATAGACCAACGGGACATCGACGCCGCTCTGCCCAAGATCGTAGCCTGGGCCGAGACCAAGACCCACAACCGCGCCTGACCGCCTGTGCGACCGGGTTTTGTTCGGACTGGTTTTGTAGTCAAAAAGGCCCGCGTTGGACGCGGGCCTTTTTGTTTGGCTGGGTATCGTAGTGAACACAGATGTTACAATCCAAGGCGAAAATCTTGCCTTTACCTACCGGAGGAAACATATGCCCCAGTCTTATTCGGCGCCGCCGGCGATGACCCTTGATGACAGCAAGTCGTACTCGGCCACCATCAAGACCAACCACGGCGATATCAACGTTGAACTTTTCTCGGCCGACGCGCCGGTGACGGTGAACAACTTTATCTTTCTGGCCCGTGACGGCTTCTACAAAGGCGGGCAGTTCCACCGGGTGATCAAAGACTTCATGATTCAGGGCGGCTGCCCCACCGGAGACGGCACCGGCGGTCCCGGCTACCGCTTCCAGGATGAGCCCGTGAGCCGGAGTTACGTTAAAGGGACGCTGGCCATGGCCAACGCCGGCCCCAACACCAACGGCAGTCAGTTCTTCATCGTCCACGGAGCTGACGTCGGTCTGCCGCCTAACTACACCATCTTCGGCAACCTGACCGGCGGCGAAGATGTCTTGGACGCCATCGCAACATCCCCAGTCGCGGCCAATCGGGGCGGAGAACCTTCCAGCCCGACCACGCCTCTGGAGATAACCGACATAGAGATCCAAGAGTCCTAAGCTCTCAGAATCGACGAAACCGGTATGAGAACGGCGTCTTAGTCCACCGCGGTGGGCAAGGGCGCCGTTTTCTTTTGGGGTCGCTTGGCCAGCAGGAAACACGTGGCCCCGGCCAGATTGGTCACCACCATCACGAGAAAGGCGTCGGTGTAATCTCCCTGAATATCCCGCATCCAGCCGACCAGCGGCGCGGCGATCAGAAGCAGCAGGTTCATGGGAACGGTGGAGAACCCTAGTATCTTTCCAAAGGAAGCCGAGCCGAAGTAGTCGCCCCGGATGGCCACCGTCAGCGGATTTCGGCCCCCGAACCCCGCTCCGAACAAGACCGCGAATGCGTAGAAAGAGGGAATCGACTCGGCGAAGACCAACACCACCACCCCCAGGGCCTGGAGACAGGTGAAGAAGGCAAGCGCAAATCTGATGGGTATCTTTCCGCCAACGTAACCGCCCACCAGTTGGAAGCCCATAGCCACGGCGGTGTAGACGGAGACCACAAAGGCCGCGTCCTGTAGTTGGTGACCTTTGTCGACCATGAGCAATCCAAGGTGGGCCATTATGGCCAGGATCACCATGGAGGTGAAACCGTGGCCGAAGGCGATCAACCAAAAGGCCGGCGTCCGAAGCGCCTCAGAGGCGGTGAAGTCATCTTCCACCGGCTTTGACGCGGCTGCCTCTTCGGTGGCGCCCGCAGCTACGGGTCCAGGGGTTGGTCTGTCGCCGTCGGGCAGTAAGCCCATGTCCTCAGGCTGGTTACGGATCAACCTGGATAGCGGCCAGGCGACGGAGACCATGATCACGCCAAGGACCGTGGCGGTCATCCGCCAGCCCAAACGGTCGAAATCCGGATCGATGGACCAAGCGATCGCTGGAACCAGGACCAGCGCCCCCGCCCGGCTCCCCATGTTGGACCAACCCAAGGCCATGGACCGCCGGCGGTGGAACCACCTGGTGAGCATGGTCATTATGGGGATCCAGCTACCTAGCCCCTGTCCCAACGCCATCAAGATATAGGCCAGATAGAACATCCACAGGGTTTGCACCTGGCCAAAGAAGATGAACGCGCTGCCGAGAATAAGCAGACCGACAAATACCATCCGGCGAGTGCCTACTTTGTCGGTCAGGTAGCCTTCAAGGGGACCCATCAGGCCGCCCTCTATGCGGGTGAAGGTGAGAGCGAACCCCAATTGCGTGCGGTTCCAGCCGAATTCCCGCTCCAGGGCCACGGCCCAAACGCTCATGGCATGGAACAACGGAACGGTGGATATAACCATTACGAACCCGCTGATCCCCACCAGCCACCAGCCATAGAAGACGCCATTCAGCCGGCCAGGGGTGCGAGTTCCGGAAGACGGTTCAGAAGAAATTGCGTGCAGCTCCAAATGTGGCCGGTAGATTTCGGCGCAACGTCAAAAAGCGTATCACAATGCTATATATTTATCTAAGAACATTATTCGTATAACTGACTACTTGGCTTCCCGGCCAAGCTCCACCCAGATTTGGTATACCCGGTTCTTGGCTAGGCCGGTGGTCTCGGCCACTTGGGCCACCGCATCCTTGGCCCTGACCCCATCCTGACGCAGACTAGTCAGTATCAGGCGCAGGTCTTCATCTACGTCAGCCTGGTCTTCGGCGCCGGTTGATTCGGGGGAAGCGCCCTCATCAACCGCCCTGCCTTGAACGACCAA
The DNA here is from genome assembly GCA_964463525.1 of uncultured Dehalococcoidia bacterium. Taxonomy (GTDB): domain Bacteria; phylum Chloroflexota; class Dehalococcoidia; order Lucifugimonadales; family UBA3495; genus UBA9611. Next base: position 4,342 of record CAYXDE010000060.1, on the reverse strand, counting down.
GACCACTTCTCCCCTGGGCGACGAGAAATGCTCTAACGCCTCGGCTGCCGTGCCGCGGAAGACCTCTTCATGGAGCTTGGTCAGTTCCCGGCACACGGCCAGGGGGCGGTCACCCAATACGGCTGCCATGTCGGCCAGCATCGCGCGCAGACGGTGGGGAGCTTCGAAAAGCACCAGAGGCACAGTCGATGTGGCCGCCTGACGCAGCGCTGTCTGCCGGTCTTTCTTGCGTCTCGGTAGAAAGCCCAGGAAAAGAAAGGCGTCGCCGGGAAAACCGGAGAGCGCCAATGCAGCCGTCACGGCAGACGGACCCGGCACGACCTCAACCTTGAACCCAGCCTGAGCGGCGGCGGTCACAAGCTCGCTTCCCGGGTCGCTGATGCCGGGCATGCCGGCGTCGGTAACCAGAGCTACATCGCCTTGGGCCAGCTCCGCCAGCACGCCTTCCAGCTTGTCCCGCCAGTTGTGCTGGTGGAAGCTGGTGGTGCGAGGACGGATGCCCAGATGACTCAACAACCGCCGGGTGACACGGGTGTCTTCGGCCGCTACCAAGGAGACCTCAGCAAGTACCCGGGCGGCACGAGGCGTCAGGTCTTCAAGGTTTCCTATGGGTGTCCCTACTATATATAAGGTTGGCAAAAAACTTTCCGGGCTTTTCGGGATTGATATTCCAAAAGAGTCGCTATCTATTATATTGCAGCGCCCCTTGCCTGAAGGAAACTCGCCAAGTAAGCTCTGTAAGGCAATCTGGGCCAACACCAGACAAGCTAGTCCAAGAAGAAGAACCCTGGAGGGAGCATGGCAAAGCTGACCGGAGCCCATCTTTTCATCCGGTGTCTCAAACTGGAGGGCATCGAGAAGGTGTTCACCATCGTCGGTGACACTATCTTGCCTTTGGTGGACGCCGCTGCGGACGAGGGCATCCAATTCATCGATACGAGACACGAAGGCGCAGCACTGCACATGGCCGACGGCTACGCCAGGATCACTGGCCGTCCGGCGGCGGGAATCTTCACCGGCGGCCCCGGCTTCTCAAATGCCATCTCCGCCCTTCCGGCCATATATACATCGGAAAGTCCGGTGGTCTTCATTGCAGGCGCCGCCGAACTCCCCCAGAAGGGGCAGTCAGCCTTCCAAGAGATCGACCAGATAGGCATGACGACCCCAGTCACCAAGGGTTCTTGGATGATTCACGACAAGACCCGCATCCCCGAGATGGTGGCCACCGCTTTCCGCACCGCCACCACCGGAAGACCCGGACCGGTGCACCTTACTCTGCCCATCGACCTGCAAGAGGTAGAGATATCTGAGGACGACCTGCCTCGGTATATGCCCCAGGAGTACCGCCCCACCGGACGGCCCCAGGGCGATCCTACCCTTATAGAGCAGGCAGCTTCTCTATTGAAAGGCGCCAAGAAACCGGTGATCATCGCCGGCAACCCAGCCCGATACTCGGTGGACCCAGCCCAGCTGCAAGAGCTGGCCGAATCCACCGGCATCCCGGTGTTCACCGTTGAGCAAGCCCGGGGCCTGTTGGATGACGAGCATCCTCTCTGCTACGGGTACGCCGACGGCGCGCTTAATCCCACCGCCCGCCGCTTCCGCGAGGCGGACGTTGTTCTGCTTCTGGGCAAGCGTTTGGACCACCGGTACCGCTACGGAGGGGCATTCTCAGACTCGGCCAAGATAATCCAGGCAGACCCGTCTGCCGCGGAGATCGGCCGCAACCGTGGCGTGGCCGTGGGCATAGAAGGAGACCTGGGCGCGGTGGTGGAACAGATAACCGCAGCCTGCAAGGCCAGCGGCTCCGGGGAGAACCTCTCCGGCTGGATCGCTCAACTCGATCAGGACGCCGCAGCCTGGGACGCCGAACTAAGGGGCCACGCCGACGGCCAAGAGCCCATGCACCCCTTGGATGTGTACACCAACCTTGAGCAGCACTTGGATGAAGACACGGTCCTGGTGATGGACGGCGGCGACTACGTGCAGTGGGGCCGGTCTTTCTTGAAAGCCCGCAAACCCGGGCGGTTCCAGAGACTTGGGCCGTTGAGCCACCTGGGGGCGGCAGTGCCCTATGCCATGGCGGCCAAGCTGGCCTATCCAGAGAGCAAAGTGGTGGCGTTCTCCGGCGACGGCGCCTTCGGCTTCTATTCGATGGAGTACGACACGGCCATCCGGCACAACATCAACATCACCACTGTGCTTGGAAACGACCACACCTGGGGCATCGACAAGACGTTCCAAGTGGCCTACTACAACCGGGCAGTGGGAACCGACCTGCGGCCGATACGCTACGACAAGGTTGTTGAAGCCATCGGCGCATACACCGAACACGTCGACAAACCCGCGGACGTCGGCCCTGCGGTGGGAAGAGCTCTAAATTCGGGCCGTCCTGCACTGGTTGATGTGGCGATCCGTTCCGGCGCCAGTCCGCTGGCCGACGCGATGATCGCACGCCGTACGGGCGGGTAGTGCCGCTGTCAACGATATTCGTCGCAAATAGTGGATTTCATTAAGTTGATCCGTCTAGACGTTTACGACGCTCGCAAATATCGGATATTCGCATGCTGTTTATCTGGTAACCGAATACTTATTTGCTCAGGAAATAGGGTTGACAAATAAATAGGCCGCCGCTAATGTGTGGGTTAAGGCTAAAACCCGAGCCCAGCTATATACTTTTTTGGGAGGGACAGGCATGTTAAAGATCGGCCATGAGGTCGTTAGGCCTGGAATGTACGTCGGCGACGCCGAAGTCACGATTCCAGTTCCTGAGGAATTGGAAACGGTTCCAGGTATCCCGCTGAACAACCGCGAAGTTGACTGGTATGCGCGCGAATATCCCTTGGAGACGATGAATATCGCCGAGAGGGCTTCCCGTGACTGGGCCAACACTATCCGCGACACACACGTAGAGATGCGTGAGATTCGGAAAGAGCACGACAACCTTAACCGTCCGTTGATCATGGCCGCCCGCTTGACCGGCGACCAAGAGCCGACGGGCACGGCCACCGGCGACGATGTCACCGAAGCGATCAAGGCCAAGTGCCGCGAGCTCGGATACATCGAAGTAGGCATCACCGCCTACGACCACCGGTACACCTATCAGTCGAAGAAGGACTGGGTTCTTTTCCCCCATGCCATCTGCTTGGCCTACGAGCAGGACTTCGAGCCCACGCAGACGATTCCCAGCGTTGACGCCGAGATCGTCCACTCCAGCACCTACCGCACCGAAGGCGCCGCAGGTCTGGAGATCGCCAAGTTCATCCAGGGTCTGGGCTACCGCGCCCAGGTTCACAGCCCGAACGACAACACTGGCCCCTACATCCCCATGTTTGTAGAAGCCGGTCTTGGTTCCTTGGGCGCATGCGGTTACCTGCTGACTCCCCATGTCGGCTCCCGCTGCCGCATCATGATCATCACCACCGACGCCAACGTAACCCATGACAAGCCGGTAGACTATGGCATCCACGCCTTCTGCCAGGTCTGTCAGGTCTGCGTGAACCGCTGCCCCGGCCGCGCTCTGATGCGCGACAAGGTGTGGTGGAGAGGCATCGAGAAGCACAAGCTCTACTTCAAGCGCTGCCGCCCCGTAATGGCCCGCTACCTGGGCTGCGGTATCTGCATGAAGGTCTGCCCCATCCAGAAGTACGGCATGTCCACGGTCATGACGCACTATGCTGAGACGGGTCAGGTTCTCGGTAAGGGAACCCACGACCTAGAGGGCTACGAGATCGAGGGCAAGGGCTACTTCGGCCCCGGCGAACTGCCGGTGTTCGAGCGCGAGTTCTTCAACACGATGCCCAATGGCGACACCGAGAACTGGGCATTCGAGACCCTCAAGAACCAGGCAGTTGCGGCCGGTGGCGCAGTCACCGACGAGATGCTAGCTGAATTCAAGTCAACCCTTGAGCTCGGTCTAAGCCAGAGCCGTGACAACATCGAGATGATGGAGATGGAAGACTACATCTAGTAGCCAACCAGACCCACCTTATCGTAGGTATCAAAGAGGCCTCCCCGAATACTCGGGGAGGCCTCTTTTTTGTTTGAGATCAACTGAGCCGACTTTTGATGTCCCTCCCTTTGACAAGGGGAACAGGATTTCTTATCCGTGATCCTATCTGTCCCTCGGACCAACCGTAGGGGCGGGTAGTGCCCGCCCCGGTTTCCCTGAACAGCGGTTCGGCCAACAAAAGCGTTTATGCCCTGGCCACAGCAGGTTAAAACCTGCGCCTACGGACGTCCGTGGCAGGAGCATTCGGTTTTCTCCTGCCACTGTTTGCCTGGGCCCCGGCCTTCGCCGGAATGACGGCAACAATCCCCTCCCCCACGTCCTTCCGTGGAA
>CAYXDE010000059.1:0-19165 GCA_964463525.1 uncultured Dehalococcoidia bacterium | reverse complement strand
CCTCCCTCCTTCCGCGGAAGGACGTGGGGGAGGGGATTGTTCCCGTCATTCCGGCTTTCGCCGGAATCCACTGCGCCAAGATTGGTTTGATTGGGTCCCGGCTTCCGCCGGGACGACGGTAGAGGGACTAGTTATTCTTGGCGAAGTCCCGCAGGGCGCCGAAGTCGGCCTTGAATCCTTCTTGCAGGGCGCGGCGGTCCGTGCCGTGGAGGATGAAGCGGGCGCCCTGGGATATCCAGTAGGTGGACAGGTCCGGCGTCTGCTGGTGGACCAGTGTCGCTATTCCCTTGGCCTCAGACTTATCGATGACACTCTTGACCGTGTCTTGGTAAACCTTCTGGTCGTATTGGTCGGGGATGCCCAGGGATATGCTCATGTCGTTGGGGCCGACGAATATGCCGTCGATGCCCGGCACCTCCAGCATCTCGTCCAGGTTGTCCACCGCGGCCTGGCTCTCGATGCCGATGATGGCGATGCTGTTCTTGTTGCGGTCCTCCAGGTATGTTCTGGTCGCGTCGCTGACATGCTCGCCCGTCGCCACCACGCGGTCCACGGCCTCGCCCTTGAGGGGTCGCCATTTGGCCGCCGCCACCACTTCTCTAACCTGCTCCACGGTCTCGCAGTAAGGAGCCAGCACACCCTGGGCACCGGCGTCCATGGCCATGGTCACGTAGTGGGAGTCAGGGATCGGTATGCGGACGATGGGGACCACGCCGCTGGTGTTCATCATGATCAGGAAGTCGCCCAACTCGCCCCGGCTGCGGTAATTATGTTCGGTGTCGATGACCACATAGTCCAGGCCTACGCCGTCCAAGATGGGTATCCACTTGGGGTTCCGGGCGATGGATATCATGGTGCCAAATACCCGGCCACCCGACTTCAAAGTTGCTTTCAGTTCTGCTCCGTTCATCTTTTCTCTCCTATCAAATGAGTAGGGGCATCCGCGATTGAATCGGGATGCCCCTACGATTTTCCGAGCTGCACTCGTCTACTGGTTGGGGTTCATGATGTTCTGGCAGAGCCGGGCGGTGGCCATCAGGTCCGGCACCACCACGTACTCATTCACCGTGTGCATCTCGTTGGTGGCCATGCCGACCACTATGCAGTCGATGCCGTTCAGCCGCATCTGGTTGGCGTCGGTGCCGCCGCCCGACGGCTTGATGTCCGGCGCCAGTTTCATATCCTTGAGCATGTCTGTAACCATCCGCACCACCGGCTCGTTGGGGTCCAGGGTGTACATCTGGAAGAGCATCTCCAGTTCCTGCTTGATGGTCGCTTCCTGGTACTTGGCCCTGGCTTTGTCCAGCGCCTCGTTCAACTGCAATTCCAGCAAGGCTACTGTCTCAGTGTTGCGGCTGCGGTACTCACCGCCGAAAGTAACCTCCACAGGAACGGCGTTCCGCACCGTGCCACCCGAGATAAGTCCCACGTTGAAGGTGGACTCTTCGTCCAGCCGCCCGTTGGGCAAGTCACCGATGATCTCTGACGCGATGCGGACAGCGGATATTCCCTTCTCCGGCTCAACGCCGGCATGGGCGCCCCGGCCGGTCACCGTGATGTCGAAGGCCATATAGGTAGGACTGGAACCGGTGATGGTGTTGACTGGGCCGTTGCCGTCGAAGACCACCGCCTCTTTGCAGTGGATCATGGAGTAGTCCAGGTTGGCCGCGCCGATCAGGCCGATTTCCTCACCCCTGGTGAAGACTACCTGCACGGGCCGGCGGGGAGAGTCGTCTTCCTTGGCCGACTCCAGCGCCTCCATTATGGCCGCCACCCCGGCTTTGCAGTCGCCGCCTAGTATGGTCGTCCCGTCGGAGCGGATGATGTCGCCATCGACTTGGGGCTTGATGCTCCGCCCCGGTTCCACCGTGTCCATGTGGGCCGACAACATCAGCGGATCGGCCCCGTCTTCGGAGGCTATCAAATTACCGTGGGCGTCCCTGGCGACGTTGAAGCCCAGGGTCTCCAGACGCTCGGTTAGATGCTTGGCCACATCCTCTTCTTCGTCGGACGGGCTGTCTATCTTGACCAGCTCACAGAATGCGTTGACCAAGCGTTCCTGGTTAATCATCGGCTCCCTCTATCCTCACGTCTGATTAGGCCCTGATTTAGGCTCCGGGTATTATACATTATGTCCGGCGGCGGCAACCCCGGTTCAGGGCATGTTACGGCGACAATGCGATCATGGCCAGTCCGCCTACTATGAAGCCGGAGCCAAACAGCCGCCCACCGCCGAAGGGCTCCTTAAGCACATAGACGCCCAGCAGCACGCCTATGACGATCCCAACCTCTCTGGCTGGCGCGACGTAACTGACCCGCGACAGCGAAAAGGCGGTCAACACCAGACCATAGGCAGCGAAAACCAGCAACCCGGACACCGTGATGGGTATCGCGTTGGCCCGCCACTCAGTCTTTACGGCTTCGCTCCCCTTGTATGACAGGATGTAGGGCGTCAGCAACACGGCGGAGCCGATGGTCAAAAAATACATGTAGAGGACCGGCTGGATATGGCCGACTCCTTCTTTATCGACGATGGAATAAGCGGCTATGGTAAATCCGGTGAGCACTGCGTAACGCATTCCGGCTGATCTGAGGAACAGCAAGGGGCTTCGCAGCACTTGATGGAAATTGCCCCACCATGAGATTGTGTATATCCCGCAAATGATGGCGGCGATTCCGGCGATGGCGAGTGGTTCGATGGTCTCGCCCAAGAGCACAACCGCCAGCACCGGTGTCAGCATCGGCCCCATGCCCCGGGCCACCGGGTAGACCAAGGACAGGTCTCCCTGGGCATAGCCCCGGCCCAGCAGAACGAAGTAGAAGACGTGCAGGACCATGGTGGCCAGGGAGAACCACATTCCGGGAAAGCCCACCGGGTTCAACCAGAGCAGGACAACCCCCATCGGGGCCAAGATGACAGTAGATACGGCCAGCAGGCACCAGGCGAATACCTCAGGGTCGCCCGCCCGCTTCAGCATCAGGTTCCACGAGGCGTGGGCCACGGCGGATAACAGCACAAGCAACAGGGATACGGCGGTCATGGGCCGGAGTATAGCACCGGGTCCTGCGGCCCTCTCGGCGGAACCAACCCACGGAGCAGCAAGTGGCAGATAGTCATAGAAAAAAGTTGGCGGCCCTCACCGAAGAGATAGTTGCCTGCCGCATGTGCACCCGCCTGGTCGACTGGCGGGAGAAGATCGGCAAGGAGAAGCGGGCGTCGTACAAAGACTGGGACTACTGGGCCAAGCCAGTCCCCAGCTACGGCGACCCCGACGCGTCGATGTTGGTGCTTGGCCTGGCGCCGGCAGCCCACGGCGGCAACCGCACCGGCAGGGTATTCACCGGCGACGCCTCGGCCACGTTTCTGACCGAGGCCATGCACAAGGCCGGGCTGGCCAACCAACCCAATTCCGACCACCGGGAGGACGGCCTGGAGTTCAACGGGGCCTACATCGCCGCGGCGGTGCGGTGTGTTCCTCCCGGCGACAAGCCAACCCCCGAAGAACAGCGCACCTGCCTGCCCTACCTGATCAGAGAACTTCAAACGCTGCCCAACCTGAAGGTCATCCTGGCTCTCGGGCACATCGCCTTCCGGGCGGGGTTGCAGACGTTGAGCGAGATGGCCGCGGAGAAAGTGCGGGGCAAGTTTCTCCACGGCGAGGTCTACCGGTTCGGGCCCAAGCTCCCCATGATGGTGGCCTGCTACCACCCCAGCCCGCGCAACACCAACACCGGAGTGCTGTCCATGGACGCGCTGGTCAAAGTCCTCAAGAAAGCCAAAGACCTGAGCCGGGCCTGAGCCGTTCAAGATGCCTTCCGCCGTGGTCACCGTTTGGTTCGATTACGCCTGTCCCCATTCCTACATCGGGCTTAAGCAACTCGAGGAATCGGCGGCCATGACCGGTTTTGAGATGGACCGGCGTCCCTTCCTTCTACGGCATGAATCTATCACCCCGCCTTCGGTTGAAGGCGGGGTGGGAGTGCCGGCAGATGACTCACGGAGACAGCCGCTCTACAAACCGGGTGAAAGCCTGGGAACAGAGCCCGCATCCAACAGGTCGGTCAGCACCCTGGCGGTCCATGCGGCAACCGCCTATGCCAAGGAGCAGGGCTTGGACCGTGATTTCTTTTGGGCAGCTTCCAAAGAATATTGGGAGCTGGGGACCGACCTGGGTAACCTATACACCCTGCGCCGGTTGGCGGTGTCGGTTGGGTTGGATTGGGGAGAGATGTGGCCAAAATTGGAGTCGGGCGATTTCCAAGCTTTGGTGTTGGCGCAGCATGAAGATGCCCTAGAGGCAGGAGTTACTCGGACACCATCGTTCTTGATCGGTGGCAGGCTGCACTCGGGGTTGATAGACCCAGTAAAACTGCGGACGGCTATCCAAGCGGCGGGCTAGCTGGTGTTACGCCTGATGCCGCTATTCGTCTTCCGGTCCGATCCAAGCGAAGGGATTGTGCGCCACCTCCCATAGGTATCCATCAGGGTCGCTGAAGTAGCCCGAATAGCCTCCCCAAAACACCTTTTGAGGTCTTTTAACCAACGTCGCCCCGGCAGCAACCGCTTCTTCGATGGTTCGGTCGACCTCACCCTCCGACGCCACGTTGTGGGCCAGAGCGATACCACTGAAACCGCTGCCTTCCGGAGAAACCTCTGCGTCTTCCGCCAGCGATTCGCGGTTGTACAAGCCTAACCAACTGCCGTTCAGGGTGAAGAATGCGACTGTGGGCGGTGATTCCATCTTGGGAAATCCGAGGCCTTCTTCGTAGAACCGAACCGATCTTTCCAGGTCGTCAACGCCAAGGGTTATCATGCTGATTCTTGGTTTCATCTGCGCTCCATCTTGGAAATGTCATTCCCGGGTGCATCGTAAGCCGACGGGGAATCTCGTTGCGGGAACTAGCCATGTTCCATGCGAGCGATGAGACCCCTCGCTTCTCTCGGGGAGACTATGGAAGTCGGTGCAGACAGTGGCTTCAGCGGACGCCCCCGAGGGGCCTGTGGCGCTTAGAAGAAGTTGCTTAGATTCTTGGCCAGAAGCACGTTTTGGTCGAGGACGATCTTTCTTGACGCGATCCTAAGCTGCCCATTCTCCCGGCGCATGACGTCTTCCCGGCTGCCGACGTAGAAGTCTTGGTCGACTTCGCTCCGGTTGCGGTACATGACAAAGTTGGAGTAGACCCGCATCTGGTCCGGAGAGTCCCCTGCCTCTACTTCAATGTTGGTGATGAGATGGCGGGTGCGGGACGGCGGGTCTTCGGCCCAGGCCATGCCGGTGCCGAGACGGACCACCCGGCGCTCCAGGGTGTCTTTGGTCTCTTCCATGAAAGCCAACTCTTCCTCCCCAGAGACCTCTTCTTCTTCGTAACGGGAGGCGTCAAGGATGGAGATGGCCTTGCTGTTCACGGGATAGCGGTTGGAGCGGGTAGGCATCCAATAGCGGACGTCTTCGGAAAAAAGCTCCAGCCATTCCGCAAAGCGGCGGTTGTCCAGCAGCCGGGCTTCCCGGTAGAGGAACTGTTCTACCTCACGCAAGATCTCGTCATTCATCTAGACTAAACCTGGTCCCAAGAATCGGCCTGCATCAGGCTGGCCCACCGCTGATAGAAATAGCGCGGGTTGCTGTCGCTTAGTTTGAAATCGCTGGCCCATGCGCCGAGCTCCCCATCGAACCGGTCATGGCCCAAGCCCATCTGGTAATTCAGGGCGTACCTTCGGGTAACCGCGCCCCGGTTGGTGCGGGTGCACTCCTCCCAGTTGTCCATGTCGTCCTGCTCCAGCGCACCGGACGGGCCGAAGGCCCTGAGGCCGGTCACTCGGAGCGCGTCTTTGACCTCTTGGGGGGCTGCCTTGTCCACGAACTGGCAGGAGATCACTTCTATCTTGTCTGGGCCTTTGGGATGCCAGACCCGGAAGCTACGGGAGCTGCCCCTGAGGAAGGACATGTGAGGGAACAGCGTCCCCACGTTAGGGGTCATCCTTTCCAGTCTTGGGCCCAATCTAGATAAGGTCTCGGCCCGGATGGACTCCTCGTATTCCTGGATTATCTCCACCGGAGCGCTGGAGTAATCTTCCGCGCCCACGGCCAGGATGCAGTGTCCGTTGCCGGGGGAAAGCGTGCCCCCGCCGGGGGTCTGCCTGGCGGCCGGGGCCTGGGAAAATCCAGACGTCAGGGCAGAGAGGTGGTTCCAGGCCACGTGGTAGGCATCGCCGCCGAAGTTCTCGGCGGGCAGTTTCCAATTGCAGGGGATGATCCAGCGGTGGACCCCGCCCACGACCTCAACTCCGCCCTCACGGCGGTCGAAGAAGCAGTCCAGATACCAGGCCATCTCACCTAAGTAGTCCATGAGCGGCGGGGCTTTTTTGTCGAAGGTGGCGAACACCAAACCTTTGTAGGTATCCAGTTGAGCGACGGGAACCAGGCCCCATTTGGAATGGTCTAGGTCGTTGTAATAGGCGTCTTGGAGATTGGGTACAGCCTGCAGGTTGCCGTTATTGCCGAAGGCCCAGCCGTGGTAGGCGCAGATGAAGGCCGATGCGTTGCCGTTGTCGGCCCGGCAGAGACGGTTGCCGCGGTGGGGGCATACGTTGAGAAACGCCCCGATCTTGCCGGAAGTGTCCCGCATCACCAGGACCGAGTCCTCACCCATGTAGGTGGTTATGAAGTCGCCGGGTTCCGGTATCTGGCTGTCATGGCACAAGAACAGCCAGCAGCGGGCGAAGATGCGCTCCAGCTCCTCCTGGTAGATCTCATCTTCGATGAAGATACGGCGGCTGATCAGTCCGGCATCGGCATCCACCAGACTCTTCACGTCCAACACCATGGTGTGCCTCCTCGTCGACCCTTTAGCGGTTCTCCGGTTCCCTGGCAGACCGGAGTTAACCATACGGCCCAAGAGGGGTCAAGTTATGGCCATCTTCCCCGAAAGAGACTCCTACACCCCGAACGAGGACTACCCTGCAGCCAAGCGGCCCTACGATCCCGGGACATACCTCACAACCCGTTATGCCACTTGGCCTGAGGTATGTGTGAAATCCGGCACTATGCCCCCAAAAATCGTCGTCATACGATTGAGAAGACTATTAAGCGGTTGACCACATCGGTGGGTAAGCACTGCTCCTAAAGACCGCTCTGGATGAGGGGGTGGCATGGTTTCTCCGGACAGTCATATGCGTTTCGGCCGGTCTCATTTTGAGGCGGGCCGTTTTTATCGAAAATCAGCCGATCTTGCCGGCAGGGCCAAGTTACAGCAGTAACCGCCGCCTGAAGCAATGGTTGCTGGGCCCACCGGTTAATCGAGGGAGAAGCAGAAAAAGAAAGGAGGCTAGGATGTGTATAAGGAGTAAGCTACTCGCAATTATCGCGCTGGCGCTGTTGGTGCCATTACTAGGCGTAGCGTGCGGAGACGACGACGAACCGGTGGTGTCAGATGAGACGCCGGCGGCTGTTGAGACCGTGATCCAGGTGGCCAACCTGGAGGCCCAGCCCGCAGCAGGAGCGGCGCCCTCTGGTTGGGCGACCGAATGGTCGGAGAAGATCGACTATCAACTTCTCGCCACCATGGATGACAGCGGACCGGCGGCCTGGGACCCGGCCGAACACCCCGATGTGTTCATCACCACTGTGGGACCCGGATACAGCCGGATGTTGAGCGAGAAGGTCACGATGCCTGGAGTGGCCATCATCGATGCCAAGACTCACGAGACCGTCGCCTACCGGTCTTACGACTTGGGGGCCGAGAATTACTTCGAGCCCCATGGTATGGGAATCTCGCCTGACGGACGGTGGATCTACCTGCCCACCGGCATCAGCGCTGGATTTGGGGACACCGGCACCGGCCGTTTCCTGGTGATCAACGCCAGAACGTTGAAGCTGCACCAGGTGATATCCACCCCTACGTCTCCCCACCATGCCAAGGCCTTTATCGATGCCGAAGGCAATGAAAGGGTGATCATGTACACCTTCCGCGGCCAGTTCGCGGTGGTTGACCCCAACGACGACAACCGCGTAGTCGGTAGTTTCGACAATGGCACCCTCACAGGACGTGGTTACTTGGCCTTTGCCAACCCAACAGGTCAGTACATCTTCGTCTCCCTCCGGCCGCCCAGCGGGATGGAGACAGATGGCGGCGTTGCCGTAGTGGACACCAAAACCTGGCGGGTGATCCGGAACATCAGCACCCATGATGAAAGCCCGATCTGGGTCGAGTTCACCAATGACGGCAAGTACGCGTTCGTAAGCAACGGCCACCACAGCAACATCGCCAAGATCTCCCTCGAGGGAGCGCCGCCGGAATGGGAGATGGTTGGTCAAACCCAGGCTGGAATAGCTGGACCTTATGGCATCAGGTTCAACTGGGACGAAACTCAGCTTTGGTCCATTGAGAAAGGAGAAGGTTCACACAACCGGGGTGACGGAATCGGTCTGGCAGACCCAGTCCGCATGCCACGGTCTTGGGGCAGCCCCGGTGCCTGGACAACTGGATGCGTACGCGGCGACCACCTCACCCTTCACCCGGACCCGGAACTCAATGAAGTCTGGTTGACCTGTAACGCCAGCTTCGAGATCGTGGTCTGGGACATGGAGAACAAAGAGGTCAAAGCACGGATACCAATGCCCAACGGAGGCAGCACACATTCCGGCGGTTTCGTCCACTACAACGCCGATTTCACGGCGGAGCTGCTATCAGACCAGAACGGCCTGCACGGCAGCGCGTTGGACGCCAAAGTCGCCATCTTGGAGGAAACTGCTAAGAAATAACAGAAACAGATCAGATCAATAGCAAGAAACCATAGCTGCATCTACGGCGGCCCGGGTCACCGGGCCGCCGGCCCCATAGCATAGCCTGTCTAACGCAAGGAGATAGAGATGGACCACCGGTCCTTAATCGGAAGACCAGCACTATTCTTATTGGTTGTCATTCTAGCGGGATTGCTTCCCACCGCGACACAACCGGCGGCCCCCACGGCCACGACTGTGCCCCCGCCGACCGAAGGTCCCAACGGGGACACCGGCGGAAACGGAGAAGTTGATCTGGTGGCCTTGGGTGAAGAGGTTTTCCAGAGGTCCGCTGGCGGCATCGGATGTCAGACCTGCCACGGAGAGGACGCTTCAGGCGGCATAGCCCCTTCGATCATTGGGCGGAACCAAGCAGAGATCATCGGAGCGCTGAGCAGGGTTGACGCCATGGCGTTCATCTCCATCACCGCCCAAGATGTCGAGGCCATCGAAGCCTATCTCATCAGCATCGGCCCGGCCGGAGAGACCGAATGAACAAGACCGGCACATACTTACTTCTCCTGACCATCGCCATGGTCTTGGCGGCGTGCTCAGCCGGTCCGGCCGGCTCTGTGATCGAAACCGCCGCAAGCCCAGATGAAGCAGCGACGGACAGCCGTGTAGATACGGCCGCTTCGTCCTCGACTTCATCAGCCATGGTGGTTCCCTCCAGCGTCGGACCGGATGATAGCCGGTTGCGCGTGAAATTCGAGGGTCTGGAAGGGGAGAGTGTGCCGATCTTGAACGGTGGAGTGGTGGACTTCGGCGACGGCTTGAAAGCTGAACTGTTCGTTGACCCATATCCCACCGATACCCTGACATCTTGGGTGGACCTGTATCTGACCGAGGGCAGCTCCGGCGAGCCGGTGGACAACGCGCACGTGCTTATGGAGTACGACATGTGGTCCATGGCCCACGGGCCGTACATCGGTTTCGCCGATAGCTCAGCCGATGGTCATTATGTCTTCCGGCTGGACTACATCATGTTCGGGGCCTGGGAGCAGGTCCTGGAGATACGAAAGAGGGACAGCGACAACTTCCACCGGTTGGTGGTCCTGATCGTAGCGTTCCCCTAGAGAATCTGGACCAAGGAGTTGATATGCGGGTTGCCGGCAACATACGGACCGTCCGCCTCGCGGCTTGGACCGCGTTGGTCTTGGCGCTGTTCGTTGCCGCATGGATGCTCCTGCCAGAGAAAGCAGTGGCCCACGGCAAGGAGCTGCACGCCACGGTCAGCTCTCTCCTGGCGGACAAAGACCATCCCTTAACCCGGTTGTACCGGGTGACCGTGGTCTACGCCGGCGATCTGGACCCGGTCGACAACGCCAAAGTCACACTGTCCGCGGCAAGAGATGAAGGCGGCCCTGGAGTATCGGGCATCGAGCTGACGGAGATCTCCGGGGCGGCGGGCGTTTACGTCGGGGAGGTTGAGTACACCCGCTTCGGCACTTGGAATGTGACGGTACGCATCAATGGGCCGCTCGGTCAGGGCGAGGCGGAATCTGGGTTCACCGACGATGTGCGCCCGCGGCCCGTGACCGCCGCAGAGGAAGAGTCCTTGGCCTTTGAAGCAGAGCGGGTCATGAGACTGCAATTATTCTTCAAGTTCGGTTGGTGGCCCGATGTGGTGAACGTCGTCCTGCGGGTGCTCCATTCCTCTGCGGCCATCGCCTACTTCGCCATGACCGGCCTGGTCCTGTTCATAGCTCTGGCGGGAATACCGGCTGGATGGCCGAAGCTTGCCACTGATCTGCACCGTATCTTCATCCCGGTGACGGTGGGCAGTTTGCTGGTTCTGGGAGGCTCGGGGATGTACAGCGCGGCCTTTGATTCTCCCACCAGCGCGCCGGGTCTGTACGACATACAGGCCATCCTCGACCTGCCCTACGGCGAGGCCTACCTCGGAGCATTCTTGGTCAAACCGTTGGCCTGGCTGGCATTGATCTATCTGGCGGTCAGGATCGGACATGAACTGAAGGGGTATGCATCGTTCCCCATCGTGGGCGGCGCTGCTACGATTGCCATGCCCGCGGTTCGCGTAACTCCCCGGCTGAAGCAGCTGGCTCTGGCCAACGTGGGAGTGGGAGTGGTGTTGGTGGTAGACATCGCCCTGGTTATTTACTTGCATTATCTGAGCCATCTCGGCGTGTTCTTGCCGCCGGCATGAGCGTCAGGGAAGACAAGGGAGCGTCATGGCTACACTGAAATCAGCGGCCACCATTTTTAACAAGGGGCCCGGATTCTCCTGGCTGTTCTGGCCGTTCAAGTCCCGGATCGGGCTCGCGGCGCTGCTAGCCGTTATAACGTTGGCCGCCGCGGTCCCGGTCATCAGTTGGACCATGAATAAAGGTGATGCTTCAAGCGTTGCCAGCACCCCCTCCGTTGAATTGACGGCTGACCAAGTTCAGAAGTTGGTTGATTCGCTAACCCGGACCGGCATCGGTCCGTACGGCTCCGTAGTCGACAGCGTCTACGGTCACCCGGCCCTGCTATCGACCCTTGATGACGCCCCATACGACCCCGGCACGATGGTGTTCTTCTTGATGGAGAGCATCCATGAAGATTCGTTCGTCACTCCGGTACCCACAGCGTTCCTGAGCATAGATGGAGGAGCCCGGCTCGAACCCTCCGAGTCGACTTTGCTGCACAACGACATCCACCATCGAACGACAAGATTGACCTACTCGGTGCCGGGCGCCGGAGACATGCTTGCAGGACCTGCCGCCGGTTCACTGTCGCTGGTGATACCGACCGTTGACAGCATCGAGTCGTCGGTCAATACGTATACCTGGCGGTTGCCGTTGGCCCTGCCCGATGGACTCGGTGCGGGAATTTCTTACTCCACCGCTGCCCCGCCCGAGAACCTTGGAGCGGAGCCGGCCTCTCTGTCGGCAATGACCGCCGCACTGAGGCAGGAGCGAAGCGGCCTCGCCTACGACGGCGTAACCGGAATCGAGGTCAACGTGACCTACGCCACTCCCGAATATTTCACCAAGGCGTTCCCGCCGCGGTTGATGGACCGCTACGCCCCGGAGACTGCGTTCGTCTTCGTCGTAACCGAAAGCACGCACTCCGAGGACCTACCCGGCGTTCTTCCAGCCCTGACCCTGCACACAACCCAGGGGACGTATCTTCCTGAGTTGACGGAGGAGAGGGTTACTTCGGCGCACCACAGGGTGACCATCGTCCGTTTCGAAGGGCCTTCCCCCAGGGAGGCCGGCATAGGGACGGCCGGTTTGGAATTTCCGGGCGGAGAAACCTTCCAGTGGGCGCTCCCGGTTACCTATGACCGCACCGGCTCGCTCACGCCCTTCGGGATAAGCTGGGCGTCCCTGTTGGCGGTGATGGCCGGGCTGATCGCCGCTATGTGGCCTTGCCTGCTGCAGCTGACCGTGTTTTTCATACCCAGCCTGGCCGGGCTCAGCATGGAAGAGGTGAGCAACTCAGTGGTGGTGGTGCGGCGGTTCCAGGTGGTGAAGGCCGCGCTCTTCTTCGTGGCCGGCTTCACCTTGGTCTACACCCTGGCGGGGGGCCTCATCGGGTTCGCCGCCCAGGAGTTGGGTGAAAGCGCCAACTTCGAGACCATCCAGCGCTACATCGGCATCGGCGGCGGAATCATCATCCTGCTGCTGGCGCTTCGGGTGGCGGCCAAGGTCCGGGCGCCGCTGGTCTGCAAGATGCCCATACTCTCCCGGATGGGACGCAAGGGCTCGGCCAAACCCTGGGAGATGATGTTGGCTGGGCTGGCCTTCGCCACCGGCTGCATGACCTGCTTCGGGGCGGCGCTGGTGATCTCCATGGTGGTCTACGTCGGTCTCTCCGGCTCGGCCTTATTCGGCGCTTTGATCCTGTTCTTGTTCTCGATGGGCATGGGCATCCCGCTGTTGATCGGGGCCCTGGCAATGACCAAGTTGCTGCCCTTACTGGGCAGGATGGAGAAATGGGTCAACCGGCTGGGTCTGGCCAGTGCCTTGCTGATGGTAGGGTTCGCCGCGCTTCTGATCAGCGGGAACTACATGATCATCTCCGAGTGGGCTTACGGGGCATTCGGACTACCCTCTGTGCCGTAAGATCAGGCTCACCGGCGTATCTATTTCAGATCGGAGCCAGAGTTTTTTGTCTGTCAGCGGCGCATCCACTTCAGGTTGGAACCGGCATCGACTTTTAAGATAGTGCCGGTGATGCCCCTGGCGTCGGTGCGGGAGGACAGGTACACGTAAGCGCCCGCCAGGTCCTCGGGGTTCATGGCGATCTCCAGAGGGTTGTTGGCGCTGAGCCGTTGGTCGAATCCGGGCTGGCTGAATTGCGATTCGCCGGCCTGGTCCATGACTTCCAGGCCCCGCAGGTCGGTCATGACGCCGCCTGGAGCCACCGCGTTCACCCGCACGTTGGGCGCCGACTCCACCGCCAGTTGGCGGACCAGGCCCACCACGGCATGCTTCGAGGCTGTGTAGATGGTGCCGCCGCCCATGGAGTTCAGGCCCGCCACGGAAGCCGTGAAGGTCATCGACCCCTCCGACTTGACCAGTTCCGGCAACGCCGCCTTGGCCCCCATGAAACAGCCCTTCACGTTGACGGACATCAGCTCGTCAAAGGCCGTCTCCAGCTTCGAATCGTCGATCTCGTCCAGCCGCTGGAACCGGTCAAAGACCCCGGCATTGGCGATGAAGATATCCAACTTTCCGAAGGCGCTCACCGCCTCGGCCACCGCCTTTTTGTTGTCGGCCAACCGGGTCACATCGCCCTGCACGGCCTTCACCGGCCCTCCGAACTCGGCCTCCAACTCCTGGACCCGGCCGGCTACCCTCTCCAGCACCATGACCCTGGCCCCTTCCGCCACGAACCGTTTGACGATGCCCAGTCCGATCCCGGAACCACCGCCGGTCACTAGAGCTACTTGGTCTTGGAGTGCTGGCATGATCTTCTCCTTAATCTGGAATTTGACGGCCATGATACACGAAGGACCAAGCGCCCGGACCGCTAGCAACTCTAACCACCACGAACATACTTGTAGGCAGCCTCTGATGTTACGATATTCGCTGTCAACCACGGCTTAAACTGGGAGATTACAGACATCATGAGCAGTGCGATCACCGGCCAAACTTTCACAGCGCGGACCGCCATCTGGAGCGCCAGACATCGTTGGCCGGTGCTGGCTGCATCCATCGTCGTAATCGCATTGGCGTTCCTGGCCATCGTCTCACTGGGGGCAGAACTCCGGGATGAAGAAGAGGGCGGCGTGGGCGAATCGGGCCAGGGTTCTGCTTTGCTCAGGGAACGCTTCCATACCGAGATTGCTGCTACCCAGGCCAGCGCCAACACCCGGCAAGACGGCGTGATCTTCAGCAATCCTTCGGTCGATGTCGAGGACCCTGCCTTTAGGAGCACGGTGGCATCCGCCATGTCAGCGATCAGAGAACTGCCACAGGTTACGGCAGCGCTAAGCTATTACGACACCGAAGACGCCAGCATGCTTGCCGACGACGGACACGCAGTGCTGGCCGCTGTGATTCATCAGGCACCCGGCGAGTCAGACGGTCACATCGAATTGGAGCCGTTCCTGGATACGGTCAGGCAGGCTTCAAGGGACGCCGCAGGGTATGAGATCGGCGTCTATAGCCTGGACCTGCTGGAAGACCAGTTCGACGAGATCCTGGAGGAGGACTTCAACCGCATCCTGATCTACTCCCTGGTCATCGGCCTGATCATCTTGCTCATAGCGTTCCGGGCACTGATCGCGGCTGTGATTCCACTGGTGATAGCGATCGGGTCCATCTTCACCGCCATCGGGATATCCGCCTTGATCAGCCAGGTCTACCCCCTGGTTGAGCTTTACGCTGAGATGATCTTGCTCATGGGCTTGGCGGTGGGCATCGACTATTCATTATTCATCATCAGCCGGTTCAGGACGGAGCGTGCTGCCGGACGGGACAAGATAGACGCCATCGCGGTGTCAGCCAACACCACGGGCAGGGCGGTCTTTTACGCCGGGGTGACCGTCATCCTGTCATTGGCAGGCCTAACCCTTACTAGAGACTTTACGTTTGTCTCCCTGGCTTTGGGGGCCATAGTGGTGGTCTTCGTGGCCGTGGTGGCCTCCCTCACGCTGCTGCCCAGCCTGTTGGCCTTGATCGGAGACGGCGTGAACCGGCTGCGGGTGCCCTTCCTGGGCCGGGCATCGACCGGAGGAGGCATCTGGGCCGGAATCACCCAGTGGGTCCTCATCAGGCCCATTCCTCTGGCCAGTTTGACCGTCGCTGGGTTGGTCGCGCTGACCATCCCGGTGTTTTCCATCAACTTGGGGTTCAACGCCGGGGCCGATTCCGCTCCGGACGCCCTCGAGGCCAAGGCGGCCCTGGTGGCACTGGAGGAACACTTCTCCAGCAGCCTGATCGTCCCTGCCAGGGTGGTGGTGGACGCCCCAGACGTGAACTCCTCGGAGATTCAGTCGGCGGTAGCCGCACTCTTAGAGCGCGTGGAGGGCAGTGACGCGTTTCTCGGACCTTTCCCGACCAGCACCAACGCGGAGGGCAACCTGACCCGGATCAACGTGCCCTTGGCCGGCAAGATCGACGACGAAATCGCAGAAGACGCGGTGCACCTGCTGCGCCAAGAGATAGTGCCGGAGGTATTCGCCGGGACCGGCGCCAAGGTCTATGTGGCCGGGGACACTGCCGAAAGCATCGACTTCAGAGACCGTATGTGGGACTCCTCATACTATGTGTTCGCCTTTGTGCTGGGACTGTCGTTCTTGCTGCTGCTGGTGATGTTCCGGTCTCTGATCATTCCCATCAAAGCCCTGGCGCTGAACCTGTTGTCGGTGGGCGCGGTCTACGGGGTATTGGTGATGGTTTTCCAGTGGGGCTGGGGGATCGAGATTCTCGGTTCTGAAGAATCGGGAATCATCGAATCTTGGCTGCCTTTGTTCTTATTTGGGATCCTGTTCGGCCTCTCCATGGACTACCACATGTTGCTGCTCAACCGGATCAAGGAAGAGTATGACCGGCACGGCGACAATGAACGGGCCGTGGGAATGGGCATCGGGTTGACCGCCGGGCAGATAACCAGCGCGGCCGCGGTGATGGTTGGGGTGTTCGCCGCCTTCGCCACCAGCCGGGTCTTGGGCCTGCAGCAATTCGGGCTGGGACTGGCGGTGGCGGTTTTCATCGACGCAACAGTCATCCGGGTGATCCTGCTGCCCGCCAGCATGAAGCTGCTGGGCAATTGGAACTGGTACCTGCCCGATTGGCTGGACTGGCTGCCTGAGGTAACGCCACCGGACGCCCCGGAACCCCAGAGCGTTCCAGCCTCCGACGGCGACTGAGGCAAGTAGGCCGGTTATCCGCCGACGAACCGCCGGCCGAACCCGACTGCCAACTCGGGGTTTCCGTCGAAGGTCAAACGTCCGTCGGCCAGGGCGTCCACGACCTTCAGTCTGCCGAACATGACCAACACATAGGTCTCGCCGTCGCACTCGAAGGTCACGTCCGGTTCTTCGTTGCCCGCCGGTCCCACCTGGGCCCCATCGGCCGCGATCACGATATCCCGTCTGGCAGCAACTGGATGCTCAACGACGAAGCGGTGAGTGATGGCTCTCGCCAGGGACGGGTCCGGACGGAAGGCGCGGCGCACGGCCCGGTCAACACCTTCGATCAGCACACCGACGGCATCACCGGAAAGATGGTATTCGGCGTCTAAGACCGACCTGATATCCCAGGTGTGCATGGTCAGCTCGGCGATACGCTGGTCCAACAGGGTGTGCACCGGTTCTGGTCCTGGAGGCCAGTAGCAGAGGTTGTCCCAGTCATTGGACCCCACCGACTTGAAGACCTCCACGGTTTCGTCCAGGCGTTGGTTCAGGTAGGCAACCAGTCCATCGCCGAATCGCTCACGGGTGGCCAGGGCCCGGTCAAAGATGTTCTTGGCGAACCTGTCTTCGTCATGGTCGGTAACGGCAGGGGCGTTCTCCTCAGGTGAGTGATCGCCCTGCAGCCCGCGCTTGACCCGTGACGCGTGCTCTTGTCCCGCCAGATGCCCCACAACGTCGGCCACGGACCAGTCAACACAGGCGCTGGGTCTCTGCAGGTCTCCGGCGGATAATCCACTCAGATAGGTTTTGACGGCTTCCACCTCGGATTCGAGGACCTTAACTCTGGATTCAACTGCGTCCATGTTCTCCCAACGGTGCTTCTAGAATTTCGACAGAGCGGCCTGGCGTCTGGCGGCAATGATACATGAATGGCGGCCGCGAAGCCCCGGTGCTCTTGGAGTCAGCAGAGACGGCACCTTAAGGCCATTGTTATGGCCCTGCCGGTACTGTGTGTTACTGGAAAAAAAGTAGACACTGTTGCCATGAAGCAATCAAGCATTATGTCTACGGCCGGAGTCCACTCCGATATTGTCGACCAGGTTGGTTTCAGTGAGTACCTGGCCATCTATTCTGGGGTTTGTTTCAGCCTTGCGGCTTCCCTTTTTCTAGGGATGACGCTGATCGGAGCAGCCCTTCCTCTAGCGGCCGTGGCGGCCGTGTTCTTCGCGGCCAGATAGGGCTTCCAATTCGTAATATCTTCCCGTCCAGGCTCTATCGGCGCTTGGCTGGAACATCAAACGAACCGCACGAAGTAACGCGGATCTCACCTGGTCCGCCGCCATTAAGAAAGCCCCCGTTGTTCATCCGGGGGCTTTTTTAATCGTATTGGCCGGCCCGGCCAATCCAGGAGTCACCCTCGCGCGAGCTCCCCGACGTTGACGATCTCATCCATTCCCACGATCGCAAACCCGTGCTTCTTAGCGGCGGCGCGAAGCCTTTCTCTGGCCTCTCCCCTCACATATAGTCCTGAGTCGACCAATATGAAGGACATGCCCAAGCTGGCGGCAGCCTCCAGGTCGTGGCTGGAATCACCCACGTAGAGAGCCCGGTCAACCTGGCCCCCCAGCCGCTCTATCGTCTTGGTCAAGATCTCTGGGTCCGGCTTGATCCGGCTCACGTCATCCACGGAAAAGGTGGCATCGAAATAAGCCTGGACCCCGTGGTGCTCCAGGACACTGTCGACCACCACCCGGCTGCTCATGGTCGCCACGGCCAGTTTGAATCCACCGTCCCTCAACGCAGCCAAAAGCTCTTTCACGCCCGGGAGCAAGACCACCTCGCCGGTGAGGTCCAGCTGCAAGCTGCTCCTCAACTGGACCGCCTCCTCCAGGATCTCTGCGGCCCGGTCCTCTCCGAAGTCTCTTTCTAGGAAATGACCCACCAGCCTCCGCGCTCCGCCGCCAAAAACCTCCCTGAGGTCTTCAGCCGTCACCTGGACATCGTAACGGGACAGCGCCTCGATGGTCGCTCCCAACGCCGCAGGCTGGCTATCCACCAAAGTCCCGTCCAGGTCAAAGATGACGGTGTCTATCTTGTTGTTCATTGAATTACCGATCTGCTCCTGAAATCCCCGTTGGTTCTGGTACCGGCGGTTTTGGTCCAGGCCAATTCTTAAACCTAAGGGGCTAGGTTGTCCAGCAATTCTTGGGTGATATAAGCTATTTGGCCTGGTCCGTCGTTAGCGGTATAAGTCACCAAGCACTCACCATCACCGTTGGCCAAAATGTATGATCGTCTTCCAAAGGATTGCCTCCCGGATACGGTGAGAGTGAAACTTGTGAGTGGACTCATTTCTTCGATCAAGACGTTTCGTCGACCTGTTCCATCGATCTCAATAAACTGAAGACCCTCTTTGGATGCCGTATTGGCGAACCGGATCGTATCTGGAATTACTGAATGGGGCGGAGAATCCTGAGAATCATCTGATCGGCATTCTTCCGGTTTAAGTTCGTATAAGGGCCACGGACTCGGAAGAACCGCATTCTTGGTCGGAGGTTCTAATGCGGCACTGTTAGCCAGGTCTCCGCAGCCTTCTAGGGAAACCCCAAAATAGTCGTCGTTCGCAGCGTCTAATACAGTTTGATGAAAGGAAAATGGATTTTTTGGTGAAATGGACATTAGATCGTCGGGGTCATCGGTAACATGACCTCCTTGTGCGTAATTAGGCGCACATTTTTGAACAAAATCTAACCCATGTATCAATTCATGAAGTGTAACGTATCCCCAAGCTCCCGGTTCACCTGATGGGAAGACAAACTCAAGGTTAGCGCACCTGTCTTGAACCTGCAAAAACATCGCGACTACATTTCCTGTGGTGAGGGGACCTTTCCCACAGAAAATTCCCATTGATAGTCCGCCATAGAATACCGCATGCATCTTATTTGTATCGAATCCAGCCATTAATACTTCATATTCGAGTCGGTCTCGGAGTCTCTCGCCATAGCTGGCCATCTTCGCATCGGTTTGAGGCAATTGGAAGAACGTAACGTCATATTCACCTTGGAATGTATCGAAC
>CAYXDE010000058.1:0-20850 GCA_964463525.1 uncultured Dehalococcoidia bacterium | reverse complement strand
GATTTACATAACTGGCCTGCAGTCTTAAATCACGACTTCGTTTGGTAGAGCGCCCAAGTCCCGAGGAAGGACGAAAGGCGTACTTTCCTGCGGATATACCCCAGTTGCACATACAATGGAGGAGGCTACATGTCGAGGCATAGGTTACTCAACGTCAAAACCCTACTTCCGGTCGTGACGGCGATGTTATTGGTCATCGCAATAGCGTGCGGATCGTCGGCGACGGCTACGCCGGCGGCGGCGCCAACATCGGCGCCATCAAGCGGTGGCAGCACTCCGGTGCCTACGGCAATGGCCGCCACTGAAGTGCCGGCGATGACCGGCGGCGACGCGAAATACGGCGGAGACATCCGCATGTCCGCGTACGCAGACACCCGGGACTGGGATCCTCTGGGTTCCGCTTCCCTTTCCAGCATTCAGGCGTACTCCCAGCTGTATAACCAGCTGGTGCAGTTCTCCACCGGCGCCAATACGACTGAGATCGTTGGTGACTTGGCCGACAGTTGGGAGACCTCCAACGGCGGTTCAACTTTCACCTTCCACCTCAATGAAGACGCCGTCTGGAATGACGGTGTTGGCGTGACCGCCGATGACGTGGTCTTCGCCCTTTCCCGCTACATGAACCCCGAAAACTCCATGGGCCGTTCCGGTCTTTTCCGGAACTACACCCTTCCCGTTGCTGACGGCGGAATCAAGAAGGTCGACGACCATACCGTCGAGATGAACCTTTCCTTCGCTTCCGGCGCTTTCATCAACTTCTTGGCGTTGGATTACGCGAAGATCCTTCCCAAGCACATTTTGGAAGCTGGCACGGACCTGAACCAGGCAGAGGGGATCATCGAGTCCGGGTCTGGTTCCGGACCGTTCAAACTGACAGAGTACCAACGCGGTAACCTGTACTCGGTAGTCAAGAACGAGAATTACTTCAAAGAGGGACGTCCCTTCTTTGACAGCATCTCTCACTTCATCATCACCGACACCGGCACATTCATCGCACAGGTCAAGGCCGGACAGATCGACATGATGAACGGTGGGTTCTCCAACCTGTCCCCCACCGAATACCTGGAATTGGACGCCGACACCGTCGGTTCCCCCAATGGCCACGTGATTGCCAACGAGATGCCCGGTTCCCGTAACTGGGGTCTGATGATCAACCGGAAGGCCGAGCCTTTCACCGACCCCAAGATCCGCAAAGCCATCTACTTGGCCGTTGACCGGGCCCAGATCAACGACATCCTAGAAGACGGCACCGGCGACATCCCCTGCGCCCTCTGGGGCATGGGCTACTCTCTCGAAGAGTGCGCCACCTTCCCTGGCATCCGCGACAAGGATACCGCGGGCGGCGAGGCTGACATCGCGTTCGCCAAGCAGCTCATGGCCGACGCCGGATTCCCCGACGGCTTCACGACTAAGTATGACGCCCGCCAGGTAGGTAACTACCCCGACGTCTGCTCGGTCATCAAGCAGCAGCTCAGCGACAATCTCGGTATCGAAGGCGACATCTCCACCCATGAGAGTGCGGCCGGTTATTCCCTCTACGCCACCTCCCGACCCGAAGGGGCCGTTGGTGACTGGGAACTGGTCTGCCAGGGTGAGGGCATGACAGTCCTTGATCCCGACGCTCTGTTGGGCGGCGTATACCTGAAGGGCGCCACCCGTAACTACACTGACTGGGAGCCCGCAAACGTCCGCGCGGCCTTCGAAGAGCAAAAGGTCGAGCAAGACCCGGCTGCCCGCCGTCAGCAGTTGAAGGACCTGGAAGATTTCCTGATTCCCACGAATCCGGACGACATCTCCCAGGGCTTCAATGACAACCACTGGGTAACCCTGTACTGGGGCAAGTTCTTCTGGATAGTCCACGAGGACATCCAGGGCTTCAATCCCCCCGCTACCGTGCAGTACAGCTTCAAGCACGAAGACCTCTGGCTGGACCGCTAGGCAGCTAGCTCCAATCAAAGGGCAATAAGGAACAACCGATGGCCTGCCCCCGTTCTAACGGGGGCAGGCCATCGATAATTAAGGACAGTACGCCAAACATCCGGTTCCTTCGTCGCCAAGATGTATCCGCAGACGTGAGAACTGATCCGATGTGCTATTATCTACGTATTAATTTTCAAGCAGATTCCGGCCAGAATCTCCAGGCACGAAATGGCCGTGATTTGACTGGTAACGAAACCAAATACCTGGCAGGCTGACGATGCGACAATACGCCCTAAAGAGAATAGCTCTGTTCATCCCCACGGTGCTTCTGGTCACCCTGATCGCATTCATCGTGATGCGGGTCATACCGGGCGACCCGGCAATCGCAATATTGGAAGGCGACGGCGGCGGACAGTACTCTCTTCAAGACCTGGAAAAACTCCGGGATGAGTTAGGCACCAACCGGCCAATAGCGGTCCAATATCTAGATTGGATCGGCGGAGTTTTTCAAGGAGACTTTGGAGACTCTTTGTGGTTCAAGTCCTCAGTGATGACGGAACTTGGCGACCGTATTCCGGTTACGGTCGAGTTGGCCGTATTGTCCATCATCATGTCGGTGATTATCGCGGTCCCGCTGGGTATCCTTTCGGCCATCAGGCCGGACAGTCCGCTGGACTATGGCGCCAGGATATTCACTCTCATCGGCATCGCCATCCCCAACTTCCTGGTGGCGGTCCTGATGATTTTGGTGCTGCTCAACGCATTCAACTGGTTACCATCCCTGGGTTATGTGGACCTTTGGGAAGATCCCGGCAAGAACTTAACCCAGATGTTCTTCCCGGCCCTGGCTCTGGCCCTGTATGAGATGGCATTCATTGCCAGGGTTACGCGCTCCTCTATGATGGAGATAATTCGGGAAGACTATATGCGGACCGCCCGGTCCAAAGGCCTAGCGGAGCGAGTCGTCCTCTTCCGGCATGGACTGAAGAACGCGATCCTGCCGATCTTGACGATCTCGGGCTGGCAGTTCGGCCGCCTCTTCGGAGGGACCGTCGTTATCGAGACCATCTTCTTGATCCCCGGCATGGGACGGATCCTGATCGAGGCGGTCCAACACCGGGACTTCCCGCTGATTCAAGCTGCCATCGTGATCATCGGTCTCGCGATCATATCGATCAACTTGGCGGTGGACTTACTCTACGGATGGCTCGACCCCAGAATCAGGTACGCCTAACCTGCCGGACAGGTATAAGCCAAGTCAGATCAGATCGGTATTAGATAGGAAGAAGAGATGTTTGTGGACCAAACCCAGGACGGCGAAGCCGATATTTTAGAGGCCCAATTACGGGTACGGCCTAAGCCGCCATTCCATATAGCCGCGTACCAGAACACACTGAGGTTCGCCCGGTCCAAACCGCTAGCATTCAGTGGCGGCGTGGTCCTGTTCCTCATGATCTTGATTGCGTTCTTGACCCGGTTCGCCGGACTGGCGCCGCACAGCCCAGAGGAGATCGGCGTGGCCACCAAGTTTGGTGGGCCCGGCTCGGACCTCATCCTAGGCACTGATCAATTGGGCCGGGACGTACTGAGCCGGCTCATGTACGGCGCTTGGGTCTCTCTGAAAGTGGGACTCGTGAGCACCATCGTAGGTATCAGCGCCGGCACGATCATAGGCATCTTCAGCGCCTACATCGGCGGTCTGTTTGACCTTGTCGTACAGCGGATAGTCGATTCTATGATGGCGTTCCCGCCGATCATCTTGGCCCTAGGACTCATGGCTGCACTGGGCGCGTCCGACAGGAACGTGATCATCGCCCTGATAGCCATCCTAACGCCGGGGGCGACCCGGGTGGTCCGGTCTCAAGCCCTCAGCATCAAGGAATTGGACTACACCTTGGCCGCCAGAGCTATTGGAGCCACGGCCGGACGGGTGGTCTGGAAACATATCCTGCCCAACGTGATGGCCACCTACATCGTACTCATCACTATCACGCTTGGTTTCGCCATCGTGGTAGAGGCCGCGCTCAGCTTCCTGGGCGTTGGCGTTCCCCCCGATGTCGCCACGTGGGGCGGCATGCTGCAACTCGGACGGAAGTATATCGACGTAACTTCCTGGTTGGCAGTGTTCCCTGGCATCGCCATCGCCTTGGTAGTGTTCTCGGTGAACTTCTTGGGCGACGGACTACGGGACGTTCTAGACCCGAAACTGCGGGGCCGCTAGGCAACACTCGCAGTCAGCACGGTAAGTTGGGAATAACGGCGGGCATCATGCCCGCCGTATTTTTTTGCCCAGTGGTGACACCTACTTGCCTACGGGCTATACTGGCCTTGCCTGCCCAGAGCACGCGCAGACCACAAGAAAGACGGGACACCGACACCTTGAACGACCACATCATCCTGGATTCCAACTCCCCCGTGGCAACGGTAACTTTCAACCGCCCTAGCCAACGCAATGCCATCAGTTTCGACATGTGGCATCGGTTCTCAGAGATCATGAAAGAGCTGGATGCCGACCGTGACGTGCGGGCTATCGTCATAACCGGCGCTGGTGGTGAGGCCTTTTCTGCTGGAGCCGATATTCAGGACTTTGATAAACACCGCTCTGATTCGACCAAAGGCCGGGGCTACAACGACGCCGTGAACGGAGCGCTTCGGACCCTTTCAGACATGGCCACTCCGACCATCTCGATGATCCAGGGTTTTGCCGCAGGCGGCGGCTGTGAGTTGGCGGTGGCGACTGACCTGCGCATAGCCAGCGATGATAGCCGTATGGGCATTCCGGTTGCCAAGCTGGGTATCAGCATCGGCCACGTTGAGATGCGCGGTCTGGTCAACCTGGTCGGCAAGGGTAACGCCCTCTATATCCTGCTTTCCGGACGGCTGTTGGACGCCCAAGAGTCTCTGCGCATCGGGCTAGTCAACCAGGTCGTTAAGCCGGAAAAACTTCGGGAATACACCTACAAGTTGGCCGAAGACATCGCGTCTCTGGCGCCCCTCTCCCACGCGGTGAACAAACTGACCATGCACCAGGTTCAGGACAAGCCCTCTCTGGAGAATCTAACTGAGAAAGAAGCTGATCTGCCCCTGACTCAGTTCGACACCAAAGACTACCTGGAAGGCTACACAGCTTTCTTGGAGAAGCGGCGTCCCAAGTTTATCGGCGAGTAGCCGGCAGACCCCTCGACCATGAAAGGTGCCGTTTGACAGCACGTCCAGCGAAAATCCGGGCCGACCGCCTGCTGTTTGAAAGGGGATTGGCTGACTCCCGGGAGCAGGCCCAAGCGCTGATCATGGAGGGGGTGGTCTACACTCCGTCTGGCCGGGTCTTAAAGGCCGGTTCCACCCTTCCGGACGACGTAGAGCTTGAGGTTAAGGGCCGTCTGCCCTTCGTGAGCAGGGGCGGCCTCAAACTCTCCCACGCCTTAGACCAGTTCCAGATCGACGTGGACGGCCTGATGGTCCTGGACGTAGGAGCTTCCACCGGCGGTTTCACCGACTGTGTGCTGCAACGGGGAGCTAAGAGGGTTTACGCGGTGGACGTGGGACACGGACAGATTGATTACGGCCTCCGCCAGGATGAACGGGTAACGGTCATGGAAAAGACCAACGCCCGTCATCCCTTTGACCTCCCCGAACAGGTCGATCTGGTGACCATGGACGTGTCGTTCATCTCCATCTCCATGGTGATTCCGGAAGCCGTCAAACACTTGAAACCGGGCCATTACATCTGCTCGCTGGTCAAACCTCAGTTTGAAGCTCCCAAGGAACAGGTGGGCCGTGGCGGCGTGATCAAAGACCCCAAGGTCCATGCCGGCGTGTTGGGGAAGACAGTCAACTGGGCAGTAAGCCAAGGATTGCGGGTTAGAGATATGTGCCGTTCCCCCATTCAAGGTGATGCGGGGAACCGGGAATTCTTCATCCTATTGCAGAAACCTGAGAACTAAGTTCAAGAAACAAGAGGAGTGATTTCGATGGACGCAAAAGAGATAGCTGAGATTCTCACCGCCAGAGAAAAGACCGTATCAGTGGCCGAGGCCGACACCGCCGGCCTGATCGGTTACATGCTGGGGGCGATCCCCGGCAGTTCCAAGTATTTCCCCGGCGGGATCATCGCATACACCGGCGGCCTCAAAGAGAAGGTCTTGGGCGTGGCAGACGACGTTGCTCCCACCCACGGCACCGTGTCCAGCGAGATGGCCAAAGGGATGGCCCGAGGCGCTAGGGAACTGTGCGGCACCGACTATGCAGTGTCCACCACCGGAGTCACCGGGCCGGCCGCCGGGCGGGCCGGGCTGCCCATTGGCACGTTCTGGATCGGCCTCTCGGTGAAAGACGGTGAAGACACAGCCATCGAGGTCCACCTGGACGGCGACCGGGACGCCTGCAAACGCGGCGCGGCCCAGGCTGCGCTGGACCTGTTGGGCAAGGAACTCAGCTCCTAATCTGGGCTGAGCGTCTGCTCGGTCTCGCAGGAAGCTTCGATCTGCTCCCAGCCATATCCCATGGGGATCATCTTGACCTGCCGCCAGGTCTCTGACTGGTCGGCATAGTGGGGACTGCCTGGATGCCCGGAACTGCCCAGCGGCACCACCCATAGGGAGTCTTCCCAATCGGACGGGTTGTAGGAATAACGGGCCACCGACAGGCTGGTGACCGTGGCCGGCGCCGCCGAAGAGTAGCCGCCTTGAAGCGGTGTGTCGCCGTCGCCGCTGGTGGGTATGGCCGGCGGGTCAAGTAATTCAGCCAGCTCTGGGAACGCTGCCGAGAGATTGTGCTTGGGGCGTGCCTGGTGCACCTGTTCCCACTGCCATTTACTTAGGTCATCGCCCAGCCTTTCGGACAGCGCCGCGACGCCCTTGGACAAAGCCCGCGCCACCGCCGTGGGCCAGGTGTCTCCCTCCGGCAGCAGCGACCGGTCGTCCTGGCCGATCATGGCAACGAGCCTTGCCTTAAGCCGGTTGGAAAATGACCCCAAACCCCGGTCTGCTGGATGCCAGGCATCGTGGGCCAGCCCCTCCGTCAGGTTGGTCTCAAACACCTCTTGCAGCAGAGCGTCCCGCATGGCGCTATAGATCGTGGGCTGGGCCAGGCCCGCATCCATCTCCCCGTTCCAGTCCAACAGCAGGGCCTTAGCGGCCTGGCTGGCCTTGTCCAGAGGCTTCACATCCTTCAAGACACCCTGATAAGCCAACGCCGGGATGGAGACACTCTGGGCGTGCACCTGGGCCATGTCCCCGGCTGCGGGGTGGTCCAGTGATTTCAGGCCGTGGGTCACCCGTTTCACCCGGAACTCAGGGGTGAAGTCGATGGCGATGTAGTGGGGGTAATCGTCGCCAACGGGGCGGTTGTTGGCGGTGGCGATGTAGCCTTCTGGCGGGTTGATCGATACCGGCAGCTCATCGAAGGGGATGTCGCCCTCCCACTCGTGTTCGCCCGTCCAACCCGGCACAGGCAGCCATCCGTTGACGCGAGATCTGATGGGTATGCGCCCCCGGCAGAGATAGCCCATGTCGCCATGTATGTCGGCAAACAGTAGGTTGTTGCACGGGTCCACCCAGTCCCGCATGTGCTCCACCAACTCCTGGCTGCCCTCGGCCCGCAGCATCTCCCAGAGGATCTTCGGCCAGGTGGACGGTTTCTCGGTGGCCGTGTATTTGAACGCCAATCCGGACCCTTCGTCCGGGCCTCCAGAGATAACCGGCCCGTGCTGAGTGACGGTTACGGCGGTCTGCACGTCCGCGCCGTCCCTGACCTTGATGATCTCTTGGAAGGTCTCGGTGTCCAGCCATTGGTCTTTGAACAGGTACTTGCCGTCCTGGAACCGCTCGATATATAGGTCCTGATAATCGGCGGCGGTGTGGGTAACACTCCAAGACACCCGGCTATTGTGGCCGAAGTGAGGGAAGCCGGGCACACCCGGGAATGACAGGCCCACCACATCGAATTCCGGGCAGGCCACCTGGTTCTGATAGTAAGAGTTGGGTGTGTCCAAAGCCCGGTGGGAGTCTCCAGCCAAGATGGGCTTGCCGGTGGCCGTCTCGGCGCCGGAGAGCACCCAACTGTTGCTGCCCGAGTCCATCTCGTTCAGGTAGTTCAGTCCGGCCGCGCCTTCAGCCAACTCCTTCAAACCTTCGTCCAAGGGGCCGGGGGAAGTTGATCCCGGCGGCAGGATCATCAGGTAGCCGGGCTCCACGCCGGGGAAGAGCTTGCCGGCGGCCTCGGCTCCCATCTCCCGCACCAGTCGCGCCCGCCAGACCTTGGACTCGAAGACGCCCATGAAGATGTGGCGGACCTTGTAGGCGATGAGACCGTCCCAAGGCCGCCAAGGTTCGGGCTCCAAGCCGGTGATCCGGTACTCCACTGGCAGAGCGCCGCCGCTTTCGATGAAGGCGTTAACTCCGGCGGCGTAGGCGTCGAACACGGCCTTGGTATGCGCATCCATCACTTGGTAGTCGGCCTTGGCGCTGGCCTCCAACCGGAATTTGCGCATCAGTGTGTCCTGGACCACCCCTTGTTGGCCAACGGCCTCGGCCCACCGGCCGGAACCCCGGCGGCGGTCATAGTCCATGTGCCACAGGCGGTCTTGGGCGGTGGCGAACCCCTGGGCGAAGAAGGCGTCCAACTCCGATTCAGCCTTGATCCGAGGTATCCCGTACTTGTCTCTGAAAATTTTGACCGGTCCTTCGAGCCCCTTGAGGTGCATCGTGCCCGTTAGGTCGGGTATGGCCGATTTCAGGTCCTGCTCGGTAATCATTTCAGAGATCATGTTTGCCTTCCAGCTTGGGATTGATATGGCCGATGATTATGGAAATCCCCAGGATATTACCATAGCAACAGCCTGGGGATTGACGCCGTACAGGCGCGAAGCTACCATCCAAGCCATTCAGGTATATGACGGAGCGAGTACCCGCTGATGCAGATCACCGAGCACATCTACGCCACGCACATCGAAGAAGACCCCGGCAGCTTCGGGGCCATGCACCCCGGCGGCACCCACATCTACTTCGTGGGCGACCCCAACGATCACATGGTGGTGGTGGACACAGGGGAACCCTACCGCTCCTGGACGAAGCAGATACTGGATTTTTTTGCCGAACTGGGCAAACCCCGCATCTCGGCCATCCTGATCACTCACGGACACGGCGACCACATCGGCGGGTTGGATCGGCTCCAAGAGGAATTCGGCTGTGTGGTCCGCTGTCACCCCAAGCTGGAACCGGCCCTTAGCCACCGGCTGGGCGGCAACGTGGAGAAACTTCGGTCGCGCGAGTCGGTTCCCACCGGCGGCGGGGTCAAGCTCCGGGCCTACTTCACCCCCGGCCACGAAGACGACCATGTCTGCTACTACATGGCCGCCGGGAAAGTGGTGTTCAGCGGTGACACTATCTTGGGGAACTCATCGTCAAGCGTGCGCAATCTGAAGCAGTACATGGCTTCCCTGGATACTCTGGCCGGACTCAAGCCCGACATGATCTGTCCGGGTCATGGTCAGATCATCAACAACGGGACGGCGCGCGTGAACGGTTACATCCGCCACCGCACGGAACGCGAGGACCAGGTAATGGCGGCCTTGGCGTCTGGAGTGGAGTCGGTGGATGAGATCGTGAGCTCCGTGTACCCCCGCAACCTGCGCCGCAACCTGAGAAGCGCCGCCGCGAGAAATGTCCGCACTCACCTTGGCAAATTGGCTGAAGAAGGACGGGTAACGGAATCCGAGGCCACCTACAGCGTGACCAAGGAGTAATCCCATGCAGTTCAGGATGGGAAACGCCGGACCAAGCGCCGGGATCGGCTGTGGCGGGATATTGGCCGTCTTCGGCCTGATACTAGTCTCGCCGGTCGGAGAATGGCTCATCAAGGGGATCGGCTGGATCCTGATAATCGCAGGCGTATTCGCGATTGGGACCGGCATCTACTACTGGATGAAGGGTCCGCGCCGTGGTGGGTGGATGTAGTTCGTACATCGGAAAAACAAAAAGGCCGGCGCATCAAACGCCGGCCTTTTTTGTTTTGTGAGCTTGTATACCGCCTACTCGCTGCGCTCCAACAGCTCTATCCGGACGTCGCCCGGGGCGCGTACGAAGGCGATGCGCAGTCCCGGTCTCAGGTCCTTGGGCTCCATGGAGAACTCGGCTCCCTTGGACTTGAGGTCGGCCGCTGCCGTTTCCAAGTTGTCCACCCTCAGTCCGAAGTGGTCCAGACCCACGTAGGGGTCAACGGGCCCATCGGGGGTGGATGACTCGGCCTGGGCCAGGAAGACTATCAGACCGTTTATGTCGATATCGACCCTGGACTGGCCGTCGCTCTGGACGCTCTCCAGAATCTTGGCGCCAAACATTTTGTTGAAGTAACGGGCCGTCTCGATGGGCTCACGGCTGCGTATGTGTATGTGGTCGTAGCTGTAAGTAACCATTATCTTGCTATCCCGTAGGCGACTGCTTTGGCCGCTTCATCGTCATCTTTGCCCATCTTCTCGGCCAGAGCCATGCACAGAGTGCCCATGGCGGTGTTTGACCAGAACCAGTCGTGAATCTCACGGTCGGCGCCGTCGGGCCGCTGCGCCATCCGGGCCTCGTAGTAGAAGGCCTTCAGGTCGTCAACGCAGTAACGCACGTACTGGTGCACGGACGTGTCTTCCGGCCGCTCTTTGAGGTCTGCTTCCTCTCCGTTCAGATATCCTTCCAGGAACCTGACGACACCCCGGAACCGGCGCTGGGGCACTCCGCTCAGTCCGACTGCGGTGCGGCCATTGTGGGCGTTGACCCATTGTTCGTAGTAGGCCCGGAGCGACGTTAGCTCGTCAGCGGCGTCCAGTTGCACCGGCTCGGTGGCGTCCATCTCCGAGCCCTGCTTGAGGACGTCGGGAATCATATCTTCAGGAAGCTGCTCCAGCACCGGGCCCTGGTCCCGGTCCAGCAGGTCGAACGTGGCTTGCAGCACCTTGTGCTGGTATTCCGCGTCGTCCGGCTCGCCCAGGGCGTTGCCGAAGAAGAAGGGCACGGCCAGCATCCGGGGAGGCTTCACCCGCTGGGCATGTTCTTCGATCAGGACGATGCCGGTGGTGGTCAGTCCGGCCTCTTCATAGACACGCGCAATCACGCTTACAGCGTGGGAGCAGGCGGGTCAAGTGGGGGTCAGCAGCACCACGTCCACGCCTTCGTCCTTGAGCCTCCTGGCGACCTCTGGTCCGGAGTCTTCAAGGATCCCGGTCACATCCCTTAGGGCGCCCATGTAGGAATAATAGTTGTCCGACAGGGAACCGATCTTTCCCTGGTCGACCAACTCCTGAAGGCGGTCGATGGGGAAGGTTACGTTCAGGTCACGGTAGATGCCTGTGTGGTCGAAACCGATACTGGTATGACTCTGGATGATGTCATTGACGCCAGCGCTCCGGGGGATCACCCGGAAAGAGGTGTCTCCACCCTTCTGAGTGGCGATGAACGGTTTGTCGCCCCTTACGTGGAGGCCGGCGGTGGTGACCAAGGCCACCTTGCTCTCGGATAGCGGCTTGACCATCGGCGTCCAGGGTGCGTCATCGTGCTCCAGACAAGGCCACATCAACATGCTCTTTCGCTGAATCTCGCCCAGGACTTCTAGCTTTGGCATGACATCTCCATAGGTCGGATTTAACTGGGATTAACGGGTAGGTTGACCTAAATCGCCAGACGTTGTCAAGCGACCAGCCTCACGCCCGGTGACTGCTCACTGCGTTTTCGCCGGACGCCAGTTATAATGAGCCGCAGATGACCCCCGTACGCAAGGAATACTAAATGGCTGCAACCATCGTAATAGCGGGAGTGCGCAGTGGGGTGGGCAAGACCACCATCGCCACCGGCGTCATGGGCGCACTGACCCGCCGCGGACATAAGGTGCAGCCCTTCAAGGCCGGCCCCGACTACATAGACCCCTCCTACCACCAGATCGCCTGCGGCGTGCCCAGCCGCAACCTGGACACCTGGCTCTGTGACCACTCGACCGTCCTGGAACTCTTCCAGCGGGCCGGTTCCGGGCGTGACGTGTCAGTGGTGGAGGGCGTCATGGGCGTGTTCGACGGCCATGCCAGCCTGACGGAAGAAGGCTCCACCGCCCAGTTGGCCAAACTGCTGGGCGCGCCTGTGATCCTGATAGCAGACGCGGCAAAGGTGGCCCGTAGCGTTGCCGCCGAGATTCTGGGCTTCCAGAAGTTCGACCCGGACCTGAACGTAGCCGGAGTCATCCTGAACGGCGTGGGCAGCGACCGCCATCTGGAGTTCTGCAAACCTCAGATAGAAGCGACCACCGGCCTCCCGGTCCTTGGCTACCTGCCTAGAAGAGAGGAATTCATCCAGCCCGAACGCCACTTGGGTCTTATTCCCACTGTGGAGGGGACTGTCGCCCAGCAGTGGTACGACGGCGTGATCAACCAGGTCGAAGCGACCATGGATGTGGACGCCATACTGAAGCTGGCCCAAACGGCTAAGACGCCGTCTGCATCCCCCGGCGTGTACCCGGAAGAGGCCTTGCCTTCCCGCGCTACGATCGCCGTGGCCCAGGATATGGCCTTCAACTTCTATTACCAAGACTCACTGGACCTGCTTTCTGCCTGGGGAGCGGAGATCGCTCCGTTCAGCCCGCTTGAGGACGAGAAATTGCCGGCTGGGGCCGGTGGAATCTACCTGGGCGGCGGCTTTCCAGAGTTGTTCGCGGCCCAACTCTCGGACAACACTTCGATGCACCGGTCCATACGGCAGGCAGTGGCCAAAGGCGTGCCGGTCTATGCTGAATGCGGCGGCCTGATGTATCTGGGCAAGAGTCTGTCGGATTTGGAAGGCGCGACCCACCCCATGATCGGCGTCATACCGGCTGAGTCGGCAATGTCCCAGAGCCGTTTGACCTTGGGGTACCGCGAGGTCGAGTCCTGCTCCGACAGCCCGGTGCTCCTAACGGGACAGCGGGTCCGGGGCCATGAGTTCCATTGGTCCACTTTGGCCCAGCAGCCGGGAGCCGACGAGTCGGTCTACAAAGTGGTTGACCAAGACAACCGGCCCGACGGGTTCCGCACCGGCAACGTCTGGGCATCTTATGTACACATCCACCTGGGCAGCCGCCCAGGTCTGGCAGCCAGGTTCGTTGAGACCTGCGCCGCCGCGACAGATTAGATAGAACCGGCCCAGCCGGTCAGGATAACAATGAGCACAGATACACCCAACAACCGGGAGACCCAAGCAGAGCCCGGCCCTCAGTCAGTCACTGGGCCGCGCATCGACAAGGGCCTGGTGATCGTAAATACGGGTAGGGGTAAGGGCAAGACCACCGCTGCGATGGGTGTGGTTGTCCGCGCCTGGGGCCGGGGCATGAACGTGATCATGTTCCAGTTCATCAAGCACTCCACCGCCAACTTCGGGGAACAGCGCGCCGCCCAGAAGATGGGCATCGAGATGCGTTCCATGGGCGACGGTTTCACCTGGCGCTCCAAGGACCTGGACCAGTCCGCCGACCTGGCCCGGACTCACTGGGAAGACGTCAAGAAAGTGATCGCGTCCGGCAAATACGACCTGGTGGTCCTGGACGAGTTCACCTATCCGATGCACTACGGCTGGATCGACACCCACGAGGTGATCGAAGTACTGAAGGCCCGTCCGGAGATGCAGCACGTTATCATCACCGGGAGAAACGCCCCGGAAGACCTGGTTGAGTACGCCGACTTGGTCACCGATATGCAGGTGGTCAAACACCCCTACCGAGATGGGATCAAAGCCCAACCCGGCATAGAATTCTAGGCACGATTCATAAACCGAAAGATCGTCCTGGTTCGCGCCGGGACTGAAAGAGGCTAAATGGCCATATCAGACCTGGTCGACCGCACAATCAATGAGATGGCGCCACTGGATGAGGCGGCGATGGACGCCGCCAGGGCCAGGCAGGACCAACTGACCAAGCCCCTGGGCAGCCTGGGCCGCTTGGAAGCGCTCTCCATACAACTCGCCGGGATGTTCGGCGAAGCCACTCCAAAGATCAGCAAGAAGACCGTCGTGTTGGCCGCCGGTGATCATGGCGTCGTATCCGAGGGCGTCAGCGCCTATCCGCAGGACGTAACCCCTGCCATGGTGATGAACTTTCTGGGCGGCGGAGCGGCCATCAATGTGCTGGCCAACCATGCCGGCGCCGAGATAGTGGTTATAGATGCCGGAGTCGCCGCCGACCTGCCGTCCCACCCATCCCTGCGCTCAGCCAAGATCGGCCGCGGGACCGGCAACATCGCCGTCGGGCCGGCCATGACCCGGGAGCAGGCCATCCAATGCCTGGAGACCGGGATTCAGGTCTGCCAGGAACAGATCGCGGCTGGGGCCGACCTATTCGCCTGTGGGGACATGGGCATCGGCAACACAACACCGTCCAGCGCTATAACCTCGGTAATTACCGGTGCCGGCCCGGATGTCACCACCGGCCGGGGGACCGGGCTGGATGACGCCGGACTCGCACACAAAGCCGAGGTGGTGCAACGCGCCATCAACGTCAACAAACCCGACCCCAAAGACGGTTTGGACATCCTGATGAAGGTCGGGGGGTTCGAGATCGGCGTCTTGGCCGGGGTTTTCCTGGGAGCGGCGGCCGGACGCCGCCCGGTGATCGTCGACGGCTTCATTTCCGGCGCGGCGGCATTGATCGCTCATGCCATCTCCTCCGAAGCCGGCCTCCGGTTCATAGCTTCTCACCAGTCCGTTGAACCGGGCCACCGCCTCGGGCTCAGTCATATGGGCCTGGAACCTCTGCTGGACTTGGGGATGCGGCTGGGCGAGGGCTCCGGCGCCGCCCTTTCGATGCACATCGTCGAAGCGGCCGCCAAGTGTCTGTCAGATATGACCACCTTTGCCGAAGCGGGCGTCTCCGAGAAGATCGAAGACGATGGCCAAGAGGCCGCCTCCTGATCTCCTTCTGGCTCAACCCCCTCCGGCTGGCGGTGACATTCCTCACCATCTTCCCGGTCTCGCACAACATGGACCGTGGCCCACGGAACGTCAGTAACTCCAGGGCCTTTTACCCGGCCGTTGGCCTCCTGATAGGCCTGCTTCTGGTCGGAGTGGAAGAAGGCTCCAGCCGCCTGTTTTCTGAACCGTTGACCGCCGCGTTCTTGGTGGCTGTCATGGTTATCGTCACAAGGGGCCTCCACCTGGACGGCCTCATGGACGTATTCGACGGCGTGTTCGGCGGGTTCACCCCTGATCGGCGCTTGGAGATCATGCGCGACTCCCGGGTCGGCGCCTTTGGCGTGGTCGGCGGAGTCACCGTGGTGCTCCTGAAATACGGTGCATTGGTCTCGCTATTGACCCTCCCAGAGCCCGGCAAAGAATGGGCGTTACTCCTCTTCCCGGCCCTGTCCCGGTGGACGATGGTGGTATTGCTGGGGGCTTTCCCATATGTCCGCACCCAGGGCCTTGGGTCGCCGTTCCACGGGACCGGAATCAAGATCGCCACCACCGTGGCCGGTCTCTCCGCATTGGCCGCTTCCGTCTTGCTGGGGGGCTTTGCCGGCCTTGGTTTGTTCTTCGGCGCGATCATCATGGCCTGGTTGATGGGTTGGGCCATGGCCAAGGCGCTCGGCGGCCTCACCGGCGATACCTACGGGGCATCGAACGAGATCATCGAGACCGCGGTGATAATCGTAGCGACGGCCTTGGCTGCCCAGGAATGGCTGGAACCGTTGCCTGACCTGCTGGACCGGTTTTGATATTTTCCGGCACTGACGATCTGGCGGTCCTGGCCCTGGCCGTTTTACTGGACCTGACGTTGGGCGAACCGCCCATCCGCTTCCATCCAACGGTCTGGATGGGGCGGCTCGTCGGGTTCTTTGAGGCTCGTGCTCCGAAAGATGCGCCCGCTGGCCTGCTTGCCGGACTTGCCATGGCGCTATGCCTGGCCTGCCTTTGGGGAGTGGCAGCTTACTTCGTGGCCTGGGGCCTTAAAGAGATTCACTCCATAGTCTACATCCTGGTTGGCGCGGCCCTGTTGAAAACCACGTTCTCCGTGCGGCTGCTGCACAAAGAAGCCGCATTGATACGAGGACATCTGGACCGTGACGACATGGACCAAGTGCGGGCCCGGATGCCGTCTCTGGTCAGCCGGGATCCGTCCAGCCTGACCGCCGAGCAAGCCACCGCTGCCGCCGTGGAGTCGGTCTCGGAGAACATCAACGATAGCTTCTTGGCTCCTTGGCTGTTCTTCGCGCTGTTCGGGCTGCCGGGGGCTTTCGCCTACCGCATGATCAATACTCTGGACAGCATGATAGGCTACCGCGGAGTCTACGAGCACTTGGGCAAGGCTTCCGCCCGCCTGGACGATCTGGTGAACCTGATTCCGGCTCGACTGGCGGGAGTACTGCTGGTGTTATCCAGCGGATTTCTGCCGGGTCAGCAGATCGGCAGGGCATGGTGGACCATGTGGCGGCACCACGGCCGCACCCAAAGCCCCAACGCCGGTTGGACCATGAGCGGCATGGCCGGGGCATTGGGGGTCCAACTTCAGAAAGTGGACCCAGACATCGGCTACCAACTTGGAGAACCGGATCGGTCCATCGAACCGAAAGACATCACCCGGACCGTTCAGTCGATGTATCTGGTAGCATTCTTCGGCCTAGCTATAGCGCTCGCGATAACATACGCTAGAGGTACTATCCTCTAAAGGTTAACCGATTTTGACTTCAAGCCAACAAGATGAAAACACGCCTGGCCGCCGCCGCCCGGTGCACGGGAGTATCAATCCCCGGGAGTTGCGCGCGCTTGGCTTGAAAGCGGAAGATCTGCTGGACTTCAGCGCCAGCATCAGCCCCATCGGCCCGCCTGAGGGGGTCTGGAGAGCGATGCGCAGCGTGGACCTGAGCACCTATCCCGATCCGGAATGCCTTGAACTCCGCGAGGCCATCTGCCGCCATCTTTCGACACAGTCTCGGCAGATTCCCATGGAGCGCGTGCTGGTGGGCAATGGCTCCACCGAGATTTTCCACCTCCTAACCCGCGTCTACCTGTCCAGTAACGAGAGCGCGTTGCTGTTGACCCCTACTTACGGTGAATACGACGGCGCTTGCCGCCTGGCCGGGGCGGAGATAATGAATCTCCAAGCAGACCTGACAGGAGATTTCAGGTGGGACATCGGCGCGGCAGCGGGCATGATCAACGAGAAGAAACCGGCCCTGATCTTCGTCTGCAACCCCAACAACCCCACCGGGGTCTACCTAGACCTTGGAGAAATCGAAGCCTTGGCCGATGCCGCCAGAGATGCGGGCAGCCTGCTGGTGGTGGACGAGGCCTACCTGTCATTCGTTGAATATCCCTGGGATTCACTGGAACTATCGGACCGGCCCGAGGTGATGCTGGTGCGTTCCATGACCAAGGACTACGCTCAGACCGCCCTGCGTCTGGGTTACACCATCGCCTCTGAGAATGTGATCGCGCGTCTGCGGGAATTTCAACCCGATTGGAGTGTGAACGGCCTGGCCCAAAAAGCCGGCATATCGGCACTTGAAGACGCCGGTTATCTACCCGAAGCCAGGGAGGCGGTAACCACCGCCAAGAGATATCTAGCCACCGAGATCGGAAAACTGGACCTGGAAGTCCCGCCTTCCGAGGCAAACTTCTTGCTGGTCAAGGTAGGAGATGCCGCTAAGTGGCGGTCGCAGCTTTTGGCCAGGGGCATGGTGGTCCGGGACTGCGCTTCCTTCGGTCTGCCTGAGTACATCCGCGTGGGCATCCTGCCCATAGGCGACTGTGCGCGGTTGGCGGCGGCCATCGCTGAAGTAAACCAAGCTGCTCTTGCTGATTCACCGACCGGCCATTAGAATCTGAGATAATATCCAACCCCGGTGACACAGCGATAGGAGTGCCTGCCATGGCTACAACAACATTTGGGCAAACCGTCGGCGATAGCCGGTTCAATGAAACATTCGGTCCGCCGTCCGAAAGGGCCGTTCTCAAACTAAAGACTCACCTGACTCCCTATGTTCAGGAATTCATAAAAGCCGCTCCCTTCGCGGTCCAGGCCACTGCGGACAGCGAAGGCCGCTGCGATGCCTCCCCCAAGGGCGGCAAGCCGGGCTTCGTCAAAGTGATCGACGACAAGCACCTGTTATTCCCCGATGTGGCGGGCAACCGGCTCTTCCAGTCCTATCAGAACGTTGATCAGAACCCGTATGTCGGTCTGATCTTCTTCATTCCCGGCATCAACGACACGGTCCGGGTGAATGGCAAGGTCAGCATCGTCAGCCAAGAAGACTTGGCGAACCAGGACGTGGTGGTGTCCCTCTACGAGACCGATGACCGCTCCAAGCACCTTCAGGGAATGCTGGTTGAGGTTGAAGAGGCCTACGGGCATTGCCCAAGGGCCTTGAATTTCTCCCACCTGTGGGACGCTGGAGAGATCGACAAGAATAGGGCGAATTCTCCCATACCGGAGCGCACGGACGAGAACTACTATCAGCATAAGCAGGGTAGTTAAAGGGTAGTTAATCAGATAGCTTTCAGCTCTCGGCAATCACCGATCTGCTAAGGCAAAGCAGGCCCCAGACACAGTCTGGGGCCTGCTTTTTTACCGGATAACCTTGCCTTGAAACGAGGCGGGTTCTGAAGACCGGTTTTGGTTTACAACAGCGGTAGGCCGCCTTAAGATGGGTTGGAAGACACTACCCGAACCAGCCGAGGTTTACTCCAGATGGTTACCATCTCCTTCGATAAACACACACTGTCCAACGGCCTGGACGTGATACTCCACGAAGACCACACCATCCCAGTAGTCGCCGTAAATGTTTGGTACCACGTCGGCTCCAAAGATGAAGAGATAGGGCGGACCGGGTTCGCTCATCTATTCGAACATGTGATGTTTGAAGGTTCAAAACACCACAACAGCAGCCACTTTGAACCCCTCCAGAAAGCCGGCGCCAACCTTAACGGCTCCACCACTCCAGACCGCACTAATTACTGGGAAGATGTCCCCACAAACTACCTGGACCTGGCCCTCTGGCTGGAAGCGGACCGCATGGGTTATCTGCTGGACGCCCTAGACCAGCAGCGGTTCGACATTCAGCGGGACGTGGTTAAGAACGAACGCCGCCAGTCCTATGAGAACCGCCCTTACGGCATGGCACACTGGCACCTGCAAGAAGCCCTCTATCCCATGCCCCATCCCTACCACTGGATGACCATCGGGTCTCAAGAAGACTTGGATGCCGCCGAGTTGGACGACATCAAGAGCTTCTTCAAACGGTTCTACTCCCCAACCAATGCCAGTCTGGCCATCGCCGGTGACATCAACATGGGGGAGGCGCTGGAACTGGTCAACCAGTACTTCGGCGATCTGCCGCCGGGCGAGTCGGTGCCCCGCAAAGGACGCCATGACTCTGGCCTCAAAGGCCGCATCGAATTGGAGATGCGCGACAAAGTAACCCTGCCCCGGACCTACATCGCCTGGCCAACGCCCCCTGAGGGCGATGTCGACGACGCCCCGCTGGAGATCTATCAGGCCATCATGTCCGACGGTCTAACCTCCCGGCTGCACAAGTCGCTGGTCTATGAGAAACAGATCGCCCAGAACGCCAGTATGCGTTACCACTCGTCGGAGATAGCCGGACAGTGTGTCATGTCGGTGACCGCCGCTGAAGGACACGAATTGGCTGAGGTTGAAGCCGCGGCCGACGCGGAGATGGCCCGTCTGCTCCGGGAACCACCCACCGACGAAGAGATCACACGGGTAAAGAATAGGATCGAAGCCAGCCATTACCGGCAACTGGCCCGCATCGGCGGGTTCGGAGGCCGGGCTGACCAGCTGAATCATTTCAGCGTCTTCTCGTCCAACCCTGACCTGATCAACACCAGCCTGGACAAGTACATGGCCGTCACCCGCGAGGACGTGATGCGGGTGGCTGAGTCGGTCCTTGGCGACAACCAGGTGCGCCTGCGCGTGCTGCCGGAACCCACCCTGTCGCCGGCCACCGTCACCATCGACCGGTCTGTGATGCCGCCGCCCAAGAGCGAGCCGGTCTTCACTC
The DNA here is from genome assembly GCA_964463525.1 of uncultured Dehalococcoidia bacterium. Classification (GTDB taxonomy): domain Bacteria; phylum Chloroflexota; class Dehalococcoidia; order Lucifugimonadales; family UBA3495; genus UBA9611. The sequence continues at coordinate 917 of CAYXDE010000058.1, read as the reverse complement.
CACCCACCCCAACACGCACCAAGCTTTCCAACGGCATGGGCATCTCGGTCATAGAGCAGCGGGGCCTGCCCATAGTGGCCTTCGGCGTTCTGATGGACGCGGGAGCCTCCCGGGACCCGGAGGAATTGCCCGGACTGGCCGGGTTCACCGCCCAGATGCTGCCGGAGGGCACCAACTCCAAGTCCAGCCAGGATATCGCCCAGGCATTCGAGTTCATCGGCTCACGGATCTCGGCCGACGGACGCCGTGAGTACACCCTGCTATCGGCGGAGACCCTCACCAAGCACTGGCCAACTGCGCTAGAACTCACTGCCGACCTGGTGCTGAACCCGAGTTTCCCAGACCACGAGATAGAGCGCGTTCGCAGAGAACACCTGACGGAGCTGCGCCGAGGTAAGGACGAACCCAATGCCGTGGCCGAGCAACTGATGGCCGGCCTGGTTTTCCAACGCGATTCCGGGTACGGGCATTCGCTGTCAGGGACCGAAACATCCATCGGGGCGTTGACCCGGGATGACATGGTGCGCCAATTCAACCGGGACTACGGCCCCGAGAATGCCAACCTGATCGTTGTTGGCGACATCAGCATCGACGAAGTGGCCAAGCGGGCCGAATCTGTCTTTGGTTCCTGGAAGGGCGGCAGCCCGTCCGTTAACGGACAGGCCGTGACAGCGCCGTCCAACGGCACCGCCACCATCTACTTGGTAGACCGGCCCAGAGCGCCCCAATCGGTGATCCGAGCCCTGCACACCACCATCCCCAGGCTACACCCGGACTACCTGGGTCTAACCCTGATGAATTACGCCTTTGGCGGTCAGTTCTCCGCCAGGTTGAACCAGAACCTGCGCCAGGACAAGGGCTACAGCTATGGGTACCAGTCCCACGTCCAGTGGTACCGTGGGCCCTCGCTCATGCTG
>CAYXDE010000057.1:0-21634 GCA_964463525.1 uncultured Dehalococcoidia bacterium | reverse complement strand
GCGGAGGCCACCGCGCCGTGGGCCACGGTTCTTGTTGCGTTCCAGCATCGCCCTGACCGGCTCGCCCTTCACCGACTCAATGTCGTCTTGGTACTTGAGCATCATGCCCAGGGTGTCGTCGATCACGGCGGGGTCAAGTTCGGTCTGGTTCAGGGCCAACAGGGCAGACAGCCAGTCTAGGGTCTCAGACACGCCGGGGATCTTGAACAGCTCGGTCTCCCGCATCTCCTGGATGAAAGCCGTGACTTGCTCGGCCAACTTGCGGGGCGCTTCGGGGATCCTGGCAGTGATTATCTGAAGCTCTTTCTGGTAGTCGGGGTAGTCCACCCAGTAGTACAGGCAGCGCCGCTTCAGGGCGTCGTGAATCTCGCGGGTGCGGTTGGAAGTGATGATCACTATGGGTGGGTGTTCCGCTTTGTAGGTGCCCAGCTCAGGGATGGTTATCTGGTAATCGGCCAGGAGTTCCAACAGGAATCCCTCGAACTCTTCATCTGAGCGGTCAAGCTCGTCGATCAGCAGTACCGGCGGCTTTTCCTGGGCCTCGTCGATGGCTTGAAGCAGAGGGCGCTTCACGAGGAATCTCTCGCTGAACAGGTCGGCGTTAGCGGCTTCCCGGTCAACGTCGCCTGCGGCCTCCATAAGGCGGATCTCCAGCACCTGGCGGGTGTGGTTCCATTCGTAGACCGCCTGGTTTATATCCAGCCCCTCATAGCATTGAAGGCGGATGAGGTTGGTGCCCAGCCCACTAGCCAGAGCGCGGGCTATCTCAGTCTTGCCGACGCCGGCTTCCCCTTCCAGAAACAGAGGGCGTTGGAGCTTCATGGCCAAGAAGATGGGCACTGCCAACGCCCGGTCTGAAACGTAGACCTGGTCACGCAGCAGGTTCTGTACATCTTCGATGGACTCAGGGGCCTTGTATTCGATGGTAGTTTCAGGAGTCGTCAATGGGGTCACCGTTAGGGGGGAGATTGGTTCTGAGGCCTATCTAGGCACGAAATCATTGTATCCCAAAGCGGTTGGACGCACCACCAACCGGCCGGCACAGCCGGGTTAGTTCCTGGCTAATCGATGGGAGGGACGTAGATGGACTGGAAGAAGCGGCGCACCAGCTGCCCCAGGCGGGACCAGTGGTCGTTCAGCGACTCCAGTTCTTGGGGAGTCAGTTCGTTGTAGTTCTTCCCATACTGGGGGAAGTTCCAGACAGTGAAAGCCCAGAATTCTGGCACTGGACCCGGTTGCCGTGCCTCAGCTATCTCTCCAGTAGCCCCTGTTAGCTCCCACGAGACCAATGGCCGGCCCTTATAGGCGACAGCCAGTGCTTCCGCCCAAGATGCGGACCTGTCAGCCCCTGTGAAGGGCTCCATGAGTTCCAACAGCCGGTCCACCCGTTGGGCGTCGTCCACCTCCGGTCCGGCGAATCTGCGGGTGTGGCGGCTCTGCCAGGCTGGGCCAAGGGCGGGGATGAGCAACCCGCCGTCCGAGGCGATGGCCAGCATGGAACCGGCCTTGGACCACGCCACGGCTTTTTCTATGGCGATGGCTTCATGGGTGTCGCCGTCTTCTTGGGTCGAGGCGGTTACGCCAAGCTCGGCCGGCGTGACCGGACGCAACGGGAGCCCATCGAGCGCCGAGCGGAATGCGTCCTGCTTATCGCCGTTGCTGGATGCCAGCAGTATGGGCGGGGCGTCCATAGATCTGCGGCGGGCTAGAGGATGCGGGCCACGGCCCTGGTGGCGGCGCCGTCTCCTCCCTGGAGTTTCAACGGCAGCGCCCAGAGCTCGAAGTCTTTGCCCACCAACTTGTCCAAGTTGATCAGGTTCTCGATCAAGGGGATATTCTGGCCCAGCAAGAGCCGGTGTACCGGAAAGTCTTTGATCGTGGAAAGGGGAGTATCGGGGTGCTTGTCGATGGGGAAGTCAACGGCCACGGCGTTGGCCCCACACTCGGCCAGGTAGGCGGCTCCCTCGGTGCTCAGGTAGGGGCCGTGGCCATAGAAGCGTGGGCCGCCGGACTCGGCTTCAGCCCAGCCGGTGAATAGGATAACGATATTGCCGTTGACCGACTCGGGGTTGGCGCCGGCGTCTGTGAGTTCTGAAACCAACAATGGCGACTGTCCCTTGGACACACTACGAAGGTCCAGCAAGATCGCCGGTCCGGCGTACTTCTCCAGGGGCATATTCTCGACCGTGGTTGCGCCGTCCACGAAATGGAACGGGGCGTCCACGTGGGTGCCGATGTGGGTTGCCAGGCACAGTTTCTGGTTGGAGCGGGCGTGGGTGGCGTGGGTCTGGATGGGCTCGGTTTCCACTCCTACCAGTCCCGGAACCAGACTGATCCGGTCGCTCCCTAAGGTAAGGGTTAAGTCGATGAGTTCAGCCATGCCGGTCACCCCTTAGAATTTGGTGGGTCTTCTAGTCCGAGTCCATCTGTTCTATCAGTGCTGCCCTGACAGATTGTTCCGCGATCTGTGGCGTCGTCCTAGCTTCCGGTGGGAGCCCATCCTCCCAGTCTGGTATCAGCACCTGGGTGCTGGATTCCATGCTGTAGATCACCATCACTCCCGCGAAGCTGAAGAACATGGACATGACCAACGCCGGGTTGAAAGAGCCGGTGGCATAGATGGCCAGGCCGCCCAACACGGTGGCTGTGGCGTGACCGGACAGCGCGCCCATCATCTCAAACCCGTAGAGGGTCGCGAGGGGGCCCGTGCCGAAATACTGGCGGTTGACCACCAGGTAAGCTGACATCTCGCCGCCGAATCCCAGACCAAACAATATGGCAAACAGGTAGAAGGCGTAGGCGTCTTGGGCCCAGAACAACACCAGCACCGTGATGCCCTGAACGAACAACGCGGTCATCATCACGGGTTTAGCGCCCATGCGCTCGGCCAATATGGGGGCCATGAACCGGCCCAGGATGCTGAAGACTGAGATCAACGCCAGGATGAATGACGCAGCTGACAGGCTGACTCCCTGCTCTATGGCCAAGGGGATGGAGTAGATCAGTACGATGCCGTGCCCGGCACAGCCCAAGCCGTGGATGGTGGGCAGGTTCCAGAAGGCCCGGGTGCGGCGCATGGCCTTGTTGAAGACCTTCAACCGCAGCCGCTCGATCTCTTTGCCCCGGAATATCTCAGGCGGATCGTCGCTCCTAGAGCCGAGAGCGGTGGCGTTCATATCGGCGGGTTTGGAACGGAAGAAGAGCGTCAAGAGTGCAAGTGTTCCGCCGCCTCCGATGCCGATGGTGGTAAAGGTGGCCTGCCAGCCGAAGGCGTCCAGCAGGCTCGCTATGCCAGGTGCAACCGCGGCCGCGCCAATACCGCCGGAAGCCCATAGGAGCCCGGTGGCAAAGCCAAGACGCCGCTTGAACCAGCCGTTGACCGAGGCCAATATCGGCACCATGGCCAGCGATTGGGTGACCGACAACAGCACGCCGAAGTAAAGAAAGAACTGCCACAGGTGGCTGACGGAGCCGATAAGAATCATGCTGACGGCGTAAAGGACACCGCAGCCGAACATGAGTGGCCGAGCGCCGTAGCGGTCGCCCAGCATGCCGGTGATCGGGGCGACCAGAGCTCCGCAGAGGTAGTAGGTTGCCAGCGCGGCGCCGATCAGGCCCATGTTCCAACCAAACCCGCCGTCGGGGTCGTTCAGGGGCGCGACCATTATGCCTGCCGCCATGCTGATGGACTGGCCCACGATCTGGGCCACGGCTAGGATCGCTAGAATGATCCAGGCCCGGTGGATTCCCTTTGGGGATCGAGTGGTTGCCGGAGTCGGGGTTGTGGAGACCGCCATGGTTGTGGTTTATCCCAAGGGAGGCTAAATCTGCCTCCCTGTGTCCTTTTTGATCGATTATTCGGAGCCGTCACCGGCCCGTGTTTAGTGGAGGGGGCAAGCCCTCAAGAACGCGCCGCCCCACCAAGTGTCTCCGGCCGTGCCCTGATCGTCCAGCCGGGCCACCTGGAAGGGCCCTGTGTCTTGGTTGTCCGTGTTGCTGCTGCTCACGGTGGCAGTGGTACCGGGCAGTCCGAAGGCCAGGGTGCGCTGGTTGCCCACGTCTGCTGAAACGGCCCAAGCCCCGAAAAAGATTATCAGGGCCAGGACGATCACCAGCACCAGTGAAAACGTGAGCGGGACCGGGACGCGTTTAGATGTGCTCAAACTATTATCTGTGTCCGTTTAACGATTCCCCCAAGAGACCTGTCCGCAGACCTGCTATCGGACTTCAACCTCATACGGGAAAACCATGTTGTTGCCGTAGCCCCGGCCGTCCCAAGGATTCGGGAACTCCATGGGCTGCGTGACGCCTTCCACGTTGGTGGCGCGGCACATCAGGGTGTATTTGCCGGCGGCCTTGGGCTTCCAGGTGTGCTCCCACCGGTACCATGAGTAGGCCTCGCGGTCGTGGAGCTTCTCCACCGGGTCCCAGGTCTCGCCGCCGTCGGTGCTGATCTCGACCTCTTCGATGTCTTCCTCGCCGGACCATGCGGCGCCGGCCAGGTTGTAACCGCTGAGGGGGATGATCTCACCAGGGACAGGATTGGTGATGATGGACTTGACCTGCAGCTTGCCGTAGTAGCGGTACGGCTCGGGGTTGCCGGGTTCGTTCATGGTCATGTAGCGCTGGGTCATGTAGAACCCTTCGAACTTGTGGTCCAGAACGTGAATGCCCACCAGCCATTTGACCGAGTTCATGCCGTACCAGCCGGAGACCAAGAGACGCAGGGGATAGCCGTGGTCCTTGGGCAGGGGCTCTCCGTTCATCTCGTAAGCCAAGATGGTGTCTTCGTGAAGGGCTTTCTTCACGGGCAGGCTGCGTTCGTAGGTGACTTCGGCGGGGTCGCCCACCACTTCGTCCGGTCCGTGGTCGGCGCCTTCAAACATGACTTCGACGGCGGAGTCTTTGACTCCGGCCAGTTCCAAAACATCCTTGAGGGAGACTCCGGCCCATTCGGCGTTGCCCATGATGCCGTGGCCCTTGATCTGCTCCATGACGGAACTTATCCGCAGAGCTTTGGTGTAATACTCGGGCACCGGGCTGTTGCCGCAGCACTCAAATGCAACCTGGAAGCGCTTCTGAGGCAGCTTCTTGAGGTCTTCGAAGGACAGGGTGATCTCGCGCTCAACCTCTCCGTCGATCTTCAATGTGAAGGTGTTGATGTCGATCTCAGGGCTTTCTTTCCAGTGGTTGCGAATGTAGAACAGGTCGTTGGGAACGATGTTGTTCTGCAGTCCCTCTGGCGGCACGGCCCAGGTCCGAAGGCCGGCGTTGGTGGGGATGATCTGCGGTTCTGCTTTGGTGCCAATCTGTGGCAGGGCCATTTGGGGTCCTCCTCAAGATGTGCTGTTATTCTGAGTTTGTTCCGGAGAATGCTATTCCAGGTGGTCGGTCTCCAGTTCCGACGACGGATAGGTTATCAACAACAGAGCGGGAGTCCAAAGATGATGAATCATCTTATGGGGCACGCCCGGGGGGGCCAGTAGAGTGGTCCCGGCGCGCACCGTCCGGACTTCGTCACCCAGGATGATCTGGATAGCGCCGGACAACACCTGGATGGAGACATCTACCGGGTGGGTGTGCATCCGCCCTTCCCAGCCGGGCGAAATCTCCACTTCTTTCACTGTTAATGATACCGCACCTAGGTCTTTAGATACCAGATACCGCTCTCGCACCCTCTCGGTTGTGGCCGCGAGGCGGACGTCTGCGTGGTCGATTATGGGCATTGGTTCCTCCGGAATTCCTTGTACTAGAGTGTCGGCTATTTCACTTTGACCGGGTATCCGACTATGGCGCTGAAGTTCTTGCGCATGTTGTTGTAGCGGGGCTCGCGGGACTGGACCCGGCCCACCTCGTCGGTGGCGCGGGACATGATGGTGTAGTCGCCGGCTTTGCCTGCTTCCCAGCGGTAGGACCAGCGGACCCACATGAACCGGTCGCGCGGCTCCTCGATGTGGGCGGTATGCCAGGTCTCTCCGCCGTCGACACTGACATCGACAGTTGAGATGGCGCCGGCCCCGCTCCAGGCGTAACCGCGGACCATGTGAACGCCCTTCGACATCTCTTCAGTGTCGTCGTTGGGCTGGGTCACGATGGACTTGACGCCGATGGTGGTGATGAGCTCTTTGTTGGGGTCGTCTACCGAGTTCCCGTAGTAGTAGAACTCGTATTGGTACCAGCACGGAGGATTGTGGTCCAGAATCTCAAGGTCGGTCAGCCATTTCACCGACCAGTTGCCGGACCAACCGGGCACGAGCAGCCGGACGGGCGCGCCGTGGAGGTGCTCCAACAGGGTCCCGTTCTGAGCGTAGGCCAGGATGGTGTCGGGATGGAGGGCTTTCTGAATGGGCAGACCCTTGTCGTAGTAGAAAGGCTTGGTGCCCTCGGCGGCGGTGGCGGGGACTCCCTCGTCGTTGCCCACTGCGCGGACGTAGAGGGATTTGTCGTCAAGACCAGCGGCGTTCAACACGGCGGCCAGTGGGACGCCGGTCCATTCGCTGGCGCTCAGGATCATGCATTCTTGGGTCCGGGAAGGCTTGGGGCCTTCGTCTTTGAAATACTCGAAGAACGTGGCGTCGCTGCCGGAGCATTCCATCACGGTGCGGACACTGCGGCCGGGGAAGCGCCTGAGTTGATCGAAATTCAGGGTCAATTCATTCTTGACTTGGCCGTGGACCTTCAACTCCCATTGGTCTGTAGGCACAACGGGGGGGACATCGAAATGCTGCACGGTGTAGTGCAGGTCTGTGGGAGTGATCAGGCCTTCCAGGTCCATCACCGGGGTGCGGATGCGGACCGTCCGGCCTTCGTCGTCCATGAGGGTGACGGGGTTCAGGTCTTTGGTGGGCCAGCCGTGCCAGTTGCCGGTCTTGTTGGCGTTGGCGGGGTCCGAACCGATCGCCTCGTCCATCCTCAGAAAATCAGGGATAACATCATCTTGTCGCGTGGCCATCGAGTGCCCTCCTCAGTCTTGTTAGTCGTTTATCGGTCTGGGAATCAGGGGTTCGCGCCGGATCAATCGGCGGCGTATTTCTCGCCCAAAGCGGTCTCCCACCTCAGGTAATTCATCATCTCGCCGTAGCTGCGGGACACGCCCAGGTAGTTGATGTCCGAGGGTGGGCGCACGATGCCGGTCAGGCCTTCTTCAACGGGCAGACCAGCCTGTTTCCAGGCAGCCATGCCGCCGTCCAGGGCGGTGACATTGGTGTAACCCAAGTCCTGGAGGGTGGCAGCGGCAAGGGTAGAACTGCGGCCGTCTCTGCATGTCACGGCGATGGACGCGCTCTTGGATGGGGCGGCGTCCGTTATCTCTACTTCAAGCCAACTTCGGGTGATCCACTTGGCGCCCGGGGTATGGCCCTGGGAGAAGTCTTCGCTGGTATCCACGAATAGCACCAAGTCAGGTTTGCTGGCGCTCAGGTCTTGGGCGGAGACCTTTTTCACCGACGCCTCAGCCTCGCTCATTCCGGCCAGGCTGTTGCTGGGGAAACCGGTCTCCAGACTCTGACCGGCAGCCTGCCAAGCCGGCGCTCCGCCGTCGACGGCGAAGACGTTCTCGTGGCCGAGTTGGCGGTACATCGAAGCAGTGATGGTGGCCCTGGCTTTGCTGTCGCAGCAGAAGACGTAGGTGGCATTTTGGACCACAGCCACATCGTCAGAGCGCTGGACGGCCTGTCCGCCGGGGAACCAGCGGAAGCCAGGGATATGCCCGGCCTTGTATTCATCCTCGGTGCGGACGTCTACGAGATAGACCGACTCCTGGCCTTGTTTGGCGATCACTTGCTGCAAGGCGGGAATGTCTAGGTAGCGGACGCCGTCTTCGCTGGCAAGCTTGGTGGCGTATTCCTCTGCGGCGGCCCGGCTTTCGTCTGAAACATCTGGGAGTGTGAGCCGGTCACCGCCGTACTCCAGTTCATAGCCGGCCAGCAGCCAGCCGGAGGTGCCGTTCTTGAGTCCCACTGCCTCTACGCCCATACGTTGCAGGACGCGGGTTCCCATGATGCTCCGGGTGCGGCCGGCGCAGTTGATGACCACGGTGGTGTCCGGGTCGAGGTCTTTCTTGATGTCGGTGATCCGGAGCGCCAGTTCTCCGCCCGGCATACTGCGGCCGCCGGGGATGCAGAAGTTGTGGTATTCCTCGGGGGTGCGGGTGTCCAGGATGACCAGCTTTTCGCCGTTCTCGATCCTCTGGTGAAGGTCGTCGGCGGTGATCTCGGGAACGTGATGTACCACTTCCTGCATCTCGCCAAAGTCTTTACTGGGAACGTTCACGCCCCATTCGGTGGGCAGGTCGTTGCTGGACCAGCGGTTGGTGCCGCCCTCGAGGAAATACACGTCGGTGTAGCCAAGCTTGTCCAGGGTTGCGGCGGCCAACTGGGAGCGGCGTCCGTCGTCGCAGCAGACGACTACCTGGGTGCCCTTGAACGGCACTGAGCTTTCGATGATGTACTCGATGCGGCGGCGGGGTATGAGGGCCGCGCCGGGGATGTGGGTGGCGTTGTACTCGCCAGACTCCCGGACATCGATCAACGCGAAGGGCGATTTGCCTTCAAGTAGACCGTTTAAGTCGTGGGAGGAAATCTTCTGGGCCATCTATGTTGTCTCCTGCTGATATGTCCGGCTATTTCAACCTAGACGAACCGCCAAGCTTCCGGCCTGGTATCGCCTCTCTACCCACGATAACCCGGATGTTGCTCCAACTGTGTAGGGGCACGGCATTGCCGTGCCCCTACACGATCTAAATCTTTAGCAGTTGTCCCACTTTTGTGTGCGGAAAGTCGTGATCTTTCCCGTATCCAGGTTATAGGCGTGGCGGTCTATGGACCGAAGGTCGTTGCCGTAGACGTGAATCTCAACGGTTGGGCGCTCGGTGAGGTTGTCCATCTGGTGAATCTCGTCCGTGTCTGGGACCAACAAGGTGATCTCTCCGGGCTTGAAGGTGGCGGCACGGTCCTTCTCCAGTTTGGCGTAACCCTCGACGTCGCGGTCGTCGATCCTCTGGTAGCGGGTCTCGGTCAGGGCGTTGTCCAAGATGCCGATCATGCCCCAGGTGAGATGGTCATGGGGGCCAAGGTGGTCGCCCGCGCCCCAGACGACTGCGGTTACCTGTAGGCCGCTCTCGCCCTGGTAGAGCATGCGGGAGGCGTGGTTGGGGCGGGGGCCAGTGCCCAGAGGCACCCGGAAGTCCATCGGGATGGAGTCGGGGTTGCTGATCAGGCGCTCGAGCCACGCAGACCCCTTGTCGAATATCTGTTGGTTGCCGGGCTGGCTTTCCAGGAGGGATTCCATGTCTTGGGTGAAATCTTCCAGAGAATACTTGACGGTGGTCATGGCGCTCCTTCTTTCCGAGGGTGGGCGATGGAGTCCCCGGAGCCTGCAAATCTCAGGATATGAGCCTGAAGTCCCGGTCATTATCGTGAATGGGAAGATAGGTGTCAATAGACGTGCGGTTGGCTTTGAAAGGCCGTGGTTCGCCGGGGAAAATCCAAGTGCTAGAATGAGACTGAAATCCACGCCCAACCGGCCTCAACGGACTGATGCAAGAAGAAGAAACCCAAGGACCATCGTTCCCCAAGCCCTGGTACTACCGGCCGGAGTTCATGATTCCCATGTTCATCCTGTGGCCGTCCGGGTCATTGCTGGCCATCCGGTCGCCTTGGAATACCAACGTGATGTTCGGCGGAGTCGCTTGGGCGTTCCTGATCGTGGGCGGCGTCATGGCCGTCCGGTGGCTGAGCGACGGCATCTATCAGCCGATAGTGACGTTCTACGTGCCTGGCATATTGCTCACATTGATCACCCAGGTGCAATGGGCCGTGTACCGTCACCGGATGGCTGACGAAGATGAGTCGTCCGGTCAAGAAACGCCGGAGCCGGCTGAGTTGGAAGAGAGAAACCCGCCGCGGCCGTCCGCCCGAAGACGGCGCAGAAATCCCCGCACTAGAAGCTGACGAACGCCGAAGCGTTGGCCAGCAACACGCCTTCTTGGGACTCCACAGTCACCCGGCACTCCACCGTTTGGCTGCCGCCGTCCTCAGACTTTTTGGCCACTTCACCGCAGACGCTCACAGTGTCGCCCGGAAGGAACTCGATCAAGCTCTCCGTTTCGATGGTTGTGGCGTTGCCGTTAACGATGTCGGCGGGGAAGGCTTTGAAGAGAAGTTCTTTGACGAAGGAGGCCAACCTCTCAGAGTCCACCGGCGTTTCTTGCGGAGGTTCGACGCCGTCTTGGACCGGCGGCCGGAAGTCGAATTTCACCAGGATCGGCAGGTCGTCACCCACCGAGATATTGGCAAATTTTGATGTTTGGGCCCAGAGAGTGGGCATGAAGGCTGCTCCGAACGGTTTCTTGGGATGATATTTGGCTATGATACACTGATTTTCGAGCCTGGATTTAGCCGATGGGCCGAACTCGGGCCGAGCGATTGGGAGGATTATTTCCATGGCGGAGAACGAAGAACCGTTCCGTAGAGGGATGGTGGTCATGGCCCACCCGGACGACGCTGAATGGAGCTGCGCCGGGACGGTGGCCAAATGGTGTGCGGAAGGTTGGGACGTGGTCTATGTGCTATGCACCGACGGCAGCAAGGGCAGCTCCGATCCCGAAATGACCGGCGAAGAGCTGATCAAGATAAGAGAGAAAGAACAGAGGGACGCCGGCAAGGTCTTGGGACTCCAAGACGTGGTTTTTCTAGGCTACCCAGACGCCTATCTGGAGCCGACTCTGGAACTGCGGAAGGACATCGCAAGAGAGATACGACGCTATAAACCCGACGTGCTTATCACGGGAAGCCCGGCCAGGGATGTTTCACGGGGCTATTACGTGAGCCACCCGGACCACCTGGCGGCTGGTGAGGCTACGCTATCGGCCGTATTCCCCACCGCCCGGGACAGACTGACTTTCCCCGAGTTGCTCGAAGAAGGGCTGGAACCCCATAAGGTGCGCGAAGTGTGGATCGCCGGCGGCGGCGATAACGCTGACAAATACGTGGATGTTGAGCCTTATCTGGACACCGCGGTAAAGGCTCTCTTGTCCCATGTATCGCAAGTTGACCAAGAGAATGCTGGTGATTGGTTCCGCCAGGGCCGCGTCCGGACCGGCGAGAAGATCGGCATGGCCTACGCAGAGGGATTCAAGCGCATACCGTTCGGTTAACTGGCACAGCGGGGTATTTGGAACATGTAGGGGCGGGTTTCTAACCCGCCCTTTTTGCCGCCAGGGTGGATTCCGGCGAAAGCCGGAATGACGGGAAAGATCCCCTCTCCCATCCTTCTGCGGAAGGAGGAGACGGCTAGGGAGAGGACAAGGTTTGTGAGCAATACAACCAGAGAACGATAAGTTTGCTTTGAGTGGATTCCGGCGTAAGCCGGAATGACGGAGGTATCGGCATTCAGAAAGAAAAGGGCGGGGTGTCCAAGAGATACCCCGCCCTTTTCTTTGCGCAGCCAAGGGAACCGCCTGGCCGAAGGGGCCTAGGCGGGTTTGTGGGCTACTACTTTGTACCCGGCGGTGTTGGTGGGGGGCCGCTCGGGATGTTTCTCCATGTAGTCCACCTGTTCGCTGGTGAACTCGATGTCGGTGAACCCGGCGCGGACCAGCCGGTCGCGGTACACGTCCACATGCTCAGCGCCCGCCGTGCATGACACCCAGTCCTCGGGAGAGGACACGCTGGGGCCTTCATCGGTCAGAGCCATGACGTCGGATAGGTGTATGCGGCCGCCGGGAGACAGCACGCGGAAGCTCTCGGTGAACACGGCGTCTTTGTCCGGGGACAGGCAGACCACGCAGTTGGAGATGATCACGTCTACGGTGGAGTCGGGGATGGGCATCTTCTCCATCTCGCCCTGCACGAAGTCCACGTTCTCAATGCCAAGCTTGGCCTTGTTGGCGCGGGCTAGTTCCAGCATGGACGGAGTCATGTCCAGGCCGGTGACCTTGCCGGTGTCGCCAACCTGCTGTGCAGCAAGGAAGCAGTCGATGCCGCCGCCTGAGCCTAGGTCCAGCACCCGCTCACCGGGTTGCAGGCCGGCCAACGCGGTGGGGTTGCCGCAGCCTGCGGAGGCCGCGACGGACTCCATGGGGAGCCCGGACAGTTGGCCTTCGCTGTAGAGCGTCATGGCGTGGTCCAGGTCGGTGGGCCCACAACATGAGGTGTCGGTTGAGCAGCCGCAGCCGCCGCCGCTGTCGTGCTCGTGACCCAGTTCAGCGGGGGTCAGGCTGATCACTCGGTCAGCACGGGCGCCGTAGCGTTCCCTTACCAGTTCTTTTATCTGTTCTTGTTCAGTGGACATCTTCTCGTCCTCCCTGAAAATTATTTGGATGCCGGATATCTACTTGTCTTCAGAAAGCGTAAGTTCTACGCAGTCCTCTTTTATTCTTGGTCGGTCAGCGCAAGTTCTACGCAGTCTTCGACAGTCGGAATCATCTGTTTCCAGACGCGGGCGGCGGCTTTGAAAGCCTCTTGGCCTGAGTTAGTGAGCCAGCACACGCGGCGTTGCCGGCCTTGGACCTCCTCCATTCGGCAGTCCACGTATCCCCCATCCTGAAGTTCTTTCATGGTCGAGTAGACCATGGCCTCCGTGGGTTCGCAGCAGCCTTGACATGCTTCCTTGATGGCCTGGTTGACTCCGTAGCCGTGGACCGGGCCCTTGGCCAGTTGGGCCAGGAGCAAGAACCGGCACAGACTGCGCTTCACCAGGTTCTCCCAGTACGCCTCCGTCTGCATGGTGGATTGCTTGAGGGTCGCCTTGGTTTCTAGTTTGACGCTTGTCATTCTACTAAGTCTTTTCCCTTGGTCTTTCCTCTGGTCTTTCCCTGAGTGCCTTCTCGAGATTCTGCCGGCGGCTTCGATACTAATTCCGGAATACTAATCCGGCTTTAATACTTAAGCTTGTTAAGTATGTTATGCCAGCCCGTCCCGGTTGTCAACAACGGTGACACGACTTGGGCAAAATCGAAGCTAGATTGTGGTAGAATCGGGCCTCTCAGACATCAGGTAGACTCTCGGTGAGAGGTCTGCGGGGAGAGGTCTACAGGGAGAGTATAGATGAAGATCACCAAATCGCAGATACAGGTACTGCACGCACCGGCCGACGAGGCCTTGGTGGACGTGCAGCCAAAGGCCGGAGGCATGCGCGCCTTCGTGACGGTCAAGATGCAGACCGATGAAGGCATCGAAGGCATCGGTCTTACCTTCGCGCCCGCCCTGGGTCTGAGTCCGTTGGCTCCGGCGTTGGCGTCATCGGTAGAAGCTCTCTGCGGACTGACGGAAGGCCAGGACCCCATGGAGATCGAGGCCGTGATGCAGGGGCTGCGGGAAAAGACCAGCGGCTCAGGCCCCGGTGGGATACTGACCCTGGCCCTGGCGGCCGTGGATATGGCGCTGTGGGACATCAAAGGCAAGGCGCTGAACCAGTCGGTGTGCTCCCTTCTGGGCGGCTACCGCAAGCGGGTGCCCACCTACGCCTCCGGCGCGCTGATGCGCCCCATGAACCTGGAGCAGTTGGCTGAGATCGGGCCGGCGTTGGTCCAGAAAGGTTTCAAGCAGATGAAGTCGCAGATGGGCGCCGAGGACACGCCCGCCAAAGAGGTCATGCGCATGCGGACCCTGCGGGAGGCCGTGGGCGACGACATAGACATCATGTGCGACATCAACCAGATGTGGAACGTGAACCAGGCCATCACCATCGGCAGCCGGGTTGAGGAATACAACCTGTTCTGGCTTGAAGACGTGGTGGCCCACGACGACTACCAAGGACTGGCCCGGGTGGCCGACGCGCTGAACACCCCCATCGCGGCTGGGGAATATGTTTATGGGATAAACCCGTTCCGGCAGCTGATCGAGAACCGGTCCATCGACATCGTGATGATCGACCTGCTGCGGGTGGGCGGCATAACCGAGTGGCGCAAGGTCGCCGGCATGGCTGAGGCGTTCAACCTGCCGGTGGTCAGTCACCTGGTCCCTGAGATACACATCCAACTGATGGGCGCCATCCCCAACGGGCTAACGGTGGAGTACATGCCCTGGACGCTGAAGCTGTTCGAGGAAACTCCCAAGTTCGTGGACGGCTGCCTGGAAGTGCCTGACAAGCCGGGCTTGGGTTTGAAGTTCGACGAGGACGCTATCAAGCAGTACGCGGTTTAGATTAGCGTCGCCGATGTCATATCGTACGACTGTCATCCTGAGTGAAACGAAGGATCTACCGGGACGGATACGAAAGACAAGCACGTGAAGAGTGAATGGGCCGGCTCCGTTTGAGTTGGCAGATTCTTCGCCGCTGCGGCTGGCTCAGAATGACAGAGCCTTGGTTAGGGAATTAGTTACTGGTATCAGAATAAGGAGAAAACATGGTTGCACAGATTCGCACATACACCATAAACAAGGGAATGATGGACTCCTGGCTGGAGCTATTCGACAAGGAGATCCGCCCGGTCCACGAGAGCCTGGACATACCCATCGTGGCCACATACGTCAGCCCCGACCGTTCTGATTTTGTCTGGGTAAGGACTTTCGAGACGGTTGAAGAGATCCCCGACAAAGAGAAAGCTTACTTCGCGTCGCCGGGCCGCAAGGCACTGGGCGACAAACCGACCAACCACATCGCCAAGATGGAAGTGAAGTTGGTGGAAGAAGTGCTTCAGACTGCCAAGGCAGCCTAGAAAACAGAAGAGATATAGAGAACAAGAAGGAGAAAGACCATGGACCAGATGCGCAGCTATACCATCAACAAAGGCATGATGGACTCTTGGGTGAAATTGTTCGAGTCCGGAATCAAGCCGGCCCACGAAGCCATGGGACTGCCGGTCGTGGCCACCTGGGTCAACGCTGATCACAACCAGTTCATCTGGGTCCGCCGGTTCCCTGAGGGCGCCGACGTCCCCGCCAAGGAAGCCGAGTTCCGCGAGTCGGATGGCTTCAAGTCCCTGGGCAGCCAGCCCGGCGACCACATCGCCAAGATGGACGTGCAGAACTTAGAGCAAGGGAAGTTGGCAGCTTAATAGCTTCCAGCGATCAGCCGTCAGCTGCCAGGGAAATTCTTGCTAGCTGACGGCCCCGGTGTGACCGGGATTTGCAGCTTCTTTTCGCATCAGGATGTGGACGATGTCCGCTTCCAGAAACTCTTCCCCGCGCTCCTCGTAGCCGTGGGCGGCGTAGAAGTCTTTGACGTACACCTGGGCGTTGAGGATGTAGGTAGAGACGCCCTGGCTCGTTGCTTCTTGTTCTAGAAATTCCAATAGCCGGCCCCCGATTCCGTGCCGGCGCCATTCGGTGTCCACGGCCATGCGTCCGATGCGTGCCGCGCTGTCTTCGTCCCGGTAGAACACCCTTCCGGTGGCGATCACCTGGCCGTCTTGTACCGCGATGGCGTGGGTGGCGGTGGCGTCGATCTCGTCCAGTTCCTCTTCCATGGGCACCTGCTGCTCAGATACGAACACCCGGAACCGAACGCCCAGCGCGCCCTCCATCTCGGCCTCAGTCTCCACCAATTTTATGGTCAGGTCTTCCAATTCTTCCTCTGCCCCGCGTTCTTCCCGAATGTCATTGGTCTGCGAGTACGCTACGCACCTTCGGAGTGTTCAAGAAGGCCTCGCGTATCCCAGCTTCACCGCAACTGTCCGCGATGTGATTTATCAGTTCTCTGGATTTCTCCAGCATTTGCAGACTCTCTTCAGGACGGTGGTCCAAAGATGCAGCTTTGCTCATCTCTGAGTATATCCGCCAAAGGCTGCGCCGCGATCCGTACCTCTCCCCCAGGTCTCGTGCTTCAGCCAGCGCTTCCCACGCTTCTTCAACCCGTCCCAAACCTAGTAGGGCCTCGCCTCTGGCCCTCAGCAGATCGGGCAGGACAACAGTCACGCCGCTCCCTCCATTCAGGGAATCAGTTGCCAGGTCATACTCTAGTATCTGATGGAAATCTTCCTGCGCCAAGACCAACTCACCCCTAACGAGGTTTGGCAGGGAAGATAGGATGCCCATGTATTCCACGTTGCGCCGGGACTGGAACTTAGGCTGTTGGTACATGGGTTGGAGCGCTTCCACGGCTTCGCCCAACCGGCCGGCGAGAACGAGCGCCAGGGCCATTGGGGTGCGGAAGAAATCGGCATGCGTGATATTGGCCATCGCCGTAGCGAGGTCCGCGTGTTTGAGCGCCAGGTCGGCCAGGCCGTACAACCCATAGATCGACGAGGCCGTTGCATGGACCATCGCCGTGATCACACCCGCGTCGCTGGTGCCGGCCAGCCGATCAAGTGCCTCGTTGACCACGGCGGATGCCCGGCCAAGGTCGCCCGTCTCCGTGTGGGCGTGCGCCAAGCTGATCAAGCCGATGCTTTCCAGTAATCCGCTGCCGATGCCGCGGCTGATCTCCAGTCCTTCGCTCGCCAATGCGGTGCCTTCGGCAAATTCCCCCCGGACGTAGAATACTCCGCTCGAGTTGTACATGTTGTCGGCCAACATCACCTGGTTCCCGCTGGACCGCCAGTATGCCCGGGCGCCCTCTAGAGAATCTCTGGCGTCGGCGAATCGTTCCAGGGCGACCTGGGCGCGGGCTGTGTCTTGCCGCGCGAAAGCGGTCTGCTCTTCCAGGCCGTACTGATGGGCGATCACCAAAGACCGTTCACCGAACTCCAGAGCTTTCTGATAGTCGCCGGCAAGTATCTCGATCAGCAATTCGTTCCAGAGGATCCGGGCTTCGGAAGGGTGGTCACCCAGCTGCTGGGCTAGGCCCAAGGACCGTTCGGACAACTCCCGGGCGACGGCTGGGTCGGGCCTTCCGCCTAGGGTTGAGCGGATCGTCACCATCGGCAGCAGCGCGGCCAGTTCGATGTCTGCCCGCGAAGTATCACGTCCCAGGTCTGCCAGCTCCTGGTAGCCGGACAGAGCCTCATCCTGGAGCCCACTGATCTCCTGCGCACGTCCTCTCGCCAGGTAAAGGGAGATGATCTGCTCGCTGGAGGGCCCGGTTTCTTTCGCTATCTCTATGGCGCGGCCGTAGTGGGTGATAGCTTCGTCGCTGGCATATAGTCTTGCGGCCACTTCGCCGGCCATGACCGAGTATCTCAGTGCCCGTTCTTTGTCGTCGGCCTGGTGGAAATGGTGGGCCAGTAGATGCGCATTCTCTTCCAGCCGGTCGCCGAACAGCTGCTCGACAGCTTCTCCGACACGCAGATGGAACTCCCGGCGCTCCCTTAGAAGGATGGAGTTGTAGGCCGCCTCCCGGGTGAGGTCGTGTTTGAAGGTGTATTCCAACTCCGGAAGTCTTGCCGCCTCCAGGATCAACTCTGCCCGTTGGAGGCTGTTGAGCTGCCGGTCGAGGGTGACGCCAGACTCGGTGATCTTTTCGAGGATACCGTGGTAGAACGACCGGCCGATGACGGAGCTGAGCTGCAGAGTGCGCCGCGCTTCCTCCTCCAGCCTGTCTATCCGGGATGACAACAGAGCGAGAAGGTTGTCGGGGATGGAGATCTCTTGCACGTCTGTTTCCGCCAGCCAACGCATGCCGGTCTCGTCGCGGGCGATGGCGCCGGTGTCGATGAGCGTACGGATGAACTCTTCAAGGAAAAAGGGGTTGCCCTCGGTCTTCTCGAGGATCATCTGCCGCAACTGCGGCGGCAGCTCCGATACGCCCAGGAGATTCCCGAAGAGACGATCGCTGTCTTCGTCGGAGAGGGCGCTTAGGGTTATCTCCGTGTAGATGTGAGGAAAATCGGTCTCGGCAGCCTGTTTGATTCGCCAAGCCGCCGACTGCCGCTCTGGCCGGAACGAGCAGAGGAGGAGCAGCGGCACCTCTTCCATAAGAGGGAAAAGGTCGATCATGAGCTCCACCGAAGCCGGATCGGCCCAACGCAGGTCGTCCATCACGATGACCGTGGGCGAATAGGAGGCGGCAGCCCGCCACCAACTATGACAGGCGTCATAGAGTTCCCGCTGGGCGGCTTCACCCTTTAACTGAGGGCTATCCGCCGCGTTGTCCAACGCCAACAATACGGATATGGCGTTGGTTACTACGGATTGGATCTCGGGAGGAAAGTCCACTGGGGCCACCGCCACCTTGGCCTGTACCGTCTCGAGCGAATCGTTGTCGGCTACCCCAAATACCTGGAAGATCCGATGGGAGAACAGGCCGTAGGGCCGTGCGGTGTCGTATGAAACCCCGCGGCCTTCCACCCACGGGGCATCTTGCCCTGCGATCCTTTCCCATTCGTTGTGCAGTTCATTGAGCAGGCTTGATTTCCCGATCCCGGCTTCCCCGATCAGAGAGACCACGGCACCCCGGCCGTCGTGTAACCGCTCCAGGATCCCACTCAGTTGGCTAAGCTCACTGTCCCGCCCGACCAGAGGTGTGCTCATACCTTCGATCCCACGGAGGCTGCCGGGTTCGTCCTTTTCTCCCAGTACCCGGTAGGCCACAACGGGCTCGGCCTTTCCTTTGACCTCGATCTCATCTCCGGCTTCGAACTCGAACAGAGGGGCGATCAGGTTGTGGGTCTCAGAGGAGACTTGAACTGTGCCGGTCGGGGCGGTCTGTTCCATGCGGGCCGCCAGGTTGATGGCGTCGCCCATGGCGGTGTATTCGACGCGCAGGTCAGAGCCGACTTCCCCCACGACCACCAGGCCGGTGTTGATGCCCACCCGCACTCCGAAGTCCAGGCCCCATCTGCTCTTAACTTCATCCTGGTAGCCGCGTATACCGTTGACGATGTTCAGTCCGGCGAGCACTGCCCGTTGCGGGTCGTCTTCATGGGCGATGGGAGCGCCGAAGAAGGCCAGGATGGCGTCTCCCATGAGCCGGGCCACGGTGCCTTCGTACCGGTAGATGGGCGAGATCAGGTGCTCAAAGGCGCCGTTCATGATCTCCGCCCATTCCTCGGGGTCCAGGCTCTCGGCGGCTGAGGTGGAGCCCGTGACGTCACAGAACAACATGGTGACGACACGGCGTTCGCCCGAGCCTGCGCCCGAACGGCGAGCGCCTTCCAGTTTGTCCAGGAGTTCTTTGGGGATGTACTGCTCCAGCCTGGCCCTGGAGGCGTCGGCGGGCGCTGGTGGAGCGGCGCCAGGAGATGGGTCGCGCTGGGCGGCTGCCAGATACGAGAGCGCGTCGGGGTTCTCTGGGTCCAGCCTGAGCGCGGCCCGGGCGCTGTCGGCTACGGCAGTCCAGTCCTGGCTGGAGATCGCTTCTTCAGCTTCATCCAGGAGGCGATCGATCTGTCGTTGTACGCGTTCACTGGGCATGATGGAAGAATACTAATACTGAGGCGGCAGGCCTGTCCATAAAGGTTGTATGGTCTCAGCTTGACTGTTCTTCCGAAAAGCGGCGGCCGACGAGGGAAAACCGTTGCCGCTGGTGCAGACCCGATGAGGTTCTTCAAGACCTGTACTTGGTTTCCCTCAGCAAAGAGATTCCGAGCGAAGCGAGGAATGACAGAGGAAGAGCGGGGCATCCAATCAATAGTCGTATTTGCGCATCTGTCATCCTGACCCTACAGCAGCGGCGAAGAATCTGCCAAGTTAGATGGGCGAATCGAGGCGGCGGCGCAATGGAGAGGACTGCTCAGGTCGAGCACGGCAGATTCCTCGCTTCGCTCGGAATGACATTACCTTTGGGCGAGGCTTTCCGAGTACCCAACCAGACCAACCCCCAAGCAAAACAAAGCCCCCCAAGGATAGGGGGGCTTTGTCCTAGTACCGTAGCAGAGAATCCGAAAGCGCGGTCGTACCGCCCGAAAGCGCGGTTGTACCGCCTAGTAGACGATTACGCCTCGGCCTACTTCGCCTTTGTCCATGTCGCCATAGGCGTCGTTGATCTGGTCCAGGGAATAGTGGCGGACCACCAGGTCGTCCAGGTTCAACTTGCCGGCCAGGTACATATCCACCAGCTTCGGCATATCCACACTGGCGTGGGTGGAGCCGTAGTAGGTGCCGCGCATGGTCTTCTCGTTCCGGACCATGTCCACCGCATTGATGCCGGCCTCGGCGCCCACGGGGGCGATGCCCACGACAGTCACCGTGCCGCTCTTGCCGGCCATGTCGTAGGCGGCCTTGGTGGTATCGGCGGAGCCAAAGACCTCGAAGGAATAATCGACGCCCTTGCCGTCGGTCAGTTCCTTGACCTGGGCCACCGGGTCCTTGTCCGAGGCGTTGACCGTGTGGGTCGCGCCGAACTTCATGGCGAACTCTAGTTGGGCCTCGCTGATGTCGATGGCGATGATCTTGCTGGCGTTGACCAGGGCCGCGCCCATGACCACGTTCAGGCCCACGCCGCCGCAGCCGATGACGGCCACGGTGCTGCCGGGCTGGACGTTGGCGCTGGAGATCACCGCTCCGACGCCGGTGGGGACGCAGCAGCCGATGAGGGCGGCTATGTCCATGCCGATGGGCTGTTCGACGGGCACCACGGCGGCCTCAGGGACGACCGTGTGCTCGGCGAATAGGGCGGTCTTGCCAAAGTGATGGATACGGGTGTCGCCCTTGTGCAGACGGGTGGTGCCGTCGAACATGAACGCGCCGGCGGCGGCGTGGGCGTCGCACAGGTGGGAGTTGCCGGTGATGCAGCTCTTGCAGCGGCCGCAAGAAGAGACGAACGAAAGGATGACCTGCTGTCCGGGCCGGACCGAGGTCACACCGGGGCCGACGGCTTCGACGGTGCCTGCGCCCTCGTGGCCAAGGACCACGGGAAGCAGGGTTGGGGCGTCGCCGTGCATATAGTGGCGGTCGCTGCGGCAGATGCCGGCCGCGCCGACCTTGACCAGGACTTCCCCGTCTTGGGGGGCGTCCAGCTCCACATCCTCAACAACCAACGGGTTTTTTTGTTCGTACAGTACGGCGGCTTTGACCATGGGAAAGCGCCTCCTACAGGTTCAATAATTACTCTTCTTGAGAGCGTGGGTATCATCGCCTGGTGCCGGGGGTGGTGTCAAATGGGGGTGGTGTTGGAGAGGCGTTACTTGGGTAGAATACAATGCTAACCAATTCGGAACGCCACTTGATTCCTTTGAGGTCTTTTATGCCAACATTGACTGAATTAGCATTAGCTGATTTTGATTCTGACTATGTTTGCATGTCATGCCATAGTCCCCTCTACCAAAACATAACTACTGAAGCAGACGTTTGCCTAAACCCGTCATGTTTGAAGTGGCCCGATAAGTACTCAGATTTGGTAGATCCACAACAGCATAATGAGCCCGGAATTCACCGGGAGATGGAGAAGCAAAAGACCAATATCGTCGAAATGATTCAGAAATGTAACCTGAGTACACTTAGGCATTTTGCCCACGATCAACGAGGACGTTTGAGTAGTCAGTTCTTGAAGACTGGGGAGATGAGAATCACCGATTGGCATGTTATAGCGGACCTTCTAGTGTTGACTCAATCGGTGATGCTGGGGGATGGCTACAGCAAGAGTAATGATTCGGGGATTGAGCGGAAGAATTATTTTACCAGGATTCTCGCCGAGACAGAGAAATGGTCAGAAAGAATGAACCATTTGGAAGATCTCCAAACTGGAAGGTTTAGGCTATTGAAGTTGCACGACGGACTAATCGACGATGAGGTATTTGCAACCAAATTTCTACGCGCCCTTCGAAGTAGTGAACAAGCATTAGGCCTTACGTCAAGTTCGAAAAAGAATGACAGAG
>CAYXDE010000056.1:0-21731 GCA_964463525.1 uncultured Dehalococcoidia bacterium | reverse complement strand
GTCCTATTGGTTGGTTCCGGAGCGCGGGAGCACGCATTGGCCTGGCGGATCAAGCAGAGTCCCAACCTGACCCGTTTGTGGGTGGCTGGGGGCAATGCGGGCACAGCCTCACTGGCCGAGAACATGGATATCCGCTCCAGCGATGTCGATGGCTTGGTGGCTGCGGCCCAAGAGACCTCAGCGGACTTGGTGGTCGTGGGGCCCGAGGCGCCGTTGGCATTGGGCTTGGCCGACCGGCTGGATGCGTTGGGCATCCCTGTCTTCGGACCCAGTCAGGCGGCGGCGCAGATCGAGGCCAGCAAGAGCTTCGCCTTGGACCTCATGAGGAAAGCCGGGGTGCCTTGTCCGGATTTTGCAAGCGTCTGGGATGAAACCAACGCCGAAGCATATATCAAGAATCATCCAGGTCCGCTGGTCGTAAAAGCCGATGGGCTAGCAGCGGGTAAGGGAGTCCTCCTTTGTGAGGATTCTGACCAAGCACTAGCGGCGGTAAAGATGTGCATGTCCGACCGGGCCTTCGGCGAGGCCGGGGACACGGTGGTGTTGGAAGAGTATCTGAGCGGCCCGGAAGTGAGCGTCTTCGCTTTCTGCGACGGCGAGAACCTCTCGCCGCTGGCAGCTGCCTGCGATTACAAACGGCTCGAAGACGGCAACCACGGTCCGAACACCGGAGGCATGGGCAGCTTCGCCCAGCCGGATTTCTGGGACCCCGAATTGGCAGGCCAGGTTGAAAGCACCATCATGCGGCCGGTGCTCAAGGCCATGGCCGAGCGGGGTACGCCTTATAAAGGAGTCTTATACGCGGGTCTCATGCTGACCGAAGCTGGGCCCAAGGTCCTGGAGTTCAACTGCCGGCTGGGCGACCCCGAGACCCAGGTGGTGATTCCCCTCTTGGCCTCCGACCCGCTGGAGTTGATGATGGCTTGCGCTCAGGGAAACCTGGGCCAGGTAGACGTTCGTTGGGACACCAAGAACTACGTGGGCGTGGTCATGGTCTCAGGCGGTTATCCCGATGAGTACCAGACAGGTTTTGAGATATCAGGACTGGACGAAAACGGGCCGGAGGACACCATGGTCTTCCACGCCGGCACCAAGTTGGGGCCCGGAGGAACGTCGCTGACGTCGGGAGGACGCGTCCTGACCGTGGTTGGCGGCGGCGCCAGCATCGATGCAGCACGAGAGCGGGCGTACTCCAGGCTGGAGCGCATCAGCTTCCAAGGCGCCCGGTGGCGGCGGGATATAAGCTCGGCGGCGAACCAGGGCGCAGCCCAGGCCACCGGGAAACCATGACCATCACCAACCAGTTGTTCGTACTGGCCCAAGACGACCAGCGGCTGCTGAATTACAGGCGCAAGAAATGGCTGCGGTCTGCCGAGTTTTACCAATGGTTGCAGCAAGACGATCTGCTGACCATGACCATGGACCAGGCGTTGGAGCTTTACCGGGCTTCAGGGGGACGGGACACGGCGAAGTTCAAGACCAACACCATCGAGGACATCAGGGACGGTCTGGATTTTCTGCTCTATGATAATATCAAGCTGGAAGGCCGATTCGACGAGTGCGCCGCGCCTGAGGGAGCCTACAGGATGGCGGGCACGGGAAGGGAGTTCCCCTCTTTTCTCTTGTGCCTGAGCAATCCCGGTCTTTTCGGGGTTTGGAACGCCAACGCTGAGGCGCTGTTGAAACAGGCCGGTCTCCTTCCTTCCAGCATCAAACGAGGCCCCATCGGCATCCGGTATCTCGATATTTTGGGGGCCCTGAATCAGGTCCGGGCCCGGTCGGGCCGCCAGGACTTTCGGGAGATCGACGAATTGGCTTATCAAGCGGCCCGGGGGAAACGCAAATGACCTGGCGCGAGACATTGGAAGGCCTGAAAGAAGAACTGACCGACGTTCGCGCCCAACGGCAGAAGCGGGCGGACGAAGACGAAGCTGGCTTACAGAAAGAAAGGGACGATCTCTCCAAGATGGCCCAAGACTTGGGGGTAGATGAACTGCTGGCCGAGATGAACGCCACTCTGTTGGACGGCAAGGGCGAGATCGAGACCATAGTCGGCTGGGTGGCCGGCGATGACGATCTTGAACTAGACCCCGGGATCAGCATGAACGGCGACGAACCCGACGAAGATGATGACACCGACGTCATCACCACCATCCTGTCGTGGGACGAGGGCGGAGAGTTGGAGATCGCAGTGGACTTGGGGCTTTCCGATGACGGGATATATCTTCAGATAAATGATATCGAGGTCCGGCCGGAGCGGGACGCTCTGGAGCAGGGCCTCATCGAAGCATTTCGAGACGAACTGGAACTATAAGATCTAGCGAATTTTTGGAGCACGGAGAACCGGGACCGTAAGGGGTCACGGCGGTGCCGGTTTGAGCGTGAATAGGAGGTTGTTTTGCCGCTGGTAGGTGTTATTATGGGAAGCGCCTCGGATGAGGCCGATGTCCAGGCGACCCTGGACACTTTGGAACAGATGGGCATCGACTACGAAGCCCGTGTTATGTCCGCCCACCGCACCCCGGAACGGGTGCACGAATATGCCTCAACCGCCCGGGACCGGGGCATCGAAGTGATTATCGCGGCGGCCGGTGGCTCGGCGGCTTTGGGGGGCGCATTGGCCTCTCAGACCACATTGCCGGTCATCGGAATCCCGCTGACGTCCAGTGAGCTCAAGGGCATCGACGCACTGATGTCCACCGCTCAGATGCCTCCCGGAATCCCAGTGGCCTGCATGGCCGTGGGGAGCTGGGGCGCACGGAACGCCGCATACTACGCAGCCCAGATTCT
This sequence comes from uncultured Dehalococcoidia bacterium, assembly GCA_964463525.1. Lineage (GTDB taxonomy): Bacteria > Chloroflexota > Dehalococcoidia > Lucifugimonadales > UBA3495 > UBA9611. The sequence goes on along the minus strand of CAYXDE010000056.1, from coordinate 18,941 downwards.
GGGTCTGAAGTACGACAATATAAGGCAGGCTTATGAAGACTACCGGCGCGAACTCCGCGAGCGGTAGACCGCATCCCGCTGTCCTAACCGACTTCGACGACACAGCCGCGGCACAGAACGTGGCTGAATTGCTGCTGAACCGGTTCGGCGACCCGGACTGGAAGGACGTGCGCCAGAGCTTTCGCGACGGCCATATGGACCTGAAGGAATATCAGGAGATCACCTTCCGGAACATCCAGGCCGACCGTGCCACTATGCAGTCTTACGTCAAAGAACACGCCAACCTCCGGCCTTACTTCCGCGAGTTGTGGGGCTTCTGTCAGGCCAACGAAATCCCCATGGCGGTGGTCAGCCAGGGGCTGGACTTCTACATCGAAGCCCTGTTGGAGCGGGAGGGCGTCGGCCGGGTCCCGGTCTATGCCGTGAATACCGAGTTCCAGGACGGCGAGATCTCCTACCACTACAACCACGCCTATCCCGGCAAGGAGAGCGACGGGAACTCCAAGGGGTTCGTGGTGGAGTCGTTCCAGAATCAAGGCTGCCACGTGTTTTTCGCGGGCGACGGCCGGTCAGACCTGGAAGCTGCCCGGGTGGCGGACGTGATCTTCGCCCATAGCACGCTGGCCAAGTTCTGCGACGACGAAGGCATCGCCTACCAGCCCTTCGACGATTTTGGGGGCATGTTGGTGTCGGTGCAGCAATTTTCCAAGAACGGACACGGGCCCGATGGCGCTGCTAGGTGAGGAGACGGGACTGTGATTGAGCGATATTCCAGGCCGGCCATGAAGCAGGTCTGGTCCGATGAAAATAAATATCTCAAGTGGCTGGAAGTCGAATTGGCCGTCTGTGAAGCATGGACCGCCGACGGCGTGATCCCCCAAGACGACATGGTCAAGCTGCGGGACGCCAAGTATAACCACGGCCGCATGATGGAACTGTTCGAGACCACCCGCCACGACGTCACAGCATTCATATCATCCATCACCGAGTCCATGGGCCCGGAAGGCCGCTGGCTCCACCTGGGGATGACCTCAAACGACATGTTGGACACCGGCCTGAACCTCCAGATGATCGAGGCAGGGGCCCTGCTGCAGACGGAGATGGACCGGGCGATAGCCGCGTTGGCTGACAAGGCCGTGGAACACAAAGACACTCTGGCCATGGGCCGCACCCACGGAGTGCACGCCGAACCTATGACCATGGGTCTCAGGTTCGCCCTCTGGTGGGACGAGATGACCCGCCAGAAAGAGCGGCTGACAGAAGCGATAGAGGGCTTGCGCGTAGGAATGATTTCCGGCGCGGTGGGCACCCACGCCACGGTCCCGCCATCGGTTGAAGAGGCTGTGTGCCAAGTATTGGGTCTCAAGGTCGCCAAGATTTCGAACCAGATCGTCCAGCGAGACCGGCACGCTCACTTCATGACCATTCTGGCTCTGATCGCGGCTTCGCTGGAGAAGTTCGCCACGGAGATCAGGGCGCTGCAACGCACCGAACTGCATGAGGTGGAGGAACCCTTCGGCGAAGGCCAGACCGGGTCGTCCTCCATGCCTCACAAGCGCAACCCGGAACTGGCGGAACGCATCTGCGGCCTGGCCCGGTTGATCCGGGGCAACTCCGTAACTGCCATGGAGAACGTTGCCCTCTGGGGCGAGCGTGATATCAGCCACTCGTCCGCTGAGCGCATCATACTGCCCGACTCATGCTTGGCCCTGGACTATATCCTCAGCATCTTCAGCCGCATCATAGAAGGGCTGAGGGTATTCCCTGAGCGGATGTTCGAGAACATCGAAAGCAGCTTGGGCCTGGTCTTCAGCCAGCGGGTCCTGCTGGCCTTGGTCGACAAGGGCCTGGCCCGGGAAGACGCTTACAAGATCGTCCAGACCAACGCCGGTCGCAGTTGGGAGGAAAAGAAGGACTTCCGGGAGTTGCTGCGGGCTGACCGGCAGACCGGAGAACATTTCTCTTCAGCGGAGTTGGACGAACTGTTCGACTACGGGTACTACACCCGGTACGTAGATGAAACCTTTGCCCGGTTGGGCCTGGTCCAACCGGCCGTGAAAACAGGCTAAAAACAACCAGATCGAAAACGACTGGTGATAAGGGGGGTTGAAGTGATAATTGAAACTCAGATGCCCGATAGACTCCACCGAGGGAAGGTGCGCGATACCTATGGCCTGGGCGGGGGTCATCTATTGATGGTCGCCACCGACCGCATCTCCGCCTTCGACGTGGTGCTGCCCACCGGCATTACCGACAAAGGCCTAGTCCTGAACCGCATATCGGCCTTCTGGTTCGACAAGACCAAGCATATCGTGCCCAACCACTTCATCTGCTTGGGAGACGCACCGGAGGCCGCCCAGTATCTGGAGGGCAGCAGCATCGCCGGGGCAGTCTCGGATGAGGTAGCCCGGCAGTCCATGGTGGTCAAGCGGGCTGAGCGCCTGGACTTGGAATGCATCGTCAGGGGCTACATCACCGGGTCCGCCTGGTCGGAGTACCGGAGGCAAGGGACCGTGTCCGGCATGGACGTGGGTAAGGGGTTGGTTGAAGGCCAGGCGTTTCCTGAATTGCTGTTCACCCCCACCACCAAAGCGGAAGAAGGGCACGACGAGAATATGTCCAAGCAGGAAGTGCTGGATATGGTCGGCGCGGACATGGCCCGCCAACTTGAGGAGACCAGCATCGCGGTATTCAAATGGGCCCACGATTACGCCAAGGAAAGGGACATCATCCTGGCTGACACCAAGATGGAATTTGGCATCATAGACGGCCAACTGACCCTGATCGACGAGCTGCTGACTCCCGACTCCAGCCGGTTCTGGGATGTTGATGGCTATGCGCCCGGAAAGTCGCAGCCCAACTATGACAAACAGTTCGTGCGTGACTGGCTGGATTCCCAAGGCTGGGACCACGAACCACCAGCCCCTGAACTGCCCAATGACGTGGTGGCAAAGACGTCCGAGCGGTACCAGGAAGCGTATTACAAATTGACCGGGACGCGCCTCTAACCGGCTCGCTCCCGGAACCGGCCCCTGGCCCAATTCGGAGGACCTTACATTGCCTGTTTCAAGACGCCGCCGTGGCCGCGCTGCCACCAGGGCGGCCCGCTCCGGCAACCTGCCGTCGAGCAATCGACGCAAGCCGACGAATAAGCTCTACCTCGCTGCTTCCGTAGTGATCGCGGTGCTGGTCATAGCCAGCTTCGCCTTCGCCAGCTTTACCGGCGGCGGTCACGGGGGCAACGCACAGAGCGGCAGCCACAATCAATTCGTTGAAGGCGTGGGCACCCAGTTCCCCATCCTTAGCCGTGAGCACATCGACGAAGGCACTGAAGCCACCTACAATAGCGTGCCGCCAACATCCGGAGACCATTGGTCCACTCCCGCCCGGTGCGACTTCTACGAAGAGGTCTTGCCCGATGAGCGGATAGTGCACAACGTAGAACACGGCCATATCGTGGTGAGCTACAACCTGCCGCTCGAATCCGACGTCCAAGCATTGCGCGATGCTTTGAACGACATCGGCCTGAATAATGTGTGGGGCATCGCACGTGCCTACCACGAAATACCCGCGGGCCAGATCGGCCTCAGCGCTTGGGGCGTTAACGACGTCTTTTCAGGTGTAGACAAAGAACGGATAGAACGGTTCTTCGAGGCATACTCCGGGAACCTAGGTCCGGAACGGATACCTTGCTAACCCTAAAGAGAGCTTAACCAACCTATGTATCAGGCCCGCATATACATCACTCTCAAGCCCACGGTGAATGACCCCCAGGGAGTCACCGTGCTGTCCAGCCTGCACCGCTTGGGCTTCGACACCGCCGAGGATGTGAGAGTCGGCAAATACCTGCTGGTGAACATCGATGAGACCGAACGCGCAAAGGCTGAGGTCGCCGTGACTGAGATGTGCCAGAAGCTGCTGGCCAACCCAGTTATCGAAGAATTCCGGTACGACCTGGAAGAGATACAAGCGACGACAACCAGCTCTTAAGCCGGCCCATCTAAAAAGACAGCCATAGATTCCCCGGCATCCATCGAATTTGGGAGGAGACCGATATGACCACAGGAAGCAATGACACCTACGTTTACGCCGGAGCCGAGACCAACGGCATATTCCGGCTGTCGCCCGGCTCCAGCCAGTGGGAGGAGTTGACCAACGGGCTGCCTGCCGACCCGATGGTCTGCGGAATCATCATCCACCCCGACAACCCCGAGGTGATTTACGCCGGGACCCAGGACGGCCCCTACCGCAGCACCAACCGGGGTAATAGCTGGGAGAGACTGGACTACCCCAAGACAGGCGCCCCGCCTTGGACCTTCATGTTCCGGCCCGGCGATCCCAGCGTGATGTACCTGGGCACCGCCCCCGGGGAGATCTACCGCAGCACCAACAGCGGTGATTCCTGGCAGCAGATCACCAAGAACATGGGTTCCGCAGAGATCTCCATGGCCTTTCCCACCAGGGTTATCGCCCTGTGCGCCGACCCCAACTTCCCGGACGAGATGTATGCCGCTCTTGAGGTTGCCGGAGTGATCCGCAGCGCCGACGGCGGCGACACATGGGAGGAGATTTCCGGAACGCTGGCGCCCAGCGAAGACACCCTCGATCTTCACGGCGCGCAGTGCTCGGCTGCCATGCCCCACACGGTGTTCATCACCACCCGGCAAGGGCCCTTCATCGGCCCGGACCGGGGCAGCGAATGGATCCCGGTGGAGTTCGGTAATTTCTCTGAGATCACCTACACCCGCGACCTGAAGGCCGCGCCCCACGACCCCAACATGCTCTACGTTTCCATCGGAGCGGCCGCCCGCAGCACACAGGGCGCACTCTACCGGAGCCGGGACCTGTTCAAGACCTTCGAGCAGGTGGACCGGAGCATCGCTCCCAATTCGACTATGATGACGGTGGCTGTGGACCCCCGGGCCCCAGACCACGTCTTCTGCAACTCGCGGGACGGCCAGGTGTTCGGTTCGCTGGACGACGGTGCAAATTGGACCACCTACGACCTTCCCGCCAAAGCCAAAGAGGTGAGAGCCCTAGCCGCCGGCTAGGCGGGCGGTACAATCGCGCTTTCATATAGAAAGACCCCGGGAAGGAAGAATCCTTGTCCGGGGTCTTTTGCTTTCCAGTGCGGTTGTACCGCCCGCCTAACCGTATTTCTGGACTGCGGCCCCGATGGACGGGCCGGCCTTTTCCAGGTCTTCACCGGTCATGCAGGGGTGAAGTTCTACCGACGCGTTAAAGGCCAAGAACCAAGGTTCTGCCAACCGGGGGATATCCGATTCGCTGGCAAGGTCAACGAAGATATATGCGGTCCGCTTTCCGTTGTCTTCCGCGAAGTAAGTGGTTCGGGCTTCATCTCTTCCAATATAGAGCCGATGGTTACCGCTAGGGTCCCGTTCTTGATGGCCGCGTTGCCCGTCTCCACCGGGATGGATACCTTGAATAGCATGCGCATGACTAACTTCGATCTGATAGGTTTTACCAACCATTTGCGTCTGCATATGGACCGTTACTAAGCGGTCTCTATGCTGGCTGCGTTATGTAAACCAAGTTCTTCGATCGCCATCTCGCGCATCTTGAACTTCTGGATCTTGCCCGTGACGGTCATGGGGAATTCCGTGGCCATCTTGATGTAGCGGGGAATCTTGTAGTGGGCTATCTTGCCCTTGCAGAATTCCCTGATCTCTTCGTCGTCGGCCGTCTCGCCGGGTTTCAACATCACCCAGGCCATGACCTCTTCCACGAACCGTTCGTCTGGCACGCCGATCACCTGGACGTCGGCAACTTTGGGGTGTGTATAGAGGAACTCCTCGATCTCTCTGGGATAGACGTTCTCGCCGCCGCGGATGATCATGTCCTTGAGACGCCCGGTGATCCGGTAGTAGCCGTCTGCGTCCACGGTGGCCAGGTCTCCCGTATGAAGCCAGCCTTCTTCGTCGATGGCCGCGGCGGTGGCCTCGGGCAGGTTGTAGTAACCCTTCATCACCATGAAGCTGCGGGACAACAACTCTCCCTGCTCGCCAACGGGCGTGTCTTGACCGGTCTCCGGGTCCACCAGCTTCACCTCAACGTTGGGCAGGGCGGTGCCAACGGTGCTGACCCGGCGCTCCAAGGTATCTTCGGTACGCGTCAGGGTGATGACGGGTGAAGCTTCGGTCTGGCCGTAGGCGATGGTGATCTCGGAGGCCCCCATCTGGTCCACAACCTGGCGCATAACTTCGATGGGGCAGGGTGAGCCCGCCATCATTCCGGTACGGAGGGAGCTTAGGTCGAATTCTGAGAACCGGTCATGGCCCAACTGGGCGATGAACATGGTTGGCACGCCGTGGAGGGCGGTGCACTTCTCTTGTTGAATGGCCTCCAATGCCTTCACCGGCTCGAAGTACTCTGAGGGTATAACCATGGTGGAACCGTGGCTGACACAGGCCAGGTTGCCCAGAACGCAGCCGAAGCAGTGGTAGAAGGGAACGGGGATGCACAGGCGGTCTTCCTCGGTGAACTTCATTCCCTCGCCACTGTAGTAGCCGTTGGCCACCAGATTGTAGTGGGTGAGCATGGCGCCTTTGGGATTGCCCGTTGTGCCCGAGGTGTACTGGATATTTATGGTGTCGTCGGGGTCACAGGATGCCTGTCTCTTCGCCAGGTCCCCATCGCTGACCTCAACCGACTTCTGCCGAACATCTTCCCACGACCACATGCCGTCCGGAGTCTTTGCCATGGTGTCTGACGGCGGGGGAATGAACACCACGTTGCGTAGATGGGGCAGGTTTGAACAGTGCAGTTCACCGGGGGTGGAGTCTTTTAGTTCTGGAATAACTTCATTGGCCATGCCCACGTAATCGGAGGTGCGGAACTGGCCGATGAGTATCAAGGCATTGGCTTCTGACTGCTTTAAGACATACTCGAGTTCGTGGGTACGGTAGGACGGGTTAACAGTGACCAACACGGCGCCGATCTTGGCGGTTGCGAATTGGGCCACCACCCATTCGGTGTAGTTGGTTACCCAGATGCCGACGTGCTGGCCTTTTTCGATACCCAGGGCCATCAGTCCCCTGGCCACCCGGTCGCACTCATCCTTGAATTCAGTGTAGGAGAAGCGCGTCCCAGCCTCAACATGCACCAGTGCGTCCCGCCCGGCGTAACGTTCCGCCTGCGAATCCAACAGATCACCGATGGTAACTCGAAGCTCAAGATCAGCAGTCATGGCCTCACCTCTACCCGAATTTCAAGCCAATATAACATCTAAGATCACCTCTCCATAACGAGGGATAGGCTTCCCGGATGGGGTTACCCGGCCAATCCCTGGCGGTTGGCATAGCTCGCGGCCTCGGTGCGATTGGCTGCAGCCGTCTTGTTGAGGATGCTTCTTACGTGGTTGCCAACGGTCCTGAAGCTGATGAAGAGTTCCTCCCCGATCTCCCGGTCAGTCTTACCGCCGCAGATCAACCGCAACACCTCAACTTCCCTCTCAGTGAGGCCGTCAGGGTACGCGGGAACGTCCGGTTCGCCCATCTCCGATATCAACTTTTCCACTCGTAGATTCAGTGGAGGCATGCCTAGATCAGAGGCGATAGCCCGGGCATTCTCCAAGAGTTCCTCTGCCCGGCTCCGGTCCCCTTCGAGGTCTCTTTCGTGCAATGCGGCAGCGTAACCCCAACATGTCCAAGCGTATTCAGGGCGATAGCCCGCCCTGTCGCAAAACCTCAGAGAATCCTCGAAGTGGTCTATCGCTTCCGGTATCTCGCCAAGCGTGAGGGCCAACTGGCCCAGGAGCCGGTCCACCGCGGCCACCACGATCAATCTGCCTTTCAACCCGATCAGCGCATCATAGGCGTGGCGGCATGCTTGCGAGTCGCCTTGGGCAAGCGCTTCAAAAGCCAGGCCTACCTCCGTCACGGCGGCATAGATCTTGGGCGTGAATTCCGACGACAAAACCACTTCTGCGAACCTGGGAGACAGCGCCAGTCCCCTGGTCCCGCCGGTCAGCCAAGAAGACATCCCGGCCGCGACCACAGCCGCCGGGTATTGGTAGGTTGGGTTGGAAGGGTTCTCGGCTAGCAAGACGGACAATTGCTGGTGCATTTCCTCAGCCCGGTCAAACTGTCCGGTCTCCATCTCTGTGTGAGGCATCGTGGAAAGCAACGTGGGAGCGCCTGGGGCCAATGCCAACCCCTGCCCGCCGTATTGCCGGGCGATTTCCCAGTCGCCATCCAGGCCTGCCTTGATCTCTGAGATCCACAGGGCCATGTGCATCCAAAACCGATTGCCGTACCTTTCAGCAACGGCGGCGAAGTTGTTTAGCTCCTGCTGCGCAACCGGTTCTCCCGTCCAGAACCTGCAAACGCAATATGCATACCTGGCGGCGCATTCGGCGCTTATGTCCAAGTCGGTCTCCGACATCGACAAGACCTGCCCAGATTTTTCGATCGACTCATCAAATCGCAGGGAATAGAGGTCCACTTGAGCCGCTTGGGCAAGCGTCCGTTGCAGCAACACCTCGTCTCCGTTGTCGCGGGCGATCTGCAATGCCTCATTGAACGAGCGTTCGGCCTCTGGATAATCTCCCTCTTCCAGGCCGGCGAGCCAACCGTAGATCGCCAACAACTGCCCCTTGGATGATGAACCCGGCGAAGCTATCTCCAACGCCCGTTTGACGACATCCGCCAGTCCACCCCGCTCTCCGACCAATGTCCGGAGAGGGGTCAGGGCGATCTCAACCGCCCTGGCGCCATCGCCAGCCTGCAAATGGTATTCGAATGAGGAAACAAGGTTCGCCACCGCTTCCTGAACGTAACCGGACCGGAAACTGAAGAGGCCCAATTTTGCCCGAGCCATTCCGAAGAGAAGACCGGCGGCCTGGGCATCAGCCGCAGGAGCCTGGCCAAGTGGGTCTATACCCTTGGCTGAGAGCCCGCGGGCGAAATGCTGGACCGCCTCTTCGTGGGCATAGGAAGCGAGGGCCCGTTCACCGGCCAAGAGGGTGTAACGCAGCATCTTCTCGTCGCCCGCAACCGTTACCGCCTGGGTGAAGTGGTGGGCGAGTTGAGCGGCGTGCTGGCCAGGATCGTCGCCATACGACCTCTCCAGTTCCTCTCCGATCCTTGCGTGGAGCCGCACCTTTCTGCCGGCCGGTATGCTCTCCGACAATGTCTGTTGCATCAAAGCATGCCTGAACTGGTACTTTCCAACTGGCCCGGGCAGTTCCTCTACTATCCGGGCGGAAATGGCCTCATCCATCAGGTCCAGGAGTTCTTCAGCGCCGGCCTCCTCGGTTAGTCCGGATAGGAGATCCAATTCGAACTCCCGCCCAATGATCGAAGCCGTGGCCAAAGCCTGATTGCACGGCTCTGACAGGCGTGAAAGCCGCTGATTGATCACGTCCCTGATTCCGGGAGGGGTCCCCAGGTCCACGGGTCCCGCAGGGTCTTCCGGAGATTCAACCAGCCGGCCAAGCTCCTCCAGGTAGCGGACCACCTCACCCACGAAGAAGGGGTTACCTTCGGTGTGAGCATAGATGGCTTCCAACAATGCATCGGATGCAGTGACGCCCGTTTCACCAAGCACAAACTGCCCTACAAACTCCGGGGGCATACCGGTGATTGCCTGGCGATGGAAAGAAGCCAGGCGAGTCAAACGGCCTAATGAATCGCCTAACGGGCTGTCGGGAGGCGCCTCAGCGTCCCGATAGGTCCCAATGATCATGATTCGGCTGTCTTCTATCTGTCTGGCTAGGAATTCCAGTAGCAGAAGCGAGGGCTGGTCAGCCCAGTGGAGGTCGTCCAGTACCAGTAGGATGGTCGAGTCCTCAGAGGCTTTTTTCAGGAACCTTGATATTGCGTCAAAAAGGCGGAACCGCGCCTGGTCGGGGTCCATCGATGGCGCAGGTCCGAAATCGCCTAGGATCCCTGAGACCTCAGGAATCATCTCCCCGATGGACGCCGCGCCTAAGCCCAGGTAACCCCGAAGAACATCGGGCTCTACGCCTTGGATATAGTTCCTTAAAGAGTCTACCCAGGGCCAATATGAAGGGGCTCCCTCGCCCTCATAGCACCAGCCCCACAAGACCTGGGCCGTGCGTTCCTGGGCTTGGTTGGCCAGCTCTCTAGCGGTGCGGGTTTTGCCGATACCAGCCTCGCCCATCAACATGACCAATTGCCCACGGCCATTGTCAGCCCCTTCCAAGGCGGCCAACAGACCCTCCATCTCCTTATCCCGCCCTAGAAACTGCTGGATGGTGGGCTGGTTCAACGGAATCCTCCCCGAGTTTAGGCTTACCGCACCGGTATTCTACCCGACAAGGACACCTCGATGCAGGTGGATCCCAACAAAAAGAAAGAGCCGCCCTCCAAAGCAGGCGGCTCTTGTGATGTGGCGGACAGCCCGGATGAGGATCGGTCTATCCCATCCACTCGGAAGTGTCGGGGCCGTGGAAGCGGTACAAGAATGCGCCGGACTGCTGTACCACGTCGGGGCCGAGGTTTACGTACACGTTGGAGCGCTCAACCACGTCCGGGCCCAGATTTACGTAGGCGTTCTCGGTCTGCTTGACCACGTCCGGACCCAGGTTGAAGTAGGCGCTGGCGTTGGTCTGAGTGACGATGTCGGGGCCGAGGTTCACGTAGCCGCTTCCAAGTTTGTTCAGGAAGTCAACGTCCATCTCATGGGGGCCATGGACCACGAAGCTGTTGGAAACGGACGGGCGCGCTTCACTGACAACGTCTGGGCCAAGGTGCACGTAGGCGTTACCGATGTTGTTCAGAAATTCGACGTCCATCTGGTGAGGGCCGTGGACCACGAAGTTTGTTGAGGCCGAAGGGCTGTCTGCGGAGACCGTACCGAAGGTGGTGGCCATCGCCACCATCCCGGCCAAGGCCAGTCCGCCGAGTACCCGCATGGTGTTCTTGATGTTTAGGATGCCGGAGTTGCCGGTATTCAGTTGTAGGTCCTGGATGTTGGTGTTCTCGTTATTCATTTTTCCTTCCTCATTCATTCCCGTTTTGTTGTCGCTGGCTGCCGTGGCGCTGATCTGCTGGCTGTTCTTTGCTGCGTTCATGTTGTCCACCTCATCGATTTGTTTGCTGTAGAGCCATAGTAGGTTCAGGTGGACGGCACGCCATCGGGAGAAATCCGTATTTATGAAAACGGTTGAAAAATGAATAACGATAGAGGCCTACGTAGGTATACGTAGGCCTCCATTGTTCCAGGCGTAAAAAGAGGGGAAACTGTGGCGAAACCCCTAGAGGTTCAGGTGCTATATCTCAGAGAAACCCGGGCCTGCCGGTGCAGAGATCGCTAGTCCAAACCGTGGCGTGTGGCAAAAGACGCGGCTTCCGCGCGGTTGGCGGCCCCGGTCTTGTTGAGGATGTTGCCGACGTGGGTCGTAACCGTCCGGATGGCGATGATCAGCTCTTCGGCGATCTCCCGGTCTGTCTTGCCGGCTGCGATCAGCCTTATGACGTCCGTCTCCCTTTGAGAGAGACCCGCGGGGTTGCCTGGTTCCGATGGACCAGAGCCGGATGCCAAGTCGCTCTCTTGCAACTGGGTTAGCTGCTCTTTGACCGGGCCCATCCCAAGAGTATCTGCGATGGCCAATGCTACATCGATCAGAGTACCGGCTTGTTCCCGGTCACCGGCGCCGCCCCGCTCCAGCAGCGTTCCTGCATAGTTCAGGGTTATGCGGGGAATCTGAGACCGCTGTCCCGTGTTCTGACAGAAATCCATGGCGGACTGGAAATGCTCTAGTCCCCGGTCCAGCCTGCCGGTTGCGCGGCAGATCTGACCGAGTATCCGGTCGATTCCGACCCAGGCAGCCCAGATCCCCTGGAACGGCAATAGCGCTTCGTAGTCGTCTTCGATACCGGTCAGCTCGCCCGTCAGCATGCGGTTAACCGCCAACCCGGTCCGGGCCATCTGGGCCGCGAACACGGTGGCCGACGGATAGGACAGGACGATATCCGAGCCCATCCGGGCCTCTTCTAGATGTTCAAAGTCGCCGGTGATCTCTGCCACAAAGGGGATGCCGTAGCTGGGAATGGCGATCTCCAGTCCGGGCCCATGGCGTCCGGCACGGGCGGTGGCGATTATCCGGTCTTGGTAGCCGCGCCCTTGCTCAAAGTCTCCAGTCTCGTATTCGCACAGAATCCTGGACAAAAGATGCGCCGAATGGGCTGGATTTAGGGCAAGTCCGCGGTCGGTCAGTCTTCGGACGGCGAACCAGTCGCCACGAACCCACGAGATGCCGGAATTGACGAACAATGCGCCCGCCAATAAGGATTGGTCCCGGGTATCCTCCGCCACTGAGATCAAAGCAGACGCGTGGCGGGCCACTTCTTCCAGTTCGCCGGCAGCGGTCGCCGATAATACAGCGTTAACGCGGTAAACGGTCTCTGCCTGTGGGTTATTGACCTCTTCGATCAGCTCGCCCATCCGTTGGCCGTCGCTCAGGGCTTCTTTCAACTTCAGGTTAAAGAAATTGACCTCAGCGGCATTGGCCCTGGCCCACATCTCCAACTGCCGGTCTCCCTGTTCTTGGGCGATGGCCAAAGCTTGGTTCAAGGCGTTCATGGCCCGGTCGTAGTCGCCCACCTCTTGTCCCAATGCCCACCCGTACCGGGAGAGCAGGCTGGCCGCTTCCAGCGAGTCGGGCGGCACCAAATCCAAAGCCCTTGAAATCAAGTCGGTCACCCTGCGGCGGCCTACTCCGGGCGCCATGGGAAATTTCGCTACCTCCACGGCTTTTTCCACTTCGCCTCGCCCGGTGTAGTAATCGAATACGCGGGTCAGGTTCTGGGCCGCACCACTTCTCAGGATGGCGGCCTGGGCCCGGCCAAACCCGAAGAGCAGACGGGCGGAATCCTCATCTTCTAATGGGCTTACGTCGTTGGCGGCCACGCCTTTGGCTTCCAGGCCCTGGGAGAAATGGCCCATAGCTTCCTCATGGGCGAAGGCGGACAGGGCTTTCTCTCCAGCCATGATGCCGTAGCGGACCAGCTTGTCTGTCCCCAGAACCGGAGCGGCCTGGGTGAAATGATGGGCCAGTTCGGCGGCGTGATTCTCCGGGCGGTCCGCGTACATCGTCTCCTGATACGGGCGTGCAGGCGGACTTTTCGGCTGGTCGACAGCGTCTCCGCAAGGGTCTGCTGTACGAGAGCATGGGTGAATTGGTACTGGTCGCCTTGGTCCGGCGCCTCTACGACCAGATGGGCTTCCAGGGCTTCATCGATCAGCGCGAGCAGATCTGCCTCGGATACGTCTTCAAGCACTATTCCCAACATACGGAAATCGAACTCGCGGCCAACCACCGAGGCCGTAGTCAACGCCTGATTGCACCGGTCGGAAAGCCGGCGCAGACGCTGGCCGATCACATCCCGCACTCCCTCGGGAAGGCCCAGCTCGCCAACATCCTCACCGGCGCTTCTCTGGGCGGCCAGCAATCGAATAACTTCACCGAGGAAGAACGGGTTGCCTTCGGTGTGGGCATGGAGCGACTGGACCAATCCTGCTTCGGGGTCTTGACCCGCCTCCGTCCGGAAGAAACGGTCGACGTCCGAGACCTCCAGGCCGCTAAGCACGTGCCTCCGGAATGCCGGCACCCGCGAGAGCTGCGCCAACGTTTCAGTCACTATGGGGCTGCTGGCGGCTTCCGCCTCGCGGGAGGTGAGTACGACCATCAGTCGGCTGTCGTCGATCTGCCGGGCCAGGAATTGGAGGAGCAAGAGAGACGGCTCATCCGCCCAATGGAGGTCGTCTAGAACCAGGAGGATAGGCCCGTCCGCGGAAGCGCGTTTCAGGAAAGACGACACAGCTTCGAACAGCCGGAACCGCGCCTGCTCCGGGTCCACCTGCATCGGCTGGGGCACGTCTCCCAGCTTGTCCGCGATCTCTGGGACCAGCCCCGCGATGTCTGCGACACCGGGGCCCAGCTGAGACCGCAGCAGGCCGGACTCCGTTTGCTGCACGTAGGAACGGATGGGGCCAACCCAAGGCCAGTAGGGCGGCGCTCCCTCACCTTCGTAGCACCAACCCCAGAGCAGGCGGGCCCCCTGTGCGCCGGCGTGCCGTGCCAGCTCCTGGGCGGTGCGGGTCTTGCCGATACCGGGTTCGCCGGACAGCATGGCCACCTGGCCTCTGCCATCATTGGCCTCGGCGAGCGCCACCAACAGCAGTTCCATCTCTCGAGAGCGCCCTACGAAATCGCCGCTCTCAAACTCGGTTGGTGGGACGGGGTTTTGCTGAGATTCGCTCATCAAGCCCTCGTTTCTTCCTCACCGGTGCGGCTGTTGCGATATTTTAACCGACTTACTGAGCCAGATGTTGAAGCGATGCCGACGGGTTAGAAGACTTGAACGCCCAACTGCCTTGCAAGGTCTGGGAAATTATCGGCGATGATGTCGTGTTGGGGATTGGGCTCAGGGTCGGGAGGGCCTTGGGCTCCCCACTCGTCCGGACGCCGTACGAATGCTGTCTTGAAGCCGGACTTCTTGGCCGCGTTCAAGTCGAAGTTGTGACAGGCGACCATGCAGCATTCGCTGGGCTCTAGGTGAAGCCACTTGGCGGCGGTCGCATATGACTCGGGCAGGGTCTTGTACTTGCCGATCCCCTCGCATGAGAGGACCGCATCCCAGCTGAGGCCGTTTTTCTTCGCCGTGTCGATGATCATCCGGTAGCTGAGGATAGTGAAAGACGCGCAGATATATTTCTCCCTCAGTTTTGGGAGCACGGCGGGAAAATCGGACCACGCTTCGAGGTTGTGGGGAGAGTCCCACCAGATAGCGCGACGATCATCAGTCGTAAAGACATCCAGCCCGTTCTCAGCGATTATTTCGTCCAGCACCATGCGGTGGGAATCATCGTGGTTGCGTTCGGGGGGAGCGTGCTCGCCCATGTTCACCGTCAGGCCCAGTGACCGGCGGCGCAGCTCGTTGGCCAGGCCTGGCCAGTCCTTCTGAAGTCCGTATTTGGCCCCGGCTTTGGCCAGAGCGCCGCTGAACCCGGTATGCCAATCGAGGATAGTGCCGCCGGTGTCAAAGGTCAGGGCTTTAACGTCTTCAAGACTCAATGCTTTGTCTCCTGAAGGGCCGATGGCTCATGCCGGTTAGATATTCGCCCACTGCCGGCAGTTATTGTAAAGTAGGCTGGCCGTGGCCGGTAGCCCTGGCTTTTGCACATATAAGGAGTTTGTTATGCAGGAATCTCCTCTCCATTTCCAGACCATCACCCAAGTTGCCAGCTTGATCGAATCCAAGCAGCTTTCTCCGGTGGACTTGACTGAGTCCATGCTGGCCCGTATCTCAGCCGTGGACGGCCTCTACAAGAGCTACGCAACAGTCATGGCGGACCGGGCTATGGCATCGGCCCGGGCTGCTGAAACAGCCATCACCTCGGGCAGTTATCTGGGCCCGCTGCAGGGGGTTCCCATCGCGGTTAAAGACCTCTGCTACACGAAAGGAGTTCCCACCATGGGAGGCGCCAAGGTGCTGCGGGACCATTTGCCAGACTTCGATGCCACAGTGGTTGAGAAGCTGGAACAGGCCGGCGCGGTGATACTGGGCAAACTGAACCTCACCGAGGGGGCCATGGCTGGGTACAACCCCGAGTTCCAGATCCCGCTGAATCCCTGGAACACGGAACGTTGGTCGGGAGCGTCTTCCAGCGGCTCCGGCGCGGCAACCGCCGCAGGGTTGTGCTTCGGATCATTGGGCAGCGACACCGGCGGGTCGATCCGGTTTCCAGCGGCGGCCTGTGGCACCGTGGGAATCAAACCCACATGGGGCCGGGTGAGCCGCTATGGTGTGCTGGCCCTGGCCGAATCCATGGACCACATCGGTCCAATGACCCGTAGCGCCGCAGACGCCGGGATCATGCTTCAAGCACTGGCGGGTCACGACCCCAACGACCCAACATCTCTGACCGCCCCTGTGCCCAATATGCTGGAAGGCTTGGAGGAGGGGATACGGGGCCTTCGCATCGGCCTCGACGAACGGTACATCACCCAGGGAGTGGACCAGGCTGTGACAGATGGCGTGCTGGCCGGAATCCGAGTGCTGGAAGAGCTGGGCGCTCAGGTGGTCCGGGTGCAGATGCCGGAAACCAAAGAGTTCTTGGCGGCGTGGGGTGTGTTATGTCAAGCGGAGGCCGCAGCCGCCCACCGGGAAACGTACCCCTCCATGGCCGGCGATTACGGCCCCTGGTTCCGGGGCTGGCTGGAGCGTGGCGCCGCCGTATCGGGCGCGGACTACGCCAAGGCCAACCAGCAACGCCTGGCCTGCAACGGGCTCGTCGCCGCCGCCTTTGATGATATCGACGTACTGGTCTGTCCATCCATGACCGGCACGGCGCATCCGGTCACGCCCGAGGAGCTCTACGGGCCCATGGGCGAGGATGATTGGACTTGGGGCCAGTTCACCATACCCTTCGACTTCAACGGCGCTCCCACTATCTCACTGCCCTGTGGCCTGGACAGCCAAGGGCTGCCTCTCAGCATCCAGTTCGTGGGTAAGCATCTATCAGAACAACTGCTGGTCCGCATGGGCCATGCCTTCGAGGAAGCGGCGAATTGGCGGGGGCTCCACCCGGAGGTCTGATCCACGAAGTCCTATGAATGGGAGAGAACGATGTTCGTCGTGATCTATCGCTGGAAGCTAAAGGATGGCAAGGAATCCGATTTCAAAGATGCGTGGCGGCGTGCGACGGAGGCGATCTACAGGCGCCGGGGCAGCCTCGGCTCGCAATTGATGAAGGCCGGTGACGGTACCTACTACGCGATCGCGCGTTGGCCCGACCGGGACCTTTGGCTCAACCGGTCCCAACCTGAAGCAGCCGATCCCGAAGCGAGCAAAACCATGGGCGAGTTGACTGAGGCGGCATATCCGCCCATTGAACTCGAAGTGTCGGAGGATATGTTGCAGTTGCAGCCCTGCCTCTAGATATCTTCTCCCTAGATACACTCTAAGGGAGCAAGAGGTTGGCGGGAAACCGGTCGCCCGCAGTTTTGATCTATCACGACAAGGAAGGGTGACATGACAACGGGCAATGATTCTCTGCGATCTCTGCGGTCCCGGCGGGTCCGGGTATCAGACTCATACAGCGACATCCAAGATTATTGCTGGGAGCAGGGTTGGACCGACGGACTGCCCGTAGTGCCGCCGACCGAGCCCCTAGTTACTGCAATGCTGGCAGGCTACGGAGGAGACCCCGGCGCCTCATTGGGGATCATGCAGCCCAAGAGTTCGGAAGTCACCCTTGAGAAGCTGGCCATCAATTCAGTGATGGCAGGCTGCCTTCCCGAATATTTCCCCGTGGTCGTGGCGGCGGTGAAGGCCGCCCTGCATCCGGAGTTCAACCTGGCCGGGAATGCCGCAACCATGGGCGGAGCGGCCCAGGTCTTGATCGTCAACGGCCCCATAGCCGGCGAGCTGGGCATCAACGGCGATGCAGCTTGCTTCGGTCCAGGCTCCAGGGCCAACGCCGCCATCGGACGGGCCCTCCGGCTGGTTATCCGCAACGTGGGAGGGTTGGTGCCAGGTGAGATGGACAAAGCGACGCTATCCACTCCGGGCCGGTACAGCTTCTGCTTTGCTGAGAACGAAGCCCGTAGTCCGTGGGAACCCAGGCAGGTGGAATTGGGCTACTCCGCAGATGACAGCACCGTAACTATCGCCGGGATTCGTGACGTGTATACGGTCATGGAAACAACGTCGGATTCAGGGGTCGGAGTGCTGAGGACGTTGACCGGCAACATGCAGGCGGTGGGCGTCTCCAGTTACTACTCCCTGGGGACCCGGGTGCAGATGGTGGTGGTGCTTTGCCCGGAACATGCCGATGAGATAGCCGGCGCCGGCATGTCAAAGTCGGACGTCCGCGAGTACATCTACAGCAACGCCAGGATGCCGATGGGACGGTTGAAAGGCGTTGCCCACTACGGAAACCGCAACTGGCCGGCCTGGGTTGATGAGTCGGACCCTAAGACACAGGTCCCCATAGTGGCCAAGCCAGAGGATATCGTGGTGGTGGTGGCCGGTGGGGACGGGCGTCATTCCGCATGGCTGTCAGGTTGGGGAGTAACCCGTATCGCCACTGAGATCGTCTCCCGGGCGTGACGAAAGAGGGAACGGGCGGGTTTGTTAGCGACCGGAAAAGATGGTGGAGGTGATGGGTATCGAACCCATGACCCCCTGCTTGCAAAGCAGGTGCTCTCCCACTGAGCTACACCCCCACGTTTGGGCCACCTAGAAATTCTAGCACAGGGGATTGCTTACTATATAACTTGACGCCGGGAAATCCTGCTCTAATGACTGCATGTCGTTGAAATGGTTGCTTGGGTTCTTGGTCGTGGCGGCACAGCGCTGAGGGCAATATGTCTGCAAATTACCTGCTAGGGCCGTCGATGGTCTAATCAATTGATGTGGCCAACCGTTATATGCTTGGTGATGGCCAGCAAATGAACACGAACTTTGTGCGCCCACGTTTGCGATAGCACGCCTCCGGCGGCCAGATAAATGAATATTACCTAATTTGCAGAAAAAGAATCTTGGGGCCCTCTTTACGCCTGAAGATGTCCTTAGCGCGCTGTGACCCGCAACTGATCTATCCCAACACTCTCGCCTTCGGAAACCACCACAATGTTGACCGTACCATCCGGGAACGTATGGGCCTGCAACGAACGGAGATTCCCCGGCGATACTGGAGTCAGATTTCTGGGTTGCCCCGAAGGCTCTCCATCGCCATCTACGAGGGTGTAGAAAACCGATTGGGAGTTCGTTCCCTCAGTCCAGGTCACGAAGAACTCTTGTCCGTCATCCGTCGTCGTCATCAGGATATCCTGGGCCAAAACACCGGATGCGATCTGCCCCAGGAGGGTCGGTCGATCGCCTGTTGAGATCAGCCATAACTTCATTGAACCATCGGAACCGTTCTCTGCCATCACTAACCGGCCGCGC
>CAYXDE010000055.1:0-22253 GCA_964463525.1 uncultured Dehalococcoidia bacterium | reverse complement strand
ACACTTCTTCCACCAAGGAGTCCCATCCCGCCTCGAAGAGCAGGGCCGCTTCCACAACCACCACATTCACACCTTGGCCGCGCAGGACCTCGATCTTGTCCGCAACCATCCGCGCCATTCGCGGATGCATGATCTCGTTCAGTTTTTCCAGTTGACCGGGGTCTGAGAACACTACCGCTCCCAACTTCTGCCGGTCTATCTCACCGTCTTCCCGCAGGATATCGTCGCCAAAAGCGGCTACAACCTGCTCCCAGGCTTCTGTGTTGGGGGTATAGGCCTCATGGCCCACTTGGTCTGCGCTGATGACCGAGGCTCCCAGCGCTTCCAATTGACGGGCCGCTTCGCTCTTGCCGGTGCCGATGCTGCCCGTTAACCCTATTACCAACATCTCTCGCTGAACTGACGTTTCCCATTAAGCTGCCCCGATGACTACTGCCTGGCAGCCGTCTGGGGATACCCATTCAGGATACCTTTGAGACTAACTCCCATAGGCTGGGGCGCATCGGGCCATTCTAACAACGCGACTGCGGCTGGTCAACTTGATTCGAGGGGGTTACCCTTCAGAAATCAGCCTGTTGTTCAGCCCTGCTATATATTCCAAACCCCGATGCTCATCTATCGTTATGTTAATGATATCCCAGTCGTATCGATACCGCTGCAACGGAGCACTCAGGAAGCATCCGGATGTATCAATATTCTTCGATGTCCATCCGGCCCCACCGTGACTGATACGAGGTCTGTAATCCATTGAATAAGGAGTCGTACTCAGGGGTGTCAATGGGGTTGGTTGTCATGATGACCGCGTCCTCGCGGTTATCGGAATAATAGGCCTTGCGGATGCCTACCGATTTGAAACTGTATTTCTGGTAGAGGCGGTGGGCGATGAAGTTGGAGACCCTTGCCTCCAGAGTCATGACCTTGGAGCCGTGTTCTATCGCTGCTTTCAAGGAGCCGATGAGCAGTAGTTCACCCACACCGCGGCCGCGCAGAGTCTCTTTCACGGCTATCTCGGTTATGTGGGCTTCTTCACCCTGGTACCAAACACTGACGTAGCCGGCGATGTTGAACACGTCGTCGACGCTATTCGGCCCATCGTTGGATGACATTCCCAGACGGCCGAGCACACGCGACCACAGCTTTGGCGGCGGCGGCTCGTCGTCCTGGGCCGAGTTGTCGGAATCGATCTCGGCCAATATCTCTTCGGGCGAGGCGTCTTCGTCGAAACACGCCACCAGATAATTGGCGCGTTTGTTGTTGATGTCGCGCTTGAATGACGTGCTGACCCAAAGGGGTGAGAACGCTTCTTTTTCTATGGCTACAACTTGGTCGATATCGTCGAGACGAAGCCGCCGAATCGTAACTGGTAGGGATTCTTGCAATTGGACCGTGCTGGGAATCGCTGGGTTCAACAGGCTCAAGCCTGACGATCCTGATTTTAACATAATCGGTCGGTCCCGTAGTCATGGCGCGGACCGTCGTTGCCCGTAAACTTGGATGAGCGATCGAGTATAGGGATCGTCCACTTATCAAAAAGGGGTCGCCATGATTGGGCAGCGTCTGGCATTGGCATCTATATTCGTGGTCTTAGGACTGTCAGCAGCCTGTGGCGGTGCAGAACAGGCTGAGCCGACAGCCGCGCCCGTTACCCGAACCAAGCCGGTGATCCAGGTAGAGCCACAGTCGCAAGCCCTGATGCTCAGCCTCGCATCTCCTGAGGTCAATCTAGTCACGGAATCCGGACAGGTCACCGTAGCCGGCGTGACCTCGCCCGATGCCACTCTCAGCGTAAACGGACGCTTGGCCTTCCCGGACCCTGAGGGTATCTTCTCCGTTGCATTAGACCTTTCAGATATATCGAACCCACTGGTTATCGAGGTTGTCGCCACGTCTATCACCGGAGAAACCGAGTCCGAGGTCCGTCCGGTCATCTTCTCCGGAGGCTCTGGGTTGTTCGGGACCGTTAACTCGGTCACTCCCTCGGAGATCACCCTCCAGACGAGCTCCGGCCCGAGGTCATTGTCGGTCGACGCCGGCACATCGGTAGCCATTCACGGCTGGAAGTCGCCTTCCGTCTCCAACATCGCTCCCGGAACAACCGTGGGCGTGATGAACGACGGCCCCCATGCAGAATCGGTGCTCGCTGTAGTCGACCGGCCGGTGCGGACACGGCACTTCACCGGGGTGGTTGTCGCTTCGCAGTCGGCCGTTTCGGGCGCGGAAGGATGGATCACCCTGCTGGATTCCGCCGGGCGGCAGGTCACAGCGATCACAACTGGAGAAATCGAAGAGATAGCGGCCGGCGGTCTTGTAACCGCTGTCTTGGAGCAGGACATCGCCAACGGTGACCTTAAGGCCACTGCCATAGACCCGGCACTGGACGGCGCCGAGCGGATATACCAGGCCCTGGCGATGAACCAAGGAATCGACTCGCCCCAGGCCACAGAGAACATCACGGCGCTCCGTTGGCGGCTGGCCGAGCACGGCGTGCGCAACGTCTCCATGCTGGTCAACAGTCAGCCGTACGAGGGCTGGCAGGACGCAGTGGCCGATGCTGATGAGACCTATACCAAGCTTTTCTCCGAGCATCACATCGGCGCCCCTTCAGCCGACGTCACCGGCCTCGTCACATCCATCGCCACTTCCCTCGGGACCAGCGCCACCAAGCTGATAACCGTTCAGCCCGCGTCAGGTCAGGCGGTGATGGTGAAACTATCTGAAAATACGCCGGTGGCCCTATTTGGAGAGCGAATCAAGTCGGGACAGTTGGACCTGGCCAGCCGCATAACGGTCCGGTACGCCATCGCAGGAAACGCCGCCAACCGGGTAACGGTCATGGCCGGCAACACCCTGTCCCGCGAGTCTTCCGCCCAACTGGCGGCCGTTGCTGGGATGGGCGAGGTGCAGGGCGTGCTCATGGACATCGGCGATTCGGAATCGGTCGTTTCCATCATGGTTGACCGGGCCACCGGGCAGCAGATATCGCTGCAGTCGTCGGGCGCCGCCATCTACCGGAACGGGGCCGTTGTTGAGTTGGATTCGTCTTTGGAGGGCTCCAACGTGTTCGCCCGGTTCGACCCTGCCTCATACCGGCTGCTGGAGTTGGAATCGCTGAGCTTGGCGCGCGGTGAGGAGTTGATGAGCGGAGTGGTCCACAGCTTCATCCCCAAATTCGCCGAAGGGAATCTCACGGTCCGGACAGTAGATGGCCGGATGCGGACCCTCACCCACGATGCCAACACCGCCATCCGCCGCGACGGCCTACGCGTTTCGATCCACGACGTGCGGCCCGGCGACCTGGTGCGGCCCAACACAAGGGTCAGCACCTCTGGCGGTACCGGTGAAATCATCTTCTTGAGCTTGAAGACGCCGGAACCGGGACGGGTCACCGGCATAATCCGGGGTGTGACCCCTGGTCTGGGCGGTCAGGTCCAAGTGACCGTCTCCAATATCTGGCTGGACCTGATCAGTCTCAAGGTCAACTCCCAGACTGAGATATCCCAGCAGGGACATGAGCTTGGGGTGCAGGACTTAAAGGTAGGGCAAGAGGTCGCACTGGCATCCTACGACCCGGTGACCTTGGAAGCCGGAACTCTGGCGCTGGACCCACCCATCCAGACCGGCCGGGCAAGCAGATAACGCGTTATTCGGCGGGATGAACCGTGCCGTACTGGCCGTCATATCCGGCCACGATCTCAACCCGCCCATCTCTGACCTTTGTCACGGCGACAGCCAGGTCTTCTCCACCTACCCGTCTAAGGTCGTCTAGCCCAGCCTGTGTCAACACCCGTATCTCTCCGCCAAGTTCATCGCAGATATGGTAATACGCCCGACTCACAGACTTGGTTCCCCGGCCTCTACCCATAGTGTGAGCTAGCAGCTCCACCAGCGGGGTCAACTTGATGTAGGGACGTTTGTCTTCTCCCGCAATCCCGGCTTCTGTGGACAATTCCTGAACGCGGTGCAGCACGCCCAACGTTAGCGGGCGGCCGCATTCCGGGCACCTGGTCCCAACCTTGCTGGTCTCGTCAGGGGTCTGGCTTATCCCGCATTTGCGGTGTCCGGTGAGGTGGTACTTGCCCTCTTCGGGGAAGAACTCGATGGTCTGCTTCACTTTATTGTTCTTCAGTCCGGAGGTCAGGTCGCGGTAACCGGGTTCACCTTCAAAGACCGTTAGCTCCCGGCCCATGTTGGGCAGCGAATGGGCGTCGGAGAAAGAGACGATGGTCTTCCCGGCAACCGCGGACAGCCCCCAGTTCATCTCCGGGTCGCTGGACAGGCCCGTCTCCACAGCCGGTATATGGGGCGTCATATCACCGAAGCATTCATCTAAAGAGTCGAACCCCGATTTCGACCCAAGCACCCCGTACCAGGGCGTCCAGATGTGGGCCGGAACCACCATGCACGCGTCATCTATCTCCAACATTCGTTCCGTTAAGTCGCGTGCTGAGACGCCCACAGTGGGCCTTCCGTCTCCATTCAGCTTGGAACCCAGCGATTCCAACCCCTGGCGGATCCGGTGGACCGCTTCAAACCCCGGGGCGTAAACCAACAGATGCACCCGCCGGGAGCGGCCGCCCTGCTTGTAGACACAGCTGATCTCAGTCCCCAGAACGAACCTGACACCACCAGATTCAAAGTCGCCGTCCTTGCTGGGCGTTAGGTTATCTTCCAGTTCCGACAGCCAGGCGGGGTGCGTAAAGTCGGCGGTCGACAGTAGTTCTATACCCTTAATCTTGGCCCAGGCGGCCATGTTGGCCAGGGTCAGATTCTTGCTGCAAGCGTAGGCGTAGCGTGAATGCAGATGGAGGTCGGCGGTGAATGCCATGGCCGCAGTCTAGCATGGGGGAATCTCAGCCTGTGGACACTCATAACTTGACCGTTGGCAGGCCCGGTTCTATCCTTTATGGGGCGAAAGCCTGGCACGGATCGACTGAATAGTATCCCAATAGGTGAACTCGCAATGACCACCAGCACCAAATCAGCAACCGATCTCAAACCCATGGGCGACCGGGTTGTGGTCCGTCCCAGCGAACAAGAAAGTGTTACCCAAAGTGGGATCTACCTGCCTGACACCGCCCAAGAACGCCCGCAACATGGTGAAGTTGTGGCCACGGGACCAGGACGGGTCCTGCGCAACGGCAAACGGGTAGATATGGAAGTTAAGTCCGGCGACAAGGTGATCTACTCCAAATACGCCGGCACTGAAGTTGAAGTACAGGGCGAAGAGCTCTTGGTCATGGGGGCCAACGACATCTTGGCCATCGTCTCTTAATAAAACCGGATTCTATAGACCGGGGATAGGAATCCCCGCGCATATCTAAGGAGATAGCAATGCCCGCAAAAGAGATCATTCGCGACGAGGCGGCCCAGCAAGCACTGCTGCACGGGATAGACACCGTCGCCGACGCCGTTAAGTTGACCCTGGGACCCAAGGGCCGGAACGTTGTCCTGGAGAAGAAATGGGGCGCGCCCGTCATCACCAACGACGGCGTGACCATCGCCAAAGAGATCGACCTGCCCGAGTCCTTCGAGAATATGGGCGCCCAATTGATGAAGGAAGCCGCCGCCAAGACCAACGAGGTCGCCGGCGACGGAACAACCACCGCCACCATCCTGGCCCAGGTGATCGTTCAAGAAGGCATCAAGAACGTGGTTGCCGGAGCAGATCCCATGGCCATCAAGCGTGGCATCGACAAGAGCGTCGCCGCGGTGGTCGCCCAACTGAGCAAGAACTCCAACACCATCGAGGGCCGTGACCAGATGGCCCAGGTGGCATCGGTCTCCGCCAACAATGAAGAGATCGGTGGCATGCTGGCCGACGTTCTGCACAAAGTCGGAGCACAGGGCGTGGTCACTGTAGAAGAGAGCAAGGGAGTCGAGTCTGAGACCGAGTATGTCGATGGCATGAACTTCGACCGAGGGTACATCAGCCCCTACTTCGTAACCAACCCCGAGCGCATGGAAGCGGTCATCGAGAGCCCCTACATCCTGATCACCGACAAGAAGATCTCCGCCGCCGCCGAATTGGTGCCGCTGCTGGAGCAGGTCCTCCAGGTAACCAAGAACCTGGTGATCATCGGCGAGGACATCGACAGCGAAGCCCTGGCAGTGCTGGTGGTGAACCGCCTGCGCGGCCAGCTGAACTGTCTGGCATTGAAGGCCCCCGGCTTTGGAGACCGCCGCAAGGCAATGCTGGAAGACATCGCCGTTCTGACCGGTGGCCAGGTGATCTCCGAAGAGACCGGACGGCGTCTGGACCAGGCAACCGTCGCCGATCTGGGTCAAGCCCGCCGGGTAGAGTCCAGCAAGGACCGCACCACCATCATCGACGGAAACGGCACGGAGCAAGACATCAAGGGCCGCACCGAGCAGATCAAGGTCCAGATAGAAGAGACCACCTCCGAGTACGACAAAGAGAAGCTGCAGGAGCGTCTGGCCAAGCTTTCCGGTGGCGTTGCCGTGGTGAAAGTCGGCGCGCCTACCGAGCCCGAGCTGAAAGAACGCAAGGCCAGGGTTGAAGACGCACTGTCCGCCACTAGGGCCGCCATCGAAGAAGGCATTGTCCCCGGCGGTGGCGTAGCGTACATCCGGGCCATGTCAGCGTTGGATTCGCTGACCCTGCCCGACAACGAGGCCGTGGGGCGGACCATCTTGAGGAAAGCCCTGGAGACCCCCATCCGTATCATCGCCGTCAACTCAGACAACGAAGCGGGAGTGGTGCTTGACCAGGTGCGGAGCAACTCCGACGCCAATTACGGTTTCGACGCCAAGAGCAACGACTACGGCGACATGGTGGTAAAGGGAATCATCGACCCCACCAAGGTCTCCCGCGCTGCCTTGGAGAACGCCGCCAGCGTAGGCTCCATGATCCTCACCTCCCAGGCCCTCATCTCCGAGGAGCACCATGAGGAAGAAGAGGATCACCACGGCCACGCCCACTAGACCTCCAGATCACACCAGTTAATGAAAAGGGCCGTCCTTCGGTTGAAGGACGGCCCTTTTTTTTGCAATACCCAAGTCACAGCACGAATCTCTACTCGGATCGTTCGTCCTGAGACTGTTGAAGGGCGTCCGGCAAGTCATGGTTGATGCGGAGCGGGTGGTTCGACGGGCTCACCACGAACGGATTGCAGAAATCTTTTAGGATCACAAACTCCCTTCTTGATGGCTAGGTTTCAAGTGGATTCCGGCTTTCGCCGGTATGGAGGATAGGGCTGTTTAGGACAACCAACGGGACACCCCCGTAGGCGCGGGTTTTCAACCCGCCACATCACGCGGCGATGCCGGTCATCCCCTAGGAAAACGACGATCAGGCAACGCACACTGGCCTGCGAATTTCACTACCAGAATGGACTTGGCTTGCCGGCACTAATGCGGGTTAAAAACCCGCACCTACGTGAGGTCTAGACAGAGAGCTTCGCCACCACACATAGGGATCGGACAGGGCTATGATTCCCCTACGCGTAGCGCAGCAAGACCTCGGCCAATTCCTGGGGGTGTTGGGCCATGACCTGGTGGCATGACTCGATCTCAACCGTTTCAGCGCCTTCGAACCGCTCCGCCACCCGTGCCTGGGCGTCAGGCGGGAACAGCTTGTCCTGGGTGAGTACCACGTAGGTAACCGGACAGGGCAATTCCGATGTCTCCATGGGCAGCCGGGATTTCAATACCCTGGTCGGCAGCGGGCCAAAGAAACCGACAAGCTGCACCACTTCCATGGAGTCCATGCCGTTGCACAAGAAACTGTTGATCGCTGGGCTGGGCAGTTTCAGCTCTTGCCGGGACAGCGAACTGAGCAGGGAGAATACCCTGAATCCTGTCCGAGTCTTGGCCGGGCAGGCGCTCAGCAGCGGACGCTGGGGGGCGGGGACGATCCCAGCCACCAACACCACCCGCTTGGGCGGCACCTCCATCTCGCTGGCCGCCTGCACCACCAAACTGCCGGCGAAACCGTGGCCAACCAGGACCACGTCCTTCAACTGCTCCCGTTCCACGGCCCGAGTGATGGCCTGAACGCACTCTTCGAGGCGGACGGTAGATGTGTCTCCGCCAGCGTCTGAGCCGTGGCCGGGGAGGTCTAGGGGGTGTACCCGGTTGGCGCGGCGGCGTTTGTGCAGCGTTGGCGGGTGTTCTTCGGGGGCGGTTAGATGTCCCCAGACCAGGCCCCAACTCCATGCGCCTTGTCCCGCGCCATGCACCAGTAGATAGTCGGTCATCCAGATATCCTGATTGTTATTTAGATCAACTAGAAACGGCTGAACGCAAGGCGTCCAGCAAGGGTCCGTCCTCTTCCGGAAGGACCGTCCGCGGGTCCAGCAAGACCCGGTCCTCTTCGATACGGGCGACCACCGGTGTACTGCTCTCGCGCAGACGCCGCATGACCTCTTCCGCGCCGGTGTCCTGGCAGTCCAAAGACAGCACCCAAGACGGCAGTGTCTCGCCGGGCAAGCTGCCCCCGCCCACGGCGGACCGGCTCTTCTCGACGGTCGACGGACACTCCAGTCCCGACTGCCAAGATTTGGCCCGTTTCTTCAATGCAGACTCAGCGGTGGAGATCATTCGCCAGACAGGGATCTCCTTCTCGGCCTCACCCTTCAGGTAGTGGACCAGGGTTGCCGTGAGGCTGGCCAGACTCAATTTGTCGATGCGCACCGCCCTGGCCAACGGGTGCCGGGCAAGCACGTCCACCAGGTCTTTCTTGCCGGCAACGATTCCGGCTTGCGGCCCGCCCAAAAGCTTGTCGCCGGAGAAGAACACAAGGCCGGCGCCGTCCTTGATGCTTTCTTGGGGTGTGGGCTCGTGGGCCATGCCGTATTTCTCGGTCAGCAGAAGGCTGCCGCTGCCAACGTCGTGCAGCACCGGGATGCCCCGCCGTGCGCCAACCTCAACCAGGTCGGTCGTCTCAACCGATGCAGTGAACCCCTCAACCCGGAAATTGCTGGCATGGACCTTCAAGAACGCGGCGGTGTTCTCAGTGACGGCGTCGTCGTAATCGCGGACGTAGGTGCGGTTGGTGGTGCCGACATCGACCAGCGTCCCCCCGCTCTGGCGCAGGACGTCGGGGACCCGGAAACCGCCGCCGATCTCCACCGCCTCGGACCGCGACACAATCACTTCTTTACCGGCGGCCAGGGCAGACAGGCCCAAAAGCATGGCTGAGGCATTGTTGTTGACTGCCAAAGCTGCTTCGGCGCCGGTGATCTGACGCAATAATGACTGCACCTGCGCCTGCCGGGAGCCCCGGCGTCCGGTGGCCAGGTCAAGCTCCAGGTTGGAATAGCCCTGGGCCGCCTGGTTGGATGCCTCGATGGCCGCACGGCTCAGCGGGGCCCGCCCCAGGTTGGTGTGAATCACCACCCCGGTGGCGTTGATAACCTGCCTGGGCTCGGGGCGCATGGTGTCGTCGATACGCTGGCAGACCAAGATGGCAACCTGGTCCGCGTCGGGAGAGTCGCCGCCCTTTCTGATGTGATCCCGGGCCGACTCCAGTTCTTCCCGCACCAGGTCCACGACCCAATCGCGGTCGAAGGACTGGGCAGCCGTGGCCACGTCATCGTGGGCAAGGACACTATCAACGCTGGGAAGATTACGGAATTGCATCTCGTGATCCGGAAGATCTAAAGCTGACGTATCTGTGTGTAGACCGGCTACATTCTAGCATGAAGGCCCGGTGATTCAGCTTTGGCGGACGGCGGAATGGATGCCTGATCGAGGCAAAACCCTCCGCTAAGACTTGGCGATGCCTGCGAGTCTGATGTAAAATTAGCCTAGTCGATTCGCCGATTATATGACTCGCGCTGTGGTGCCACGGTAATGAAACCAAAGATCGCTGCGATCCTTGTCATCGGGCTGCTCACCCTGTCCATCGTGGGCACGGGTATAGCCGCGGTTAGCCAGGCAGTTGCGGAGCAACCCGGCTCGTCCAGCGTTGCTTTGGGCGGCTACACCAATCAGATCGGCGAGACCGGTGACGGCGAAGGCGGCGTCAAAGGCGCGTTCTTCCGCGTCTGCCCCTTCCACTAGTCTCCACCCCAACTCGGAACGCACAAAACCTCCGGTGCACACCGGAGGTTTTTTTGGCCTATCGGCACACTTTGCAATTGCAGAGGACATCTCCTTCTGACCACCGCTACCCTATGGCTAAACTGCGGAAGCCCGAGGACCGACGCGCGTAGATGGACAACTGCTGTCAGGACAAAGCCTGCGAGATCGATTCGCTGAGGGAAAAGCAGTCCAGGGTTCTATGGGCGGTGCTTGGCATCAACGGTGGGATGTTTGCGCTAGAGGCATTCGTAGGTTTACTGGCCGGTTCCACCGCCCTGTTGGCCGACTCCCTGGACATGTTGGGAGATGCTTTAGTTTACGGGTTCAGCCTATTTGTGGTGGCCCGCGGCGCCCGGTGGAGGGCCAGCGCCGCCCTGCTCAAAGGGGTCATCATGGCGGGTTTCGGCCTGTTGGTGCTGGCTCAAGCAGGCTATCACTTCACCTCTCCAGAAGTCCCTGATTTCCGGTTGATGGGAGTCACCGGAGCACTAGCCCTGGCGGCCAACAGCGCATGCTTGTTGTTGCTGACACGCCATAGGGACGATGACCTTAACATGCGCTCAACGTGGCTGTGCTCTCGTAACGACATCATCGCCAACCTGGGCATCGTGGCCGCGGCCGCGGCAGTTTTCGCCACCGGTTCTATGTGGCCGGACTTGGCCGTAGGTTTGCTGATCACAGCGGTCTTCATGAGGTCGGCGGTTTATGTTGTAAGGCTAGCGGTGAACGAACTTCGCCACCCAGCCACGGTACTAACCTGGCCGGTCCAACCGTTGGCCCTGGTCCTGAAAAATTGCACGGCGGGCATCTGCCCCACAGGCTCTTGCCGTTGTGGGATCGGTCAGACCTAAGGACCAGATAAGGATCCCTTCCTCCAGTTGACCTCGGCCGGTTTGCGCCGTATGTTCTTGTTGCCCATTTTCACCGCCCTACCAGGGTTTACCGGAGAGATCAGTCATGCAAGCAGGCCTTCCCCCGGAGCTAGTCGCCCTCAAGAACACCATCCGGCAGATAGTTAAGGACGAGTGCTATCCCCTGGAGGCCGAGTTCTTAGCCAATCCGTCTCAGGACGGCGTGGACGAACCAGGCGCGCCACGGGGTATCGCCGAAGCTCTCTCCGGGCTGCTGGGCGTTCTGCCGGAAGCGTCATGGGACCGGCTGAATCAGATATCCAAGGACACCGGCATCTACACGTCGTTCGTCCCCGAGGAATACGGCGGTGGCGGTATGGGAGCGTTGGGTCACGTGGTCCTGGACGAAGAGGTCCACAAGAGCATCGTCCAACTGCCCACATCGCCCGTGCCCATGATGATGATCGGATCAGCCACCCCTGAACAGGAACAGGAATATCTCCTCCCTTCGGTTGAGGGAAAACTGCACTACGCCTTCGGCCAGACCGAGCCAAACGCCGGCTCCGACCCCGGCGGAATGATGCAAACCAGCGCGGTCTTGGATGGCGACGACTGGGTCATCAACGGCACCAAGACCTTTATCTCCGGCGCCGCCACCTCCGACTACTTGCTGCTCCAGGCTGTCACCGACCCTGAGAAACGCCAACGGGGCGGCATCACGATGTTCATCATCGACAACCCGTCGCCGGGCCTGACATTCGATCCCATACGCCTCTGGGTAAACCCGGGCAAGGCCCAGCAGTACACCGTGAACCTGGACAATGTACGGGTGCCCCAGACCAAGGTCCTGGGCGAGGTGGGCCAGGGGTTCACGCTGGGACAGAAATGGCTGGTGCACCACGACCGGATGCTGCGGGGCTCCATGGCCACCGGCATACTCAGCCGGGCCTTGGAGATGGCCATCGACTGGGCCAAAGATCGGGTGACCTATGGGCGTCCCATCGCCGACCGCCAGGCCATCCAGTACATGCTGACCGACGTCTACACCGATATCATGACACTTCGTTCGATCACCAGAGAGACAGCGGCCAGGGCTGACGCCGGGGAGGACGTGCGCGTGGAAGCCTCCATGATCAAATACTGCGCCGGCGAATGGGGTTGGCGGAGCATCGACAAGATCATGCAGGTTTTCGGAGGCACCGGCGAGACCCTGGACCTCCCCATCGCCCACTGGTACCACATCCTGCGCCACGCCCGCATCGGCGGCGGCACGTCAGAGATACACAAGTTCGTCATGGCGCGCGGCCTGCTGGACGGCAGGGTGAACTTCCAGGGGTAGCTGGACATCGACAACCAGGGCTAAATCAGCCTGGCAAACACGGCCTTTCTGAAACGGCTGCAAGGTAAAATTTTCTGGCGGAGCGCGACCGTCGACCGACGCCCCACAGATTATTGCCGTTGGCAGATCGATCGTTAATGGCCCAGATCACCCACACCTCTCCCCACGCCAACCTGAGGATCGAAGACCAGTCGGGACAGGTCTCCTGTTTCAACTGCGTCATCGAGACCCATCAGACCCAGGCGTATAACCTAGCCCGGCGGATGCTCAGCGACTGGGCCCTTGCCGAGGACGCGGTACAGGAGAGTTTCGTCTCGGCATACCGGGCTTTCAACCGGTTCCGGGGCGAGAACCTCACCGCATGGGTGCTGAGGATCGTCTCCAACACCTGCCGCGACATGCTCCGTGCCCGCAAGTCCCGCCCCACCGTCCCTCTGGACCCCGTTCCCTCCGGCGATACCGAGGAAAACCCGGGCCTAAGCGCTGTTGACCTCCCTTCCTCCGAAGCCTCTCCCGAAGACCGCGCCGAGCAGTCCGAGTTACAAGAGGCCATCCAAACATGCCTGGACAACCTGCAAGATGACCGCAGGCTGGCAGTCCTTTTGGTGGACGTCCAAGGCCTCAGTTATGAAGAAGCGTCAGAGAGTATGGGCTGCTCTCTGGGAACGGTGAAGTCCCGGGTCAGCAGGGGCCGGGGCGGCATGCGGGACTGTTTACGGCATGCCGGGGAACTTTTGCCGTCCCGTTTCCGTCAAGAAGTGTAGATGAGCTATGTGGTTATTCAGATCAACACATAAGCATATAGCCCAGGACACGCTCAGCGAGTACCTGGACGGACGGCTGCAAGGACGCACCCTCGAAAGGGTCGAACTGCAGTTGTCGGACTGTGACGCCTGCCGCCAGGAGCTTGATGAGTTGCGGGCAACGGTGGCCATGATGCAGCAACTGCCCAT
Source organism: uncultured Dehalococcoidia bacterium (assembly GCA_964463525.1). Lineage (GTDB taxonomy): Bacteria > Chloroflexota > Dehalococcoidia > Lucifugimonadales > UBA3495 > UBA9611. The sequence goes on along the minus strand of CAYXDE010000055.1, from coordinate 9,066 downwards.
GGAAGCGCCCCGCCGCAGCTTCGTTATGTCTGCGCCGCCTCCGGAGCCGGCGCCCTCACGGCCTATACGGCCCCTCCGCGCGCCAAACTGGGTCTACGCCGGCGCTGCTTCAGTGGCCGCACTGGCCGTCGTTGTAACTGTTGCAGCACTTGCCATCGGCGGATTGCAGTCAAACCTGGTGATGTACGATGCCGCACCCCAGGCTATCAGCGGCGAATCTGCCATTGAGTTGGCGGCCAGGCCCGAAAATATGTCGAGGGCAGCCGAGAGCGAATCTGCGCCGGTCTCGGCGGCTGCCGCACCCCCTGAGACCGCCACCGAATTTTCCTTCGCAACAGGGGCGCCTGCGGGCGGCGGGGCGGCCGGATTCAGTGCTGAGCCAACCCCGAGCACGCTGGCCGCTGCTGCGCCAGTGGCCCCTCCCGGACCGGCCGCCGCCGGCGCCGACGGCGACTCTTCCGTCACCACAGACTCCGCAGCCAAGACCCGGTCCGCAGATGAGCCCGCGCTTGAGTCCGCGCTTGAGTCCATAGAAGAGCCTGCCCCGATACCAGAAGTGGCCGAAGGCGACCTTCAAGACGACGTAGCCATCAGCGAAACCTCTGATTGGAGGAACGTGCTTATAGTCGCTACCGTAGTCTTGGCGGTCGTGTTCTTGGCGACTTTGGTCTTGTGGTGGAACGCCAGACGCCGGAACCCGGTTTAACCATCAACAAAGTTCCGTTTTCGCGCCCCGGGAACTTTTTCGATATCCCCTCCGTCTTAACCCATGCAAGCAACACCGGCAGGCGAAATTCTAGGAGAGATGAACATCATGGTCGAAACAGTAATACGAAGTAAGAAGATGGTGGTCCTATTAGGCGCTGCTCTGGCCCTGCTGCTGGCAGTGGCCTGCAGCTCGGACAGCACTGACAACGGGTCTCCCGCCAGCATCGCGGAACTGTTGTCCTCAGCAGGTGGTTCAGCAGCGGCAGCCCAGTTGCTGCAAGCCGGTTCAGGAAACAGCACCGGCATCTGGGTCAACGGCACCGGCAAGGCCACGGGAGACCCTGACTTGGGTGTGATCAGCCTCGGTGTAGAAGCCCTGGCGGACACGGCGTCCGAGGCCCGCGGCATGGCGGCCGGGGCGATCGATGCAACCATCGCCGTTCTTAAGGCCAACAACATCCAAGACCGGGACATGCAGACCAGCCAGTTCAGCATCAGCCCCCGGTACAACACCCAAGAGATCCGGCGTTGCACGGACGGTCCCAGTGAAGAGCCGGCCACGGGAGGAGGAGCTTTGGGCATGCCAGCACCCGGTTCCCCCGAAGTGGTCGAGATGATCGTGGTCCAAGAAGAGAAGGGCACCGAATGCCGCACTGAGTTCGAGCGCGTGCTCATCGGCTACGAGGTGACCAACACCCTCACGGTCAAGGTGCGCAACCTGGACAGCATGGGAAGCATCATCGACGGCGCAACCGAGGCCGCCGGCAACCTGGTGCGGATCAACCGGGTCAGCTTCACCATCGAAGACACCAAGCCCCTTCAGATCGAGGCCCGTGAAGAGGCCATCGCCGACCTGTTGACCAAAGCCAACGCCATGGCGACTCTGGCAGGCGTTGAACTGGGCAAGCTTGTCTTCCTGAGTGAGTCCGGTGGCGGCATCCCCCAGTCCTTCGCCAGGATCGAGTCGGCGGCCTTCGCCATGGGCGGAGACCAGTCCACCAGCATCCTCGCTGGAGAACTGGACGTTAATGTGAACGTCCAGGGAGTGTTCGCGATCGCCGATTAGACCTCCGGTGGAATGACGGCCTAGTAGACAGGGCGGAGTCGTTGATGGCTCCGCCCTGTTTCATGTCCACCGACTCAACCACCAGATGAGCCCATTCTCACTTGCGGGGCTATAACAGGGTTGTTAGAATCCTGCTGTCTGAAGCCCTTACGCAGAGGCTATCCGAGAAGTGTTTTCGTGGGAGTGATATGGTCTTAAGCGACCGGACCATCAAAGAAGAGTTGGCCAAGGGGCGCATCGTCATATCGCCTCTGGACCCAGATGACATCCAGCCGGCCAGCGTCGACCTCCATCTTGATGGACGAATCCTGGTCTTCGCCAACTCCCGCCGTCCCTATATCGACGTCAAAGAAGGCCTGGAAGACCTAACTCAGATGGTCGAGATTCAGGAAGAAAACCCTTTCATCCTTCACCCCGGTGAGTTCGTCCTGGGCAGCACCCTTGAAAACATCGAACTGCCCGATGACCTGGTGGCCCGTCTTGAGGGCAAGAGCAGTTTGGGCCGCATCGGCCTGGTTATCCACTCCACCGCGGGGTTCGTCGACCCCGGCTGGAAGGGACACCTCACCCTTGAGTTGAGCAACCTGGCCCGCCTCCCCATAACCCTCTACAAAGGCATGAAGATCGGGCAGATATCCTACCTGCGGCTCACCACCCCCGCCGACAGGCTCTACGGCTCAGAATCTCTGGGCAGCAAGTACCAGGGGCAGACTGTCCCCACTGCCAGCCGGTTCAGCCAGGACTTCGTAAGGCCGGACTCCCAGCAGGCGTCTTAACCGGGCCCATGAGCCACATGCAGCGGGCCGTTGAGTTGGCCTATGAAGTCATTGGGTCCACCAGTCCCAACCCCGCGGTGGGCGCGGTGTTGGTGAAAGACGGTGTGGAGATCGGAGTAGGCGCCACCCAGCCTCCCGGCCAAGACCACGCCGAGATCGTGGCCCTGAAACAGGCTTCTGATCAGGTCCGCGGCGCCACCCTCTATACAACCCTGGAACCCTGCTGCACCTGGGGCCGGACCCCTCCTTGCACTCAGGCCATCATCGCGGCCGGCATAGCCGAGGTCCGTTTCGCGGTCATAGACCCCAACCCCAGCGTTTCCGGCAATGGCCGTAGTGAATTGGAGGCGGCCGGCATCCGGGTGGTGGAAGAAGACGCGGAGGGCGCCAAGGAGCTGTACGAGGCTTTCGCCAAACATATCGAGTCGGCCACACCCTTCGTCACCGTCAAATATGCCATGACCCTGGACGGCAAGATCGCCACCCACACCGGCGACTCGAAATGGGTCACGGGACCCGAGGCCCGCGGGTACGTTCAAACCATGCGCCGGATCTGTGACGCCATCTTGGTGGGCGTGAACACCGCGCTGACCGACGACCCATACCTGACCGCCCGCGGCGATGACGGAACACCCTTGGAACGCCAGCCGTTGCGTGTGGTGCTGGACAGCGTCTGCCACACACCGGTCAGGTCGGTGATGCTCGGCCAGCCGGGTTCCACACTCATCGCCACCACCGAAGCCGCGCCCGACGCGCGCGTGCTGGCCCTGGAGCAGGCGGGGGCCGAAGTGGTTGTCCTGCCATCGGGAGAAGACCGGCGGGTGGACCTAAGAGCCCTGATGGAACACCTGGGTTCCAGGGGTGTTGTGAACCTGCTGGTGGAGGGTGGGGGGTCGGTGCACGGGGCATTCTTCGACGCCGGTCTGGTGGACAAAGTGTATGCCTTCGTCGCCCCTCAGATCGTGGGCGGCGAAACATCGCTGTCCCCGGTTGAAGGCTCGGGCGTAGCCGTGATGGCCGACTCCTGGAACCTCACCGGGACCCGCACCGAGCAGATTGGGCCGGATTGGCTCATAATAGGATACCCACGGAAGAAATCATCCGTGCCCGAGTTCTTCGACATGGAAGAAGAACCAGATGACGAATAAGCGCGAGAGCTGAAAAGACAAAGTGTTTACCGGAATCGTAGAAGAAGTGGGTATCGTCGCCGCGATCAGCGACAACGCCATGACCGTTCGGGCTTCCAAGGTGCTTGAGGATGTGAAGCTGGGCGACAGCATCGCCGTAAACGGGACCTGTCTCACCGCCGTCAGCTTTACCAAGAGCGAGTTCTCAGTAGACCTATCGCCCGAGACCATGAGGCGCACCTCCTTGGGACAGCTTTCGGAGGGCAGCCCCGTGAACCTGGAAAGGGCTCTTCTGGCCAGCGACCGGATGGGCGGCCACATAGTGCAGGGACACGTGGACGGAACCGGACGCATTATGTCTACCAAGACGGACGGTGACTCGATTATCTTCCGCGTTAGAGTCCCAAAACGTCTTAACAGGTACATCGTTGAGAAGGGATTCGTCGCTGTTGACGGTATCAGTTTGACCGTGGTAAAAAGAGGTGCCTCATCGTTCACCCTGGCTGTGATACCATACACGTTAAAGAATACTAATTTGGCTTCATTATCGGTTGGGGACCGGGTGAACCTGGAGGCCGATATCCTAGCCAAGTATGTAGAAAGTCTTCTGGACCGCTGATCCGGCTCCGGAGACCGATAGTCTTAAGGACAAAATTATGCCTCTGTGCAGTCTCGAAGAAGGGCTCGAAGAGCTAAAAGCGGGGCGGTTCCTCATCGTGGTGGACGACGAGAATCGTGAGAACGAAGGGGACTTGGTGATGCCCGCCGAGATGGTGACGCCCGAGGCCGTTAACTTCGTGGTCACCCATGCGCGCGGACTGCTCTGCATGCCCATCATCGGCGAGCGCTTGGACGAGCTCCAGATGCCCCTGATGGTCACTGCCAACGGCACCGAAAAGAACCAGACAGCCTTCACCGTGTCGATTGACTACAACGTCGACACAACCACCGGCATCTCGGCTGGAGACCGGGCGGCGACCATCCTAGCCATGCTGGATCCGGCTGCCAAACCCGAAGAATTCACCCGTCCCGGCCACATCTTCCCCCTGCGCTACCATCCCGGTGGCGTGCTGGCCAGGGCTGGGCATACCGAGGCCGCGGTTGACCTCTGCGAGATGGTTGGCATGTACCCCGCCGGCATCGTCTGCGAGATCATGGCCGAAGACGGCTCCATGTCCCGCCTCCCTGAGTTGGAAGTATTTGCCGAGGAACACAACCTCAAGATCCTCAGCATCGCGCAGATAATCGCCCAACGCCGCCGGACCGAGCGTCTGATCGAGCGCGTGGCCGAGGCCCGCCTCCCAACCCGCTACGGCAAGTTCCAGGCCATCGCTTACAAGAGCCACGTGGACACCGGCGAGCACATCGCGTTGACCATCGGTGAGTGGAGCCCGGACGAGCCGGTCCTGGTGCGTATCCACAGCGAGTGCCTCACCGGAGACGTGTTCGGCAGCATGCGCTGCGACTGCGGAGACCAGATCGACCTGGCTCTGAAGCAGCTGGCGGAAGAGGGCAGCGGAATCTTCCTCTACATGCGCCAAGAGGGCCGGGGCATAGGACTCCACAACAAGATCAAGGCCTACTCCTTGCAGGACCAGGGCCTGGATACCGTGGAAGCCAACGAGACCCTTGGCTTTGAGCCTGACCTGCGTCATTACGGCGTGGGAGCGCAGATACTGGAAGACCTGGGCGTGCGCAAGTTGAACCTGCTGACCAACAACCCCAAGAAGGTGGTTGGGCTCTCAGGGTTCGACCTGGAGATCGTCGACCGGATCCCCGTAGAGGTAGAGGTCACAGACGAGAACCGCACCTACATGAAGACCAAGAAAGCCCGCATGGGCCACATACTGGGCAACTGCTAAGACCCGGTAGCCACCAGACCAACGAAAAGCCCGCCGTTTAGGCGGGCTTTTTGATTCACTCTGGACGACTATCCCCTGACCCCTACCACATAGGCGAGGGCTTGAAACCCACCGCCTCTCTCGTCAACTGGACATCTGGATAGTGAATCCAATGATCAACTACGGTGGTCAAGAATGGCCCAATTGGGTCATCGATGTGGCCCAAATGGGACTATATTCTCCTAGATCAATATTAGATAGTTGTCAGATCCGTGGTTTCGTCTTACCTGATGCTCCATCGGCATGAGCTTTCTATGTTGGTTCCCGGACGCCTACCCAATGAAATCGAAGCGCTGGTAGAGATAACTGAGATACTCGCTGGTCCCCTGCCTATCTCGGAAAAATGGGACCGTGCACTGACTGAGCTTGCCCGATTCACCGGCTCAGAACTGGTCACGCTACGGAGATTCAACCCACAAGACGCTACATTAGAGCTGGTCGCCTCATATAACCACCTGGTCTCCCCCGAATCGATAAAAGACCGATTGCCATCGAATGTCTACCTCTCGTCCAGCTCGCTGAAGACTAGATCCCCAGTCAAGGTGAACGATTACGCCTCCAACTATCCCTCGCCCAAAGGGTATGTCGAAGGTGTAAATTCGGCATTGAGTATTCCAATTCTTGTAAACGGGGAGGTCTTTGGGACGTTTGGATTCGGGTCTAGGTCAGTTGGCCTCTTCACAGAGGACGCGGTCCGGGTCTTGGTCGCGATCGCAGCGCTGGTGGGGATGGCGATTGGAAAGTCCAATATCCAATTAGAAGAGGAACTCACTGAAGAGCTTCTAACGGAGGCCACCGTGCCCATCGTCGTTGTTGACGGTGATGGTGTCATCGCCAAAGCTAACCGCAGCCTAGAAGAACTTTTCGGGTACGGCCGCGGAGACTTGGTAGGGCTCTCAATCGAGGTTCTCGTGCCTGAATCGTTGAGGGACGCACACGCTTCCCGTCGCGGTCCACACATGAATGCTACCCTCTCTCGACCGATGGGTGAAGGGCTGCAATTAAGGGGTCGAAGGAAGGATGGCCGGGAGTTTCCTGTCGCAGTTGGACTGAGTTCTATAGACACCCCAGACGGTCATTTTACGTTGGCCTACGTTGCCGATGACTCCGTACGCGTAGACGTGGAGGACTTTCTGAGAACGACCGGAACCCAGTTGGGCAAGCGACCTAAATCTAACCTGGCCGAGATGGACTTGGTCGACCAGGCAGCTAGCATCATCACCTCTAGCCTGAACATCAACCACGCGTTTGAGCAATTTGCCGCCGCGTTGAAGGAGTTGGTTGAGTTTGACCACGCCACCATCAACATACTCGATCTCGACGAGACGCGATTCATCGCCAGGCATTTCGTGTCGCAAGGCTTGCTGGAGGAGGACAATCTGGTGAGTTGGGAGGTAAAAGGGTCCCGGACGGAGCGGGCGATCCAATCCGGCCAAACAGTCTTAGATCATGATCTCAACGAGTTGCCCGGGTTGACTACTGATGAGTTTTTCCGTTCAAGAGGTCTCCTGTCATCGATCCTGACACCCATGTCCTATAACGGCCGGTGGATCGGGTCGATGTCCCTTGCCAGCAAGAAATCCGGCTCCTTCGGCCTGCGAGAGCAGCTAATATTGGAGCGTTTGGCGCGGCAGATCGCTCCAGCCATTGAGAACTCTCGCCTTTACCAGGAGGCCATATCACGCACAGAGCAAGTCGAGTGTTTACTCAACCTGGCTGAAATCTTGGGAAAACAACTACCCTACGAAGCCAAAGTCTCTCAGCTTCTAGACCAGATCGTTCAGATCGCCGCCGCCTCCTCGGCCCACCTTAGAGTGCCCGACACCCAAGGCCAGAATCTGCTGCTGACCGCCTCTGCCTTCGCTTCTGAAGACGCACGAGATGTGCGCCCGCATAGCCTTGGAAAAGGCTCCATCGCGTTCGAGACCTTCAAGCAGGGTCACTTGCTTGTGATAGACGAGTACAAAGACCATCCCGATGCGATGCCGTTGTTTGTAGAGAGGAATGAGAGATCGATCATATTCCTACCGATCGCAGTCGAAGGCAGGCCGGCGGCCTTGGTTACGGTGGTCTCTAAAGAGGTAAACCACTTCATACCTTCCCGCGTGCGGTTGCTTTCTGCTATCGGAGAAGGATTGGGAACCTTGTTGGAGAACAGTCTGATCACTGAGGAACTCCATTCGAGTACCCAAGAAGCGGCCGTTGTTGACGAGATAGCCAAGATCATGTCGTCTACTCTAGATATAGACAATATCTACGAGCGGTTCGCGCTTGAGACCAAGAAATTGGTCGACTTTGACCGCGCGACTTTGATCGAGGTGGACCGCCGGAAAAAGAGCTACACCATAAGGAACACTTGGGGAGTTGACGTTCCTGACCTCCGAATCGGAACGGAGATTCCTCTCGAGGGCTCGTCGTTCGGTATTGCTCTGGCGACGGAGGTGTGGGGTATCGCAGAAGATCTGAAACTCCAGTCAAGATCTGTCGCCCATTCGCATCTGGTAAAGGCCGGCCTTCGTTCGCACATGTTAGCCCCCTTGGTTTCCAACGACGAGGTCATCGGCGCAATCTCGTTCATGAGTACTCATCCGGGCGCCTTCGGTACACGAGAGCAGTCCATCTTGGAACGACTCGCCAGCCAGATTACGCCCGCATTTGAAAACGCCCGGTTGTACGAAGAGACCGAAAGACGAGCGACTGATATCCAGCGCCTTAGCGACTCAGCCAACCGGATTCTCGAAAGTAACCCATCAGCACTTGCCGTTTTGGCGGGGTCTGACTTGAAAGTGGCATTGTTCAACCAGGCGTTCAAAGAAACGTTCGGGTTGGAGATTGCCAACGTTGAAGGGAAACCGCTCTCTCAGTTTGTCGATTTCCCAGGATTTGAAGAATGCATCCGCGAGTCCCTGTTGACCTCAGGAAGTGAAAGCCAAAGGGAAACCGTGTACCCGGGGCTTAATGGGACCTACCGGTGGTTCCTAGTATCAGCCGTTTCATTGCACGCGGTCGGAGAGTCTGATTACGAAGATGAGATTCTCTTGGTCATGAATGAGATCACCGAACAAAAGTTACAACAGGAAAGGATACTCGAACAGAGCCGCCTGGCCTCCGTTGGAGAACTGGCGTCCGGCGTTGCGCATGAGATCAACAATCCCTTGGCCATAATCAATCTGTACTCTGAATCGATGTTAGACCGGGACCTCCCAGAATCCCTCGATGAAGATGTGAAGGTGGTTTTGGAACAGAGCCAGCGGGCGGCAAATATTGTACGCAATCTACTTCAATTCGCAAGACACTCATCTCCAGAGATCACAACTGTCAATGCTAAGGAGTTCCTGGAAACTTGCGTGCGACTCAAAGGGCATGGATTCCGGATAGATAATATCTCTGTTTCCACAAGCGTGGTCTTGGAAAATCCCGAGATAAACCTTGATCAGCAATTGATGACCCAGGTCATCTTGAACATCTTATCCAATGCTGAACAGGCC
>CAYXDE010000054.1:0-23090 GCA_964463525.1 uncultured Dehalococcoidia bacterium | reverse complement strand
CCCTTGATCCGCATCTGACAACGGACGCCACATCTGCCCAGGTGATCGTCGAAGTGTTCGGTGGCCTGGTGACCATCGACAAAGACCTGAATGTGGCGCCAGACCTGGCCGAGAGCTGGGACATATCACCCGACGGCACCGTTTACACGTTCAGAATACGTCCCGGCGCCACCTTCCATGACGGAAAACCGGTCACTGCCGAGGATGTGCGCTGGTCTCTGGAACGGGCCACGAACCCACTTACTGAATCGCCAAACGTCGACCAATATCTGGGTGACATCGTTGGCGTTGACGAAAAGCTGAACGGAGACTCTCTGGATATATCGGGCGTTCGTGTGATCAACGAACAGACTATCGAGATCACCATCGACCAGTCCAAATCGTTCTTTCTGGCCAAACTCACCTACCCAACGGCCTTCGTCTTGGACCAGGTAAACGTTGAAGAAAATCCCAAGACTTGGTTCCGCAAACCCAACGGCACCGGCCCCTTCCAGATGACCGAGTACAAGGTTGGCGAGACGCTGGTCCTGAGCCGCCATGACGGCTACCATCTTGGCGCGGCAAACCTGGCCGAGGTGGAGATGATCCTGAGCGGTGGAACGTCGATGCTCATGTACGAGAACGATGAGATCGACATCGCCGGCGTTGGCCTGGCAGATATAGACCGCCTGAACGACCCGAGCCACAACTTGAATTCAGAACTGGTGACCGCCGCGCCTTCATTCAGCGTCCAATACATCGGCCTGAACGTTGATGAACCACCCCTAGACGACATCAAAGTCCGTCAGGCGTTGAACCTGGCCATCGACAAGCGAGAGATCGCGACGATCGTTCTGGGCGATCAAGTTGTTCCCGCTAAAGGCATCCTGCCTCCGGGTTTCCCTGGATTCAATGAGACGGTGACCGGTTACGAATTCGACCCTGAGAAGGCGATGCAGTTGCTGCGGGAGTCCAAATACGGCGACGATCTGGACAACCTGCCGCCCATCACCATCACAACTCCCGGTAGTTTCGGAGCCAACGTAAGCCTGGACATGGAAGTTGTCCTGGCGATGTGGGAGAAGAACCTGGGTATCAAAACCGAGTTCCAACAGACGGAGTTTGCCACGTTCTTGAAGGACCTGAACAAACGCCGCTTCCAGATGTTCGATATCGGCTGGATCGCCGACTACCCAGACCCCGAGAACTTCCTGGATATCCTGTTCTACAGCGACAGCAGCAACAACCACACGAATTACAACAACCCCGCCGTCGACGCCCTCTTGGAAAGGGCCAGGACCGAGACGGACGAGACCCTGCGCTTCAGCATCTACAACGAAGCGGAACAGGCGATCCTAGACGACGCGCCCTGGATACCCCTGTGGTATAGCGGCGAGCGTTATCTGCTGGTGAAGCCCAACGTGCACGACTATCTGCAGACCCCGCTGATAATCCCCAAGCTCAGACACGTTTATCTGACGGAAGAGTAGGGGCCGGACAGTAGTTTGGGCGCATATGTGATCCGCCGGTTGGCCTGGCTGCCAGTGATCTTGTTGATCGTTTCGTTCATCACGTTCGCACTGGGGCGGTTCGGGCCGGGCGACCCCGTTGAAGTCCTGATGGGCCAATACGCCGACCCCGAAGTCGTCGAGCGAATCAGAGAACAACGGGGACTCAACGACAACGTCTTCGTCCAGTATGGCCGCTACGTTAAGAACGTCGTCCAGGGCGATTTCGGCGAAAGCTTCAAGTACCGTGGCCGCACGGTGAGTGAACTGCTGAAAAAGAAGATGTGGGTCTCCGCTCAGCTCAACCTGGCGGCGTTGTTTCTCTCGGTTTCCGTCGGTGTCCCTCTGGGCCTATTCGCGGCCCTGAGGCAGGGCACATTCTGGGACACTGGCACCGTTGCGTTCACCCTATTGGGCCAGTCCATACCCGTTTTCCTGACGGCGCCCGTAGTGTTGCTCGTCTTTGCCCTAAAGCTGGATATATTGCCGACCCACGGTTGGGGAGGGTTGTTCGACACCCGCGTCATCCTGCCGGCCATCGTGATGGGCGTACCGGGCGTTGCCATAATCACCCGGTTGACCCGGGCCAGCACGCTGGAAGTGATCGGTCAGGACTATGTGCGTACGGCCCGCGCTAAAGGTCTTTCTGAGTTCACCGTCCAACGCCGCCACGTGCTGCGGAACGCCATGATTCCGGTGATCACCATGCTGGGCTTCTCCCTGGCCGGGCTGGCGTTCACATCGTTCATCGTCGAACGTTTCTTCGGCATACCCGGCATCGGCAACCTGTTTATAGAGTCGATCTTCGCCAGGGACTTCCCCATCATCAACGCGGTGATAATCATCGGGACGTCTATGTTCGTGCTGGCCAACCTGATCGTTGACCTGGTCTACCCATGGCTGGACCCAAGGATCAGACTGGGAGGCGCCTATGCTGCATGAGCAGGCGCAACCGGCCCTTGCCTCACAAGGCCAGGCCAGCCCCAGCTATTGGGCCATATCTATCCGCAGGCTGCTCCGCAAGAAGATCGGCGTCACCTGCCTGGTCATCATCGCAATCATGTACGGGTCGGGCATCCTGGCGCCCCTGGTTACTCCCTACGGTTACAACGACCAGGACCTATCGATCACCAAGCAGAGTCCTAGCTTCAGTCACCCATTCGGCACCGACCGGTTGGGCCGGGACAACCTGACTAGGATCATCTACGGACTCAGGACCACCGTTATCATCACCGTGGTCACTCTGGTGACCGGGAGCCTAGCGCTGGGGATCACGCTGGGGCTGGTGGCCGGTTACTTCGGAAGATTCATAGACACCTTGATCATGAGGGTGGGGGAGGTGTCCTCTGCCTTTCCGGAAATCTTCCTTGTGTTGATAATCGTGTCCACTCTCAAACCGCCCATCACCAGATGGATCAGAGAAGTGGAAGACGTGGTCGGATTCGATATCGTAAGCCTCGGTGTGGTGGACTACTTGGTGTTGTCGCTGGCCCTGGCGATATTCTCTTGGTTCGGCATGGCGAGACTGGTCCGTGGCCAGGTCCTTCAAGCCCGGGAGAACCAATACGTTGAGGCAGCGCGCTCCATCGGGGCTACCACGCCACGGATATTGGTGCGGCATCTGCTGCCCAACGTCATGAGTCCAGTGATCGTCACCGTCTCAGCCGGTCTGGCGGCGGTGGCGGGCTCAGAAGTGTTGATCAGCTTCTTGGGGATCGGGATCCAGCCGCCAACGCCCAGCCTGGGTCTCATGATCTTTGAGAACGGCAGCATCTCGGTCCTGCGCTCCGACCCGCATCTGCTGCTCTTCCCCGTGCTCACGCTATCGCTGCTGCTCTTCACCTTCAACCTGCTGGGTGATGCAGTGGCCGACGCCTTCAACCCCCGCGCCCGCTGACTCCCACTGGCGATACAGTTGAGGCACAAACCAAAGATAGGTTCGAATGCCAATCAATCCGCTCATGGTGAGCCGGTCGAACCACCGTTCTCGGGCGGTAATATCAGGTAAAAGCATGGCTTATGCGCGCCCTTCGACGGGGCTCAGTTAGAATGGTGCTGAGGAACTGAGGGGTGAACCGGGGACGTTTAGCGGAAAGGCCAGCGGCGGCGCAGGTGGGGGAAAGCCATCAGGCCGAGAGGGGCGCCCAGCAGCAACAGGATCCCGGCGCCAACGGGAGCGTCTTCCGACGCAGGTGCGCTGCAGCCGGCAGAGCTGGAATCGCCCGCTGAATCTGTGTCTTCATCCCCGGTAGCTCCGGCGGGATGGGCCTCAGGTTCTGCAGTAGACTCCGGCATCGCTGTGGCCTCTGCCGCGGCCACGTCTTCGGAAGTATCTTCAGTTTCGGTGCCTTCGGACTGGGTAGCCGAGGCTGCGGTTTCTTCTTTTATCTGGTTCTCCAGCTCTTCCGGAGACGGAAGCTTCTCCAAGCCCAACTCTTCCCGCCAGGCCGAGTCCAAACCAAACTGGTCCATGCCGTAGACCTCGAGCAAGGCCTGGTCGATGTCCAAAGTACGCTGCAATACCGGGAACAACGCCGCCATGCGTTCTTCACCCCATCTGTCGATCATGAACTGGACCACGGAGCGGCCCTGGCCGTAGGCGATGATGATGTCTTCGGGCGTGCCGCCGAAGGAACTGAGGTACCAAAGGGGTTTGATACGGCGGGTGAAGATCCCATACCGGAGGGCGGCATCATAGTCGTCGGTCGGGTCGATGTTGCCGTACTCCGCCAGACCTTCATTGAGCCACGCCGGCACCTGGCTGAGGGCCGGGCCGGCCGCTTCGCCAACCAGCAAGTGGGTGAACTCGTGAGAAACAGTGCCGGTGACCGTCGGGTCGAACCCGTGGACCAGCAGCACCCGTTCGTCGCTGAACGCCATGCCCTGAGTCTGGAGGCCCTCGCTGACCGCTTGTGAACGGAAGGGCAGCGCCGAAGACATGTGCCGGTAGTTGTTGTAAGAGACGATGCGCAGGGGCTCTGTGGGTGCGATACCAAGCACAGGCAGCATCTTTTGCAGGTTTTCTTTAGCTGCCTCAAGGACCACCATGGCGCGCTCTTCGACATATTCGCCGTAGTAATAGACGGTGATCAGGCCTTCGACGACCGTTTCCCAATCGAACCGGTTGTCCTGATAGACGAACTCCTTGGACTCGGTGCGCACCACTGCGCCAGCCTTGTCGCGCACCTCAAAGGAGTATTCGATCTTGGTCCCGGGTGGATAGTAGTCGCCGCCGCTGCCGCTGGGGAGCACAGACTCTCCGCTCACACTGTCGCCGGGCTCGAAATCAACGGAACGGTAAGCGCTGCGGCCCTGCTGGTCCACCTTGCTGAAGAAGACGCGGATATCGTCGATCTCGTCGACGCTGTTGGCGACCACGGAGAACCTTATCCCGTCGGGGAATTGGCTTTCTGCCTTGGCCTCGACCACGTTGATGTTCCCTTCATCGGCGTGGGCAACCGCTGATGCTGAAAACGCCAACCCGGTGAACACGGCCAAGCTTATGACTAATAGGAATAGGCGCAATTTTCCCTCTTCAATCAAGTGTACGTTAGTGCTACGTAGTTGTCGATGAAATGGACTTATGGCAGGCTCCCTTTCCCGGGACGTGGCCGCCGTCGATTATCTTGACGGTGTTTTTCAATGCGCCTAGAATTAACCGCGCTGCCTGTAGGCACGGACCCAGGCTGTTCTCCGTACCCACGGCATCAACCGGAAACTCCCAACCTAGATATGGTGCAGATAGATGGCGATCATTGTTGGCCGGGTCATCGACCTGAATTTCGAACCCTTTTACATCGATATGGAACGCCGGGGAATCGTCCTCCAAGACGTCAGTCTTAAAGACATGCCCCAGGCGCTGCGCGACGGAGTAGTAAACGCCGGACCCGTGAGTCTGGTGGACAGTTTTGCCCTGGAGGACGTCTGCGATCCGGTGGCCGGTTTCTGCCTGGCGGCATCGAACCGGGCAGGCAGCAACCTGCTCTATTCCAAGAAACCCCTTGAGGAACTGTCCGGTGGCACCATCGCCGCCGCCACTGCCGACTCCACCACCCAGGAGCTGTTCCGGGTGTTGCTGGCCGAGAAGCACCAAGGCAACACCAATTCGTTCGTGGCCATGCCCGATGAGCACGACGCCTTCGTGATCTCCGGCGACGATGCCCTCCGCCGCCGCAGAGGCGCCAGAGGCTACCAACACCGGTACGACCTGGGCGAAGAGTGGCACGCCATGACCAGTCTGCCCTTCGTATTCGCCCGGTGGATGGCCCGCAAAGAGATGGACGAACAAGAGACCCTGCTGGTGGAAGACACCCTATATGTGGGTCTGGAAGACGGGGTCGACAGCCTTTTTCACCTGTCCGAGCCCAAAGACCACCTCTTGATGATGGCCCGGGACATTGTGGACTACATCATCGGCTACAGGTATTTCGTCGGCCTCTCCGAGCGAAAGTCCATCGACCTGTTCAAAGAGTATCTGGCCAAGCTGCCGGATTAGCCGGTCCATCGTGAAGATCACCGAGGGTTCCTTCGAGGCCACCGGCCATACGTCCATCATCTGTGACTTTTCACCGCCCCGTTCCGGCGACCCTGGTGTTGTCGCGCAGGCCCAGATCGACGCCGATTTTATCTCTGTTGCATACAACCCCGGCCGGGCCGTCCGGACCAACTCCCCCATGCTCGCCGCAGCCATTCAGCAGTCTGGCAAGGATACCGTGTTCACACTGGCCACCAGGGACATGAACAAGCTGGCGGTCCAGTCACAACTACTGGGGGCGCAGACCTTGGGTTTGCAGAATGTGGTCGTGGTACAAGGAGACCCATTCGGTGAACAGGACCGGGCCAGAGTGGCTTCGGTGAATGACTATCAGCCCACCGGACTCATCTCGGCCATCGCCCAATTGAACCAGGGCGTGGACTTCAAGGGCGGCCAACTACGAACACCCACCGACTTCTGCGTCGGGGCGGCCATCGACCTGGGACGAGGGATCGAAGAAGAGGCACAACTGGCGGTGCGGAAGGTGCAGGCCGGCGCCGAGTTTCTGATCACCCAACCGGTCTTCAACGTTGACCACGTAGCCCGCTACCGCGAGTCTTACGCCTATCACGCGGGCAAAGCCGGAACGCTGCCCATCTACTTCGGCCTGCAGATACTGGAAAAAGACGGCGTGCTATTCAGTTCCGTGCCGGAGTCAGTGCGAGCGGAACTGGACGGCGGACGTTCCGGGATAGACATCGCGCTGGAGCTCTATCAGAGATTCCAGGAGAACCGCTTCCACAACATCTACCTCATGCCACCCATCAAGCGGGGCGGCGCCCGCAACTACGAAGCCGCCCAAGAGTTTTTGAGCAAGATCGAAAAAGTCTAAAAGCCCTACTCCCCCTGTCATTCCGGCGAAAGCCGGAATCCAGTGACACCAGTTGAACTGCTGGCAAGCGTCGCCCCCACCCTAACCCTCCCCCAGGCCGGGGAGAGGGGATATTCTCCTCCAGATGCCAGGCACCCAATAATTCCCGGAACTGATGGCCAACATATGAAAAGGCCCGCCGGTGATACCGGCGGGCCTTTTTCTTACTGACTGCTGAATGCTGATGGCTGTTAGCTGACAGCCGCTACGGCGACCACGGTACCGGCGCTTCGCTGTTGAACTGGTCGGTGACCACGTCCACCACTGCGGGCCGGCCCGAGGCGATGGCCTGCTCGATGGCTCCCTGAATCTCCGACGGCTTCTCAACGCGGATCCCGAAGGCTCCCATGGACTCGGCGACCTTTGACAGGTCAACGTCGGTGAACTGCCATAGGTCTCCGGGCGAACCACCTTCGATGTTTGCGTACGCCCGTTCGTCGCCGCGCTTGTCCTGGGCCAGAGCGTGGTTGTTGTTGACCACGGTCACCACCGGAATGTTGTTCCGGACCGCTGTTTCCAGCTCAGCTATGTGATACCAGAAACCGCCGTCGCCGCTGAAGCAGACAACGGGGCGGTCGGGCAGAGCGCACTTGGCGCCCATGGCCGCTGACAGCCCCCAACCCAGAGAACCGGCACAGCGGATATATCCCTGGGTGGGTTCGTTCAGGTCAACCATGGAACCGGTCCAGATTCCGGCGTGGCCGGTGTCGGCGACCAGCATCCCGTCAGAAGGCATCCACTTGGTTAGCTCGGTGCAGAGGCGCTGGGGGATGATGGGCACGGCGTCCGAGTTGGCCAGCGGAGCTACCTCGTCCCGCCATTCCTTGACCAATTCCTGGGCCCGGGAGACCCAAGACGAACGGTCTCCAACCGGCTCTGAGGCTTCGATCAACCGGCGCGTGCTGGCTTTGGCATCGCCCTGCAAAGCCACCTGGGCGGAGTAGGTCCTTCCCAACTCCGAGGGATCGATATCGATCTGGATCACCGGCGTGCCGATGGCCGGCACCTGCCATTCGTTGGTCACCTGACTGCCGGTGTGGCTGCCGATGTACAAGACCAGGTCGGCTTCATGGACAACCCGGTTGGCGCACCAGCGGGAGTAGGAACCGACGACACCCACGGCCAGGGGATGGTTGTCAGGAATCGCGCCCTTGGCGTTGAGGGAGGTTGCCACCGGGATGTTCAGCAGTTCGGCCAGTTCCACCAGCTCCCGCTGTGCTCCAGAGGACGTCACGCCGCCGCCGGCCACTATCACCGGGCGCTGGGCGTTGGCCAGCACCTGGGCCGCTTCCCGGACCCGCTCCGGTTCCGGTTCAGGCCGGAAGGCGGGCCGCTGGGTGAAGGACTCTTCGAGCAGGATCTCCAGATCGGCTTCCCCGTCTTCCACGACGTTGCCGCTGATGCCCTCAAAGTCCAGGTGTACCGGCGCCGGGGCGCCCGTGGTGGCTTCGCGGAAGGCCTGCCGCAACAGACCTGGAAGTTCGTTCACCGAATCGACCACCGCGCTGAACTTGGTGGTTGACGCGAAAGGCTTGGAGTGTTCGATCTCCTGGTATGCGTTGCGGTTCTGTTGCAGGTTGGACTTGTGCCCGGTTAGGGCCAGCACGGGGGAAAGGCCCAAGTAGGCGTCCTGGAGTCCGGCGGCCAGGTTGACCGCCCCCACGGACTGGGCCATGCAGACCCCCACCTTGCCCGAAGCACGGGCGTAGCCGTCGGCCATGTAGGCGGCCGCTTTCTCCCCATGGGTGACCACGCGTTTGATGCCCACCACATCCATCTCGGCGAGGCTCTTGCGGAGTACCGCAGGCACGAGGAAAACGTGGGAAACTCCGTAGGCTTTCAGGGTGTCGGCCAGATACTTGGCCCCGGTCATCCTAGGCATGATTCTCCCTCACAAACACCTGATATTGTCGGAATACTATCGGCAGCCTGAGTCGAGCGGTTTAGATGCCGCGCTCGTCAAATACCTCTTTCGCCACCTGAACGGCGTTGGCGCCCACGGGCCAGCCGGCGTAGAAGGTCGTGTGCAGGATCACTTCGCTGATCTCGGCCTTGGTAACGCCATTGTCCAGTGCCCGGCCGATGTGACCTTTGAGTTGACCGGTCCGGTACAGTGCCACAAGGTTGGCCACCGTGATCAGGCTGCGGTCCCGCTTGGAGAGCTCCGGGCGTTCCCAGATGTCACCGAATAGGACGTCTACTGTCATCTCGCCCAGTTTGGGGGAAATCTCGTTCATGATGCTGCGTGATTGAGTCATGTTGCTCCTTTGTTTCTAACGCTGATCTTTATCGATTTAGAATCACGGGGCCGGCACGGATATTCCAGGGCCCCAATTCGTGCCAAATTCAGCCCGCTCCACCCGGTGTCCGGAGAAGGTGGACGCTTTTTGTGCCGCCAGCCAGACGGCAGCCTCGTTTATGGAGTCGGGTTGTTCCATGGGGATATGGGCGGTGCCCGGCCAATCGCCGCGGCGGTTCATCCAGGTATCGACCCTGCCGGGGCTAAGCACGTTGACCGCGATATCGTGCTCCCGCACCTCTTCGGCAATGCTGAGGTAGGCCCGGTCGAGGGCTGCCTTGCTCATGGAATAGCCTACCCGGCCTTCCCGGTAGCCCATGGATGCGCCCGAAGTTATGCAGAAGATGGACCCGCCGCCCTTCTGTTGGATCATGTGTGGCAGGACGTATTTGCAGAGGAGGATCGGGCCACGGATATTCACGGTGAGACAGCGGTCCAGCAGTTCTTCTTCCAGGTCGACGACCGGCGATTCGCAGTCAACTCCAGCGTTGGAGACAACGATGTCGATACGGCCAAAGTGCTTTATGGTCCGGTCGGCCAGGTGCGCCAGATCTTCCGACTTTGTGACATCACAAGGGACGGCCAGGGCTTCGCCCCCTGCATCGGCGATCTGTCTGGCGGTGTCGTTGATGTTTCCGGAACCGTACTGGTAGAACGGCGAGTCGGAAGGGACTTCATGCTCGGTCCGGGATGCGACAACCACCTGAGCCCCAGCGGCCGCAAAGGCCAGCGACATTGCCCGTCCGATGCCTCTGCTTCCCCCGGTCACGATGGCTACCTTCCCCTTGAGTTCTCCTGTGGCGGCCATGTTTACTCCCCGGGTCTGCTGATTAGACTGATGATCACTTAGGCAGCCAGGCGGAATTTGGGGAGGGTGATATTGTCGTCCAGCGCTTCGAATACAACCTCAACGGCCATGCCGATCTTGATATTGGCCGGGTCCGGATCGGCTACCACCAGGTTGCTGGGCATCCGTGGGCCTTCTTCCAACTCCACGATCACCGGCACATAAGGGGCTTTGTCGCGGAAGGGGGGAGTGGGCCCGCGGTGGACGATGGAGAAGGTGTGGATGATGCCCTTGCCGCTGCTCTTTATCCAGTCGGTGTCTCTGGAGAAGCACTCTGGACAGATATCTCTGGGGTAGAAATAAGAGGAATCGCAGGTCTTGCAATGGCGAAGCCACAATTCTTCCTCTTTGCATTTCTCCCAATAGAAATCGGATTCCGGTTGGGGCTGCGGGGCCGGAATCGGCGGTGAAGACTGTTGCTGGGTCATCTCCCACTCCTGTGATCAGGTACGTAAAAGGCTCCGGGGCAATGCCATCCAAAGAATAGGGACAAATCCCACAGGCGTCAAGAACGAATAATAGTGTTGCGCCCGTGAGGGACCATCAAGTAACGTTGGCTGTGCAACTGAACCTAGGAGATCGATCGAAGTATGCGCATCGCGGTCATGGGAGCCGGAAGCACCGGCGGTTATTTCGGTGGGATGCTGGCCAGGGGCGGGCATGATGTAAGCCTCGTTGCCCGGGGCGCACATCTGGAAGCTATCAGGTCGGGCGGGATCCAAATCGTCCGCGACGAAGAGGAATTCACCGTCCAATGCCAGGCCACCGACGACCCCTCGGAGATCGGGCCGGTCGACCTGGTACTACTCTGTGTTAAGACCTATCAGAGCGATGCCGCGATCGATCTGATGCGGCCCATGGTAGGGCCGGATACGACCGTTCTATGCCTCCAGAACGGAGTTGACAGTTATCTGAAGGCATCTGAGGCTCTGGGCGCGGAAACAGTCCTGCCCGGAGCGGTGTTCATCGAAGCGGGAATGATCGGACCGGGGAAGGTCAGCCAGTCGGGAAGCCACGTACGGGTCATCTTGGGAGAAAGTGACGGACAGGAATCGCCGCGCTGCCGGTCTATTCGCGACGCGTTCCTGGGTTCCGGGGTTCCGGCTGAAGTCCTGCCGGACATCAAGGCAGGACAGTGGGAAAAGTTTCTGTTCATCGCTACGATGGCCGGGGTTACTTCCATGGCCAGGGCTACCCTGGCCGAACTGATGCCCCAGCCCCATTGGCGCAAAGTTGTGGTGGCTTGCCTGACTGAGATCGAGACCGTGGGCAGGGCCAGCGGAATCTACCTGCCAAAGGACATTGTCGCCAACACCGAACGCCACATAGACGAGAACCTGGCTGACCTTCAGGCCTCGATGCACACCGATCTCATGGCGGGCCGTCCATTGGAGCTAGATGCGCTCAACGGGGCGGTTGTCCGGGCAGGACTCGAAGCCGGGGTGGCCACGCCGGTCAACGATGTCATCTACGCCATGCTGAAAAGCCACCAAGGGGGGTCTCAGGGATGAGTGACGCCGAAGAAACTCCTGACAGTCACGACCTTGGAAAACTGACCAGATGGCATGAAGGGCTGGTCTCCGCATCGGAAGACTCGTTCCCCGTTTGTGCGTTGTTCTTGGCTTCTGGGGAAGACCAAAGGGCCCACGATATATTCCGCATCTACAGGTCTGCTTTCGAAGAATTGGGAGCGGGCTTCCATGACTTGGTGATCTTTGGCCAACACGGGACCTCATCAACCTGCGCCGCGCTGATACCCGGTTTGGGACTTTCAGACCTTCGTGCGCCATCACTGGTGTTGATCGGCAAAGGCGTTTTCCACACAACCAGTCTGCCGGCGGGCGCGTTGGCGGAAGGGCGGACAGAGGATGATGGTGACGGAGTGCCTTGGCGGCAAGCGCTGGAGGCGATAAAGGAGTCGGTGGAAGAGGGCTCGGAATTATCGTTGGATGGAGTGGGAGGACTTAACCGGACGGAGTTGGCCAGGGGAAGTCTGGCGGATACGGTCGGCGAGGTGAAACTACAGGTAGAAGCGGCTTAGTGTACTGCTAAAAGGCCGCGGCCAAGACGGCCCACGCTCCCCAGCCAACCAGCAGCACGCCCGTCACCTTTGAGACTTTCTCCCCGGCGGGGATGACTTTTTCGGCCAGGACGAACGCAGCCAGCGCCGCGACCCAGACCAGGTTCATCACTCCCAGCACGAACAGCAGGGCCATCAGTATCCAGCAGCATCCCAGGCAGTACTTGCCGTGGACCAGGCCCATCTTGAAGGCCCCTCTGGTCCCGTCCTTCCAATCGGACATCAAGAAACTGAGCGGGCTGCGGCAGTGGGTCAGGCAGGCGTATTTCAGCTGGCTCCATTGGAACACCCCGGCCACCAGAAGCAGTCCGCCGCCCAGGTAACCGCTGGAACTGCTGCCCATCATGGAACTTAGCAGCGATGCTTGGTGCAGACCCCAGTTGCCCAGCGTTGCCGCCAAGGCGAACCCGGTCCATACAACCAAGTACCCGGACAGGAACACGCCGGTGGGAACGAAGGGCCGCGACTCCTGACGTCTCTTGCGGTTGACGTTGGCGAAGAGCAGGAGCATGGGCGCGGCGCTGGGGACCATCATGGCCACCATCATCACGGCCCACATCACGAACATCAGGGAGAAATCCACGCCGCTCCAGGAACGGACGTTGCCCATGGCCATTCCCATGCCCATGGAAGCTCCCATGTCGGCGCTGGTCTGAGCGACATAGACCGTGTACCCCCAGGCGATGGCGGCCACCGCCACCACTCCAGCCATGACTATGTAACGGTCTCTCTTGACGATAGATTCTATGTGGTCGGTTACTTGCATCGGTTTCAAAGTAATAGGGCCGCAGAATGCCACGGCCCTATTTTACGCTTAACTAACTTGTTGCGGGGCCGGGGGGATTACTGGTTCGTCCACTCGACGGGAGCGAAGAATGCGCTCTGGCCCGTGTAGTCGAACTTGATGTCTCCTTGGCTGACGTTCATCACGGAAGTGGTGCACGTGTGGCCAACGTCCCAGATCAGTCCGCCGCCGGGGAAGACGATATTAACGTCGTTCTCTTCGCCGGTGACCGGGTTGATCAACGGGGTCAATCGGGCCTCGCAGACACCGTCGATCTTGAATCCGCTGTTGCGGCCGTTCACGTCCATCTCTATGGCCTTGAGGTGGGGGCCGTCCAGCGAGCTAAGGGTGGTTGCCAGGATTTCCCAAGGCATCCCGCCGGCTTGTCCGGTCAGGATGGTCGCGATACCGCCGACCTGGGCTTCACTGGCCGAATCGTCGATGAACACGGCAGCGGCGCCGTCGCCTTCGTGGATCGCTTTGGGCCATTTAACGGCCAGTACGACCTTTACTCCTGCTAGGTCTACGTCGCCGATCCCGCCCTCGCCACGCGGATACCGATGAGAGCTTCGCAGCCTCCATGGTCAGGGAATCCGCCGAAGTTGCAGTTGCAACCAGCGTCGCAGTTGCAGGTCTCCAAAAAGGTTCCCTTGATCTTATAGGGCGTTTGCGTTGCTGCCATTACTTATCCTCCGAAATTTGATGTTTACCGACTCGAGTGTGATGTCCGGCCTTGGAACAAGGTTGAGAGAGAACCCTCACAACCTTGTTCCCTCATGGAACCCATCAGAAACAGGCGGCGTCATATCGATGATCTGGTGTGCGCCGCAGACGTGCCGCCGTAGGCGGGCGGACAAATTATAGATTACAGCTTGACCGTGAGTCCAGCGATGCTATAATTCCCCGCGCAGGAGGTGCCCTATTGGAACCGTTTGAATTTGTATCACCTAGTAGCATCGACGAAGCCGTTAAGACACTGGCTTCCAATGGAGACAATGTCCGGATCATGGCCGGCGGCACGGATATGCTGGTGCAGATGCGGGCCGGACGCCGGACCGCACCCCTTGTTGTGGACATCAAGGGCATACCCGAGTTGAATGCTGTCTCGTATGACGCCTCTAAGGGGCTCACGCTGGGAGCGGCAGTTCCTTGTTACAAGATCTACCAAGACAAAACATTGGCCGCGGCTTACCCCGGGTTGATGGACTCCGCCTCTCTGATTGGCGGGATCCAGATCCAGGGCCGGGCCAGCATCGGCGGAAACATCTGTAACGCAGCGCCCAGCGGGGACTCCATACCCGCGGTGATCGTGTTGGGCGGCATCTGCAACGTTGCAGGTCCCAACGGGACCCGGGAAATTCCGGTTGAAGATTTCTGCACCGCTCCTGGTCAGAACGCCCTTCAGAACGGAGAACTCCTGGTTTCCATCTCCATCCCGGCGCCCGTGGCAAATTCCGGCGCCAACTACCAGCGTTTCATTCCCAGGAATGAGATGGACATCGCCGTTGCCGGTGTTGGCAGCAGTGTAGTGCTGGACAGCTCAGGACAGAATTTCGTCTCAGTCCGCATCGCCCTGGCATCCGTGGCGCCGACCCCGGTCTTCGCCAAGGAAGCAGGCGACAGCCTGGCGGGAAAGGCCGTTTCTGAAGAATCGATCCAACAAGCTTCGGAGTTGGCCCAGGCAGCAGCCAAGCCCATCTCCGACATGCGCGGCACCGTACGCCAACGGACACACCTGATCGGCGTATTGACCCGCCGCACCCTTAACAACGCCGTCGAACGAGCCAGGGGAGGTTAACGATGCCCGGAGTTACCCAAGTACAGACCACTTTGAATGGTGAGGTCATCAACTTTTTGTGCGAGCCTCGCCAAAGCCTTCTGGAATGCCTGCGCGACGTCATAGGCATGACCGGAACCAAGGAAGGCTGCAACGACGGCAACTGTGGCGCCTGCACGGTCTTGATGGACGGCAGGATCGTCAACTCTTGCCTGGTCCTAGGTGTCGAAGCCGAAGGCAAAGACATCACGACCATCGAGGGCATGGCCTCTCCGGAGGGCCTGCACCCGCTGCAACAGTCCTTCCTGGAAAATGCTGCTCTTCAGTGCGGCATCTGCACCCCTGGCTTCCTGTTGGCCTCCAAGGGCCTGCTGGACCAGGAACCCGACGCCGATGAAGGCCGCATCCGTCACTGGCTGGCCGGCAACCTCTGCCGCTGCACCGGCTATGACAAGATCGTCCGGGCCGTATTGCAGGTAAGCAAGGCCAAATAACCGGCGTTCACCAATGGCATTCAACCGGAGCTCTTCAACTAACACTTGGGGCTCCGGTTTTAATTTAGGGGGTATATAGGAAATGACCACCTCGAACCAAGTTCTTTCGGAAGTCGAATATAGCGTTGTCGGCAAGCGCCCGGTGCGCCCCGATGGCGTTGACAAGGTTACCGGCCGGGCACGGTACGGCGACGACACCAACCTGACCGGAACGCTCCGGGCCAGGGTGCTGCGCAGTCCCCATCCCCACGCCCGGATCAAGTCCATAGACACCAGCAAGGCTGAAGCCTTCCCCGGCGTGCGCGCAGTGGTCACTGCCAAAGACCTGCCATTTGCGTCGCTGTCGAAAGAGGAATTGGGCGGCGAGTACACAGCGCTCAAGTTCGCCTCCGACCACATGCTGGCCAGCGACAAGGTCCTGTTCAAGGGGCATCCGGTTGCCGCCGTCGCTGCTGTCAACGCTCACGTCGCCGAGTCGGCAATGGCCCTGATTCAAGTGGACTACGAAGTGCTTGAGGCCGTTGTAGACGTCCGTGCCGCCATGCAGGACGGCGCGCCGTTGATCCACGAAGACCTCCGGACCAACGACATGGGCGAGACTGCTGACAAACCCAGCAACATCGCCACCCACATGAGCTACGAGACGGGCGACCTCGCCAAGGGGTTTGCCGACGCGGACCTGGTGATGGAGAAGGAATACACCACCTCCACCGTTCATCAGGGCTACATAGAGCCCCACAACACCACCGCGTTCTGGAACGCAGACGGCCAACTGAACCTGTGGACCAGCACCCAGGGAAGTTTCCAGGTCAGGGGCACGGTGGCCAACATCCTCCGTTTGCCGATCTCACAGATCAAGGTGACTCCGATGGAGATCGGCGGCGGGTTCGGCGGCAAGATCACCGCCTACCTGGACGCCGTCTGCGCGTTGCTTTCCAAGAAGGCTGGCGCGCCCGTCAAAGCGTTGATGACCAGGACAGAGGTCTTTGAGGCGTCTGGCCCGGCCCCCGCTTCCTGGATGCGGGTCAAGATCGGCGTCAAGAACAGCGGAAAGATGACTGCCGTTGAGACCGAGATGGCCATGGACGCCGGGGCTTATCCCGGCTCCCCCGTCATGCAGGCCATCGTCTGCGCCTTCGCCTGCTATGACGTGGAGAACGGCAAGGTAGATGGCTATGACGTTGTTGATAACAAACCCAAGACCGCCGCTTACCGGGCCCCAGGGTCGCCTCAGGCAGCCTTTGCGGTAGAGTCGCTCATCGATGAGATCTGCGGCGAGTTGAAGATGGACCCGATAGACTTCCGCCTGCTCAATGCCGCCAAGGAAGGGACCCGCCGCATAGAGGGCTTGGTCGCCCGGAAGATCGGCCTGGTGGAGTGCCTTGAGGCCGCCCGTGACCACGACCATTACAAGGCCAAGCTTGGCAAGGGCGAGGGCCGGGGCGTGGCCTGCGGCTACTGGCCCAACCGTGGCTTCCAGTCCAGCGTTTCGATGACCGTCAATTACGATGGCGTCGTCAGCCTGATCATGGGTTCGGTGGACATCGGCGGGACCAGGGCGTCCATCGCCCAGCAGACCGCAGAGACCTTGGGCATCGCGTATGAAGATGTGAAACCCACAGTCGTGGACACCGACTCCATCGGCTACACCTTCATCACCGGCGGCAGCCGGACTTCCTTCGCCACCGGCCTGGCGGCCATCAACGCGGCCGAGGACGTGAAGGCGCAGATGGTAGAGCGGGCCGCCAAGATCTGGGACACCAATCAAGACGACGTAGAGTATGTGGCCGGCATCGTGCAGCATAAGTCCGACGAAGAGTTGAAGCTCACTTTCAAGGACCTGGCACGTCAACTGGCTACAACCGGCGGCGCGATCTCGGGCCGCTCCAACGTCGACCCCACCGGCGAAGGCAACGGTTATGCGGTGCATCTCGCTGATGTGCTTGTGGACCCCGACACCGGCAAGACCGACGTCACCCGCTTCACCGCGGTGCAGGACGCCGGAAAAGCCGTGCATCCCAGCTATGTCGAAGGACAGATGCAGGGTGGCGCGGTCCAGGGCATCGGCTGGGCCCTCAACGAAGAGTATTTCTTCGATGATTCGGGCAAGATGATGAACCCCACGTTCCTAGACTACCGGATGCCTACGACGCTGGACCTGCCGATGATCGACACCGTGATCGTCGAGGTTGCCAACCCCGGTCACCCGTATGGGGTGCGCGGAGTCGGCGAGGCCGCGATCTGCCCGCCCATGGCCGCCGTCGGCAATGCCGTCAGCGCCGCCACGGGCAACCGCATGCGCAGCTTGCCCATCACCCCCGGCAAGATCCTAGAGGCCGGCTGGGAGAACGGCAACAGCTAGCACACCGCACAGGCAAGAATACGGAACCGCCCCGCCTGGTTTGATTGCCAGACGGGGCGGTTTTGTTTTGGTTGTGGCCGTCTTTCCCCGCTCATCCTGAGCCTGTCGAAGGATCCCCGCCAGCCAATATCTTGGCCAACGAAAGCACGGTGTGCTGCAACCGGTGGTTCGACAGGCTCACCATGAGCGGACTGTAGTCCATCTGGGCTAGAAAGCGCAGACATCAATTACTAGATTCCAGCTCTCGCTGGATAGACGGACATAGTAGGCCGCTCATCCTGGGTTGAGCAAACGCCACCTGCATTCATATTAGCATCAGGTATTGGCGTACTCTCAATCAGCACTTGGCTCGACCAGATGTCCGAAGTAGCCTAGATGGTTGTTTGTGGTGGAGACGGGGGAGACTGTGTGAAGCTGGTAGTAGTTCTGCGGAAGGCCATATGCGGTGCGCAAGCTGAGCGATGCAGAGTTGGAGATGGTCCACAAGAACGGCTGGAAGCCAAGCGATTACCTGGCCAACAAGTAATGGTTCAACAATGGGAAGTAACCAAGGTTGAAATCGACAGGGCGCACCCAGAAGGTGCGCCCTGTCGATTCATGGGTATTGGACAGTGGAAACGTGGTGGCAGATGCGTTGGCGGTTTCACTAGACAAGCCCTTGTAATGGGCCATCGACTTCTTCTTCGGCAACACTCTGTAACTGTGGACGGTGATTGCTGGGATTTCGGGGTTTGATGATTAATGGAGCGGCTCCCTAACGAGTTTGGTGGCAGCCAACATGAATACACCACGCCAACTGATTAACAACACACCTTGAACCCCCATTGAGACAACAGCAAAAGACAGTATCAAAGAGGCGTCGGTTAGTAAGGCTCTACCAACAAGCCCGACTAAGCCGCACAAAAGCCAGATTAACGGTATTTTCCATGCCAACATACTCAGATTGTAGAGCGTGGATGCTTTGTACGCGCCTAACCACGGAGAACCAACGACCCACACAAACCCGAATGGCAGTGCGGTACGAAGTAATGCTTGCCCAAAGGTGGTTTCATGCTCTGCCTTACCTAGGATTACGAACGCCAAGAAAACGGCTATGTCTCCAGCAACAACCACAGCGGTTTTGAGAATCATGGGGAGTCACCCGTAGGTGACGTGTCTCCCATCCCCCGATCTCTATTTATCACGATTACACATTTTGGAACGCCTTCCAGATAGATGCCGCCAAAGGCCGAACTTCAAGGGGAGTACGGCCAGGCCCAAGACGATGAAGATTAGTATCAGGGCGTGGTCGAGAGTCATAAGTGTGTAGCGATATTTTACACATTTAGTTAACCGTGTAGACTACCGCCATATTGTTAATCAGAGGTAGCCAAATGGTTTCAGTGTCTGAAGTTTTCAAGGCATGGAATGAAGGCTTTGCCAATAAAGATTCTAGCGGACTCGCAGAGGTATTGACCGACGATTTCCGATTCGTTTCCGAGACACGCGATTGGGGCAAACAAGAGACGTTAGATTGGACTGCCGGAGGTGGTTTCCAGACGGCTATGGATAATCTGGAAGTGTTGTATGAGAACGATGACGTAGCCGTCACCCACCACAGTGCTAACAGCACTTTGGGAGATGGCGTAGTGATGGCTCTTTACACAAAGAAAGATGGCAAAATTTCAAGGTGTAGAATCGTCCGACAGGCACTCTAAAATGTGCACGGACGTTAAACCACCTAGCAACACGTGGCACTAAGTTAGGGCCTGGTTCAGCCTCAAATTATGCACGTTACAACACGTGACACTATTTCACGCTAGGCATAACAACGTACTTCAAATCCGTTATGCCTCGTGACGAGCGGGGTAGGTGAGCTCGACTTCCTCGCACTCCCGCCAGACAAAATTTAGGCACGAAATCACCTAATTTCCTTCGATAAGAAAACCCGAAACTATAATGGTCGGGGGTTTTGTTTTGGATCAAATGGTCACGAACTTTTTCTTATGCTATTTTCCGCGAACCATCCTGGTGGATGGAATCCTGAAACCACTGATTAAGAGTCAGCCGTTTTTGTTCACAGGCGTACACAGCAGTTCACACCAGACACCATTTCGAGGCTAAAGGCGAAAACCGTGCCTACACTACAGAAATAAATTGGGTACAAACTCCCCAAATCTCCCTTCTACCTAGCACCTAACAAAACCACAGCATTTTAAGGTTGTCCGGGGCCTCCGGTGGCGGGACGGCCGGGTGGTGAACAGTTGTTCCCCATCAAGCAGGGTCCTCTAGCGGAAAGGCCTCCGAAAAACGGAGGCCTTTCTCTTGTCGCGCATTAAGCATAAGCCTGTCTCTAGGGGACAGTTAAACAGTTGCTGCCACCTTAGCCCAGTCTATTTCGTCCACTTGCATTGGGTCGCATGTAAGCATAGTCAGCATTTCTGCACCAAGAGTAGCCGATATATCATCTGGATTATCGGCTTCCCAGAGACATATGAATGTATCAGTGTTGCCGTGGGGGAGTGGGTTCCAACTTTTTAGGCATTTGGCCGGAGTTTGTCCATCAAACATAGCCTTTGCCAATTTTGCTAAGTCATCCGACTCCATTGCCGCTGAAAACTGGCCTGCATCGATTTTTAGGCTGTGAACTACAATATATAACGACATTTCCTCTCCTTTGGTTGCTGCTAGATAAGCTGGTCGAGTGACTCTTCGACAGGTTAGCAGATTTCCACCAAAATGGAATAACGCACGCAAATAGAAAAGGGCCACTGGCATCCCACCCGCTGGCCCTTTAAGTTTGTCTAAGGCCTCCGGTGACGGGCTTTCCTAGGTTCCCCAATTTCCGGCATCTTTTCTTCGAGCGATGGCGTCACTCACCGGTAAAACTTCGGCTTTCCCGATTAGCAACTGGTTACGCATCAAGGTAGTCACGGCATCAAAATCGTCTGCCTCTAAGAGAGTAAATACCCTATGAAGCGGTCCCGATATGTATACCCCCAACACCTTCACGTCGTCATTTCCTTCAATCCATTTCAGTGCCTCTACCGCTTCAGCTGAATCTCTCCCCCCATCCCTAGCTGGGCATGTCAGATGATCGTGGTTGGCTGTAACGTGAAAAAGCATGATGTCCTCCAAATTTGTCATGAGATCGATGAATACTATCGGAAGGGTGTTTGGTTGTCGAATCCCGATTCATGACGGTGAGTTTGTCCGGGGCCGCCGGTGACGGGTCAAATCGCATATAATCGCCGAAAGTGAACTGCCCACCGTAACCAGTCAACTAATTCTACGATTATTGGAGGTTAGCCCCTTGATCTACGAAGTTCGTACATACGATTTAAGACCTGGCGCAATACCCCAAGCAGAAGAAGCTTTTGCAGAAGCCTTGCCCCATCGAGAAAAACTTTCTCCTCTCGCAGCGTTCTGGCATACAGAATTTGGACCGCTCAACCAGATCATTCATGTCTGGAGTTATGAAGATCTAGAAGAACGAGAGCATATCCGTAAAGAAGCGAGTAAAGACCCGAATTGGCCACCCAAAATCACACCTGGTGCCATCCTCAACATGGATTCAGAGATCTGGCATCCAGCTCCATTCATGAAACCTATGGGCGGTAACCAAAGTTTAGGTAACATCTATGAGATGCGTATCTATACTTATCAACCAGGGGTCATTCCCGAATTAATCGAACGATGGGGAGAAGCCCTACCTGAAAGAGAGAAATATTCCCCTCTGGCTGCCGGTATGTACACCGAATTCGGAGGTTTGAATCGTTGGATGCATATCTGGCCTTATAAGGACTTTAAGCACCGAGAGGAGATACGCGCGGAGAGCAACAAATCCCCTAATTGGCCAACCACCAAACTGATCCCTGCTTCTGAACGAGCTTCAAAGGGGCCTCAGCGGATGCAAAACAAACTCCTGATACCAGCTAGCTTCTCTCCGATGCACTAATCCGACCCACGGGCAGCGCGGCCTTGAGTTTGGCTGGGTTTAACCTTACCTCCGAAAAAAGTAGCACCAGCAAGTAGAGTCCTCCGCTAGAATGGGAAATCGAAGGAGGACTGATGGCTCGGAAAAGGTACACGGAAGAACAGATCATAGCGGTGCTGAATGAAACTGATGCAGGGCCAAGACGGGGGAGTTGTGTCGTAAGCACGGCATAAGCGAAGCCACTTTTTACAAATGGAAGGCCAAGTACGCTGGACTGACGGTGAGCGAGCTGAAGAGGCTAAGGTCCCTCGAAGATGAGAACCGGCGCCTGAAGCAGATCGTGGCACAGCAGGCGTTGGATCATTGGGCGCTCAAGGAACTGCTGGCAAAAAACTTCTGACGCCGAAGGTGAGGAAGATGGCGGCGTCATACGCCATGCAGGGTCTTGGGCTGAGTGAGAGGGGGCGTGCCTGCTAACCGGGGTCTCACCCTCGGTCTATCGGTAACTGCGGCTATTTTAGGAGTAGGTCTCTCACTTAGCCAGTTGTCCGAAAATCCGGGACCACCTCAGTTGGTGCCTTTGAGCTCCTCTGCAATTTGCTGTGATTAATGTTATATAATCAATGATTAATGTAAATCTAAAAACATTGACCATGGAGATTTAACTTGGATTATGAGTTTATCTAAGAATATGAGAGTTATGGTAACTCTCCTGGCCGTCGTAGCTCTGTTGGCGTTGACAGGATGTGGGGGCGAGAATGATGTTTCTCCCCCACCTGCGCCTACTGCCGCACCAAAAGTCATTGAAGCGACGGCTACGCCCGTTGCACCTATGGCGACTGCTGTCGTTCCAACTGTTGTTCCGACTGCTGCTCCAGCGCCATCCCCAACAGCGACACCGACGGCGGTTCCGACGGCAACGCCTGAACCCCCACAGAAATTAGATGAATTTGGCTTTGTTATGGATCTCGACCGTGGGGCATACATTAACGGCCTACCAACGAATACGGATTCGCAAGGAATAGTGCAGCTTGAATATAGTGGAGTTAACGCTATTTTGAGCTGGGTGCCAACGGACGGTGTAACCCTAAATGGATTGATTTCTGGGACTTACGATATGTTGCAGGGTAATCAACCCGATTTAATATTCGATACGGTAAGCGAATCTTCAATCACCGTTGGAATAGAGTCGGGGTCAGTAATAGGATTTAAGTCGGTAGATGGCTCCGGTGAAGTGGTTGGAGGCGGATTGATTGGAGCATGGCATTGCCCAGATCAAGACACTTCATTCACGCTTATGGTTACTGGGCCTGATGCCCCAGTGGTTCAACTGAGATTTAACAGACTGATAAGTAACTTTGATTGCGGTTAGCAGGCATTCCTAGAATCCGCCGTTGTCCTGAAGTCAACTATCGCTAACACCACTAAAAAGGATGCAGGATTAGAATCGTGTTTACAACTATATATCAAAACAGTTTGATGTTTCGGGTATTGACCGTGGCATTGATCGTAGTCGTATTGTCGGCTACTTCTCTGCCTCTAGGTTTTGGCACGATATCAGTACACACTGTGTCGGCGCAACAGGGCGACATGGGCGGCGGCGACATGGGCGGCGGCGACATGGGCGGCGGCGACATGG
>CAYXDE010000053.1:0-23322 GCA_964463525.1 uncultured Dehalococcoidia bacterium | reverse complement strand
TGCGTGTAAAGCAGGTGCTCTAACCAACTGAGCTAACCACCCATTAAATCTGACTGTTGAGAGCACGTGCGCTAAGCTGAATGAAGCGAAATCGGGACGGCTGCCATGGTTTCGCATTCAACTGGTTCGGATGTTTGTGCCCCCGATTTATCAAACGATCTGAGCCCTGATGAGGACTTGATTCGCGGTCTCATTCTAGCCTTGGAGGCGGGAGGCCGCAAGGCTGGAATACCAACTGTCTCTCGAGAAAACGGTCGGATCGAATTCTGAGTCCTGCTGCCGGACCTCGAACCCACGGGCCGTAGACTCCCGATAGAATCCTCTCTTATCAATTCCCGGCCGGATGGCTTCAACACTCCTCTTCATGAAATACCGACACCATGGATGGCCCTTGTCACGACGTCTTCACCGCCTTCAAATATGGTTGGATGTGGAAGGTCGCGATTTCTATTGGGAGGTTCGGATATGACCCACTTGTTCTGGCCGTTCCCGGAAGCAGGGGTATTCGTGGAGCCATTCTTGAGAGGGTTGGTCCTGGCGCTGCTGGCGATCATCGGGGTCTGGGCTGCCTCAGAACTTGCGAAGAAGATCGCCCTGTGGGTTACGTCCCACCGCCGCGACTCAAAGAACATCTTCAACTGGTTCCGTGATCGCCACGCTACCTGAACCGGGTCCGGTGTAGATCACAAAACACTTCGCGGGAGAACCAACTGAAAATGAGTATGCAGATCGTATTCCCAGGCGGCAAGAAGGTGAGCGCGCTTTACCGTGGCTTCACCATCGAAACAGACCAGTCCGTCCAATCGGGAGGCGACGGGTCCGCGCCAGAGCCGTTCGATCTTTTCCTGGCCTCGATCGGCACCTGCGCCGGCTTGTACGTCCTAAAATTCTTCGAAACCCGGAATATCCCCGTCGGCGATACCAGATTGATAGTTCGGCCGGAGAAATCTTCCGAAACCGGGCTGGTTGGCAAGATCGAGATCGAGATTCAACTTCCACCGGAATTTCCTGAACGTTACACCGGTGCGATCAAGAGGGCTGCAGAACTGTGCACGGTCAAGAAGCACCTCAATAACCCGCCGGTTTTTGAGGTCTTGGTAACGTCCGAGGCGCCGGTCCCGGTCTAGGATCGCTCCCGCAAAGACGCCCATGACCAGTCGGCGCCAACTCGGTGCTGATGCTCACTGGTTGTCCGGTATTCCGTTGATCAGCCCTGAGTAGAGCCACCGGACCAATCTCTGCTGGGAAGTCGAAGACGGTCCGCTATTATCGATCTTGATGTACCTGTTTGGGGCCCGGTCTGTGATCGGGTCCCAGTCTGATTTCTGGTGTTGGTAAACTACCCACTCGCCGTCAGAGACTGAGTCCTCCAGCATCCACCGCCCGGCAAGGCGGGTCTTGGCAACTGGCTCTCTCAGGACCAGTTCCACTATCCAAAGAACGGTCTTATAGCGCTCAGCCAACCGTGCTGCCATCGACCGTTCACCGGCATGCCGGAAGGTGGCATCCAGTATGGCAGCCCGGCCCTCAGCCAGGGACTTCTCCGCCTGGTCCATCATCGATATGTAAGTCTCCCGCGTGAAATCTTTGGAGTAAATCCCGGCCTCATAGGGGCCTTTCTGGCGCTCATTTAAGCCGACGCCCGCCAGGGTCTTACGGGTAACGTCTGAACTGATGTAATCCAGTCCCCATCGTCGGGCCAGCTCATTGGCTAGCGTAGACTTTCCGCTGCCGGTCAGACCACAGATCATAATCAGGCCCGGCTGAGGGAATCTGGGCAGGTAAGAGCGAGCCAACTCGAAGTACCCTCGTGCTTCCCGCAAGAGGTCCTCCCTGCGAACACTGGGAAGGCGGCCGGCATCTGATTGCAGGGACAGAACCTTGCCCCGAACGATGGCCCGGTAGATCTTGAAGAAGTCTATGAATTCCTTTGCTCCATTGTCACCCGAGGCCTCGACGTACTCCCGGACGAATAGCCGCGAAAATTCAGGGTGGCCCAAGACGTCGAGGTCCATTGCCAAGAAAGCAATGTCATTGGCCACATCCGAATAGCGGAACCTTTCATTGAACTCGATCCGGTCTATGACGCTGACCTGCGACTTGGGGCCCTCAGGCCCATCCTCCAGGAAGAAATGAGGGGAGCGAAGGTCTCCATGGCAGTCCCTGATGCGGCCGGTGGTTGCTCGCCGGGCAAATGAAGCCCTTTTAGCCCCCAGAAAGGCGAGGCTGTAGTCCTCAAGTTCCTCGAAATCCTCCGAGGTGATAGAAGCTCCAACGAACGCTTTCAGTTGTCTGAAGTTCTCCAGAACGTTCTGTCGCACGGCATCAAAGCCGCCTAGTTGAGTAATCTCAGAGTTAGTGCTGGCACCCGAGTGGAATGTGGCTATCTTCTGGGCCAGTCTCCTGACATCTTTTTCGGTGACCTTTCCGGTCCTAAGAAGCGACTCCAGCGACCGTTCAGCCGGCAGACGCCGCATCTTAACTGCGTATTCAACGGGTTGTCCGCCTCCCTCGACCACGTAGCGTCCGCCCTCTACGGAGATCGGCACTACTCCCTGATATACACCAGGCGCCAATCGGTTATTCAGGGAAACCTCGACATCGCAGAACTTTCTGCGCTTCGCGAGGGTGGTGAAATCCAGGAAGCCAAGATCGACCGGCTTTTTAACTTTGTAGACATGGCCGCCGGTCAGAAAGAGAAAGGAGATGTGGGTCTCTAGCAGTTCCACTGCCTCCACATCTCCCGGGTATGCGGCAGGGTCCATCAATCCCTTCACCAGATCAGAAGGGAATAATCCAGGTTCAATCTTAGGTTTCATAGACTCCCACGGCCGCAGGCATCAACTGTAGGTTGGCCCTCCCTCTCATTCTTCTACCGGCGAGATGATGAGCACCGGGTCTCCGGACTCCACTACCGCCAGTTCTGAAACACTGCCTCCGATCAACCGCTCTATTCCAGAGTGGCCTTTTGTGGCCAGCACGATCATGCTGCCGTGCGTTTTTCTGGCGAATCCAGCGGTGCGGTGAGGCGGGCTCCCCTTCAGCCATTCCCACCTGACCTGCAGGCCTTTTCTTTGAAGTTGGCCGGTGACTTTCTTCAGATAACCTTCGTCCCGGATCTGCACATTTGGGTCCTCCGGGAACGCAGGCACTCCGGCTACTCCAAGGCTGTAGACACCCTCACGGTAATTCACCCTGATCAAGATGATTTCCAGGTCCAAACGGCGTGCCATCTCCTCCGCATAAGGGAGTGCGGTTTCGGCGTAGTCGGTCCCGTCCAACGGGACGATTATGCGGTCTATCTCCGTTGTTTCAGACCAATCTTTGTCAGCCTTGCCTGGGGCGAAAACCATCGTGGGTATCGGAGAGTTACGAACAACATCATCGGACACGCTGCCCAGTAGGCCGCGACTTATGGTCCCGCGGCCGTGGGTGGCCATGGCGATCAGATCGCAACCTTCTTCGGATGCGACTCTGACGATAGTTGCCGCCGGTGAGCCCACCGTAACCATCGGAATCGCTTCTCCCACTTCCAAAGAAAGCTGCCGGGCAGCCTCTTCTAATTCAACCACGGTCAGAGCGGAAGACGACCGGGTACCGTTGGGTGTCATCACCCAAAGCAATATGACCGAGGAATCGAATCCCTTGGCCAATTGTGGGATGAACCGCAAGATCCCGTCCGCCAGCCCGAAGCCGTCGAAAGGGACCAATATCTTTTTGAACAATGCCGGCCTCCTGACCGCATTCCCAGCGCTTCCCATGGACCACAAGGCTAAACACGGAAACAGCCAGACCCGGGAAGCGGAAGATACTTTGGCTAGACGGCGGCAAGCGGTCTCGAGCTTCATGCTCCAACACATTGCGTAGGATGACTGGCATTGCCGCCCCATCCGGCCCAGATCTTACATTGGCTCACCTCCTGCAAGGTGTCCAGATTGAGTCTAGAAAGGTTGAATGCCGGGGGTGTGAAACAGGCCTGGTGGGCCATGGAGATTCTGTGAAGGACAGGCAGCCCTGCAACAGATACAGGAAGAGGCGTCACGGCATCATCACAAGACTCTCGTTCGTCTTCATGTGCGCCTCATTCTTGGCCGTTACTTTGTAGTTGCGCTTTCGGGGCAAAGTTGATTTGCCCCGGGGATATTCGTCGCCACCCGGCTGAACATGGCCGGCAGATGGCCCGGAGCGGACAACATGAAGATACTTGTCTTCATTGACGACCCAACAATAGCCCACGACATCGTTAGGACCGTGGGCCGGATGACTAGAAGATTTGAACCGGCTCCAGAGATCCATCTCAGCAGAGTCCAAAGATTCGAATACTTCCGAAATATGGCTGGATTGAAGATGGATGTCGTGGGGGTTGGCGCTTCAGATTCGGGCAATGGTGGTGCTACCGCGGTGTTGGACCATGCCGTTGAGGTGGACTCCGCCGCGGATGAATACTTGGCACGGTTGGCCCACAGATATCTCTCTGGCGTGCCGACCAAACGGGTGATATTTGGAGCTACTCCGGCTGCGGAAATCATCGCCTATGCGCAAGAAGAGAAGATCGACTTGCTTGCCATCGCTGACCAGGGAGAATGGGGAATAGGCCCCATGCTTCTGTTCAATTCGCCGGTGCCCGTATTCAAGATACAGTGCAGCCGGCCTGCTAGATCGAAAGAGCTCGTGGAGGCCGAGGTATGAAAATCCTGATTCCGTTGGATGGCTCTAAATTCTCAGAGGACATTTTGACCTCGATCAAACCGTTGATCACTTCCAATCTGGAGGTCCATCTGGTCCAGGCCCTCGATCCGGAGGCCGTTCGCACAACATGGATGAATGCACCACCGACGACCACCGAGGTGTCGGGTATCTGGTCGCCTTCCGGGAGTCTGTATGCACGCGGGGACCTCGGCCAAGGGAAAGTCGTGGAGACCAAAGACCAAGCCGCTGACCACCGGCATGACGAGGCGATGGATTATCTCCGCCACGTTTCGGCGGAGCACTTCAACTCCGAGGCCCACATAGAGGTGATCTTTGATCCCTCCGTGGTCGACGCGTTGACGAAGTACGCCGAAACTGAGGAGATCGATCTCATCGCGATCGCCACCCACGGCCGAACCGGCTTTTCCAAAGTTTTGATGGGCAGCGTGGCGAGCGCCCTGCTTAAAGCGCGGATCGCCCCTCTGTTCATGGTACGCCCCAACGACCTGCGTTGAGTTGATAAGAACACGAGCGCCGATACCACGGCCCAAGCTTTGCCAACTCTTGGCGCTTTGGCCGGACCCGGCGGAGGTGAAGAAATGTTGAAGGCCATCCCAAACACCGATGCGTATCCGAAATCCGTTCTACTAAGAGACGACACAGTTGTGGAGATCCGCCCACTGGAGAACGACGACAAAGATCTCCTCCTGGAATTCTTCACGAGAGTTCCTGAAGATGACCGGTTCTATCTCAAAGAGAATGTGGCTTCACCGGAGGCGGTGGCGGATTGGATAGAGAACCTCAGCCTGGAAAGGGTTCTCCCGATCGTAGCTCTCGCCGACGGTGAGATCGTCGCCGACGCGACCCTCCACCGGATAACCGCGCCATCAAGGGCCCACATCGCCGAGATCAGGATCGTGGTTTCCCCTGAGTACCGCGAGGTGGGACTGGGCGGCAGATTGCTGCGGGAGCTTCTGGACGTTGCCCATGAGTTGGGGCTGTATGCCGCGACGATGGAGCTCGTCGAAGACCGCGAACTACCGGCATTGATGGCTGCGGAAAGCGTCGGATTCCGCAGAGTTGCCACGTTGTCCAACCGGGTTAAGGACACCTGGGGTAATCTCCACAACCTGGTCCTGCTGGAGATTCCACTTGAGAGCCATGATCATTGGTGGTTCTAAGCGCTGACTTTCGCAGGAGAAACAACATGTACGACAAGGTTTTGGTCACACTCGACGGTTCTCCGCTGGCTGAGTGCGCTGTGAACCCTGCGGCATGGGCCGCTTGCGCCTTAGGAGCCGGTGAAATAACCCTGGTCCGTGTGTCGGAGTCAGGTGGTGTAAGAGGTACACAACGAGCGGAGACCTATCTCGCTGACCGGGCCGTGCCGGCCATGAAGTCAGCTATCGAGGCTTTCCGCGACTCCGGCCTGAGTGCGCCGAGGGTAAGGTGGAGGGCGATTCGCTCCACCACGGGCAATGCCGCACCCGCAATCATCAGATTCAGCGAATCATACGGCGCCGACCTGGTGGTGATGTCTACTCATGGCCGGTCGGGGATCGACCGGTGGCTGATGGGGAGCGTTGCCGAAAAGGTCCTGCGTGGCGCCGAAGCCCCGGTGTTGATGGTCCCTGCAACCAAATCTGTGGCTCTGAAGGGCAGGATGCTGCAACGGGTCCTTGTTCCTCTGGACGGCTCAGAACTGGCCGAGCGGTCCCTCACTACCGTTGAACGGTTCGCGAAGATTCCGGGATCGGACATCGTGCTCTTGCACGTGGAACCGGACAGGGAAACAGGTATTTTCTCAGAGGGACGAGGCCCGGCCCATGTGAACGGCCATCACCATGAAGAAGTCGGTTCCTACCTGAGCGCCATCGCAACCAAATTGGCGGCCGGAGGCGCCGGAGTGGCGTCGGAGATTCGAAAAGGAACACCCGGCTTGGAGATCGTCGACGCGGTGAGAGACGGCGACACGGACATGATAGTGATGTCCACCCATGGACGCTCCGGCCATCTTGATTGGTCTTTCGGCAGCATCGCAGACCAGGTGCTGCGGATGTCTCCTGTGCCGGTCTTATTGGTCCGGTCTAAGGTGGCCGCGGCAACGCCGGACCGCCTGCGTGGCATTCCTGTCCACCGATGCCATCATTGTGGGCTCCGGGTACCGGGGGAAGGATTCTCCGATGATAAGCGTTGCCTACGCTGTGCTCATCTGCTTAAAGCCTGCGGCAATTGCGTGCATTCGGATGGTCTGTTCTGCCTGATCCAGCGCCCAGAGTCCACTGAGGCTTACCCCGGAAATACGTGCGACGAATTTGAATTCCGAGAAACGCCTGCATTACTGCACTGACCCACCGGTCAGCACGCCTCTACTGATCTCCGGGAGAATCCTGGCCCCAAGGAGCGTAGGATGTATTCACGCATTTTAGTGCCGTTGGACGGTTCAGATCTTGCGGAACAAGCCCTACCCTATGCAGTCGCGCTGGCAGATGTCTTGGACAGCCCGGTTGTGCTGCTCCGCGTTCCTGAAAACATCCATCCGCTCGGCCACGATGATTTCGATTTCAGTTCCTCACTGCAGGGTATGTCAGCCGAAGACCTGAAGAAGGAATCCGTGGATTATCTGGACGGCGTGGCATCTCGTCTCCGAAACCAGGGGCTCAAGGTATCGGCCAAGGTCAGGACCGGAGAAGCCGCGGACCTAATCGTGGAGGAAGCCGCGTTCGAAGAGGACACGATCGTCATCATGGCGAGCCGTGGGCGCTCCGGGATCGCACGATGGGTTATGGGCAGCGTGGCGGATGCGGTGTTGCGGGGCGTCGAGGGCCCCCTCTTGCTGGTCCGTCCTGTGGATGGCCCAGCTCTTGAGGAGCCGACCATAGACCGGATCCTGCTGCCTCTAGACGGCTCAGAACTGGCGGAACAAGTACTGCCCCACGCAGACCTGTTGGCAAAGAAGCTGAAGATCGGGGTCGACTTGGTCCGTGTCACCCCATCGGCGCGAGAGTATCACCGCAGCACGGTATTCCACCCGGTGGGAGGGGTCCCCATCAATTACTATCCTCCGTATGAAGAGTTCGTGCGGAGCGAGGATATCGTGGCCCAGATATACGTGGACGACATCAAGAGGTCGCTGGAAACAATGGGAATTCCTTCTGTCGATTCTTACGTTACTCACGGAGACCCCGCGGCAGCGATCTCTGACATCGCCCGGGGCGTCTCGGGAACTCTGGTGGTTATTGCCACTCATGGCAGGTCGGGGATTGGCCGATGGGTATTGGGGAGCGTCGCCGACAGCGTCGTAAGGCATTCCGGTTGTCCTGTCCTGCTGGTCCGCGCACGAGGACCGGACTGAGGTACATGTTCGTTCCAGGTTGAGGTTTATCAAGCTCCCGACGGCGTCCGTCGGGAGCTTGATTATTGGTACCAATCACCATTCTGAGAGCGTCCCGGTGATACAATATCTATGAACGGGATTCGTTTTTTTTACCGGTTCCATGGGTATTTTGAGCGGTACACACGACGAAAAAGAAACCGGGATTCAAAGGCTCAACGACAAGAATCCGAATACCCGAGAGAGGTCTATCTCGGCAGGCGGCCCAAGCGCCAACGGGACCGCCGGGCTGGATCTGCCGGTCGAACTCCAAGGTATCCTCGATAATGCTCGCCGGT
Source organism: uncultured Dehalococcoidia bacterium (assembly GCA_964463525.1). Taxonomy (GTDB): domain Bacteria; phylum Chloroflexota; class Dehalococcoidia; order Lucifugimonadales; family UBA3495; genus UBA9611. The sequence goes on along the minus strand of CAYXDE010000053.1, from coordinate 14,961 downwards.
TGACCCAGGCTCGTTACGGTGTTCTCGCCGTGTTCGGTCCCTCCGGCGAGACGGAGCATTTCATCACTTCTGGCATGGCGGCCCGCACCCGCGGGCGCATCGGATCGGCGCCCGCCAGCGAAGGCGTCTCCGGCCTTCTGAAAGACATCAGCGGTCCGTTAAACCTGGCCGATCTTCAAGCGCACCCCGGCTTCAGTGGGCTACCACCCCACCACCCCAAAATGACCTCGTTTCTGGGAAGCCTCATAGTCATAGATGGAGACCCAGTCGGGAACTTCTACGTGGGAGAGAAGGGCAAGCGCGAAGAATTCTCGCCGGATGATGAGACACTCTTTGGTCTTCTGTGCACCCAGGCAGGGATGGCCATTCGAAATTCCCGCTTGGCGCAGACACTGGAGGCGGGGCAGACACGCCTACAAGCGCTCATCGAAACATCTCCAGTGGGGATAATAGTTGTTGACGGAAGCGATTGGAGTACAACTCTGGTCAACAAAGAGATGGACCGGATCTCCTCCGGCTACTCCATCTCACTTGATGACTCTTCGGAGGATGGGGAGCAGTCAGTCGTATTCCGGCGGCCCGATGGCGCCGAGTACTCGAAGCAGGATAGGCCCCTGCACCGGGCATTGAAGAATGGCGAGACCACCCGGGCCGAAGAGGTGCTCTTCGATCTGCCGAATGGTAAAACCATTCCCACTCTGGTGAACGCCACTCCTGTCTATTCTGAGGACCGGCAAGTCACAGGAGCGATAGCGGCCGTCCAGGATATGACCCCATTGGAGGAAGTAGAGAAGCTCCGAAGCGAATTCCTCGGGATCGTAGGTCACGAACTGCGCACTCCTCTGACAGCCATAAAAGGCTCCGCGGCGACGGTCTTAGGCAGCCGCAGACCCATCAGCACTGAAGAATATACCGAGTTCTTCTCCATCATCGACGAGCAATCGGACCGTCTCCGAGACCTGGTGGACAACCTACTGGACATGACCCGGATAGAAGCGGGCTCGCTTGCCGTCACGCCCGAACCCATCGCCTTGAGCGAGGTCATCGAGGAGGCCCAAGGCAATTTTGTGGGGAGCGGAGGCGATCAGGAATTTCTGGTCAGTCTCCCAGAGGGACTCCCTCTGGTGAATGGTGACCGCAGCCGTATCGGCCAAGTGATTGCCAATCTGTTCAGCAACGCGGTCAAATTCTCGCCAGGGACCGAGCCGATAACGGTCGATGTTGAATTCGACAACGTCCACGCCACCGTCCGCGTCCAAGACCAAGGCCGGGGGATATCTCAGGACCAGATCATTCAACTCTTCCGCAAATTCTCCCGGGTCCACGACGATGGCGCCCGCAACCTAGCCGGCAGCGGTCTGGGTCTGGCGATCAGCAAAGGCATCGTGGAGGCGCACGGCGGCAGGATCTGGGCGGAAAGCCCCGGGCCGGGAAGGGGTTCCACGTTCAGTTTTACATTGCCCTTAGCAAGGGTCCAAGCAGTCGAGTCCAGCCTTGACATAACCAAGAGGGCCGACCACTTGGGCAGAGTCCGCAGACCCGGTGAACGCTCACGGGTGTTGGTGGTGGACGATGAGATTCAGGTGCTCAGATTCTTGGAGCGCACACTGGACCATGCAGGGTATCAGTCGGTCACAACCAACGAACCCGAACACGTATTAGACCTCCTCGATCAGGAAGAACCAGATTTGGTGCTGCTGGACGTGACCCTGTCCGGCGCGGACGGCTTTGATCTGCTGGAGCACATCCGGGAAGTCTCCGGGGTTCCCGTTATGATCCTGACGGCAAAAGACGACGACGAAGACATGGTGCGGGCGTTGAGGATGGGCGCGGACGACTACATAACCAAGCCGTTCTCAACCTCGGAGTTGTTGGCCCGCATCGAAGTTGCCCTCAGGCGTAGGTTGATGCCCGATCAGATCGAAGTCCGGCCACCCTTCCTTCTCGATGATCTGCTGTTGGACTTCACCCACCGCCTGGTCACCGTAGAGGGCGAGGCGATCTCGCTGACTGCTACTGAATACAAGGTATTGTATGAACTGGCCAATCACGCTGGGATGGTCATGACCCACGGGCAGATATTACAGCGGGTCTGGGGGCCCGATTACGGCGGTGAGACAGAGTTGGTCCGCTCGTTCATCAGGAATCTTCGGCGGAAACTAGGCGACGACGCCAGGAACCCCAAATATATCTTCACCGAGCCGCAGGTCGGTTACCGGATGCCGAAACCATAACTCCGGCCCCCGGGCACTACGACCAGTAGACCCTCATCTTACGCCCCGGAAAACCCTCTCCAGAGGCAACTCCCCCACCCTTCTTTCACGTTGGTCAGACCGAAATTCACGGGCTAAACACGCCAGATTGTTACCTTTGATTTGCTGGAGGAATCCACGCGGCTTTCAGCCGGAGGGAACCTGAAATGGCCAATAATCACGAAGAAGACACAGAATTGAAGGAAGAGAATGGCAAGTCGATGATCGAGTCCATCTGGCCCGAAAACCTGGAACGGTCCTTCGACCTTGCGATGTGGGGATTTGTTCCGTGGTCCAGATTCGGCTTCCGCAGGCGCGCCATGCTAGGCCTGGCTGGGGAATGGCTCCCCAAAGTGGACGTTTTCCACCGCGATGGGGAGATTGTGGTTCGCGCAGACCTGCCCGGCCTCGATCTTGAAGACATCGAAGTGTCCGTCGATGACGACCGGTTGATCATACAAGGCCACCGCGAAGAATCGGAGGAGTTCGACGACAGTTCTTTCGAGGTGCTTGAGCGGTCAACGGGCAATTTCTACCGGGCGATCAAGCTTCCGAGAGACGTCCTTGTCGAGTCCATCGAAGCCGTATACGAGAACGGCGTACTAGAAGTCACCATCCCATTGGCGGAGTACGGCATCCACAAGAGCCGGAAGGTCGCTGTCAAGTGAACTATCTTCATTTCAGCGATTCAGGTGCATCATGAAGCAAGACCACACGGACAATCTACCAACTGTCATGGTCGTGGAGGACAACCCGAGCATCACCCGGATGCTGCGCTTCTCCTTAAAGGAAGAAGGGTTCGGCATCACAGAGGTTTCAACCGGGGCCGCGGCTCTGGGGCTTTTGGCAAGAGACCGTCCAGAAGCAGTAGTCCTGGACCTAAGCCTTTCCGACGGTGGCGCCTGGCTCGTGCTGGAGCGATTGCGCCGGGACACTGGCCATTGTCCGGCGTGGGTTTGCATCTCCTCCATGGACCGTCAAGACACTTCGAACGAGCACGGTCCGTTGGGGGAGCACTTCTTGGAGAAACCATTTGATCCCTGGGTTTTGGTGGAGCGATTAAAGGCGATGTTATCCGAGGCGCGCACCCCGATAGTCTCGTAACCGCCCCGGAATGGCTCTGGCTCCATCTCTGCCCAGATACCAGGAGGATAGGCCATGTTGAAGGAATTGGAAAAGACCTCCGCAAAGCGTTCGATAGAGGACAAAGAGGCAGAACATATTCTCCTCCGCATCTCTCGCGAAGATTTTCGCCGTTTGGACGATAAGACTTGGATGACCACCCGCGAGATCACCATCTTCGGCCCCCACGGCTCCCAGAGGGTGCTGAACGCCGGCAGGGAGTTCAAAAGGGGTGAACTGTCATTCATCGGTCTGGACCTGGCGACTCTCCTGGACAAATTCCACTCTTAACCGACCCGCCTGCGATCTGAGCCATTGATCAGGATCACGCAGGTCGTTCTCTCACACTGAATCCCAAAGGGAGTCACCGATTGACCGGCCCCATAATTGAGACAGACCATCTCACCAAGTTCTACGGAAAGAATCTTGGCTTGTTGGACCTGGACCTTGAAGTCGATCCAGGTGAGATATTTGCATTTCTAGGGCCTAACGGCGCGGGCAAAACCACCGCTATCCGAATGTTTCTGGACTTCATCCGCCCCTCTCGCGGCAAGGCGAAGATCTTCGGCTTGGACTCTAGAACGCAAAGCCAAGAGATACGGAGCCGGACAGGCTATCTGCCCGGCGATCTGATCATCTATGAAAACCTCACCGCCAAGGAATTGCTGACGTTCCTGGGCAACCTCGGCGGACGCGCAGACTGGGACTACACCGAGCGATTGGCCAACCGGTTCGGCCTGGAAATGGACCGCAAGATAAAAGAGCTCTCCAAGGGAAACCGCCAGAAGATCGGGTTGGTCCAGACACTGATGAACCACCCGGAGTTGATCATCTTGGACGAGCCCACCACAGGGCTGGACCCGTTGGTCCGCCAGGAATTCTACCGGATGCTCCGCGAGGCCAAAGACCGAGGCCAGAGCATCTTCCTTTCCTCCCACATCCTGGCTGAGGTGGAACGCATCGCCGACCGGGTGGCGATCATCCGGGAAGGACGCCTGGTGCTCGTCGAAGACATCGTCTCCCTGAAAGCCCGCGCTCCTCGCCGGCTGGAGATCACCTTTGCGAGGCCGGCCCCCACCGAGGCCTTCCTCGGCCTCCCTGGTGTCACCGATCTGAAGGTGGAAGGGAACCTGCTGTTTTGCTCTCTGATCGGTTCCGTGGATAGTTTGATGAAGATGGCATCCCGGTATGAGGTAACCAACATCATCAGTCAGGAGCCCGATCTGGAAGAGATCTTCTTGACCTATTACAGGGAGGAAGAGGCGATTGCTGCGTAACGTGTTCCTCAAAACTCTGAGAGACCAGAGACGGTCTCTGGTCTGGTGGATCGCCGGAGTGGCCATCTTGGCCATCTTCACCATGCTGTTTTACCCCAGCGTGGCCGACGTTCCGGAGCTCAATAAATTCTTTGAAGAGATGCCGGAGGCGCTGGCGCGGTCGTTCATGGGAGATGTAGCTGACTACACTTCTCCAGAGGGATACCTGAACACCGAGATGTTTGGCTTCACGATTCCTTTGCTTTTTCTCGTTTTCACCGTTGGACGCGGCGCAGGCGCGGTGGCAGGCGAGGAAGAGAAAGGGACCCTTGAATTACTGCTGTCCTACCCGCTGCTACGGCACAGGTTGGTGGCGGACAAGTTTCTAGCCATGCTGGTTGTCACCACCGTCTTAACGGTCGCCATCTGGATCGCCGCGTTGGTTGGGGCGGCGGTTGTGGATATGGATATAAGGGTCTGGAGTCTTGCCCAGATCACTGTGAGCGCCGCACTATTGGGTCTGGTCTTCGGGGCGTTCTCCCTGGCATTAGGCAGCGCCACCGGCAAGCGCAACACCACGATCGGAGTCACCGGGAGCATCGCATTGGCGGCCTATCTGCTAAATGCGTTGGCGCCGCTGGTTGATTGGCTCGAGCCTGCCAGAAGATTCTCTCCGTTCTACTACTACAACTCCGCCGACCCACTGAGCAACGGGCTGGACCCCGTGCATGTTGGGGTATTGATCGGGTTGGTGGCTGCATTCTTAGCGGTGGCGCTGTTCACGTTCGGGCGGCGGGACCTAACCATCTGATCAAGGGCGGGCTACCTGTCGATCCCACCGATGGTCAAACCGTCCAGACTAGTCCCCCGTTCAACCCATATCTCTTCGATGCGCTCGTCTCCCAGAGAAGACCCCCATCTTGGTGTCGAAATAGTCAACGGAGACGGGCCTCACCGCGGAAAAATCCAGGCGTCTGCCTCCGATCGAATGGGGTGAAACAACGGTGGAGGCGCCGGCCCGGCGAAGTTTGCCCTCTTCCTCTGCCGCTGGACGACCGCCCGGAAAGCCCCTTCTTCCACCACCGTGCGGGCAATGGTTGTGAAGCCATACATGAACACACCCACGCCTGTGACCATCAGGAAGATCGAGAAGATTCTTCCCTCTTCTGAGAGGGTATGGACCTCTTGATAGCCAACCGCAATCCGGGTGTCCTCCGGCGATCACCCGTGGGCTCGGGCTGGACAACTGCATGTGTTCTTCACGCCCGGTGCGGTGAATAACCATAGCTCCCTTATGAACATTGGTTAGTTTATATCTGGAGTGTTCTGCGAAGGAGGAACGGTATGTTGCGCGTGCCTTCTGAGTTCAAGAGATGGGACCCGGCCGTGCTGGTTTCAGACGGCAGCGGACCCGTTGGACCCTATTCCGCGAGCCCAGGCTCCTGGGACCACGCGATGCCATTCCTACAGATGAAAGCTATCGACCTAGCCATGCGCCATTATTTCGGACGGGACGACTGGCTGGCCGAAAGACGTCAGGCACGACAAGAAGTCGTTGGCTAGACGAGGGACCAATCGGAAAGGGGGCGGCTAGTTAGGATGAAGCAATCAGGCGACAACCCAGACACCTTCAATATGGGCATTGTGGGATGGGCTCTGTTGGCACTCGGGCTATTGGCCCTCATCTTTGTGCTTACTCCCAGGGCTGAGCCGGTGACCGAACTGGACATCGGCCAGGTCATACGCATGTCTCAGGAAAGGCTGATCTCCAAGATAGTGGTCCAAGGTGATGAACTGAAGATCACTGCCACGTCCGGAGAGCAATACAAGTCCAAGAAGGAAAGCGGGATCAGCGTATTTGAACTCCTGGAGCAAAAGGGAGTAGACACAGCCACCGGCGGGATAACCATAGAGGTCAGTGACAGAAGAACCAACCTCCTCACCGCGATCCTGCCCTTCCTCCCGTTGCTGCTGTTCGCCGGACTCATGTTCTGGTTGGTCAGCCGCACTAGGGGCGGCGGTTTTGACCAAGCCAGGACTTGGGGCAAGAGCGGCGCCAGAGAAGCCACGGGGATACGGCCGTCAGTAACACTGGATGACGTCGCCGGGGTGGATGAGGCCAAACAAGAACTGATGGAGATCGTGGAATTCCTCCAGCACCCGGAAAAATTCGCCCGCCTGGGCGCAAAGATACCCAGGGGAGTTCTTTTGGCGGGACCTCCAGGCACGGGAAAAACCCTGCTCAGCCGTGCAGTGGCAGGAGAATCCAACGCGCCGTTCTTCTCGATCACGGGAAGTGAATTCGTGGAGATGTTTGTCGGTGTTGGCGCCAGCAGGGTGCGAGACCTGTTCGGTAAGGCCAAGCAAGCGGCGCCGGCCATCATTTTCATCGACGAGATAGACGCTGTCGGCAGGCACCGGGGCACCGGCATCGGTGGCGGCCACGACGAGCGTGAGCAGACTCTGAACCAGATTCTTTCGGAGATGGACGGTTTCGATGACCGGACCAACGTGATCGTTATAGCGGCCACCAACCGTCCCGACGTCCTAGACCCGGCCCTGCTTCGCCCCGGCCGGTTTGACCGGAGGGTTGTCCTTCCTCTACCGGACGCCAAAGGCCGCGAGGCTATCCTAGCTGTTCACACAAAGGGAAAGCCCCTGGCTGAAGACGTAGACCTCACGGTCTTGGCCAAGCAGACCTATGGTTTCAGCGGCGCCGATCTGGCCAACCTGGTGAACGAGGCTGCCATCCTGGCGGCCAGAGAGGACAAGAAGACGATTGGCCTCGGCGACCTGGAGGAGTCCATAGACCGCGTCCTGATAGGGCCGGCGCGCAAGAGCCGCGGATTCAAAGCGGAGGAGAAGCGAATCGTCGCCTATCACGAGGCTGGTCACGCATTGGTGGCTGCCAATCATCCCAAGGCCGACCCGGTACACAAGGTCACGATCATTCCCCGCGCAGGCGTTGGCGGGTACACCCGCACATTCCCTGAAGAAGACCGCGACCTTTGGTCCAAGGGGCAATTCGAGGCGATGCTGGCAATGATGATGGGCGGCCAGGCTGCCGAGAGGCTCGTTTTTGGTGACATCACCACGGGCGCCTCCAACGACCTGCTGAATGCCAGCAGGGTGGCCCGTAAGATGGTGACCGAGTACGGAATGAGCGCCAGCTTGGGGCCGCGCAGCTTCCATACAGACCAGGAAATGGTCTTCCTAGGTAAAGAACTTGCTCAGGGCCATGAATACAGCGACGCAGTGGCCGAAGAGATCGACACCGAGATCGGCGGCCTCTTGGATGCCGCATGGGCCGAAGCAGACCGGATACTGTCTGAAAACCGTTCTCGGCTGGACCGTCTCGCTGAGAGATTGGTCGAGGAGGAATCCGTTGAGGGAGAAGAACTTCTGGACCTTCTCGTTGGGCCGATGAAGGCGATTCAAGGCGAACCGGTGTTGGCCACCTAGCCTCTAGCGATCACAGGGCCGGGGGCTGGTGGCACAGGACCCATCTTGGGGGCCCCAGGGCCGGAGGGAACCATGGACCGCAAAAGCGGATTGACAGCGGACAAACTGCACCGGGAATTCGATATTTCCGCCATCGAGTTTGAGACCACAGATCAGATTCATCCCCTTGATGGAGTCGTGGGCCAAGAGCGTGCTATGAAGGCCTTGAAAACGGGCCTCGGGATCCGGGATACGGGTTTCAATATCTACGTCTCCGGCCCGCCCGGCACGGGCAAGATGACTACCGTCAGCACATTCTTGAAGGAAACAGCCTCAGGTGAGAAGACCCCATCCGACTGGGTGTATCTGAATAACTTCAATGACGTTTCTCAGCCGACCTCTTGCGCCCTGCCGGCGGGAAAAGGCCGTTCTCTCCAGCAGGAAATGAAGAAACTGATGGACGAGATCACCCGCGCCCTTTCCCAGGCCTTCGAGACCGAGGAATACTCCAAGAAGCGCGAAGAGATCGTCCGGGATGTTCATCGCAAGAAAGATGAGGCGCTGGAATCCCTGAGCCAAAGGGCCACTGCATCTGGGTTCACACTGCACCAGATGCCCTTCGGGTTCTTGATCATCCCCGAACGCGGCGGAGAACCCATGGACGACCTGGAATTAGTTGCTCTACCCCAGGACCAACGCGAGGAATTACAGCGTCGGCGGGAACGGCTCCAGGAAGAGCTCCGGACCATACAAAACCAGCTGCGGGAGCCGGAGCGGGCGGCGAACGAAAAGCTGGGCGAACTGGACCGCCAAGTAGCCTATTTCATAGTCGACCAGTACATGGGAGACACCAAAACCAAATACGTGGAGTTTAAGAAGGTCGTCGAGTATCTGGACTCTGTCCGGTCGGACATTGTGGAGAACGTCGATTCCTTCAAATCAGGGCATACCCATGGAGGGGGAGCAGCCCGCCAGACGATGTTCCCCGAGGCCCCCTCTCGCAAGTACGACGTGAACGTCCTGGTGGATAACAGCCAGACCGAAGGCACTCCGGTGGTGATGGAGCTGAACCCCACCTACAACAACCTTTTCGGCCGGATAGAACGAGAGGCGCACCTGGGCACCCTGACCACGGATTTCACCATGATCAAACCGGGAGCTATCCACCGCGCAAACGGAGGATACCTGGTGCTTCAGGTGGAGGATGTTCTGAAGAACGCCTTCAGCTGGGATAGCCTAAAACGGGCTCTCACCAGCCACCATGTCGAGATGGAAGATATGGCCGACAGGCTTGGATTTGGCGGCAGCAGGAGTCTGCGGCCGGACCCCACGCCCCTGGATGTAAAGGTTGTGTTGATCGGCCGGCCGTTGATCTACTATCTGCTGCACGCCTACGACCCAGACTTCTCACAGCTATTCAAGGTCAAGGCCGATTTCGATACCCAGATGGATGCGAACGACGGCAATCTGCGGGACTTCCTTGGTCTACTCTCCAGCTTCTGCCGTCAGGAGAACCTGAAGCCCCTCGACCGGGAGGCGGCCGCGCGGATGATGGAACATGCATCCAGATTGGCTGAGGACCAGGACAAATTGTCCACGCACTTTGGGTCGCTGGCCGATGTGTTGAAAGAGGCGGATTTCCTGGCGTCGCTAGAAGGCGCCGACCGGGTGGCCAAGCACCACATCGAGCAGGCCCTTGAAGAAAAGGTCCACCGCTCCGATCTGGTCCAGAAGCGTATCCACGAGATGATTGACAATGGGACTCTTCTGATCGACACCGAGGGTCAGACTCAAGGTCAGGTGAATGGCATTTCGGTCATGGGCTTCGGGGATTATTGCTTCGGCCGTCCGAGCAGGATCACCGCCACAGTGGGCCCAGGCGGCCAGGGGATCGTTGACATTGAGCGGGAGGTGGAACTGGGCGGCTCGGTCCATAGCAAAGGCGTATACATCGTCGGCGGTTATCTCGCACACAAGTACGCCAGAGACATGGTCCTAAGCATCGCGGCACGCGTTGTCTTCGAACAGAGCTACTCGGGAGTCGAAGGTGATAGCGCCTCAAGCGCCGAACTGTTCGCCGTTCTTTCCGATCTGGCCGACCTGCCGGTAGACCAGGCGATCGCCGTAACCGGCTCGGTGAACCAGCACGGCGAGATACAACCCATCGGCGCGGTCAACGAAAAGATCGAAGGGTATTTCGACACTTGCTCCGTGCGCGGCCTGACGGGTGGCCAAGGGGTCATGATCCCACAGGGCAACGTCCGCCACCTGATGTTGAGAAAGGATGTGATCGAGGCGGTGAAGGACTCCAGATTCCACATCTGGCCTATCGCCACCGTCGATGACGGCATGGAGATCCTGACCAACGTCGAGGCCGGAAACTTGCAGTTGGACGGGTCATTCCCAGAGCACACGGTAAACCATCTGGTGCAGGACCGGCTGCGGGAGTTCGCCGAGCAGATGAAGGAACTCCCTGAGCTTGCCGCCTCGCCGTCCGGTACAGCCCCCCGGCGTAAAGAAGCGCCCGCCGGCGTTCCCGAGGGAGAGGAAGACTCCAATGGGCCTTGATGCTCAAGGCCGTATAGAGAACATGACCACTGGAGGTGTGATTATGACTGAAATGTTGATCGGAGAGGTTAACCATTACTTCTCCAAGATTGGCGTGGCTGGGCTAGACCTTCGTGAGCAGCTACGGATCGGAGACCACATACACATCGTCGGCCACACAACCGATCTGCTGCAGTCCGTGGTCTCGATGGAGATCGACCGCCGGAGCATCGAAAAAGCCGAGGCCGGAGACGACGTGGCCATTTCCGTGCCCCAGAAAGTACGGGTTGGCGACAAGGTCTACCTGCGTATGTACAGCAGGCCGGTGTTCGAGGAAGAAGAATATCTGGAGCCGGTGGCCGTCTAACGGCTGCTCTCTAGTTTCTTCGGTGCAGCTGGATTCTGTGTCCGAAAGCCGGCGTCTCCGGGAGGATGAATGCCGACATACATCAAGAGCGTTTCGTTCTACAACCGGGCCGCGTTAGTGGGCGAATTCGATTCTTCGAAGGACGACTACGCTGTAAACCGGACCCTTGATGATCTACGCCACAAGGGCGCCGAGATCAAAGAGGTCAATGTGGCATCTAGCGGCGGCTTCTTCAAATATGTGCTCACTTACCTCATAAGCTATGAGGCAGCGGCCCCGATCGATTAACCGGCAGCATCTGACCGGCCTATGATGAGCATCTAAGGGTGCTCATCATAGGCCGGTTAGCTTGGTGAACTTACGCGCCACCCCTGTTCTGCGGGCAGCTTCAGCTACCTGCCGGGAAACTTCATCGACGACGTTCCGGTCGAAGACACCGGGAATGATGTATTCCTCGTTCAATAGGTATTCTGGCACGCCGTCGGCGATCGCTTTCGCGGCCGCCAGTTTCATCTCGTCGTTCACGTCGCCGGCCCTGACGTCCAGCACTCCGCGGAACAGACCGGGGAAGCACAAGCAATTGTTCACCTGGTTGGCGTAATCGGAGCGGCCGGTTGCGACTATTCTGGCGTGTTTTGACGCGTCCTCCGGGGAAATCTCTGGGTCGGGGTTGGCCATGGCGAACACTATGGCGTCGGACGCCATATTCCGGATGAGCTCTGGGCGGACCAGATCAGGCCCTGACACCCCGATGAACACGTCTGCTCCGGTCAACGCTTCCTCGATGCCGCCTTTGATGTTGCCCGGATTGGTGTCAGCGGCCAGTCTCTTTTTGGCGTCGTTCTCCCCGTAGTCGCGGCCGGGGTGAAGGATCCCCTGCCGGTCGATCGCAATGATGTCTTTAACGCCTGCGGCGATCAGAATCCTGGCCACTGCGGTCCCGGCAGCTCCAACGCCCAAGAGGGCCAACCGAATCTCTGAGATGTTCTTATCAACGACCTTCAACGCGTTCTGAAGAGCGGCCAGCACGACGATAGCGGTGCCGTGCTGGTCGTCGTGAAAGACTGGGATATCCAGTTCGGCCCTCAATCTGTCTTCGATATAGAAACAACGGGGGGCTGAAATATCCTCCAGGTTGATACCGCCAAACCCCGGTGCGATGCGTTTGACCGACTCTATTATTTCGTCGGGGTCTTTGGTGTCTAGGCAGACCGGCCAAGCATTCACGCCGGCCAATTCCTTGAACAGGACCGCCTTCCCTTCCATCACCGGCAGGGCCGCCGCTGGGCCGATGTCTCCCAGGCCAAGGACCGCGGTGCCGTCCGTGACGATGGCTACCGTATTGCCTTTTGAAGTTAGGTTCCATGCGGAGAGGGGATCATCCTTGATGGCGGAACTAACGCGCCCGACTCCCGGGGTATATATAAGAGATAGGTCGTTCCGGGTCTTCACCGGGCTCTTGGAGACCACCTCGATCTTGCCGCCAAGGTGCTTCAGAAATACTTGGTCTGAGACGTGGACCACCGTCACGTCCGGGATGGCGCTCACCACCGCCACGATCTCTTTGCTGTGTGCCCCATCCCGGGCTTCGACGGTCAGGTCCCGGACCGTCATCTTAGGGCCGGCATCGACCATGTCGATGGCCCCGATAACGCCCCCCTTTAAGCCGATGGCGGATGTGATTCTCCCCAGCATTCCCGCCGCATGGGGATATTCAAGCCGCATGGTTATGCTGTAGGCAACGCCCACCGGCTTCGGCATGGCAAGGTTACCTCCTGAAGGGGGTCAGGGTGCGTTCAGGGTATATTCAGACGGTTGCTGTGCTGCTGAATCGCTCGATCTTTTTCATGGCCTTGATGGCTGCCAAGCGGTCTTTGGCCATCAAGATCGCCGATTCTTCATTGGTTATCTCGGACGCTTGGGCCCGTTCGAATACACGGAGCAACGTGTCGTAGATCCTTTCCGTCTTCTGGCGTGCGATCGCGATGCTGTAGGGCTTGACCATCTCCACGGCCACGTTGATCACGCCACCGGCATTTATGATGAAATCGGGAGCGTAAAGTATCCCGCGCCGCGCCAGTTCGACACCGTCTTCAGGGGTCGCCAGTTGGTTATTTGCGCCGCCAGCGACGATGCTGCAGCGGAGGCGGGGCACGGTATCTGTGTTGATCACCCCGCCCATGGCGCTGGGAGAAAAGATGTCGCAGGCTTCGTCATAGATATCCTCAGGAAAGACCAGCCTCACACCCAGATCTCTGGCCGTGGCCAAGGCGGCCTCGTTGACGTCGCAGGCGACTATATCCACCTCTTCCTCCAGCAGATGAAGAGCGGTGTGTTTCGCCACCTTGCCAAAACCCTGGAGGGCCACCTTCTTGCCACGCAGGGAGTCGGAGCCCCACATCTTCAGTGCGCAGGCCTTCATCCCCATGTAGACGCCAAGACCTGTCATGTTGGCAGTGTCCCCGCCGCCGCCTTGGTAGACCGGCAGGCCTGACAGGTACTCCGTCTCGCGGCTCAGATACTCGACGTCCTGGGAAGTGCTGCCCATGTCGGTGGCGGTCCAGAACCTTCCTCCGAGAGTGTTGACGAACCGGCCGAAAGACCTGATCAACGCTTCCGTTTTTTCGGTGTGCGGGTCCGCGATTATGACTGCCTTGCCGCCACCCAGTGGCAGGTCGGCGGCAGCAGATTTGTAAGTCATGGTCTGGGCTAGCTTGATGACGTCATCCAGCGCCTCAGCTTCTGACGAGTACTTCCTGATCCGCATACCTCCGCTGGCCGGACCCAAGGTGGTGTCGTGGATCGCTATGATCGCCTTTAGCCCCACGGCGGCGTCGGTACACATCAGGACCTCTTCAAATCCCAACTTAGTCATTCTCTCCAGGATTTCCATCGAGACAACCTCCTCTAGGACCCGCTGATCGAGTCCAGCGGGACTAGTTGCAATCGGAACCACGGTTGCGTGAAACCGCCGGGGTCAGAAGATGAATGGCTCTTCATCGACGGGCGATTCAAGGCGCAATTGCATGGTCACCAGATCGTGGTATTTACCCCAAACGTCTTTCACCAGGTCCGGGATTATCGCCACAGGAACGAAGCCCAAGGTCCGGGCGGTGTGTTTGGCGGTGTCCTCAGCGTCGGAAACCAGCTCGAACATCAACCGTTCCAGCCCTTCTTCTTCTGCGATCTCAATGAGCATGGTCAATATGCGCCGGCCCAGGCCCTGCCTGCGGTGCTCGGGATCGACCATTATCCGCACTTCTCCGATGTGGCGGCGTGAACCCGCCCGGCTGAAATGCAAGGTCCCATCGGCAATGATCTTCCCTTCCTTGATGGCAAGGATCGGCAGAGCACGCTGGTAGTCCAAGTCATGGGTCCACCGGCTGATGACTGCCGAGGAGATAACATCCTCTTTGAGGCTGAACCGGTCTTCCTCTGGGATCCTTCGGAAGAATTCCAGCAATGCGTCTTTGTCCGTGGGCATCATCGGCCGGAGTTCAATCTCATCCCCCAACTCGGTCGTAAATACCGTTGGTTGGGCCGCCATTGGATACGCTCTAATGATCATAACTACACGTCCTCCCTATTTTTGGACCTACGTTGCCAGGCCTTTGAGGCAGATCAAAGCATTCAGAGGACGTTTACGTCGTCATATTCTTTGATCAACTCTCTTTCCATCAGAAGTAGGTCATGTTTTCCGCCGCAATAGTCCTGCACATGGTCTACCAGCACTGCGACCGGGACGAATCCCAGGAGCGCAGCCGTGTGCTTCGCCGCTTCTTCCTTGTGCTCCTCAATTACCTGCACGATCCGATTAATATCCTGTTCGAGTTGCACCTGGTCGCGAAGCGAAAACCGGTCCATGATATTGAAGATGAAGTTTTAGAGGTTGCGATGCTTTACGAGGTCGATCGACAAACGCATCTTCATCGGTGAACGCCTTGATGTTTACCCGCATGTGCAACGATTTATCTCC
>CAYXDE010000052.1:0-23639 GCA_964463525.1 uncultured Dehalococcoidia bacterium | reverse complement strand
CGCCGATGACCACGAAGCCGATGAACAAAGTGGCTGCGCACACGTACCAGCCGTAATAGATGGGTTTCATGGTTGTGTCGACGGCGTGCATTGCTCTATAGACCAAACGGGGCCGCTCCAGCGGGGCTCCCCGGAGATATTCGCTTCTCTAGGAGAGGATTATATGCCCGAATCATATCACCGTTGCGCCGGTATTTGCGCCCAACGAGGGATAGATTCTGGAAGCCGGCTAATCTGCGGCTGCGGGAGTTGGGAGCGGAGTCTGGTAACGCACCGAGTACTTTCGCTCTTTTATGGTGAAGGCCGAGATCGCGGCGGGGAATAGCAACGCTCCAACTATCGCGAAGGGCAGGGTGTATGAGCCGGTGAGGTCGAAGAGCAGTCCGGCAAGGAGCACGCTGCCAAACCCGCCGATCTGGTGGAACATGAATGTGATTCCAGAGATCGTTCCCAGGGCCTTCAATCCGTAGACATCGGCGGTTAGCGAAGAAGTCAGAGGAAGAGTAGCCACCCAGGAGAACCCGGCCACGCTGGCGAATATCCAGAGTCCGGCCACCGAGTCTATGGTCAATAGCAGGATGTAGGCCGTGCCACGCATGAGGTAGACCAGGGCCAGCCAGTTCTTGGTGCCGCCGATCTTGTCGGCCAGCACTCCTGCTCCCAGGGCGCCGATGATGTTCAGGCCCATCATGTAGCCGAAGATCGTGGCGGCGGTGCTTCCGGAGATACCCCGGTCTTCGATGGCGAAGGGTATGAAGTGGACCGACAGCACGAAGGTTGTGGTCCCGCAGACGAAGTAAGAAGCCGCCATCTGCCAGATGGGGGCCGACTTGAACGACTGCTTCCAGTTATCGACTTCCAGCGGTCCGGTGACTTCACGCTGCCTGCCGTCAGCCTCCGGAGGGGGCTCGGGGTCGCCGTCCGGGTAGAGCCCTCGTTTCGACGGTCTTTCGTGGATGAAGAAATAGGCCATGGGTAGCGAGACGAGAACGATGAGCCCCAGTCCGACCCAAGCAACACGCCAGTTGGTGGCCTGGAGGAGGTACATGGAGAATGGGACCATGACCAGACCGCCCAGGGACAGGGCGGCGGAGTTGATACTGATGGCCGTGGCCCGCTTGCGCTTGAACCACCGGGACATGAGTGCCGCGGTGTTCGACAGCGCCGGCCCGCTTTGAGCGATTGACGCGACGATGCCGAACATGAAGACCAAAAAGAGAACATGGAAGGTGAAGGCCAACATGATTGTCGCACTGCCCAGTACAACGAGCGAGAAAAGGATCAGCTTGCGGCCGCCCGTGCGGTCGAAGATCTGCCCCATGAACGGTTGGGTCACTCCGTTCACCAAGACACCCAATGCGGCGGCTATGGAGATGGTGAACCGGTTCCAGCCGAACTCGTCGCTCATGGGAACCACGAACACGCCGAAGCTGTTGCGGGCGCCTATGGCCACGAAGCCGATGAAGATGGTGGCGGC
This sequence comes from uncultured Dehalococcoidia bacterium, assembly GCA_964463525.1. Taxonomy (GTDB): domain Bacteria; phylum Chloroflexota; class Dehalococcoidia; order Lucifugimonadales; family UBA3495; genus UBA9611. Next base: position 22,162 of record CAYXDE010000052.1, on the reverse strand, counting down.
ACATACGTACCAGCCAAAGTAGATGGGTCTCTTGTTTGTACTAGGGGTCTGCATCAAGTCCCGCGATGATCAGAGAGCGGCGTTACCCAACGCCGGGTCAATCACATATTAATCATTTGAATCATATCACTAGCTACGCGGCAGATGGTGATCGCTGTGTGGTGGATTCGATGCCGCCGAGGGGGGCCGGGTTCAGCTCAGCGGGACAACCAAGCAGAGAAATCATCGCCGGTCGCAGAACCGGCGGTCATCGTCAGCCTGCCGTCGGCCAAGACCAGACCGGGCTTCAAACGTCCCCAGACCAGCAGCGCCAGCACATCGGCGTCACAGGTTAGGGTAGCGGTCGGTTCTCCCTGGGCTTCTTCGACCCGGTTTGCGCCGTCACCGGTAACCACATCCCGCTGGAAATCGGCGGCCCCCGTTGTCTTGAACCGGTAACGCGCGGGGTTTTGGGAAGTGCGGAAATCAGCCAGACCCAGGCTATCCAGCCACACCGGCAGCCGCTCTAGGACCACGGCCACGCTTTCCGGCGCCAGGGCGGCGTTGGAGTCTGACGGAAAGCGGATATCCCAGGAATGGATCACGACTTCGCTGATGCGGGTGGTGACATAGGCTGATGCCGGCTGGATCATCCTGAAAGACCAGCATTCCTTGGACCACTCATCGTCTTCCATCATGGCGAACAGACCTTGGAGGCGGTCCACGCTGGAGGTAAACGCGTCGGGAAGGTCATCACCAGCGTCTTGTTTGTACTCTCTGGCTTTACCGGCGATCAGGCCGGGGAGTTCCGCAGGTGGGACGGAGCCGATCTCAGGCAGACCTTGAGGGGGGGAGGTGATACCCCTTCGGCCCTGGGAGATGGCGTCGGCGAAGAACTCGGCGGCCCAACCGAGGTGGCCGATCACATCGCCCACCGTCCAGCCTTCACAGGGGCTGTCCAGCCCCCATTGGTCCTGTCCGGTGCCATCCACGTATTCTTTGAGCCGGCCGGTCTCGGCCGCGATCAGCTGTATCCCTTCTGCAGTCGAGACCATGTTTATCTAACCTTTTGGTCCTGTGGCGATTAACCCTTGAGGGCTTTGGCGTCCTGTCCGGCGCTGTTGCCTGACAGGCGGCCGAAAACCATGCCGGCGGAGAGTCCGGAGCCGCCGGGGTAGTTGTGATAGAACAGCCCGCCGACCATCTCACCGGCGGCATACAGGCCGGGGATGGGTTCCGAACTATTGGTCACGACCTGCCCGCGGTTGTTGATCCTGACGCCGCCGAAGGTAAAGCTGATGCCGCAGGTCACGGCGTAGCCGGTGTAGGGCGGGGTGTCGATGGTCTCGGCCCAGTTGCTCTTGGGCGGGGTGATGCCCACGGTGTTCCTGCCGTCCTTGACCGTTGGGTTGTACGGGACCTGCGTCTGCACCGCGGCGTTGTATTCCTCGATGGTCTTTACGAATCCGGCGGGGTCGATGTCCAGCCGCTCGGCCAGTTCTTCCAGGGTGTCGGCCTTGGCCATGGTCACCTGGTCGATGTGGTACTCGTCACGAAGCAGGTGCTTGACCTTCTCATCGAAGATGTGGAAACCCAGGCCCTGGGGCTGGGTCAGGTAGGCCCTGCCGAACTTGACGTAGGTGTAGTTGCGGAAGTCCTCTCCCTCGTCCAGGAAGCGCTCGCCGTTGATGTTGACGATAAGGCCGAAGGGGTACGAGTGCTTCTGGTAAAGCTCGGTGATGGTGCGGTCGCCGAAGGCCGGGGCATTCATATCCCAGGCAACGGCGTGGCAGCTGCTGTAATGGCCGTGGGACTGAGCGCCGACGTCCAAGGCCATCTTTATCCCGTCGCCGGTGTTGTAGGGGATTCCCCTAACTTTGACGTTCTCCCAACCTGGGCCTAGGTAGCGGCTGCGCATCTCAGCGTTGGCTTCGAAACCACCGGCAGCCAGCACCACAGCGCCGGCGGTGATGTCTTCGAAACCGTCGGGTCCTAGGACGGTTATGCCACTGACATGACCCTTCTGGTTCTGGAGCAGTTTGGTGGCCTGGGTCGAGTAGCGGACATCGATGCCCATCTCGGCGCAGACGTCGAACTGTTGGTCGGACAAGCCCTTTCCTGCGCCAACGGCCTCGACCAGGAGCCCGCCCCAGAACCGGTACTTGTCGCCGTCTTTGAACGCCTGCCGTCCGTAGGCCAGCACGAACCGGACGCCTTTCTGTTGCAGCCACTGCATGGTTGGCAGAGACTGGCTGACCAGAATCTGGGCCAGTTCGGGGTCGGTCAGACCCTCGGTGACCCGCATCATGTCGTCGTAGAATTGGTTCTCGGTATAGCTGCCCACTTCCACCGAGTTGACCTCGGTCTCTGACATGTCAGGTATGACGGTGCGAATATCGTCCAGGCCCTCAAAGGCGAACCTGATGATTCCGCCGGTGAAGTAGGTGTTGCCACCCCGGAAGTACTCGGGAGCCTTCTCCACTACCAGGACCGAATCGGTGTTCTCTCTGGCGGCGATGGCGGCGGAGAGGGCCGCGTTGCCTGCGCCGACTACTATTACGTCATAGTGACTTGCCACAGTGTTTACCTCCAAGGGTATCGAGAAATATCTTCTGGGAATTCAGGTTAATGACAGACCGTCGTTTTAGCGTGACCTATAATAATCCGTTAGACATAAAGCCACAAGATATGCAGGGAGATTAAGCATGGAACGGTGCGAATGGGCGGGCAGCGAACTGATGATTCCCTATCACGACGAAGAGTGGGGCGTTCCCCTGCATGACGACCGGCTTTTGTTTGAGTTCTTGATCTTGGAAGGCGCTCAAGCCGGACTCAGTTGGAACACCATCTTGAACAAGCGCGAGAGCTACCGGGCGGCCTTTGACAACTTCGATGCCACGGTCATCGCCCGATACGGGGATGCCAAGGTGCAGAGTCTGCTTGCGGACGCAGGGATAGTGCGCAACCGGCTGAAGGTGGCCGCGGCTATCACCAATGCCCAGGCTTTCTTGAAAGTGGTGGAAGAGGCCGGCAGCTTCGACAGCTACATCTGGTCATTCGTGGGCGGCGCTACCATGAACAGCCAACGCCGGTCCATGTCGGAAGTGCCCGCTAAGACCGCCGAATCCGACGCCATGAGCAAGGATCTGAAGGCCAGGGGATTCAAGTTTGTCGGCTCGACCATCTGCTACGCCTTCATGCAGGCGGCGGGGCTGGTCAATGACCACAAAGTAGATTGCTTCAGGCACGGGCAGGTCTAACCCCGTACCGGCAGGTTCAAACCGGCGATAGGTTGCCGCCGCCGGGCACCCGGTTTAAGATACACCCCGGTCCTCAGGCCAAACGCCTGGGCCATGGAAATACAAACGAACCAAGGGGGTATTCGCCAGCATGAAAGCTGCGAGACTTGTCGGACCAAAACTGTTTGAATTCTTGGATGCAGATATGCCGGTGGCCAATGACGGCCAGGTCCTGATCAAACTGGAACGCGTGTCTGTTTGCGGCAGCGACTGCCGCCACGGATTCAATATCCACCCTGAAGAAGAATATCCCATGGACGTCGGACGCCCCTGCCACGAACTGGCTGGGACCATCGTGGAGAGCCGCACCGATGAGTACCATGAAGGCCAGCGGGTCATCGCCATTCCCGAGAGAGGTTCCGGCGGCCTGGTGGAGTTCATGACTTCCGACCCAAGCCGCATGATCCTCCTGCCCGACGAGGGCCCTCTGGATGAGTGGGTCATGTGTCAGCCCTCCGGCACCGTGCTGTATTCCTGCCAGCAGATGCCCAACATTCTGGGCAAGAACGTGGCGATCATGGGCCAGGGCAGCATCGGTCTCAGCTTCGCCATGATCACCTCCAGGCTGGGCGCGTCCAGCGTCACAGTGGTCGATCCTTTGGACTACAGGCTTGAGAAGTCCAAGATTTTCGGTTCCACGCACCGGATCAATCCAGACAAGGAAAACGTGGACGAGGCCATGGCGGAGATCACCGGTGGGCAGGGCCCCGATGTGATCGTCGAGGCGGCCGGATATCCTGATACCTTCAACGACTGTTTCCGGCTGGTCCGCCAGTTCGGCACCATCATCGTCTTCGGCGTCCAGGCCGACGACTTTGTACCCATCGAACATAGCTGGATCATGGACAAGCAGCCGCGGATGATCGGCACCACCGGCGCCCGGAGCGGCGATCCCACCACCCAGATCAAGCACATGGTGGCGCTGCGGGAGCGGGGCTGGTGCGAACCCGCCAATTTGATCACACACCGCATGGGCTTTACAGATGTACAAAAGGCCTATGACATGTATGATTCACAGGATGATGAAGTCATCAAAGTGGTGATGAACATCAACGATTAGTTGACGGTTGATCGACCGCTGGGTTGACCACCGGCGTCTGGCCTGGGGAGTGTGCCCGGGAGGCGTGTCCGGTAGTGTGATGAAGGGGTGTTGTGATGATGAAGCCGGCGTTTGAGATCCGGATGGTCAAAGAGAACCTGGACCTGTCCATGGCGCTGATGCAGGCGGTCCAGGAAGAAAAGGTAACCGCAAAACAACTCTTCCGGGACGGCCCCGAAGATATGTTCGTTGCATTCGCAGTGGACAATGACGGGCCGGACCAACAGGAACTATCGCGGCGCGCAGCCAACCAGGCTCGCGCCGCGTTTGCGTTGGCGGTTATACAGACGCAGAGAAGCCTGGACCGGGTCTTCACCGGCTCCCCTCTGGACGAAGAAAACCCCGATCTTCAAGCGGCCCGTTGCGTGATGTTCCTGCTGAACAACACTGTCTTCGCCAATCTTTTCAGCCCGGTATGGGACTGTCCCCCTGAATACCGGCGGCGCTTCGAGGTCCGGCCCATCAATCTACTGATAGATGCAGGCGAACTCCACGGCAAAGGACTCAGTTGGGACCACGTGGGCGGCCTGCCTCAGTTCATTGACCTGCTGGTCTATTTCGCCAATTGGGTCGACGACATCACCGAGATCAAACCCGCGGCCGACGCTCCCCGGTACACTGCGCCTCAACTAGTGGTGGAGTTGGAACCGGATGCGGAGATCGTAACCGCCAGCCCGGAACCCGCTGGGAAGATCGATGGCCCAGTGGCCCGGTTCGTCGCCGAGCAGTGCGACGTTGGCGACAATAATCTGGTCTTGGCCAAAGACCTGTACGCGGGATTCCAGGAGTGGTGCCGGGACACCGGGTTGGACGATGTTTCCCAGCGCAGTTTCGGAATGCAGCTGACCGCCATGGGCTTTCAGCGCCGCCGCCGCGGCCGGGGCAAACACTGGTGGGACGGGATCCGCCTCACCGTTGCCCGGACCCCAGTTGCCGAGGATGAGTTCGTTGAGCGGAGCCCTATCCTGGCCAATGGCCGCACCAACGGTCATTACGACGGCTATCAGACGGAACTGCCTACCTAGCCCTATCGTCCGCCGGGACCCGGCGAATGGCTGACGCCCAGTCAACACCCTGGCTGGTCGTAGTTGCCGCAACACCCCTTTCGTGTGCGCAGCTTTATGAAGTTGTTGCCCACCACGGCCCTGAGCTTCCGCCAGAAAGGCATCGGCTGCTTCAGGTTGGTCCACAACTGGAACGTTGGTTGGTCGTTTTGCTCACTTGGTCCGCACATAGTTGCCGGATTATGCCAGTCGGTTAAAATACGGGCAACCAGCGTCAGGAGACAACGATGCCAGCGTACCTCGACCGCCTCGCCCGATTCGTCTGCGATACCCGACTAGAGCACCTGGAACCCTCCACGGTGAACGCCGCCAAATCAGTGGTGTTGGACACCGTTGGGGCGATGCTGGCGGGCAGCCGTCTTCCTGAGAATGCAAAGCTGGCCCGGCTTTCGGCCAAGACCGGCGGCCAAGGCCCGGCGACTCTTTTGGGCCAACCTGGATCAGCCACCGTTGTCTTCGCTGCTTTGTCCAACGCCACTGCCGGAGTGGCCCTGGAGATGGACGAGGGGAACCGGCAGGGCGGAGGCCACGCCGCCATCCACGTGATTCCTGCCGCGCTGGCCATGGCCGAGGAAAGAGGGTCCAGCGGCAAAGAGTTTCTGGAGAGTGTCATCGCCGGTTACGAAGTGACGTCGCGCATCGGCACCGGCACTCAAGTCAAGAAGACCGTCCACTCCCACGGCACCTGGGGGACCATCGGCTCCGCGGTGGCTACTGCCAAGCTGATGGGGTTCGACGAGGCCCACACCACCACGGCCATCAACATGGCCGCGTCCATGAGTCCCGCCAACACCTGGACGCCGTGCTTGGAAGGAGCGACCATCCGCAACCTGTATCCCGGCCGCTCCGGATTTCAGGGGATCATGGCGGCGCAGTTGGCCCTCTGCGGGTTCACCGGCTTGGAGGACGGGCCGTCCGACATCTACAACTCCATATTGGGGGAGTCTTTCGACTCGGCTGCAGTTGTGCGGGACCTGGGCACGCCTGGGGCCTACCGCATCCAACAGAACTACTTCAAGCTCCATGCCTGCTGTCTCTACAATCATCCGGTGTTGGATGGGGTGCAGTCGCTGTTGGGCCGGGAGCGGTTCGTGGCCGGCGACGTTGAATTCATCAAGGTCGAGGCGCCGGCCCTGGCGACGATCATGACCGACCCTGAGCCCGTGAACATGCTGGCCGCCAAGTTCTCCCTGCCCTACGCCGTGGCCACGGCCGTGGTGCATAACAGCACCGACATCACCGCCTTTTACCCGGACCGGTTGCAGGACCCAGAGACCCTTGACCTCTCGCGCCGCGTCGACATCGTGGCAGACCCGGAGATGGACCTCCGCCGCTACGACTACCCGGCGGCCAAGGTTGCGGTCTCCTTGAAGGACGGGCGCACACTCACAGAGGACGTGACCGCCCACCACGGCGATACCCAGAACCCGGCTTCCCGGGAGGAGTTGGTGGGGAAGTTCAACTTCTTGGTCGAGGACGTCCTGGGCGGGAGCGGCGCGGCCAGGGTGGTTGAGACGGTGAGTCACCTGGACGCCCTGGGGAACGTTAGAGAACTGACCCGGCTGCTCAAGGGCAGCTAAGGGTTGATTACGACCGCTCAAGACGCGGCATCGCCGCTTAGCGCCCGCGTTCGTCGCCCCAGAGCAGGATGTGCAGCCGGGTGGTGAACCGGAAGCCGTGTTTCAAGCAGGCCTCGGACAGCCACTCATTCTTCCGTCCCAGCGCGTCTGGAGTCCGACCCTCGGGCATGAGGAGCACACGTTCCGGTGGGATGTTGTACCTGTCTCTGAGACTGCAGACTTCGTCGATGTCCGACTCTGCGGCGATCACGAATTTGAAGAACGCCTTGGGCAGTTGAGCGAAAGTCTCCAGGGCCAAAGGCACCAGCCGTTCTTCGGCGGTGTTGCCGGATGTTCGCAACTTTGGCGAAACGTTCCATTGGCCGACCATGCGCAGCAGTTCGGTGGAAGGGACTATGGTGCTGTTGGTCTCAACCTCGAATGTGAACCCCTCGGCGGCCAATGACGCTACCAGAGGTTCCAATTCCGCCTGCTGAAGCAGCGGCTCCCCTCCGGTTATCACAAGATGGGGACACCTGTAAGCCTGTATCTTGTGGTGGAGCTCGGATGTGTCCAACTCCACCACTTCAGTCTCGTAGTCGAAATTGGCCCAGTCCCAGGTGTATTTGGTGTCGCACCACCGGCAGCTCAGATTGCAGGTCGCCAGTCTCAAGAACACCGAGGGCACGCCCATGGAGACACCCTCACCTTGTATGGAGTGGAATATCTCCGGTTCGCCCCCTGACCTACGGCTGACCTTAAGCATGGTTAGATTCTATCTTGGGAAATTCAGTCATACTTCTCCGCTCATCCTGAGCCTGTCGAAGGACTCCCGCAGGCCGTGAGGCTGTTGTTTGGTTGCCCCCTGCCGGTGCTTCGACAGGTCCGATTCCATCGAGACTCTCGACTTCGGTCGGAGCTCACCATGAGCGGGCTGAGAGATGTTTGCCCGCATGTGCTAACCGGGCAGCGCCGGGTCGGGGTGGCCGGCGTCCCGGAATCCGTTGGCCCTGAGGATGCAGCTATCGCACCGCCCGCATGGCGTTTCTTCACCCTGGTAGCAGCTCCAAGTGAGTTCCAAAGGTGCGTCGATCTCCAAGCCCAGCTTGACTATGTCTGCCTTGGACATCTCGATGATGGGAATCTCTATCTGCAGGGGGACTTGGTACTCGGTCCAGAGTTTGCTTCCGTACCCCAAAGACTCCCCCATCTTCTGGAAGAACTCGGGGCGGCAATCGGGGTAACCGCTGTAATCGATGGCATTGGGCGCCATGTAGATGAAGGCTTGAACTTCACCAGGCGATACATCTTCCAACTCTATGGCGTGGAGGACCTGGCTTTCCAGGTAGGCGGCGGCCAGCGACAGGAAGATGGTGTTGCGCAGAGGGACGTAGGTGATCGGGATGCTGTTTCCCATCTGTGCGGCTTCCCGGTCCTCCGGCATTGGGAATCGCTCGGGGTTGGTCAGGGCCGAATACCAGGCCACCTTGCCCAGGAACGAGATGTCCATCAACTCCTGGGGGACGTCCAAAGACCGGGCGACTTCTGCCGCGCAGTCCACCTCTTTGCTGTGGCTCTGGCCGTAATGGAAGGTCAGTGCGGTCAGGTGATCGGTCTTGCCCTTGGCAAGGGCGGTAACCGTGGTGGAGTCTAGGCCGCCCGACAGTAGGCTCACGCCGTAACTGGGCACGGTCCTAACCCTGGCCGTGGTATTCAGCGAACTGGTTCGCCGATTCCCAGAGCCGCACCTTGGCCGGGTTGATGCCGCAAAGTTCTGATGTGATCTCGTAGAGCTTGCGGCTCATCACTTCGCAAGAGGGGTTTTCGTCTTGGAACTTGTACAGCCTGACCAGTTCGGCCGAACCAAGCCCGTTGATCAGTTCACCGTCGCGGCTGTTCACTAGAAACGCGTGGTCCCAGTTATCGTCCACCCAAGTCTTGACGCGGTCTTTGAGGTCGGTGAAGTCGTAGACCAGCCCAAGGCGGTCCAACTCGTCGGATTCCAAAAACACTTCGGCCCGGTAGGTGTGGCCGTGGGGGTAGGCGCACTTGCCATCGTAATCCAAGAGGCGGTGACCGCTATCGAAGGTGAACTCGATTCTAATCTGGTACATAGGAGAGGGTGGGCCGGCGGGCCAGCTATTTCCCGGCGTTATGTTCAACCGTGACAGCGGTGTGCAGGCCGCCCCTGACCTTGTAGTCGAGGGTGATCTTCATGGACCGGGGCTGGCATACGGCCACCAGGTCGTTCAGGATGCGGTTGGCGGCATGCTCCTGGACGATGCCAACGTCCCGATAGGAAAGCAGGTAGTACTTCAGGGATTTCAGCTCGATGCACGAACCGCCTGGGACGTAGGAGATGGTCAACACCCCGTAATCGGGAAGGCCGGTCCACGGGCAGACCGCGGTGAACTCATCGGTGTCTATCTCCACCTGGGACTGCTGGTCCGGGTATTCATACTGAAAGGTGAGCAGACATGACGGGTCGATGGCCTCTTCGCCCTTGGCGGGCAGTTCCTGGTCCAGGCCTTCGTACTGTTCTTTGAGTTCGTTGATGGTCGCCATGGGCGCCTCCGTGCGGGTGCAAACAGGGTTTCTGAAAACATGGTTTCTAGATTGGTCTGACCATAATGATAGGTGGCCGGGTTGGAGGGTGTCAAAGCGTCTGGCCGGTATATTGCGCGGTCTGAGGCGTGACGCTAAGATACTGACACTCTCGGTTACCGCGGTCAAAGTAGAGGAAGACTAGCCATGGCTAAGGTGAGCAACCCTTCTCATACGCTGGACGAACTCGACTCGATGTCCATCGAGGAAGCCCAGGCGCTCTCTTTCGGCGAGCGGGATGCTCTGCTCGACCTGATCATCGCAGACGGCCGCCACGACGCCACCGGTTCGGTCTCCTACCGCTCCGGCATGTACACCGACTATTTCGACGAAGACCTGACCAGAATGCTCAAGGTAAAGGCGGTCAAGGTTTACGTCCGGGGCACCACATCTTCCAACTTTGACGGCAAAGTGGTCGGCGATAATTTCATGGACCAGTACCGGGCCTGCTTCGAGCACGTCGAGACGACGCTTACGGCAGCGCGCACCAGCTTCAGCCGGGTGGTAAACATGGTCATATTCTTGACGAATATGGACAACTGGGCCAAGTTCAACGAAGTTTTCCGGGAGTTTGTGCCCAACCCGCCCTGCCGGGCAGTTATCGGCACAACCGGCCTGGCCCAGAAACCGCTGGCGATAGAAATAGTAGACTGTTTCGCATACCGGGTGTCCGATTAAAAGACGTGGCACATACACGCCGATCTGGAGGGGAACATGGCAAACTTAGAACTGGCTTATAAGGTCCGAGGTTACAGTACCGGAACACTGGGGAGGGCCATCTGCAACGCCCGCACCCACCATTTCGTGGCCGACGACGGCGGCGGAGACGCGGTTGGCGCTGGAGAGTTGTTCCTCTCCGGAATCTCGGCCTGTGCCGTGAACATGGTCGAGAGGATAGCCGATAGAGACGACATTACCCTGGACTGGATGGACGTGAGTGTAGAGTCGTACCGCGACTCGGAGGCCGATCACGGCGATCTATCACTCTATGACGCCATCCGCATCAAGTTCGAGATGTGGGGGGTCGATGACGAAGACGCCCACAACCTTGTTGAAACTTGGAAGAAGCGTTGACCCCTCTACGGTTCGGTCGCCGTGGCGACCGCTGACACCACCGTGGAGTTGGTCCGGCACGCTGAAAATCACCGGTAGTCGAACGCCGGCCCTGGCCCAATATCTAACCTAACGGCTGAGTATCCTTAGCCGGGGACTACATATGCGCATCTGCTCTTTCCTGCCCAGCGCCACCGAGATGGTCTACGACCTGGGTCTAAAGGACCAACTCTACGGTGTGACCCACGAGTGCGATTACCCGCCTGAAGCCAAAGATAAACCTCATGTGGTCCATAGCGTATTCGAGGGTCAAGAACCCACCAGCGGCGAGATCAGCCGTGTGATCTCGGAGCGCCTGGCCCAAGGGCTGGGCATCTATGAGATCGACGTCGAGCTGCTGAAAGCCGCGGAGCCTGACCTGCTCATCACCCAGGCCATCTGCGAGGTTTGAGCCATCTCAACTCGGCAGGTTGCCGAGGTGAGTTTGGGGCTGGACAAACAGCCAGAGGTGCTTTCGTTGGACCCGCTCCACATCGGAGACGTGGTTGAGGACCTGAACCGGGTGGGCCGGGCCACTGGAACAGAAGCCATTGCGGCGGAGTTAACAGCCGGCCTCACCGCCCGCATCGAGGCCGTGTCCGAGCGCGCCAAGGACGCCGATAACCACCCAAGTGTGCTCCACGTGGAGTGGGCGGACCCTGTGATGTGCGGCGGCCACTGGGTGCCAGAGATGACGGAACTGGCCGGTGGCACCAACAGCTTTGGTGATAAAGACACCGGAACGTTGAAGCTGGACTGGGACGAGGTCGTCGCCAGCCAGCCGGAGATCATCATCATGATGCAGTGCGGCTTCGACGTGAAACGGGCGCTTGAAGATATGCCCCTGATGACTGCCAAAGAGGGCTGGGGGTCTTTGCCTGCCGTGAAGAACAACCGGGTCTACGTGGTGGATGCTGGCTCTTACACCAGCCGTTCCGGCCCCCGTCTGGTCACGGGACTGGAGATCATGGCGGAGATGATTCACCCGGAACTGTTCTCAGGCCTGATACCCGAGTCGGCCGCCCTTCGGCTGTTCGGAGACCTGACTAAGACCGGCTAGTTGAGACGTGGGCCCTGGAAGGGGTTCTGCTCGGCGATGCGCTTGCGCATGGCCTCGTTGCCCTGTCTCAACAGCGGGATCAAGTCGGCCAGCCTGGTTGCCGCGGTCTCCGTGACAAGCAAGCTCTGACGCAGATGCGGCTCAAGATTAAGATTGGCGGCGATGGCGTAGGAAAGCTCTATGGGGTCTTCAGGTATCTCTACCCGTGACGTATACCCCCCGGTGAGCGCCGTCAGGTTCCGGACCAGTTCCACGTACTCGTCATTGATCTGAGGGACCAACTCGGAACAGCCTTCGCCTTCGATCTCCACCAAGTAGCGAACCCTTCCTATCACATGGGGCACCCGCTGGACGATCTCCTCGATCTCGAACCGGCGTTGGCCCTTGGTCATGATGTTCAGACGGCCCTGGTCCAAGACCTCGGAGCGCAGTATCCGGGTGGAGGTGCCGATGCGTTCAGGTTCGGCCGGGTCGCCTACTTCCAAGCCTTCTTTGATCAGCACCACGCCGAACGGGGAATCCTGGTTCATACACTCCCCGATCATGTCCTTGTAGCGCTCTTCAAAGATGTGAAGAGGCAAGTCCATGCCCGGAAAGAGGACCAGGTTCAATGGGAAGAGGGGCAGTGTGGTGAGCCCGTCTGCGGACTCTTCATCAGGCTGAGCCATAACACCCGAAGTATATTCCCCAGCCCGGCGGCAGCACAAGGAGACGGGGCGTCTAACGGCGGTTCTTTGCCCGGCGGACCCTGAAGCTGGTTGGGCCTTTTTGACGCCGGGCCCACCGCAAGTAATCGGAGAATTCCGGGTTGGCCCGCAGCGCTTCGATGGAGTTTAATTCCTTGGCCAGAGTGGACTCTGAAAACATGGCGTGAAGCTGCCGGTGGCAGGTGGGACACAGCTTTACCTGGGGCCCGAACTTGCCTCCTCTGGAGCGAGGCACCAGGTGGTGCGAGGTGAAACGCAGGGACTCTCTTTTGCAGAGGGCGCAAGCCGGTTGGTCTTCGCTGATGCGGGGCGCCGCGGTTTCAAGCGAAGAACGCCGCGCCAAGACGTTAACCCTTCTCCGGGACTTCTAGGAAACGCCATCCCGGGAGATCAACTTGCCAATCGTCGTCCTCCCAGAGCATGGGCAGGATCAGGCCGTTCATCGCACGTCCGTGTTCTACCTCGGTGGTGTCGTCCTCCATGCCAAAGGGAAGAAAGGCAAAGGCGTGGATGTCATCCAGATAGCTGGTGGGCGAGATGCCCAGGTCTGTCAGGTCTTCCAACGGCCAGAGGCTTAGAACCGTCTTCCGGAAGTCTTCCAGCATTGCCGCCCGCATCGGGTGGTCGGGGTTGTATCCGGCCCGGTACGCGTCCTGCATGTTGATCCGGTTCCGGGTGGCCCAGACCCCCATGCGCATGCCGCGGGTCTCTCGAGACAACATGGACCAAGCAAGGTCCATATCCCCGTCCCTTACAGCCTCGGCAAAGACCCCGGCCCGGTTCCCGCATTCGTCGGGGAATGGGCTTCTTTTCGCACCTGGTATACGCATCTATATTCCGGTCTAAGGCTTACCAGCCGATGGCGTAGCCGTCCCTTCTTGGGTCGGCCGCTCCGTGAAGAGCTCCGGTCTCTGGGTCCACCTGAATCATCATCTCGGAGCCCTGGGCGCCCCAGTCCGGCATCATATTCAGCTGATGGCCCTTGTTTTCCAAGGCCTGCCGGACGTCCGCTCCGAACCTGGACTCCATATGCAACAGATTATCACAGACGTGAGGGACGTTGGACTCGGTTGGGCTGTGGGAATTCCGCCAGCGGGGGGCTTCCACGGCCTCCGCCACAGTCATGCCGAAGTCGATCAGATGGGTGATGACCTGCATATTGGTCTGCACCTGAGTGTCGGCGCCGGGCGTTCCGCAGACGAGCATCAACTCTCCGGAGCCGCCTGCTTTGCCGTCTGAAGCAGGGCCATCGCCTTTGAAGACCATCACCGGGTTCATGGTGTGCCGCACCCGCTTGCCGGGTTGAAGGCAGTCCACGTGGTCGTCTTCCAGATGCCAGTAGGTCATGCGGTTGTTCAACAGTATTCCGGTGCCTCCGGCGACGATGCTGGAGCCCATGGAACTCTGGATGCTCTGCAGCTGGCAGACGGCATTGCCCCAGCGGTCGACGATCACGAAACATGTCGTGTCCTCTTCCTGCACTGCACCAGCGGTTACCCGGCCGGCGCTGCCGCTGCCGCCCTGGAATACCCAAGGGTCGCCGTGAGTGGGGTAGGACGCCTTGCTCGGGTCGATCAGCTTGGCCCGTTCCTTGGCGTATTCCTTGGAGATCAGACCCTCGGTCGGCACATCGGTGTGGTCTGGGTCGGCCATGTAGGCTTCGCGGTCGATGAACGCCAGCTTCTTAGCCTCCACCATCATGTGGATGCTCTCGGCGGTGTTGCAGCCCAGGGACCCAAGGTCGAACTGCTCCACCATGTTCAGCTCTTGGAGGAGTACATGCCCGCTGGAGTTCGGCGGGGCTTCGTAGACCGTGTGACCCTTGTAGCTGGTGGAGATGGGCTCTTGCCAACGGGAGCGGCAGTCGGCCAGGTCTTTCATGGATAGCAGGCCACCCTGCTCCTGGCAGAAGTCGACCATGGCCTTGGCGATGGCGCCTTCATAAAAGGCGTCCCGGCCGCCGTCAACGATGGCCTGGAAGGTCTTGGCCAGGTCTTTTTGATAGAGCATCTGCCCAGGCTGCAGGGGTTTGCCGCCCGGGGCGAATATGGCCTGAGACGTGGGAAATTCACAGAGCAACTGGTCACCGGCGATGACCCTAGATAGAACGTGGGTCACTGGGAAGCCGTTGTCCGCTAGGTCTATAGCCGATGAGAACAGGTCGGACAGTTTCTGGGTGCCGTATCTCTCGTGGGCCGCCATCCAGCCGTCCACAAGCCCCGGGACCGAGAACGACATGATTCCCTTTTGGGGAATGCCGTTGGCTTGGTACCAGGCCAGGTCGGTGGCATAAGGAGCGGCGCCGGTGGCGTTGCAGATGTCGACCTTATTCTGGGCCTTGTTGTAGATCATGATGTAGCCGTCGCCGCCGATGCCAGACATGTTGGGCTCAACCACGTTCAGAGCCGCGGCGGTGGCGATGGCGGCGTCAACGGCGTTGCCGCCCTTCTGCAATACAGCCATCCCCGCCTGGGCGGCCAACGGATGCCCGGCACAAACCATACCGTTCCGTCCCATGACCACCGGCCGGTTGGACTCGAATCTAATCCCATGAGGTGACTGCACCATGATTTTCTCCTGTTGAGTTCCCTTAAAAAATCCCCTCGCCTTCGTAAGGAGGAGGGTTAGGGTTGGGGCTCGGCTTCTTTGCCTATCCAGCCAGTGCCAGAAGTATAGCTTCCTTCACACTGTTCATCTCGACTAGCACCTGGTCGTTCCAAGAGCGGATGACAAAAAGCCACGTTCGCCAGAGTAGCCAGTGCGTTCTGCATCGTACTCAGCAGGTTCTAGATGCTGGCCGCCGTCCAACTCTACCACCAGATAGCGTTCAAGGCACCCAAAATCAACGATCTACGGTCCGATGGCATGCTGGCGTCTGAATTGGTTTCCACACGATTGGCGGCGGCGGAGTTCTGCCCAAAGTGTTGCTTCGGCTTGGGTTGGATTATTTCTGAGTTGTCTGGCTTTGGCAATCTTTAAGACAGTGGTTTTCATTTGGAAATCTAGTGTAGCGGTTCCCATTTGAACGACAAGCAACTGCTGTCACCGGGCTGAGCTCCTGGCAGGAAAAGTAGCCCCCATCCTAACCTTCCCCCTTGCGAGGGGGAAGGGACTTTGCATCTTCGGCCCAGAGCGCAACTGGCGGTCTAAGTACAAAATCCCCTCCCCCGCTTGCGGGGGAGGGATAGGGTGGGGCAGACACTTGCAGCAATTCAATTCCATCCAGGCCAACAAAAAAAGGCCCCGATACATCGGGGCCTTTTCGTTTCTCTTGGGTAATTTGCTGTGGCTTAGTGACCGCCGCAGCCGCCGCCACATCCGCCGCCGCCGCAACCGCAGCCACCGCCGCCGCTGCCGCAGGCACAACCTTCGCCGCATCCGCCAGCGCTGGCGAACATGGGATTGTTGATGACGAACCCGACCTGACCGCCCAGGTTCTCGACGTAGTCGATGGTCGCTTCCTCCAAGAAGGGAGCGCTGTCAGAGTCCATGAGGAACTTGACGCCCTCTTTGGCCAGGATGGTGTCGTCGGCCTGAGATTCGTTTTCCATGGTCAGCATATATTGAAGGCCGCCTGTCTCGGCAGGTATTGCAACTACCCGCAGCGACCCGTCAGTTTCACCTTGTTCTTCCATGACTGCCTTGAGCTTCTCGATGGCGAGGGTCGTAACTTCCATTGCCTGTTCTCCTCTGGGAGCCTGTCTTGGAAAGATTTCCAGCGGGAATCCCGCCGGTTTTATACCTAAACAAAGCTATCACAGACGGAAATGCTCAGTCAACGGCATGGGACGCCCGCTCAGACCACTGTGGTCTTGTCTGATTCGACGAGCAGTTCCCATATATGTCAGGCCCGCGTTGACAGCCTGGAAAGCGGGTTTCTAGACTCGATTTCAGCGTGTTAGACCAACTGCTCTAGAGCAGAGACCTCCGGAATCCTGATCTCGGTATCTAGCAAGCAATCTCCCACAGGGACAGACCCTTTGCGGTCTGTCCCTTTTTATTTGCCGGGGCCAAGACCCAATGAAATCACACCTGACGAAACAACACGTAACGAAATCACAAAGGAGAGAAGATGCCGATCAGTACCCAGGAAACAGGCCGGGAACGCCGCCTTCTGTTGGAATCGCTGGAAGATTTTCGCCGCGGGGCCGGCGAAGCGCCGGTGGTCACCAGATGGACCGGCTCGGTCGATACCGGAACCAAGCTTACAGAGGAATGCCCCCTCAAAGAACTCCATCAGCAGGTCCCGGCCGAGGAAACGAAGGACCAGGCGATCACCTTCGTGCTCTCTACCGACGATGTAGACCGGCACGGAGATGTGATCTCAGCCGGCGGCTGGATTTTGGACTCTTACCGCCAGAACCCGGTGCTGCTCTGGGCCCACGACTACCGGCAGCCGGCCATCGGTCGGGCAGCGAAGTTGTGGACGGAACCGCACCGGCTCCTAGCCAGCATGCAGTTCGCCCCCACGGATTTCGCGCAAGAGATCGCCTCCTTGTACCGGTCGGGTTTCCAGTGGGGCGTTTCCGTGGGGTTCAAACCCCTGCGCTTTGAAGAGCGAAGGGATGAGAAGACGGGCGCATTCCTGGGCCTGCGGTTCCTCGAACAGGAATTGCTGGAAGTGAGCGCGGTCCCGGTCCCGGCCAACCGGAGCGCCCTCCGCCGTTCGGGGCAGCCGGACATGAACACCCTTGCCGCTTTATGGCCCGTTCTGGCGTCCCAGGTGGATGAGTTGGGCAAGCTGACGGGCGAGATCGCCGATACGGTCTTCGAGTTGGAAAACACGGTCAAGGAAGCGCCCCGGTCCGCCCAGCCGGCCGACACGGCCGCGGACATAGTCTCGGTCCTCCGGTCCGGCCGGTATTGACCGTCCCCGCCGGAGGGACCTGGCCGCAGCAGCGATCACCGCCTGCGGTCTGAAGAAGCAGATTCAATGGAACTAAGCAGACCTATCTGAACTTAAGGAGCTGAGTATGACTATCGCGGCACAAGACTTGGAACTGATCAAACGGGAACTGTCCGGCATCCGTGAGTTCTATGACGCCCGGATCGACACGGAGATCCCTCCTCTAAAGGAGGAGATGGACCGTATCTCCGGCCAGTTGAACAAGGTGCAAGAGATGTGGCGTGACGGAGAGAAAAGGGCCCTGCTCTCCCGCTACGGCGGCAATGACCGGCCCAGGGTGGGTTTCGGCAAATACGCCGGCCTGGACCACCTGGATATGGCCTGCGTCCGCAGTCTGCTGACCGCCCAGATGCGGGAGCCCACCGGCGTGAACCCCAGGATGCTGGAAGACTGGCAGTCCAACCTCAAGGCCGCCATGGACTCCACCACATCGGGTACCGGCGACGAGTTGGTGGACACCCAAGAGGCCCGTGCGCTCTGGGACGACGTCAACCTGGAAACTTCGGTCGCGCCCCTGTTCAACACGGTGCAGATGCCCAGCAACCCTTTCCAGATCCCGCTGCAACTGGGCGATGTGAACTGGTACCCCGGCACTGAGAACGTGGCCACCAAGTCCACCAGCCTGACAACCGCCCGCCAGACACTGACCGCCTACGAATTGGTGGCCGAGGTCCCCTGGTCCTACGACCTGGACGAGGACTCGGTGATCGCGATGATGGAGGAACTGCGCCGCAGTCTGATGCGGAACGCCCGCGAGGTCATCGACGACGTGATCCTGAACGGCGACACCACGGTCACCAATAACATCAACGCCGACGGCGCCACCATCGCCAGCACCGACGCCGGAAAGGGCCAGTGGCTCTTGGGGTTCGACGGCTTGCTGCACCTGCCGCTGGTGGACAACACCGGGCAGGCCACCGACCACAACGCCGCCGTCTCCGACGACATGTTCAATGAGGTCCGTTCCAAGTTGGGCAAGTATGGTGTGCGGCCTTCGGAGACCGTGTACGTCACGGACGTGAATACCTTCATCAGGGCGCTCAGCGTGTCCAATTTCCGCACTTTGGACAAATTCGGCCCGCAGGCAACGTTGCTCACCGGCCAGCTGGGTGCGGTGGAAGGCATACCGGTCATCGTTTCGGAGCAGATGGCTCTGGCCGACACGGATGGAAAGGTGACCGACGCCGGAAACGGCACCGACACTGGACGCCTGCTCATCGTGAACCGCTCTCAGTGGCGGGTCGGCTTCAAACGGGAGCTGACTATCGAGACGGTGCGCGACGCCCAGAAGCGCCAGAACATCATGGTGGTCAGCTTCCGGATCGGCCTGCAAGAACGCTCTGGCAGCCGGTCGACCGCCACCCACACAGCCCTCCACTACAACATAACCGGCGTCTAGCGGCGCAGGCGGCGCAGCCGCGTTCTCATGGGGCCTTGTTCTTGAGTTGAGCATGGCCTCCAGGCTGGACCAATCTCACGATGACCTGCATGTGCGCAGGTCGTCGTTCCAAATAAAGGGAGAGAAAATGACAACTATCAGTCAGAAAGACCCGGTGGCCGAGGCCGTAAAGAACATGATTCCGCCCGATCAGAGCGGCATCGCCTACGTCGCCAAACGCTACATCGTTGAAGCCCTGACCGCGGGCAACGCCAACGCCTTCGCCTTTGCCGTCCAGAACCCCGAGGCGGTCGACTGCATCGTGACCAACGTCATCGTCGACATCACAACCGCCGGCGGCACCGCCAGCTCGGTGCTGGATGTGGATGTCGCAGCCGACGCCACCAGCACCGGCGACAGCATCATTGACGGCCTGGACCTGAACGCAACCGGCGTTGCCGACCGGCACGACGACGCGGGAACCAACGGCGGCGAAGCCCTCAAGTGGGAGAAGAACGGCGGGACCAACGACTACATCACCGGCAAGATATTGGCCCAGAACGCCGCCAGCTTGGCCGGCACCGTCATCATCGAATACGTGCCTCTGTCTTAAACATCAGACCGGGGCCTCAACAAGAATTCTGCCAAAGGGAGTCGATCAGATATGGGATACGCAGACGGGCCCCATGACAGTCCCGCAGACACCAAAGACCGGTTGACGCGGGTTGGGTCCAAATATCAGGCAACGCCTGCCACAGTGGCCGACGGGGATAACGTCTACCTGTTGGTTGACTCGGCAGGGCGGTTGATCACCAAAGCCCAATACCGCGCTGTGACCTTCAAGGTCATCGACGCAGTGGCGGTGACCGCCGGTATTCCGGTCACGGTCTGGACGCCAGCCAGCGACAAGACTGTGAGGCTGCTGGGCTGGACCCTTTCCAGCTCGGCTGGGGCGGCTCTGGAATTTCAGGACAGCGGCGCCCCGGGCACGATGATCGCTCAAACGCCGCTTCTGGCGGCCGCGGGCGTGCACAGCCTTCCAGACATCGGCGACGGCCTGGCCTTGGCCGCCGCCGACAATACCCTGGACCTGGATGTCACAGCGACCAGCACCGTGTCTGGCATGGTCTTCGGAGTGGAAGAGTAAGAATCGCTCTGATTCCTGGGTATCGAATACGACACGGAAGGGACGAACGGACGATAGGAGTAGATAAGTTGACCATCTTCAGGCTACGCAACCTGATGCCCCGCACCCCTGACGTAGAAGACGCACGGCCTAAGAACTGGTCGCCCAGGAATTGGGCCGTGGTGACTCTGGTCGGGATCCTCACGATCGCCGGACTAGAGGGATACGCCCTCAGTTTGGGCATCGACGGCACGGCCCTCCGGGCGGCTCTCACGTCCATCGGAATCCTGGGCGGAGCAGGGTTCGGACGGGTCTTGAAATGACCACCAGACGCTCCACCAGTGTCCGCCGCCGGCCCTACGTGGCGCTGGTCCGGGCCCACGATTCAAATACCTCCAACACCCGCGACACGTTGGTGATCCCCTCCAAAGGACGCCGGGTCCGCGTTCTGCGGGTGCGGGTGATACAAGAACAGGCTGGTGGCAGACACCTGTGGGAGCTCTATCTGGGGACCGGAACGGATATAACCACCGATCCGGAAAAAGCGATCGACATACTCGATATCCCTGACAGCGGAGAGGCAGCGACCAGGACGTTTCTCCGCGACCAAGGCCCCAGAGGTGAGCGGGACGAAGTCCTAAGCGGCCGTTGGCTTGGGACTCCGCCCACGGCTGTGCACAAGGTGATAGTTGAATACACCGAGGAGGCTTAGCTGTTGGCCAGGCGCCGCCGCCGCACAAGGGTCCGCCAACGTCCGTACCTCCTGTTGGTCAGGGTCGTTGACTCAAGCACGGATACCTGGCAGCAGACGATCCTCACCCCCCGGCCGGGCCGCCGCATCCGGTTCATACGGACCAAGGTCCTGCAGGATGCGGTCGACGGCCGTCACCTGTGGGAGTTGTATTTTGGCGACGCTCCGAACATGATCACCGGCCCCAACAAAAGCATCGATATATTGGCTGTACCCGACCAGGGGTCCGCTGCAACCCGCGTGTTTCTGAGGAGTCAGGGCCCGCGGGGCAAACGGAACGAGGTGCTGAGCGGCCGGTGGCGGGGATTCGCGCCGGCGAACCCGCACAAGATAATCATCGAATACGTCGAAGAGTCATAGACCACGCCTGGATGTGCTATGGACAGCCGGCCACCCGAACCCGCCTTCGCACCGGGAATTTTCAAGGCATCTAAACAGGAGGTGATACATGGCCCGTGAAGCATACCGGTCGCTCTACGGCGATCTCGCCAAGTTGAAAGACGACAGCCTGCTCAAAGACCCAGCCAGCGGGACCGGCGACGATGACGAATTGTTCCAGTTGCTTCTTTCCGTGTCAGACTGGGTGGACAATTACTGCAACCGGCACTTCTACCCTCGAACAGACACGTTGGTTTTCGATGGCAGAGGATCGGCCCAGTTGTTGGTCCCAGACCTTATCTCAGTTGCCTCTCTTATGGAGGACGATAACGGAGATTTGAATTTCAACCAGACCTGGGCCAGCAGCGATTATTGGCTTCAGCCTTACAACGCAGCTCCGACCCTGCATTGGGGGAGCCCGTACACAGCTTTGAAGGCAAGGTCTGAAGGCGGTAAGGCAGCCGGATTCGTGTCCGGCGAACAGAACTTTCAGCTGACGGGGGTCTGGGGTTACGCTCAATACTCGGAGGACAGCGGCACCGATCTTAATGATGCCTCTATGACCACCACCAAAACTACAGTGGCGGTGGATGATGGGACCCAGTTTGAGATTGGCCAAACCGTTCTCATCGGCGCCGAGCAGATGCTGATCACTGGAATCTCCAGCAACAACCTCACGGTGACCAGGGCCCTGAACGGGACCACCGCCGCCGCCCATGCAGACGACTCCGACATTGATATCCTGCGCTGGCCGGCATCGGTGGAGCGGGCGGCGCTGATTCAATCAGCCAGGATCTGGACCAGGTCCGCCGATTTCGAGCCCTTCTTCGTCGACGCCGATCTGGACACGGATGTCCGACTGCTGCTGGAGCCATTCCGCAAGGCTGCTGCCTAGGCCGTCATGGAAATCCGAAGCCCAGGTGAACTCCGGGGACGAAGTCGCGGCTGAGTTGCATTTCCCGGTCCCTCTCACACCGGATTCGGAGCCCCAGCAAAGCACTCAATAGCTTCGTATTTGTAGCTGAGGAATAAGGAATTCTGCTTGACTTGATGGCCTTTGTGGGCTAAACTGGCGCGAATCTGCGGGTGAGATAAATAGTATTCGGATTTACATAACTGGCCTGCAGTCTTAAATCACGACTTCGTTTGGTAGAGCGCCC
>CAYXDE010000051.1:0-23858 GCA_964463525.1 uncultured Dehalococcoidia bacterium | reverse complement strand
GCCCCGTGTAATAGGAACCATCAGAGCATCGTAGGATGTAAACGTAGAATCCCATTGACCGGGTCCTTCGACATCCTTCCGCGGAAGGACAGGATGAGCGGATTGTTGTTCTTATGGCGTAATGCACTTCAGCTCACCGTCAGCCCGTTCCGTCAAATCTTGGCAATCCCATCCGTCCGCTCATGGTGAGCCTGTCGAACCACGCACTCTTGCGTAAGCCATTAACGGCTATTCAGAAGTGGAATGGGATAACCGTATCAACTGAATCCAGTCGTTTTTCATCAAGGCTTCTTTCTTGGAACGTGACCAACCTTTGATCTGACGTTCGCGTCGAAAAGCCTCATCTCGTGAACGTGATTCCTCTAGGAAGGCTAGTTCCACGGGCAGCCGGTCACTCGTATAGCCGGAGAATATTCCGGACTGGTGGGCGGCCAGTCTTGCTTCGATCTGATCCGTATGCCCCGTGTAATAGGAACCATCAGAGCATCGTAGGATGTAAACGTAGAATCCCATCGGCCGGGTCCTTCGACATCCTTCCGCGGAAGGGACAGGATGAGCGGGAGTAGGTGGATTCCGGAAAATCGAGAGGTTGTGCGAGTGAAGCCGCCCTATCCCACCGGCTCGCCGTGAAACTCGCGTTGGCGCATGCTCATTCGCACCACGGCAAGCTCTTCCCAGGTGTAGTCGTCCCCTAAGGCGTCACGGACGGGGGTGAGGCGGGCCTCTCCCATCTCTTTGAAGGCCGCCTCGATCCTGGTACGACGCTCATCGGACGGCATCATGTGCTCCAGGTCTATCTGACCGCCCTCTTGCACGAACCGTTCCAGATGGCTGCGGATGGTGGTCTCGCTGATGCCCCGCTCCTCGGCAACTTCGTCCAAGGACAACCCCTGGTTCACCAGATCGACGGTCTCACGGATGCTCATGCTGATTCCCCGAACCTTTTTCTTGGGTGCGTTGACCGGTACCCGTTCAACAGCCACCGATCGGCCGTTGGCCCGCATGTACTCAGTGATGACCTTCAAGAACGGCTCGCTGAACTCCCTGAGTTTGGCGTCGCCAACCCCCGATATCTTGGAGAATTCAAGCTCGTTCTGGGGCATGTGGAAGGCCATCTGCTGCAGGGCCTTGTTGCCGAAAATGACGTAGGCCGGGACCTCACGGTCAGTGGCGATCTCCAGACGGAGCGCCGCCAGTTCGTCGAACAATTTGGTGTCGTACGCCGTCTCGCGGTCACCGGGCTGCAACTGCTGGACCGGGGCCGCGTGCTTGGGCCGGGTGAGGGTCAATTGCTCCCTGTTCTTCAGGAATGTTTTGCCCTTCTGAGACACTGCCAGGGTCGGATATCCATTGCCCTGTTGGGCCAGCAGACCGTTGGTCACCAGAGAACGGACCATCTCCTTCAACTCGTCAGAATCGACGTCCCTGGAGATGCCGAACACCGGCAATTCGTGGTGTCCCCTGGACCGCACCGCCTTGTTGGCCGAACCACGGAGGACATCCACCAGGTGATTCACGCCGAAACGCTCGCCGGTGCGGATGGCCGTGGACAATATCTTCTGGGCGATCTCCGTGGCGTCGAATTCCTCGCGGGGCAGCAGACAGATGTCGCAGCCGCCGCACTCGGTCTTGGGCCATGACTCGCCCAAATATTCCATCAAGTAGGCGCGCCGGCAGGTCTGCAGGTCGCACAGCGCCAGTATCTGGTCCAACTTGGTGTGGGCCTTGTCCCGTTCATCGTCGTCTTCGATCTGGCCGATGAAATACTCCTGTTTCGATCTCTCTCCTAACCAAAACAAAAAAAAAAAAACTCTGGGCAGGCCATCTCTTCCGGCGCGGCCAGTTTCCTGGTAGTAGCCCTCCACGGTCTTGGGCAGGTCGTAGTGGACGACCAGGCGCACGTCGGGTTTATCGATGCCCATGCCAAAGGCGATGGTTGCAACGACGATCTGGACCTGGTCCCGGATGAACTTCTCCTGGGTCTCCCGGCGCACGTCCCGTTCCAGTCCGGCATGGTAGGGCAGGGCGTTGAAGCCCCGCTCCGACAGCTCCAACGCCGTCTCTTCCGTGGCCTTCCTGGAGAACCGGTAGATGATGGCGGAGCCGCCTTGGTGCTTCTCCAACAGGTGCAGCAATGAACCCAGGGGCTCCGTCTTGGGCTGGATGGTGTAGGTCAGGTTGGGGCGGTTGAAACTGGAGATGAATATCTCGGGCTTCGCCAGACCCAACTGACTGACGATATCTTCCCGGACCTGTTCGGTGGCAGTAGCAGTCAGGGCGATGACCGGGACGCCGGGGAAGCTCTGCCGGAGGGCTTTCAGATTGCGGTAGTCGGGCCTGAAATCGTGGCCCCATTCGGAGATGCAGTGTGCCTCGTCGATGGCGATCAAGCTTACTTCCAGCGATTGTAAAAACCGCTGAAATCCTGGAAGGGCCAACCGCTCTGGGGCGACATAGAGAATCTTGAGCTTTCCCTGGCGGGCTTGGTCTTGGACCAGGGACGCTTCCTCAGACGCCAGAGTGCTGTTCAGCAGTCCGGCCGGGACGCCGTTGGCCCGCAGACCGTCCACCTGGTCTTTCATCAGGGCGATGAGCGGTGAGACCACCAGGGTCAGCCCTTTGAAATGCAGGGCCGGAAGTTGGTAGCAGAGCGACTTGCCGCCGCCGGTGGGCATCAGGACAAGGGTGTCGCGTTTGGCGAGCACCTTGGCGATGATCTCTTCTTGGAGGGGCAGAAACCGGTCGAAACCGAAATATGCCTTCAGTTGGTCAAGCACGGCCCCATCCTAGCCAGGAGGAAGCCGCGCTTCAAGGCTATTCTGTCAGTGTTTTGGCCGGATGTTCGGCGTTGTCCGTTCGTCCTGCCCTTTCGCGGAAGGATGCAGAAGGGCATCGACCGCGCCACGCTCATGGTTCGACGGAGTTCACCACGAACGGAAGTGACTGACTGATCGCCTGATCAGGCGTTACCGTCCCTTCCATACCGGAGCACGCTTCTCGGCGAAGGCCAGGACGCCCTCTTTGGCGTCTTCGCTCTCCAGCACTTCATTGCGCTTGTCTTGGGCCAACTTCACCCGGTCCTCCAAGCCCATCTCCGAGCCCCTGATGGAGACCTCTTTGATGGCTGCCAGCGAGAGGGGAGCGTTGGCGGTGATCTTCTGGGCGATCTCAACGGCCTTTTCCATGACCTGCTCCGGTTCAACCACATAGTTGACCAGCATCAGCTCCAAGGCCTTGTTTGCGTCTACGAAATCACCGGTGAACAGGAACTGGAACGCGATGTTTCTGGGAACCACCGCTGACAAGAGGGCCGGGCCGCTGACCGAGGAGATGCCTCGCTTGACCTGGGGCCAACCAAACTCGGCCTTTGAAGAGGCGACGCGGATGTCGCTGCCCAGAGCGATGCCGCAGCCTTGGGCCAGGCAGACCCCGTTGATGGCGGCGATGATCGGCTTCCAGATCTTGGATTGGACCACGTAGAGGTCGCCGGTGCTGGGCCCTTCATTGGCGCCGCCGGCGGCCATGGCCACGAGGTCGTGGCCGGTGGAGAAGGCCCTGCCCGCGCCGGTTACGACGGCACAGCGGACCTCTGGGTTATTGTCCACGTCTTGGAATGCGTCCCAAAGTTGCTGGCGCATGGGCGGGTCGATGGCGTTCAGCTTCTCGGGCCGGTTCATAGTGATGTAGGCGATACCTTCTTTGATCTCGTAGATCACTTCATCTGCCATTTGAGAGCCTCCAGATCTAGTCTAGTCCCGATGTCGCCGGGACGATCAAGTTCCAGGTTATTGGGTGGCCGGTCTGGCCGCAGACATTGTATAGCCCATGGCAAGGGGATTAAAGCGGGGCGCTGGACGCCGTTCGTTCTTCTAAGACGTTGGACGGGGGCCGCGTGGCGGAACTGATGATCAAAGCGGCCACCAGGTAGATGGACAATATGAGCCACCACGAAGATATGTAGCTGCCGGTGCTGTCCCGGATGTACCCCACCAATGGCGCTCCCATCCCCGCGCTGATCAACATGACCGGCAGCACGATGCCCCGGATGCTCCCCAAGAACGTCCGGCCGAAGTAGGCGGCGAAGATATAAGACTGGACGATCATCCCGGCCCCCACGGACAGCCCAAATGTGATGGTGGAGCCGAAGAGGAAGAACTCGTTTCTACAGATCAAAATCAGCCAGACGGCGGCGGCCAGTCCCACAAACGACCCGGCGGCGATGACCCGGATGGGCACCCGGTCAGCCATCCACCCGGCGAACAAGGCCATCGTCGCCGCTCCTCCAGCATCGGCGGCGAAGGAAAAAGACACCGTCTGGGCGTCGAACCCCTTCTCGACCCAATACGGGATGCGGTGGACGCTCGCTCCTCCCTGGGCCACCCCGGCCAACGCGAATGCAAGCAGCAACTTCCACATGGTGGCGGTGCGGAACGCTTGCTTCACCGTCCAGGACACTTCTTCGGTGGGCTGGTTTTCGGCCGGCCCTCGTTCTCCGGTCTGCGGCAAAGGCGGAGCGCCGTCCACCGTGAGGCCCATGTCTTCCGGTTGCCGCCGGAGGAATATGGCCGACAACGGGACCGATAATGCCATGAACACCACGGCCATGACCACCCAGGTGGTGCGCCAGCCCACGCTCCCCAGCAGCACTTGCGTGATGGGCAGGAAGAATACCCCGCCCAGGCCCAGCCCGCTGGCAGCCAGGGCCAGGGCCAACCCACGCTTCCGCTGGAACCACTTGGCCACCGGAACTGAGGTCATGATGTTCTGCGGTGCGGCCAGGCCGGTCATGCCGGCAACGCCGAACAGGGCGATCACCTGCCAGGGCGCATCGGCCCGGCTGACACCCAGTAAAGCGAGGCCGATGATGACTCCCGATACGGGGATCATCACCCGTGGACCGTAGCGGTCAAGGAGGCGGCCGACAACGTAGCCCGATAGACCAGCGGCCAACCTGCGGGTGGTAACCGCCCAGCCGAACATGCTGCGGTTCATGCCGAGGGCGCCGCCCATTGGGATGACAAAGAGACCGAAACTGAGATTGCCGGTGGCCATGGTCGAGAAGTTGACCAACCACATAACGGCAACGATCACCCAGCCGTAGAAGAACCCGTTCGGGCGCGGATTGTTACCTGTTTTCAGAGGACGCCTCTACGGCCATCCGCTCACCCTGAGCTTGTCGAAGGGCGTTGACGGTGTGGTTCGACAGGCTCACCATGAGCGGGATCGATAATGCTGATTCTTGAGACCGGGTCCTAGATGATGCGCGAACCGGTGGGCTTGGTGCCGATGATGCCGGTCTGCTCCAGTTGGTCGATCTCGGTCCCAGTCAGCGCCAGCAACTCGCCGTAAACATCGCGGTTGTGTTGCCCCAAGGTCGGGGACGGCCAGCGGACCTTCCCAGGGGTTTTCGACATCTTCCAAGGTATCCCCGGATATTGCTTGGGGCCAACCTGGGGGTGGTCCACCGTGACGAAGGTGCCGCGGTCTTTGTAATGGGCGTCTTGCAGCAGATCAGGGCCCCGCAGCACCGGGCCGGCTGGGACCCCGGCATCTTGCAGCTTCTGAGTGATCTTTGACGCTTCTTGGCCTATGGTCCATTCGGAGATGACCGCATCCAGATCGTCGTGGTTCTCGCGGCGCTTCTCGGGTGTGGCGAAGCGCGGGTCATTAGCCATCCCGGCGGCGTCCATGGCCTGGGCCAGGCTTTGCCATTGCTTATCGTTGGTGGCGGCGATGGTCACCCAGCGGTCGTCACCGGCGCACGGATAACTGTTGGCCGGGGCGTACCAGCGTGAGCGGTTGCCCAGGCGTTCCGGTTCTTGCCCGGTCATCTGGTAGGCCAAGACTTCCGGCCCCATGAGCGCCACCGACGACTCCTGCTGGGAGACGTCGATGAACATGCCTTTTCCGGTTTTACGGCGATGCCTTAGGGCCGCCATCAGTACTCCGGCGGCGTGGGAGCCGGTGATGGGGTCGCCGTGGTTGATGCCCGACTTCATGGGCCCCTCGCCCCGGTAGCCGGTCATGTGGGCCATGCCCGAGAGCTGCTCCTGGCCGATGCCGTAGCCCAGGTACCCTTTCCAGGGGCCGGTATTTCCGAAGGCCGGCATGGACACGTAGATCAGGTCAGGCCGGTGTTTTCGCAGTTCTTCGTAGGTGTAACCCAGTCTCTCGAGACTTCCCTGCCGGAAGTTTTCGATCACCACGTCACTGATGGAAACGAGCTGTTCGAAGACCCGCCTGCCTTCAGGCTCGGTCAACTCGAGAGTCACCCCGTACTTGGACATGTGGAGGCAGTTGAACCAGCCGTTGCGGTTCCAGGGCTCCTCGCCGGGTTCGGCATCGGGATAGGCCGCGATGCCCCGGGCGGGATTCACCGGACCCCGGTGGGAGTCGTAGACGCTGAGCGACTCCATCTTTATGATCTCGGCGCCCATGTCGGCGAACAACTTGGTGCAATATGGACCGGCCCAGATCCGGGAGAGGTCAAGCACGCGGTAGTTCTTGAGAGGCATGCCTTCCGGTGGCTTCTGCATGGCTAGGCCACCTCGCTCTGGCCGAGCACGCCCTGCTGCACTAGGTCTGAAACCTGGGATTCTGAATAGCCCAACCAGGAACTCAGCGCCTTAGCGGTATGCTCGCCCAGCAGTGGCGCCCGCTGGAAGACCCAGGCATCCACGCCTTCTTCCGGCATGATGGGTGCGCCGGGGTAGGTCAGCTTTCCCGCGACCGGGTGTTCGATCTCAACGAAGTAGTCCCGGTCGAGCAGCTGCTCCATCTCCAAGATGTCCTGCATGGTGGCCACGAAGCTGAAGCCCAGCCCGCTCTCTTGTCCGGCTTTGAAGATATCCACTTTTTTGTTGTCGATGAGGAAAGGCAGCATATAGGCGTCGACTTCGTCGGCGAACTCCAGCCGTCCGGCGCGGGATAAGAACCGCTCATCGGCCAATTCTTCCCGTTCCATGATGCGGGCAACTTCAGGCCACCGGTGGTCCGGGCCGGCGATGATGCCCACGTGGCCGTCCTGGCAGGGGTAGATGCCCCAGGCCGCACGACCGTAGCCCCGGTTGCCCACCCGGCTGTATTCCTGGCCGGAGTAACTGAACTGCATCAGCGCGTTCTCAAGGATGTTGGTGGCGTATTCGGCGATGGACACGTCGATCTGCTGGCCCTGGCCCGTCTCTTCGGCATACATCAAGGCGGCCATGGTGGCGGCAAAGGCGTTCTGCCCCGCTCCCAACTGGGCCAAGGGCATCCCCTCTTTCAAGGGTTCCTGTTCCGGCTCCCCGGTGATGTTCATCAGCCCGCCAAGCGCATAGAGGGTCAACTCTGTGGCCTTCCAGTCACGGTAGGGGCCGATCTGGCCGAAGTTGGATATGGACGTCACCACCAGCGCCGGGTTGGCTTTTTTCAGTTCGGCGTAAGACAGCCCCAGGCTGTCCATTCCGCCGGGAGCGAAGTTCTCCACCAGGATGTCAGCTTTGGCCGCCAACTCCAGAACCACCCGCCGTCCCTCGTCGGACTTCAGGTCCAAAGCCAAACTCTGCTTGGCGGTATTCAGATAGAGGAACCAAGCCCCGTCCTCTGGCGCATCATTCCCAGTGGGGATTTCCGTCCCGGACGCGAAGGGCCCCAGCCAACGGACGCCGTCGCCCTTGTTTAGGCGCTCAACCTTGATAACGTCCGCGCCCAGACCGGACAGGAGTTTGGTGCAGTACGGTCCGGCTATATAGTGGGTCAGGTCCAAGACCTTGACCCCTTCCAACAGTCCTGGCATTCATCGTTCTCCAGAAAATCGCTGCCTCGGCAGCCGTTGCGATTGTTGCACCGGCAGTCTGGAATTGCAACCGTGCCTGTGCCGTCACTCCGATTATGGTATTCTTCTGCCCACCGATCTCTTGAGCTTGATCCCTTGATCGGCAGCCCTTGCTGCTGTTGGAGACAACCCCTATGGAACGACCTATCTTCCAGCCGGTGGGCACCCCGGTAGCACAACTGGACACACCGGCGCTGGTGCTAGACCTGGATGTCATGGACCGAAACATCCAGACCTTCCAAGGTTATTTCGCGGACACGGCGGCCAAGGCCAGGCCGGTGGTCACCAGCCATCTGTGCCCCCAGATCGCCCGGCGGCAGTTGGACGCCGGTGGGACGAACGGCGGGATCGCCGTGACCACCTTGGGTGAGGCGGAAGTCTTCGCCAACTCAGGGTTCGCCGACATCCTTCTGGCCAACCAAGTGGTGACCGTATCCAAGATACGAAGGCTCTGCGCCCTGGCCGGCCAGACCAGCATCGGCGTCGCCGTGGACAACCCGGACAACGCCCAACTGCTTTCTTCAGGCGCGGTGGCTGCCGGTGTGGAACTGCGGGTCCTGATCGAGATTGAGGCCGGCATGGGGCGCTGCGGCATATCTCCGGGCGTCGAGGCCATTAAATTGGCTCAGAGGCTAAGCGGCCTGTCCGGACTGAAACTTGAGGGGATCATGGGTTCGGTTCCCGGCCCCAAGGGTGACGACGACCCATCAGAACACGATGCCAGAACAAAGGCCAACCTCCAGGTCGTTCTGGATACCAAGGAATCCATCGAACAGTCGGGGGTGCCGTTGCCGGTGGTCAGCGTCGGCGGGACCCACTGTTACGCCCAGGCGGTACAGATGCTGGGAGTGACCGAGGTCCGGGCCGGACGCTACCCCCTCATGGACCACCGCCTGAAATCTTTTCTGCTCGAACTGAACCCGGCGGCCAAGATTCTTGCATCGGTTATCTCCCATCCCATCGACACCATGGCTGTACTGGACGCAGGGCATAAGGCCACCGCCCCCGACCAAGGCAGGCCTGTCTTGGAGGGACTAAATGGCGGCAGCGCCACCAGGTTCAGCGCCGAGCACGGCATCGTCGAACTGGAAGGCGACGCGCAGAAGCAGCTGAACGCGGGAGACAAAGCCTGGCTCGTACCCTACGAACTGGGCGCCAGCGTGAACCAGTACGACTACTTCCGGGCCGCCAAGAACGGCGTCCTGGAAGGCTTCTGGCCCATCTCAGCAAGGGGAAGACTGGCGTAGGCGGGCCATCAGCTTACAACCACCAGCTATCAGCTTCCTGACCGCCGATAGTCAATAACGGAGTTTTTATGAACGAACATTACCGGCCCACTCCGGGGACGCCCATGGAAGACCTGGACACCCCTTGTCTGGTCATAGACATGGACGACCTTGATAACAACATGGATGTCATCGCCGAAACCTACTCGGACAAGAGCGCCAAGCTCCGGGGCCACGCCAAGAACCATAAGACCCCGGCCATCGCCCACCGTCAGATCAGGCGCGGCGGGACCGTAGGCGGGGTCTGCGCCGCCAAGGTGTCGGAAGCCGAAGTCATGGTGCACGGCGGCATCCAAAGCGTTTTCATAACCTCGGAGATCATCGAGCCCATGAAGATCGACCGGCTCTGCGCCCTGGCCGATCAGGCAGAGATGTTGGTGGCCTGTGACCAAGCCAACAACGCCAGAGACCTGTCAAAGGCAGCCCAGGCCCGCGGCGTCGAGGTTGGCGTCGTCATAGAACTGGAGACCGGCCTGCGCCGCTGCGGGGTCAGGGAGATCGACCAGGGTGTCGCCCTGGCCAAGGAGATCGCTTCATTGCCGGGACTGCGGTTCCGGGGAGTCATGAGCCACCAGACTATCCCCGACATGCCCGACCGCGAGGACAGGGCCGTAGAGGCCAACCGCACCATCAAGGGAGTGATCGACCTCAAAGACGCCATCGAAGGCGAGGGCATCGCCATGGACATCGTTTCCACCGGCGAGACCTGGAGCTACGATGTGGCTGCGGAGATTCCCGGTGTGACCGAGATTCAGGGCGGCAGCTACCTGATGATGGAGACCCATTACGGCTACATGACCGAGTTCCATTACGCAGCCAAGATACTGAGCACCGTTATCAGCACCCCCAATCCCGGCGTGGCCATCGGAGACGCAGGCGTCCGGGCGGTCAGCAGTCTCTCCGGCATGCCCACGGTGTTCGACCGTCCCGGCGTGTCGGTGGAGTCACTGGACAGCGACCATGCGGTCTTCAAGACCGAACCCGGAGCCAGTCTGAAGATCGGCGACCAGGTGCTGCTCATACCCGCCCAGCAGGACGCCATGGTCAGCCGCTGGGACCGCTTCATAGGCCTACGCAAAGGCAAGGTGGAAGTGGTCTGGGACATCCAGGCCAGGGGTTGTCATAACTAGCTGACAGCTAGAAGCTTTCAGCCGTTAGCTTCGTGGTCTGCGCAACAAAAAGGCCCGGCGTTTTAAACGCCGGGCCTTTTTTCGTTTTCATATGTCTGCCGCACCCGGTATTTCGGCGAAAGCCGGGACCCACTGGGAATCCGGCTTGATCTCGCCAACCATGACTCAGGCGGGGTCCTTCGACGGGCTCAGGACGAGCGGTCTACGCGAGGTATAGCTGTCAGCTGACAGCTACTCCGGCACCGGCCCAAACTCTGAAGTGTTCATCAGGTAGGTGTTCTGGGCGACCAGCAGGCCGCTGACCCTGGGGATGTAGGTGCCGCTCCACTCGGGGTCGGACGCCACGGCGTCCTTGCCCTCTTTGAGGTGCTTCAGGTCGTTGTAGGCCCAGATGTGGGTTACCTGGTTCAAGTCGCCCACGTCGCTGTAGTACCAGCCGGCCAGCTTGATGCCGTAGCGCTTTCGGATGGGTACGGCCACTTCCCCCGCCGCCGCCATGTAGGCGGGAATCCCACCCGGCTTGAAGGTGTAGGTGCGGAAGTCGAAGACCATGTTGTTCTTCCGGATGAACTCCGGGCTTCCATCGGCAGGGACCTCGGCATGCACCGGATATACCGGAGCAAAGTCTGAAGTGTTCATGGTCGAGGTCTTCTGAGTCTCCACCAAACCCTGGGCCCTGGGGATGTACTTTCCCGTCCATTCTGGGTCGGTGTGGAAGGCGTGCTTGGCCTCTTCCATGTGCTTGGCATCTTCGTAGCCCCAGATGTGCACCACCTGGTTCAAAGCCCCAATCTCGCTCCAGTACCACCCTGCCAGAGCGACTCCGTGGCGCTGCCGGATGGGTAGGCTGAGTTCCTTGACCCCGGCCCGGTAGTCCGCGGTTGCTCCTGGCTTCAACGTATAAACCCGAAAATCGTAGATCATTTCTGTTCTCCTAAATTTGCTGATGCTCCCCATCGCAAGGGATCCGGGGGTTCTACCCCGTATGCTGCAGTACAAATTCCCCTATCTTGCCGATGGCTTTCCGGGCCTCGGGCAGGATGGGGGCGTAGTGATGCCAGACGTGGGGCATGTCGTCCCATACTTCCATCTCCACTGGGACTCCGGCTTCCTTGGCCCTGGCTTTCAGCAAGGTGGAATCGTCCAGCAGGACCTCGATGCCACCAACCTGGAGCAGCAGCGGGGGAAGGCCGGTCAAGTCCGCGTGGATGGGCGAAGCCAAGGGCGCCCTGGGGTCTTTGCCGGCCAGATAGACCTGGGCGATCTTGAGCAAGCGTTCCTTGGATACCGATGGGTCGGCTTCTGCGTTGGTGGCCATGGACTCGCCGGTGGACTCCATGTCGGTCCAGGGCGAGATGCAGATCCCGGCGGCGGGCATGGGCTCTCCCACGCTCCGCAATGCCACCAGCGCCGCAACGGTCAGACCGCCGCCCGCCGAGTCTCCACCGATCGCCATTCTCTCCGCGGCGATCCCCTGACCCAACAGCCACTGGTAGGCGGAAACCGAGTCTTCCACCGGGGCTGGGAAAGGCATCTCCGGCGCTAGGCGGTAGTCTAAAGCCAGTACCCGTGCTTTGGCCGCCCTGGCCATGTGGGCCAGCATCACCCTGTGGGTGCGGACCGAACCGAAGAGATACCCGCCGCCGTGGAGATACAGGATCACCCGGTCAGCTTGAGACTCGGGAGCGCTGATCCATTCGGCGGCAACGCCGTTTGCTCCCACCCGCTCGGTTTCGATATCGTCATCCAAAGGCAGCGAGGACATGATCCGTTCGTAGGACAGGCGGTCGTCGTCAGTGGTCTTCCGGACCTCCGCCGACCGCACCCGGATCATCTCGAGTACGGTATCCAGTTCTTTGCTGGGCGCCATGGCATGCCTCCTGGGGCCGGTTCTGATTGGTGGCATGATAGTACCGGGGGCAACGGGCCGCAAGGGGGGAGCGGTCAACTACGTTCGCTCATGGTGAGCGGGAACCGCTGTCGAAAAGGTCTAGCTAAGCAACGCCTTCAATGCGCGCGCGCTGCTATGAGGGGCGGACAGCACGGGCACCGGAGAGACCTTCTGCAGGTGGGCCAGCGCGGCCGCGAAGGAGAACTGACCGAGGAGCACCACATCAACCTCAGGCGCCAGCTTCAGCACCTCTTCTTCCAAACGGCGTTCCAGACCGGCCTGGCCCTCGGCCCGCATAACTGTGACCAAGTCATCAGCTAGACATAACTTTGGCTCTACAGGCACTCCAGCTTCTTTGGCGGCCAACCTCAGGTAGTACTCCGCGTCGCTCAGGGTTGCCTGAACAGAGGCGATCAGGCCGACCCGCCGCCCCGAAGCCACGGCATCCGCCATAACCGGGCCATAGGACGAAACCAGAGGTACATCGATCAGGTCTTTTTCGGAGTCGACCACCGGCGCGTAGACCGAGCAGGCCAGTCCGATGGCGTCGGCCTGGTTGTCCCGGCAGTAACCGATGAGATTGCTCATCCGCTGGCGCAGCGGCGGCGTCAACCGGTCATTGAAGTCGATCAACAATGTCTCGTCTAGGACGTTGATCACTTCTGCCTCTGGGAATTCCTCGCCGAACGCCAGCCGCACCGGGGGTATGGACTCGGCTATGGCGTGGATCATGGTTACGCGCATCTGGTTTCCTTCTTGGTAGACAGCCGGTCGGGCTTACTCATCCGCCGGCCAACCGGTGGTAATCGAAATCGGCCAACATCTCTTCCAGCACATCGCCCCGTTCTTGCATCTCGTATTCCACCGGCACCATGGGTTTGTTCACGGAGATTAACTGGCCCAGATTCACCGGGGTGGCGTAGAGCACCAGGTCGGCGTCGGCGGCGTTCAAAGTGGCTTCCAGGTCCGCTAGCTGCTCTGGGTTGTAGCCAAGCGCCGGCACCTCCGCCTCCATATGGGGATAGGTTTCATAGGCCTCAGCGAGGCTGCCAACGGCGAATTGCCGGCCGGAGACGATCTCGGTGGCCTCCAGCTTTTGGGCGGCGATGGTCCCGGCCCCGTACGCCATGCCGCCGTGGGTCAGCGTCGGCCCGTCGCCAACGATGATCACGCGGCTCCCCCGGACCTGAGCGGTGTCGGCAACGGTGAGCGTTGAGTCGGCCAATATCACAGGCACGTTCAACCTGGCCACCGATGCGATCGTTTCTTGCACCTGGGCCAGCTGTTCCGGAGTAGCGCTGTCGACCTTATTGATGATGACCAAGTCGGCCATGCGCAAGTTGGCCTCGCCGGGGTGGTAGCCGGTCTCATCGCCGGACCGGTGGGGGTCTACAAGCACTATGTGCAGGTCCGGCTGCACGAAGGGCAGGTCGTTGTTCCCGCCGTCCCAGATGATCAGGTCGGCTTCGTGCTCGGCGCGGTGGAGGATGGTGTGATAGTCCACTCCGGCAAAAACGGCAATGTCCATCTGCAACAGCGGCTCATATTCTTCCCGCTCTTCGACTGTGGCTTCGAAACGCTCCAGGTCGTCCATCTCGCCGAACCGCTGTACCCGCTGGGCCTCCAGGTCTCCGTAGGGCATGGGATGGCGGATGACGCTGACCAGCCGCCGGCGCTCAAGGAAGTACCGCGCTATCCGGCGGGTGGCTGAGCTTTTGCCGACCCCGGTCCTGACGGCGCAGACGGCTATGACCGGTTTGTGGGACTCGATCCAAGTCCGCTCCGGTCCCAAGAACCCGAAGCTGGCCCCTGCCGCCAGCACCGTCGATGCTTTATGCATCACATCCTGGTGGGAGATATCGCTGTAGGAGAAATAGACCCAGTTCACCCGCTCCCGCCGGATCAACGGGACCAATTCCGCCTCATCGACTATGGGTATTCCGTTGGGATAGAGCGGCCCGCTGAGGGCTCCCGGATAGGTCCTGTTGGCGATATCGGGTATCTGGGCCGCGGTGAAGGCGACAACGCGGGTCAATGGGTCGTTCCGGAACACCACGTTGAAGTTGTGGAAGTCGCGCCCCGCGGCTCCCATGATGATTACCTTGGTGCGTCTGTCGTCTTGCATGCGTTCGTCTCTACCGCCGGCGCACTAGCTCAGCCCGAGGACCTCACCTTCCTGCGTAACGTCCATGTCCAGCGCCCGGGGCCGGGTGGGCAGGCCGGGCAGGGTCTCGATGCGGCCGGCCAAGGCGTATAAGAAGCCTGCTCCGACGGAGGCGCGGATGTCGGTGATCGGGAATGTGTAGCCGCCTGGGCGTCCCTTCAAGGTCTGGTCGTGGGATATGGATAGATGGGTCTTGGCCATGCAGATGGGCAGGCCGCCCCAGCCCTTGTCTTCAAAGTGTTGCAGCTTGCGGCGGGCCTCCGGAGACCAGGAAACGTCGGCCGCGTTATATATCTTCTGCGCCAGGGCCAAAACCTTGTCCTGGGCAGAGGCGTCGGTGGGATAGGCGAAGGTTATCTGGGGGTCGCCTTGGGAGGCATCGACCACGGCTTGGGCCAGGTCTTCCCCGCCGGCGCCGCCCTGGGCGAACCCGTCACATTCGACGGCCGCGGTTGCCCCGGCGTCCATGGCGATCTGCTTGACCGCCGCCAGCTCCTCTGGGCTGTCGGTGCCGAACCGGTTGATGGCCACCACGCAGGGAAGTCCGAAACCGGTAACGATGCCCACATGATGGGCCAGGTTGTCCCCGCCGGTGTGTACGGCTTCAGGGTCTGGGTTGCTGAGGTCGCGCCGCCGCATGCCGCCGTGCCACTTGAGCGCCCGGGCCGAGGCTACCAGGACCGCCGCGCTTGGCATCAGTCCGCTCTGGCGGGTCTTGATGTGCATGAATTTCTCGAAGCCAAGGTCGGAGGCGAAGCCAGCCTCGGTGATCACATAGTCGGCGTAGCCCAGGGCCATCTTGTCGGCCAGTATGGAGCTGCAGCCGTGGGCGATGTTGCCGAAGGGCCCGGCATGGATGATGGACGGCTGGCCCTCCATGGTCTGGACCAGGTTGGGCATCACGGTCTGGTGCAGCAGTGTCATCAGCGACCCGGTGACAGCAAGTTGGTCAACGGTCACGGGTTCCCCGTCAGCGGTCTCTCCGACAACGATACGGGACAGCCGCGCCCGTAGGTCTTCTGGGCCGTCGGCCAAGGCCAAGATGGCCATGATCTCGGAGGCAGATACGATGTCGAAACGGGCCTCCCGCAGCGGGCCGTAACCGGAACCGCCAACCCCCGACACCATCTGCCGCAGTCCTCTGTCCGAGGCGTCTGTCACCCGGTTCCACATCAGTCCACCGGCGTCCAACCCCAGAACAGAGCCCCGGAACACAGCGTTCTCCACCAGAGCGGCTAATAGGTTGTGGGCCGAGCCGACGGCGTGGGCGTCGCCGGTGAAGTGGATATTGATCTCATCTTCCGGGACCACCCGGGCCATGCCGCCCCCG
The DNA here is from genome assembly GCA_964463525.1 of uncultured Dehalococcoidia bacterium. Classification (GTDB taxonomy): domain Bacteria; phylum Chloroflexota; class Dehalococcoidia; order Lucifugimonadales; family UBA3495; genus UBA9611. Next base: position 8,241 of record CAYXDE010000051.1, on the reverse strand, counting down.
GTCCCGCCGCCCTTGATGCCGAATATCGGCCCTAGGGTCGGTTCTCGCAGGTTTACAGAGACTTTGTGGCCGAGACGGCCCATGCCCTGGGTAAGACCGATCGCCGTGGTGGTCTTGCCCTCACCGGCAGGGGTTGGGGTGATACCGGTGACAACCACCAGTTTGCCCCGGTAGTCGGTTGGGTCCTTCAAGGCGTCCAGAGATATCTTGGCCTTGTACCTGCCGTAGGGCACCAGATGGTCGGAATCGAGGCCAAGGGACTCGGCGATTGATGTTATCGGTTCCACGTTGTCTCCAGACGCCAGAATTATGCGGAATGCTCACGGCAGGCCGATGAAGACGACCGTCCTGTTTATCGCTGCGAGATATCTTCTTCCAGTCGCGCGATGTCCCTTTCGCTCAGGTTGAAGTACTTGGCGTCCGGGTGGTGGAAGACCAGCGCCGACACCGACGACTCCGGGTCCATCATGTAGCCTTCTGTCAGTTCCACGTCCAGGTTGGCCGGCACCTCCAGGAGTCGGAAGAGCTGCTCTTGGTCTTCCAAACGCGGGCAGGCAGGGTATCCGAAGGAGAACCGCTTGCCCCGGTATTGGGTGCGGAACAGGTCTTGGGGAGTCGTTCCAACCGGGTCTCCAAAGCCCCACATCTGCCGGACCTGCTGATGCATTAATTCGGCGAAGGCCTCGGCGCTTTCCAGGGCCAGGGCCTGCAGGATGTGGGCGTTCAAGAACTGGCCTTCAGCCATCCAGGTCTCTGCCAACTGCCGGACTCCGTTGCCGATGGAAGTGACGAACATACCGACGTAATCGACGTTTCCGCCGCTCTGGGGCAGCAGGTAGTCAGCTATACACAGACCTTCCCTTTGGGACTGGCGGCCGAAGTAGAACTCTTCGGCGACTCTCTTATCTTCGGAGCCGTAGATGAGTATCCGCTGTCCGTCCGAGTTGGCGGGGAAGAATTTCAGAACGGCGTTGGCCTTGATGTCTTCTTGGGCCAGCACCATGTCTTCCACACGCCGGACGGAGTCATACAGTTCTATGGCTGCCTGCTCGCCCGCTTCCAGGTCGTCGGCGAATCTCCCTTTGTAGCCCAGATGCCTCACGTAGAGCATCTGGGGATTGATCAGAGGGAATATATCTTCCAGCGGATGGTCGTTCAGTACATGCAACCGCAGGTCTGGCGGGTTGGGGATGTCGAAGTCGTGCCTCACCTGTGCCGGTGGGACGTCGTCTCCGTCGTCTTCACTCTCCCTTGCTGCGGCGTCGGCGGCCACCATGGACTCGGCTTCCTCATCCAAGGAAGCCATCAGTTTGGCCCGCTCGTCGGCGTCTTGGATGGTGTTGGCCAGCGCTAGCCCGGACATGGCGTCGGGCGCGTAGGCCACCATGCCTTCGTATTCCGGCGCGATACGGAGCCGGGTGAACCGGTTGGACAGCGCCGCGCCGCCCACCAGCACCGGGCAGGATATGCCGGCTTGTCTAAAGTCTTGGGCGGTCTCCACCATCATGGTGGCGGACTTCACCAGCAGGCCCGAAAGGCCGATCATGTCGGGTTGGTGTTCCCGGTAGGCTTCGATCAGGTCTTGGGGCGGGACTTTGATGCCCAGGTTGATGATCTCGTAGCCGTTGTTGCCCATGATGATCTCAACCAGGTTCTTCCCGATGTCGTGGACATCTCCCTTCACCGTGGCCAGGACAACTTTGCCCTTGACTGCGGTCTCCGACTGCTCCATATGCGGCTCGAGATGGCTGACCGAGAACTTCATTGACTCGGCCGACTGCAGGACCTCGGCCACGATCAGTTGGTTGGCGTTGAACTGGCGGCCTACCTCGGCCATACCGTTCATCAATGGACCGTTGATGATCTCCAATGGCGTGCGGCCCGTAAGGGCTTCATCCAGGTCCTCGGCCAGACCTTCCTTGGAGCCTTCGATTATGGCCAGGGCAAGCCTCTCATCCAAGGGCAGGTTCAGCCTTTCTTCCGAGGTGGCCTTGGGGGCTTTGTCACGGAAGTGGTCGGCGAAGGCCGCCACCGGATCGTCGCCCCGGGACCAGATCAGGTCTTCGGCCAGTTTCCGCTCGTCGTCGGGGATGGAGGCGTAACGCTCCATGCCCTCTGAGTTGACGATGGCCATGTCCAGTCCGGCCTGAACGCAGTGGTAGAGGAAGACTGAATTCAAGACTTCCCGTCCGGCGGCAGGCAGGCCGAAAGACACGTTGGATATGCCCAGCACCGTCTTGGCGCCGGGCAAGGTTTCTTTGATCAGACGGACGCCTTCGATGGTCTCAGCGCCCGAGCCGACGTAGTTCTCGTCGCCGGTGCCCACCGGGAATACCAAGGGGTCGAAGATGATGTCTTCAATCGGGATCCCGTACTTTTCCGTGAGCAGCTTGGCCGACCTGACCGCCACTTCAAGTTTGCGTTCCTTGGTGATGGCTTGGGCCTGCTCTTTGTCGTCGTCGATGCAGCCCACAACCAGGGCCGCGCCGAACCTCCGGGCCAACGGGACCACCGTCTGGAACCGCTCTTCCCCATCTTCCAGGTTGATGGAGTTGATGATGGACTTGCCCTGGAGCTTCGTCAGCGCCAACTCGATCACCGCGGAATCGGTGGAGTCGATCATGATAGGCGCTTTTACTTTCTTGGTGACAAGGTCCAGGAACTGGGAAACGTCGGCGGCTTCGTCGCGGTCTGGGTCTTGAAGGCAAACGTCCAGGATATGCGCGCCGTTCCTGACCTGGCGGCGGCCGATCTCCGCAGCCTCCTCAAAGGAGCCCTCGGCGATGAGGCGGCGGAACCGCCTGCTGCCCAAGACATTGGTCCGCTCACCGACGATGGCCGGCCGCACTTCGTCGTCTACCAGCAGCGTCTCTATTCCAGAAACGCGGGTCTCCCGCGAGTCTATCGCGGGCCGGACCGGCTTTCCGGACGCCATACCCGCCAGTAGTTCCACATGCTTGGGGACGGTGCCGCAGCAACCGCCGACGAGGTTGACCCAGCCGGACTCGGCGAACCGGCCGACGGTCTCGGCCATGGCTTCTGGGGTCTCGTTATAGTTACCGTCTTCGTCGGGCATCCCAGCGTTGGGGAGGCAGGCAACCGGGAACTTGGAGATAGAAGCCAAGGTCCTGATGTGGTCGGTCATGAAACTGGGGCCGGTGGCGCAGTTCAGCCCGATCCAGAGCAGGTCGCGGTGGGCCAATGATGTGTAGAAGGCCTCAACGTCTTGGCCTGCCAGCAATGTGCCCATGGGCTCGACAGTGCCCTGCACAGCCACCGGCACTTCCTGGCCCAACTCGGCGAATGCCCGGTCGATGCCCTCCAATCCTGCCTTCACGTTCAGGGTGTCCTGACTGGTTTCAAGCAGCAGCAGGTCAACGCCGCCTTCGATCAGACCCGCGGCCTGGATGTGGTAGTCACCGGCCAGTTCCTCAAAGGTTATGCCGCCGGTGACCGAGATGGTCTTGGTGGTGGGGCCCATGGAACCGGCGACGAACCGGGGTTTGCCGGGAGTCGAAGCAGCGTCGGCGGCACGGCGTGCCAAGGCAGCGGCTTCACGGTTCAAGCGGCGGGCTTCGTGGGCCAGTTCGTACTCGGCCAGGACCACCGGCGTTGAGCCGAAGGTGTTGGTCTCGATGATGTCGGCCCCGGCTTCCAGGTAGCTGCGGTGGATATCTTCGATAACGTCGGGCCGCGTGACGGTCAGGTACTCGTTGCACCCTTCGTATTCAGCGCCGCCGAAGTCGTCGGGCCCCAGGCCGCGGGCTTGGATGGCGGTGCCCATGGCCCCGTCGATAACGAGCAACCGCTGATCCAGCGCCGATTTCAGTTCATCAGTATGGGAGATTGTTGACATAAATGTTCAGTTGATAGGTGGGATTCGCCTAGCGCGAGACTACGATTGTAGCACCGGCCCGTGGTTGGGGGAACCTAATATCAAAGAGTTTCAATCCGGGAGCTAATGAACGGTCTAAGACTTGGATAACTTGGCCAACTCTTTTCCGCGTTCTCTCAGCCGGTCTAAGACCTCGAGCTTACGGGAGAGGCTCATCTTCGCCCTGCGGCGGTGCCATCTCTCCTTCTCGCGGAACGCTAGTTCCCCGTAGGTTTTGGAGTCTGCCGGCAAGTGTCCTTTCTTCATCGTCAAATCGTTCCAAGAGGCTGTGCAGCTTGACCGGATCGACGTTGTTGAGGAGGTAGCGAACCCTGAGATGGTCTCTTTCCCTAAACGCCAACAGATACAATAGTATCAGGTGCTCTGCAGAGGCGAATTTTACTCGTAGATTCCCAATGCGTACCTGATGAGCGCCTTCCAACGTATCGCGGTACAGCGGCATTATCGTTGAAGGAAACAACTGGACCGGAACGCCGCCCATCACCTGGTGCATGCCGTCTTGGGCCTCAGCCCGCTCGGCGATGGCCGCGAAAGTGGTCCGGTATTCATCGTCGGTGTCCACTAGCACCACCACATCTATATCCTCTGTGAAGACGGGCTCCATATAATTGGTTGCCGCCACGGCGCCGATGACCACGTAATCTCTGATTACATTGTCTCGCTTCAGCTCGTTCAAGGCTCTGAAGGCCTCTGTGAATGACATTCGTTTATCGGAATCAGAAGAGTTCGCAGGACAGGTTCAGGTGTCTATTTTGCGAACCAGTCGGTCAATTCCTGCCGGTTCTGTTCCAGCCATTTGATGTTTAGGCGGACCCGCTCCAGGGCTTGGCGGATGGTCCGCTCGGCGGCTGGGGCAGGGTGTTCGGCGAAGAAGCTGTCCACTTCGTCGGCCTTCTCTTGGGAATTGAAATGGCTGCAGATGGATACCAGCCGCATGAGACCGAAGCCGCCGCCGCCGTAGCGCCGGTCGAACTCTGCCCAGTTGTCTTTCACAAACTCCCAGGCCAGGTTTCTGCCCTTGGGGTTGGCAGCCACACCGGCAACCAGGGTGATGCTGTCTTGGGAGCGCACCTTGGGTGACAGGGTGTCGGCCAGAGTGGCGTTCAGCAGTTCCGGTTCCCGGAAGCGAGAGAGCGCCATCAGAAGGCGGATCTTTTCCTCGGCAAGGTCAGTCTCGCCCTCCAACTGCCATATCTGGTCATAGACTTCCTTCCCGCCGCCTTGGGCAGCAAGGGCGAAGACCACGCCCCTAAGATCGGGCGCCAGTGAATCCCGGTCTTGCATATATCTATTGAAACGGTCGGTTGCCTGGGCGGTCACGTCCGGGTCCAGGTAGCTTCCTGCCTGGCTCAACACCGTTGACCGGAGCAAAGCGTCCAGATGGCCTTCGCCCGGCTTGGGTTCCCACCCGATCTTCTGAGCCGCCGGACCGAACACTTCCCGGGCAAAACCCTGGTATGTCGGATGGATCGGTTCCTCTGAGATGAGCTGCTCGATGTCGCGCAGGTTACTGGCCAAGTCGCTCCAGACCGAGGCGTCGTTCTCGTTCCGGTAGGCCTGGGCCAGGGAGAGGAATTGGGTTACCGGGAGCAGCCCGGCTCGTGACAGGGCATAGGCGTCGTTCTGTATGCCCAGCCGGTCCGTGGCGTGTAGTTCCAAAGACTCGATGGCCGGGACGAGCCGCTGCCAGTCCTCGGCGCTGTAATTCACCCGGAAGAAGCCGGTCTGCAGTGGGTTTACCTTTACCCAGCCGTCGTCGCCGCCGGGTACGTCCAGTTGGGCCTGACGCCCGTCCATGACAGTGACGCCGGAATCTTGTCCGCCTTGGCTGGCGCTGATCGGCACCCGCCAGACCTCGGTGTCCGGCTCGCTTTCGCCCAAGAGCCGGTCATAGACGAACCGCTCCTGGGTCACTGAAAGCGATGTTTGATTCCCTGTGCGTTCGGATTCCACCTGAAGCACCGGGTATCCCATCTGCTTAACCCAGGAGTCCATGATGGCAGTCACCGGCTGGCCCGACTCTGTTTCCAGCGCCGACCATAGGTCCTCGGTCCGGGCGTTGTCGTACATATGGCCGGTCAGATACCGGTTCAGTCCCTTTCTGAAGGTTTCCTCGCCCAGGAAGTTCTCCAGCATTCGGATGACGGACGCGCCCTTGCTGTAGCTGATGGCGTCGAAGAGCTGGCTCACCTCTGCCGGGTTCTTTACTGCCTGCTCGATGGGATGGGAGTTTTTAAGACCGTCCAGGCTCAGCGCCCGGTTGGTGTCCATGTTCACGAACTGGGTCCACATCTCCCACTCGGGGAAGAGCCAGTCAACGGCCTTGTTGCCCATCCAGGACGCGAAGCTTTCGTTCAGCCACAGGTCGTCCCACCACTCCATGGTCACCAGGTCGCCGAACCACATGTGGGCCATCTCGTGGGCGATGACTTCGGCCACCCTCTGCCTGGTCCCGGCTGAAGAGTTGTCCGGGTCGACCAACAGGGCTGTCTCCCTATAGGTCACCGCGCCCCAGTTCTCCATGGCGCCGGCGGCAAAGTCGGGAATGGCGATGTGGTCCAGTTTGGCCAGGGGGTAGGGAATGCCGAAATAATCGTTGAAGTAGCCCAGCAGTTTCACGGAGGTGTCCAACGCGAAGCTGGCTTGGTTCTCTTTGCCGGGGGTCGTCCACACTCCGACCGTGGTCCCGCCTGAGGCCCGCTCTTCCACCGAAGTGAGGTTGCCGACGACGAAGGCCAGCAGATAGGTGGACATGATGGGCGTTTCTGCGAACCGCACGGACTTCAAGCCGGGGCCGGGGACGGCCTCTTCCACTGCGGGGGTGTTGGACACGGCCTGGTATTCATCGGCGAAGACCAGGGTCACTTCAAAGGTTGCCTTCTTGGCGGGTTCGTCCCAGCACGGGAAGGCCCGGCGGGCGTCTGTGGGTTCGAACTGAGTGGTGGCTAGATAGCGGGTCTCGCCGTCCTGGGAGGTGTACTCCGATCGGTAGAAACCCATGAGCTTGTCGTTCAGCTCGCCGGTGAATGCCATCTCCAGCCGGGCGTCGCCGGGCTGGATGGTCTCTCCGAACTCCAGGGTCGCCGTTTCGGCTTCCTTGTCGAAATTCACCGCTCGGCTGGTCAGCGTGGTCCCCATGGCGTGAAGGGTTACCTTCTCGATCTTGAGGTCGATGGAGTTGAGCACTATGGAGGAGGTCGGCTCCAGGACTTGGATGTCAACGCTCTGCTCGCCGTCGAAGGTGAAATTCGTGAGGTTAGGATGGAGTTTGATCCGGTATTTGCTGGGGCGGGCTGTTTCGGGCAGGACCACCGCGTCGGATGCGGGCATCGCTATCTTCCTCCCAAGGTATTGGCCAACGTTTTGCCAGGGCTTGCCAGGATTTTCAGTCGGACAAGCCCATTGCAGAGGCAGGCGCAGAAGGGCCGTTCACCGGCGGATCCGGCGGCGGTCAAACGGGTTTTGGGCCTGCGGTTTAGGCGTAGCGCCAGTGTACCATTAACCCGTCGGCGGCTCTACCCGCGGGCCTGATGGAACTGTCCGTGGCGGCAAGACCACTTGGTGCTATAATACGTGCCGGTTTTCGTCATCTGGTCCAGGCGTGGAATGGGCGCTATGGATACCCGCCTCATCAGCCGCTGGAACCCAAATTGAAATTTCTAAGGAAGTCCTAAATGCCTCCCAAGACAATGTTCGAGAAAATCTGGGAAGACCACCTGGTGGCCGAGGTGCCCGGTGAGTCGCCCATCATCTATATCGACCTGCACCTGGTCCATGAGGTGACCTCCCCACAGGCCTTCGACGGCCTCAGGGACGCCGGCAGGAAGGTGCGCCGGCTTGACCTGACCATCGCCACCGCCGACCACAACACCCCCACCTGGGACCTGTCCCTCCCGGTGACCGACGAGATATCCAAGAAGCAGCTGGATGCCTTGGACCGCAATTGTGCCGAGTTCGGCGTCACGTTATACGACCGCTTCAGCCCCTTGCAGGGCATCGTCCACGTTATCGGGCCGGACCTTGGCTACACCCAGCCAGGCAAGACCGTGGTCTGCGGCGACAGCCATACTTCAACCCACGGCGCTCTTGGAGCCTTCGCCATCGGCATCGGCACATCTGAGGTCGAGCACGTGCTGGCAACCCAGACCCTGCGCTCCTTCAAGCCAGACACCATGGAGGTCCGGGTCAACGGGCAACTGCCCAAAGGCGTCACCGCCAAGGACATCATCTTGGCCATCATCGGCAAGATCGGGGTTTACGGCGGTGTGGGCCACGTCATCGAGTACACCGGCGAGGCCATCCGCAACCTTTCCATGGACGGCCGGATGACGGTCTGCAACATGAGC
>CAYXDE010000050.1:0-24032 GCA_964463525.1 uncultured Dehalococcoidia bacterium | reverse complement strand
TTGATCGAGGCCAAAGCGCCCAAGAAGTTGAACCACTTCATGCTGCAGACCCAAACCATGAACGACGTTGGCGCGACCTACGACAAGGTGCTGGACGGCGAGATGCCTCTGACCAGAGGTCTGGGCCGGCACACCAACGACCACATGACGTCGTTCTACATGAAGACACCGTCGGGCTTCGACGTTGAGTACGGCTGGGGCGCGCGGACCGTGGACGACGAGACCTGGCAGGTGGTCCGTCACGAGAAGGGCAGCATCTGGGGCCACCGTCCCGCCGTAGCGGCCAAGTAGTGCCCCCGAAGCCCGTAGGAATAAATAGATGAATCTTGGCTACATCGGCACCGGTACCATGGGCAACCCCATGGCCAAGGCTCTCATTGAGGCTGGACACTCTGTCACGGTGTATGACGTGCGCCGGGATTCGGCCACCAACCTCTGCGAGATGGGCGCGGATTGGGCGGACGACCCCCGCCAGCTGTCTGAAGCCAGCGAGGTGGTTTTCACCTCGCTTCCCGGCCCGGTGGAAGCCGAATATGTCCTGACAGACCCAGACACCGGCATCCTGGCCGGACTGAAGACCGGGGGCACGTGGATAGACACCACCACCAACTCCCCCACCGTTATTCACAAGCTGGCGGACATCTGCAAACAGCGCGGCATCGAGATGCTTGATTGTCCGGTCAGCGGCCGCATCCCCAACATGACCATGATGGTCGGCGGTGACCCGGCGGTTTTCGAGAAACACCGGGCCGTGCTGGAAACCATGGGCAAAGACGTGATCTACGTGGGCGGGACCGCTTCCGGCTGCACCGCCAAGCTGGTCACCCAATACCTGGGATACTCCAACTTCATCGCCGGCATAGAAGGCATGCTCATCGGCGCGAAGGCCGGTCTGGACATGGATATCCTGGCCAAACTGATACCCATCAGCGCCTCGGCCAGCGGCGTCATGGCCCGCTCGTTGGACGTGGTCCTGGACGGAACTTTTGCTTCCAACGGGACCCTGGACATCGTGGCCAAGGACCTGCATCTGGCCTGCCAACTAGCCCGCGACGTACAAGCCCCATCACGCATCGGCGACATCGTGGACGACGTGCTGCAACGGGCGCAGGCCCAGGGACTGGGCAAAGAAGGGTATCCTGTTGTAGCCCGAATACTCGAACAGATGGCCAACGCGGAAGTCCGCTCCAAGTCAAACAAATAGCTTCTCCAGTCAAGGAGGCGAACCGACATGGCAACTGCCCGCAAGACCGGAAACAAAAACGGCCAGACCAACGGCCACTCCAGCGGAATGGTGGACCTGGACGCCGGCACCATCAGCCGGGAAGTCTTTGTCAGCCCGGAGATCTACGCCCAGGAGCAAGAACAACTCTTCGCCAGGGCCTGGTTGTTCATCGGGCACGAAAGCCAGGTCAGCAAACCGGGCGACTTCTTCGTGTCGTCGATGGGCGAGGAGTCCGTTATTCTCTGCCGTGACCGGCAGGGCGAGATTCATGTCTTCTTGAATTCATGCACCCACCGGGGCATGAAGGTCTGCCGTTACGACGAGGGCAACACGCCTGTTTTCAGTTGTCCCTACCACGGCTGGAGTTTCGCCACCGACGGCAAGTTGGTCGGCGTTCCTTATTTCAAAGACGCCTACAAAGAGAACCTAGACAAGTCCAAGTGGGGATTGCCCGAAGTTGCCCAGATGATCAATTACAAAGGGTCTATCTGGGCCACCTGGGACAAGAACGCCCCGTCATTCCAAGAGTATATGGGCGGGTTCCTGACCTACCTGGACTTCCTGCTGGACACCTGGGACGGCGCCGGCGGAGAGGTTGAGATCTTCGGCGGTGTTGAGAAATGGGTCATCCCGTGTAACTGGAAGTTCCCCTCGGAGAACTTCATCGGTGACCGCTATCACAACATCAGCCACCGCTCCGTGGACATGGTCGGCCAGGGCCCCAGCGGCAGTGGACGGCGCGACACTCAGGAACGCGAAGGCGCCACGGCGCTGGACATATCTTTCCCGGAACGGGGCCACGGCACCATCACGTTCCTGCGCCCCGATGACCGGGTGGTCCCTTCTTATCAGCACTCCAAGATCGTCTCGGAGTACTTCGCTGAGTGTGAGGCCGAGCGCCGCAAGAACTATGGACAGTGGGCGCGCCTGGTCCCAGGCCCCAGCACGGTGTTCCCCAATATGTCCTACCTGCCCCGGCAGCCGCGCACCATCTCCGTGTGGCACCCCCGCGGCGCCAACAGCCACGAGGCCTGGCGCTGGTTCTTGATCGACAAGAAAGCCCCGGCCGAGGTAAAGGACTTCCTGCGCCACTATTACATCAGCTACTCCGGGCCGTCCGGTCTTACCGAGCAAGACGACATGGAGAACTGGAACTACGCCCATAACGCCAGCCAGGGGGTTATCGCGCGGCGGTTCCCCTACAACTACCAGATGGGCATGGGTTTCGAGGGCCCGCCGGTGGACACCGACGGCCTGGATATGCCTGGTCAGATAAGGAACGTGACCACGGCCAAGGCCGCCGAGCAGAACCAACGCGGCTTCTACCAGCGCTGGAACGAGTTCATGCACGCCCCGGACTGGGACGCCCTGACAACCTGGCGCAATGGGAAGGGGAAGGGTAATTAGAATTTCAGTACCCCCAACGGTCCTTCGACAAGCTCAGGATGAGCGGATTTGATGCTTAGATAAGATAATCATGGTTCCCGCTCATAGTGAGCCTGTCGAACCACCGGTAGTGTTAGGCCAAATTACACCGCGAAGCTATCCGGAGGCCCCAACAACAATGACAACAACCGAGTCAACGATCGCAAACCTTCTGCTCAAAGAAGAAGTCTCAGAGTTCCTCTACGAGGAAGCGGAGATTCTAGATGAGCGCAACTTCGAAGAATGGTTGGAACTGCTCACTGACGACATCCGCTATTGGATGCCCATGCGCCGGAACGTCAAGTCCAATGAGATGGACCGGGAGTTCACCCGCGAAGGACAGGACATCAATTGGTTCGACGAGGGCAAGGACACCCTGATACGCCGGGTGCAGCAGATCCTCACCGGCGTTCACTGGGCGGAAGAACCCCTATCACGCATCCGCCACCTGATCACCAACGTGCAGCTGGTCAGTTCGACGCCGTCAGCCGCCGGCGCCGCCGAAGTATCGGTCCGTTGCCGCTTCTTGGTCTATCGCAACAGAGTGGAGACCGAGACCGATTTCCTCATCGGCAAGCGGGAAGACACCCTCAGAAAAGTCGACGGCTCCTGGAAGATCGCCGAGCGTAAGATCATCCTCGATCAGAACGTGCTCCTGGCCAAGAACCTGACGTTCTTTTTCTAAAAGCTGCCAGGTGTCTGATAAACAAGAAAGGGCACGGCAATGTCGTGCCCCTTTTTGTGTGTTTACGAATCCGGAAGTCCTCTAGTCCAGATATTTCCCGAACGCTTTTACGCCGTTCTTGTAGGCGAAATCTTCCTGAATCTCCTCGGGTAGGAGCCCGATGAAGCGCCGGGCGAAATCTATGATGACGTCGTTCGCGGCGTCCTCAAAGTGCCATTCCGCCAAGAAATCGGTACCGAACATCAACCGGTCCGGATGATCGATGATTTCTTTGCTGTACTCCGAGTAGACATGCTCAGCCAGTGCTTGCCGGCCGTAGTCGTCAACGATGGAGGTCAAGACTTCACCGTTCCCGGTGTCCATTCCTATGGAGCTCCCGCCGTCTATGTCCTCCGCGTGCATTATGGGGCCGGCGTCCAGGGTATAGAAGAAATTGTCTCCCTCATAGGTATCCAGCAATTCCAGAGTGGCGGCGCGTTCATCCGGGCCGTTGCCGTGGAAGTCTTTGATCCCATGGAACAAGAAGGTGATCTCCGGGTACTTGGTCATCACCGGGATCCAATCAGCGGCTGTGTGGGTGTCGCTGATGTGGGCCATTACAACCCCGCCGGACTCTGCTACCAGGGGATAGACATCATCCAACTGTGAGCCGCCCGGGCCGATCTGCCGGAGACTGTCCATGTAGAATGCGACCTCACCGAACCCGTCGAACGGGCCTTTGGGCGGGTAAAACGGTTCCAACAGACTTCTGGTGTAAGTTCCATCTGCAAAACCCATGTAGGCGAAGTTGAATCCGACATCGAATGGCGGGGGCATCATCAGGGTTGCCAACCGGTCATCGAGTTCTGAGATGCTTTTGAGCAGCAAATCGATCTCTGCCTGGCGGCCGAATATTGGCGGCAGCCAGAACCCGACTCCACCCACCATGTTGTGCCGGTCCATCAGACGCCGTACGTCTGAAGTGGTCCAACTGCCGTCGGTGAGCGATACGGTGACACCTGTCATGTGGATATGAGAATCGAACAGCGGCCCGTCGTACCAGGGAACCCCTTCTGGACGGGTCAGAGCGGTCTGCACCGTGGTTATGGGCGTGTCGAGCGTCAGCCCTGAGGACTTACCCGCCGTTGCCACCGGGCCGGATTCAGAGTTCTCCGCGGTACCTAAAGTGCCTGAAGTGCCTGAAAACCGTGCTGCGAACGACTCGATCTGGCCGTCGCCGAAGCAGGGGACTATCAATTCCAAGTTTTCTTGCGTCGGTTCACTTGAGCTCAGGCTCATTAGCTCCGACAGGTCCATGATGCTCGTCAGACAGCCCATGACCTCTTGAGAGCTCATTACCTCAGCTACCACGGCATCCATGTCTACGTTGGCCAAGGAGGCCAGCGCAGCCTCCGCCTCAGACATCGCCGGCTGAGGGACCTGAGTCGGTTCGGGTTTAGGCGTGGGTCCTGGGCTCGCTGCACTTGCCGGGCTGGCAGTAGTTGCCGAGCTTTCCATGGTCCCCGAGGCGGCTGTGGTCTCCGGAGTCACGGTAGGAACCGTCGTGGCGGTCGGGTCGGGGGAAACAACCAATGCCACCGAATCCACGCCACCCCCGCTGGAGGAGCAGGCCACCAACAATAGTGTTATTATCGCCGATATTGGAAATAATATGTTTCTTATACGCATATTCCGATTCTAGGAAGGAAAGTTCCTAGAATCCAGCCGCACCGGTAAGACGTCTTTAGTGGGCTAACCATAGGTGGGGCGGGAGGTCTCAGAATGGCTGAAGTAGTGAACCTGATAACGCTGGCGGAAGGGGCGAAGGTCGCCACCACCGCCGGGGCGACGGTCGAGGTGGTGGATAACCCCAAGGACGGGGTCTGGGTTTTCGGAAAATACCTGGTCTGTCCCGAAGACCCTTCCTTGGTGGGCAGCGAGGACATGTTCTTCGCTCAAGACATCGTGGAAGTATTGGACTGATGGCCAACGCTGCCGCCGATAAGCCAAGCCACGAGCAACTGAGGGAGGCCTTCCAAGCCGGATTCAACTCGATCGACGACGGCGACGGCTTCTATTACGGGTTTCACGCCTTCTTAGAACGGAATGGCTTTGGACTGCGGGAAGACATCCCCTGCACCTGCTCCGACAACGGCGCCCACGGCCACCAGCCGGAGTGCCGGTGGGTTAAAACCTGACCCTCTTTCTCCTCTCTAGACCTCGCTCCCCATCCGGTTTATCTCCAATATCATCTCATTCAGCCGGCCCGGGCTCTTCTTGTTGTTGCGAAAGGCGATCCTCGGTTTGGACAATAGTTCGGGTTCGTCCTCTTCCTGGGGCAGCGGCCCAGTCTCCGAGATATCACCGGACATTACAAGGTCGGAAAATGAATCGTTCAAGCGTGCGATATGTTCATCTGACAGGGCCTTCTCCAGTCTGATCACAAGCTTGCCACGGACCTGGCGGACTGAGTTGTACGTTGAATAGTAGAACTTGATCCAATCCACCGCCTCTTGGGCGGTGTGGGCTATCTTATATAGAGATAGGTCTTCCGAAGATATGTAGCCGCGGGCCAGCAACTGGTCTCTAACAAACCCGTCCCAACTCTCCCAATAGTCGTCGCCTGGAATCTCCATCAGCACCAGCGGCATTGGCTGTGCCTTCCCGGTCTGGAGCAGAGTCAGGACCTCGAAACCCTCATCCTGGGTCCCGAACCCGCCAGGAAACAGCGTGCAGGCATCCGCTTCCATGACGAAGAACAGCTTCCGGGTAAAGAAATACCGGAACGAGATCGATTTGGGGTCGTCTTGCATGACAGTGGAAGGACTTTCGAACGGCAGCAGGATATTAACCCCGAAACTGTTCTCCGCCCCTGCTCCGTCGATTCCCGCCTTCATGATTCCGGAAGCCGCCCCGGTTATCGCCATGAACCCCTGCTCGACCATCTGTCCGGCGAATTCAGCCGCTAACTCGTAATGGGGCTCACCTTCAGGGACCCTAGCCGAACCGAAGATGGACACCTTCCGGATACTCCGGTATGGCTTGAACACCCGGGCGGCGTACCGGAATTCGTCCACCGCCCGGTTGACCACCTTCAGGTCCAAGATGTCCAATTCATCTTTCTTGGTTTTCAGGGCATTGAGCAATATCTCGCGATAGAGCCAGTTACGGAGGTCCCTTCCTTCGTACTCCGTGATTTCTTTGGCTTCTTGCAGTATCTCTTCGTTGGAGTCTAGTTTCATGGCTACTCTGTCACTTCGCCCAAGATCGGGTCGGGCTATATGCCTTAGACCAATGATACCAACGGCCGTTGCCGGCATGCTTCGATCGATCAGATTCCGGGTATGAGTTATTCGTCGTTGCCAACCTGCGGGCCGGTCAGCTAGTCAAGGTATCCGCTGAAAGCATCCCAGGCGTTGGCAAAGGCAAACCTCTCCTGGATCTGCTCGGGAAGCATGGCGATGAACCGGCGCGAGAAATCGACCAGCATGTCTATCCCCGCGTCCTCGAAGTGCCATGAATTCAAAACGTCGGTCGCCCACATGGTCCGGTCCGGGTGATCGATGATGATCTGACCGTACTCCTCGAAGGCCTGCTCAGCCAATTCCTGCACTCCAAGTTCATTCATCACCGCCACGAATTCTTCGGCGCTCTCGGGGTCCATCTGCAGCGTTCCCGGGTACTCCGGACTATCCAAGACGCTGGCCGTGTCCAGCGTGTAATAGACATTTTCGAAGTCGTAGCCGCTCAACAGTTCCAAGATCGCAGTACCTTCTCCGACTGCATCGTAACGGCTGTTTGTGCCGTGGAACAGGAACGTGATCTCCGGGTATTCACCGATCACGGCGGCGAACTGCTCGGCGGTCTGTCCGGTCCGGGGATGGATCATGACCACTCCCCCTGTCTCAGCGATCACCGGATAGACCTCGTTCATCTCCGGCCCGTCCGGCTGCAACTGTCCGAAGTGATCTGTATAGAATGCGATCTCACCGAAGCCTTCCATGCTCCCCTGTGGGGGAAATAAAGGCTCCAGAAGAGTGCGGGAATACGTCCCGTTGGCGAAGCCCAAGAACCCGGTGTCCAGACCGAAATCGAATGGCGTCGGCATCAAGAGAGCGACCATGCGGTCGCTAAGATCATCCACGTAGCCAAGCAGCTGGTCCACTTCCGATTCGCGGCCGGTGACCGGCGGCATGTAGAACCCAACCCCGGCCCGGATATCGTTCCGGTCCATCATTCGGCGCACGTCGTCGGTGGTGAACCGGTCGCCGTAGAAGGAATTGCTCAGACCTATCATGTGCATATGGGAGTCGAATAGCGGGCCCTTGTACCACGGTATGCCTTCCGGCGCCGTCAACACCGGAGCGGATTCCTTGGCCGGAGGCTCTGGCACGCTCATAGCGCCAGTTACCCCTCCTTCTAGGAAACAGGGGACCATCTGATCGACCTCATCCTGGCTTGGCTCTCTTTGGGCTAATTCCATCAAAGAGCTGAACCCCAGGCGCTCAGCGATACAACTCATCAGCGCGGGGGAACTGGTCACCAGTTCCGTCAGGTTCTCGGTCCCCAGTGCCAGGATACTTGCAGCGTCCGCCGCCTGGGCTGCCTCTTGTGTGTCGGCGGGCACGGATGTTGGTGGGGGCGTCCGCGTAGCAGACGGTGTGAGTGCATCAGCGGGCGTGGGTGTTGGCGGCTGGACCGTGGTTCCGCCGCCGCATGCCACAGCGGCGAGGAGCGATACGGAGAACAGCACGGTTAGCAGGAAATTTCTCTTTCTCATGAAACAAATTCTAAGAAAGACCACCCGCTAAAACTATGGCATACCGCACATCTACGCCGGTCTAGGCTCGGGAAAACCGCGGATCCGGACTTACCCCTTGAACAGGTCCAGGGCGTTCTGACGGGTGATGCGGTCCTGGTCTGCCTGGCTCAGGCCGATAGTGCCCACGGCGTCCATCAAGCCGCCGCTCATGGCTGCCCACACCCAGTCCGACCCCAGCAGGATGTGCTCCGGCCCGGCCATGTCCAGAAGCAGTTTCAGCGACCGGGGATTGATGGTAACGGTGTCGTAGTAGAGCATGGACATGTAGTCTTCCGGGCCGTCTTTCTGCAGATCGGTCACCTTCTCCATACCCCTCTTGTACGCAACATCGACGCGTCCGATCAGATAGGGCAGGGAACCGCCGCCGTGGCAGAGCATCAGCTTCAGCTTTGGATGACGGTCCAAGAGCCCGGAGTGGATCAGCTTAGCCGCCAAGATTGTGGTGTCCAGCGTCCGGCCCATGCTGAATGCCATATAGCTGGGCCCAACGTGGGGCCACTTGCTATGGGACGCCCCGTGCAGCATCACCGGCACGTCCAGTTCTTCCGCGGCAGCCCACAGGGGCTCCATCCCTGGGTCGGCCACATCAAGGTCTGCCGGGTCACTGGGCAGCATGGTCCCGAGCATCCCCAGGGTTTTCACGGCGTACTCCAATTCACGAGCCGCCTTCTCCCCATCCTTCATCGGCACTGCGGCGATGGTCCGGAAGGCCGAGCCGCTGTCCTTGGCAGTCTGTACCATATGCTCGTTCAAGAGCCGGACCCAGTCTGCTTCTTTATCGGGGGCCATGGTGTATCCCTGGATGTCCAGCCAAGCAGCCATGTACTGAGACCCCACGCCGTTCTCGTGCATCCATTCGGTCCGGGCCACGGTATCGGACAGGCTGCCACCGGCCGCGCGGAGCGTCGGCAGGCCGGGGAAGGTCAGGGCGTGGCCGGCATCGGTCTCTTCGACTTCCACGCCAAATGCTTTGGCCGACTTCTGGGCCTCTTTCAAGAAGCTGGTGGGCGCGATATGGGCGTGGACGTCGATGAATCCCTGAGGCGTTTCCTGGGCCATGGTTCCTCCAATCATGCTGGTGTGTGGGCTGGATCTGCCGGAATTTGATGAATGCCGCGCGCCTGAGGATATATTCGAGGGCCACCGGCGTCAAGGTTTCGAATAATCTGTATAATGGGCGGGAATTTCCCCGGCTCCTTTACCTATTACAAAACCGCAAGAAGATTGGGAGGAACACCCGATGCCCCAGCGTAAAGATGGCGGCGACGCCGTTCTGGAAGCCCTTCGCAAACTCGACGTGGACTACATCATATCCTCGCCCGGTTCCGAGTGGCCATCGGTGTGGGAGGCCTTGGCCCGCCAGGCTATAAATGAGGAACCCGGCCCCAAGTACATCAACACCTGGCACGAGACCCTGGCGGTGGCCATGGCCCAGGGTTACACACGCATGACCGGCCGGATGCAGGCAGTTCTTCTCCACGCCGGCGTCGGTGTGCTTCAGGGCTCCATGGGCATCCACGGCGCCTTCCAGGGCGAGATTCCCATGCTGGTGGCTTCCGGCGAGACCGACAGCTACGGCGAGGCCGACGGCTTCGACCCCGGCCCCCAGTGGCTGCGCAACCTGAGCATAGTTGGCGGGCCCAACCGTTTGGTCGACTCCATCACCAAGTGGAGCAGCCGCGTTACCAGCTCCGAGGTGATATACGAGACCTTCAGCCGGGCCGGTGAGATGGCCCAACGCACCCCCAAGGGCCCGACTTTCTTGAACGTCCCCATGGAGACCATGCTTGATGAGTGGACGCCCCCCGCCAAGTTCAACAACAAACCCGCAGCCCCCAAGACCAGGCCCGAGTCCTCAGACGTTGAAGCCATCGCGGACCTGCTGATCAAGAGCGAGAGCCCGGTCATCCTGGCCGACTCCGCGGGCAAGAGCCTAGAGGGATTCAAGGCCTTGGTCGCATTGGCAGAGGCCATGAACATACCGGTCTTCGAGTCAGAGGGGCCCGGATACTCCAACTTCCCCACCAACCATCCACTGCACAACGGCTACGACCTGAAGGCCAGGTACAGCGACTTCGACGTGTTCCTGGTGGTGGGCTGCCGCGCCCCCTGGTATCCAGCCAGCGCCAATCCTGCCAACAGCACCGTGGTCATCATCGACGAGAATCCCATCAAAGAGTTCATGGTCTACCAGGACTTGGGCGCCGACCATTACCTGGAGGGCGATATCGCGCTCTCATTGGAACTGCTGACTGAGACCGTCAAAGCCAAGGGCGGCAAGGCCAGAGACTACGCCGGCAACGGCGACGTTTGGGACAAATATAGGGCCGTCAGCGACTCGTCAGCCAACGCTAGCCCCATCGATGTCGGGGTCCTTTGCAACGCGCTAAGCGAGAGCATGCCGTCGGACACGATCTACATCGACGAGACCATCTTGCACCGGCCCCAGATACTGCGCCGCATCGAGCGCGAGAACCCGCAGAGTTACCTGCGTCCAGCCGGTGGCCTGGGCCAGGGACTGGGAACGGCGCTGGGCGTTAAGTTGGCCGCTCCCGACCGTCCCGTGGTGGCGCTCATGGGCGACGGCTCGTTCCTCTACAACCCCATCACCCAGGCATTGGGCGTGGCCCGGGAGAGCAGCCTGCCCATCATGATAGTGGTGTTCAACAACACCAGCTATGCGGCCATGAAGCGGCTGCACCTGTCCTTCTATCCGGAAGGCGACGCCGCCAAGTCCGGCATCTTCCACGGCGTGGACATCCCCGGCCCCGACTACCAGCAACTGGCATCGCCCTTCGGCGGGCACGGCGAGCGGGTGGAAGACCCCAAACGACTAGCCGGCGCCATCAAAGACGCCCAGGCCGCGGTGGCCCAAGGCAAGGTCGCCATACTGGACGTGGCGCTGTCTGGGTGAGCGAGTCCTTCAACAAGCTCAAGATGAGTGTATGAAAGAAAGGGCGGACATCGCGATGTCCGCCCTTTCGTCATTCCGGCCTTCGCCGGAATCCAGGCATACCGCGCCCTGCGATTGCCAGCCGAATTACCCATAGCCATTGCCCCCACCCTAACCCTCCCCCATGCCTGAGAGAGGGAACAATAGCCGTCATCCCAACTCAATCCAATATCCGCTCATGGTGAGCTTGTCGAACCACCTCCTCAGGTTGATCAAGATTCACTGGCTCAGAATATCGATTGGCGCACGTCCTTCGACATGCTCAGGACGAGCGGTCACCGCCAACATCTCAGTTTTTGTGCAATGGGGGAAATTGGAGGGGCTAAAAGCGCTACTTTCTTTCCATACCGGGTATAATCTCCGCGCGCAAGCCACTACCAAGGGTCTCCTTAACCACTCTGCTGTCGTGGTTTTTTCTGTGCCCAAAACTAAGGCGTTTCTGGAGTTTTACCGTGAAATCCTGGAAGATCGCTGCCCTATCTCTAGTCATGCTGTTGCTGTTGGCCGTGCCCGGCGGCACTGCATTCGCAGCCCCAGGGACCGCTTTTACCTATCAGGGTAGCCTATCTCAGAATGGGTCCTCGGTGAACACGACGTGCGGGTTTCAGTTCAGTCTTCACGACAGTCTATCCGGCGGGTCCCAAGTTGGCTCCACCTTGACCAAGAGCGGCGTGAGCGTGAGCGACGGCCGGTTTTCCGTCTCATTGGATTTCGGTTCTAGCGCCTTTGTAGGAGACCAACGTTGGCTGGCCTCCAACGTCCGTTGTCCGGATAGTGGCGATTACACCGCCCTCTCTCCCCGCCAGGAATTAACACCGACCCCATACGCGATCTACTCCTCTGGCAACTGGGGATTTACCGGCAACGCCAGCACCACCGCCGGCACAAACTTCGTCGGAACCACAGACGCGGTGGACTTCGTGATCAAGACCAACAATTCCGAGGCTCTTCGGGTTGCCAGCGGCGGGAGCGTTGGTATCGGGGCAACCTCTCCTGCCTCAGCTCTGCATATCCAGTCATCCACAGCCGCCGCCCTGCAGCTCGACCCCTTCGGTACAAGCGCTGGCAACACCGGAGAACAACGCTTCTTGGAGTTGGTTGCCAACGGCACCAATTACGTTGGCTTCAAAGCGCCAGACAGTATCGCGGCAAACGAGGTCTGGACATTGCCCAGCGCCGACGGGGCCTCCGGGCAGTTATTGAGGACCGACGGGTCCAACGTCCTGACCTGGGTTACCCCGGGCGGGTTCTCGACATCAACTCTGGCCTCTACAGCGACCCTTACTGCGACGACCGAGTACCACACCGACACCAGCGGAAGCGCATTTGCTGTAACGCTTCCATCCGCCCCAGCCGATGGGGCCGAAATACGAGTCATGGACGTAAAAGCTACCTTCAACACGAAAAATCTCACTGTTAATCGTGGAGGTTCCGACACCATCGAAGGAGCAACCAGCCTGGTGCTCTCCGCCCAAAACGGATACTACTCATTCCACCACGATGCCGAGACCGATCGGTGGACCGTTAAGGAGCAGGGGTTCCCGGCCCCGGTGACGCTGCACCGCGCGCGGCTGGAGCGCGCGGCTGCCCAGTCGATCGGAAATGCCACCAACACCAAGGTGCTTCTGGATACCTCGACCTACGACGTTGGAAGCATCGGCGATCCAACGACCAACAACCGGATAACGATCTCCCAAGCAGGTCTCTACCTCATCAATGGTGGAGTCTGTTTCACCACTGCGGCGAACGTGCAGGCCCAATTGGTTGTGGGTGGCACCATCGTCCAACGCCAATACCTCACTGAAAGCGGCGGAAACGGGAGTTGGTGCGCCAATGCAACAACTGTCCGAAATCTTTCGGCTTCGGACCAGGTGACGCTACAGGTATACCAAGGCTCAGGTGGAAGCAACAACACATTAACTGGTGCGGAAGACAGGCCGTTCCTGGAAGTGGTCCAACTACCCACATCGGCCATGGCCGATGTGGGAATCTCCGACATCGCAGACGCTGACAACGATACCAAGATACAGACGGAGGAGAGCTCCGACGAGGACAAGATCCGCTTCGATACCGGTGGCACCGAGCGGGCAATAATCGATGACTCGGGCCAGGTAGGCATCGGGACATCTTCCCCGGCCGACCCGTTGCACGTGAGCACCGACGACGCCACCACCAACGCGGTGGTGGATGTTCTAAGGGTGGAACACACCACCACTGGAACTGCTGCCTCAGGCCTAGGCGCGGGCCAGGTCTTCTACGTGGAGGATGCGGGAGGCACGGAAGAGCAAGGGTCTATAGATGTGATCTTGGATGACGTCACAAACAGCTCAGAAGACGCCACCATGACCTTTAGCATCAACCAAAACGGCACTATCACCGAGATCATGCGTGTTGACGGCACCGACGGCAGGGTCGGCATCGGCTCTACAGCCCCTACCGGCTTATTACAGATCTCGGGCGGCCCTACGTCTTCAGTACCCAACTTGCGTATCACCGACACTAACTCATCCGGCAACTACGGCATCATTCAGATCGATAGCAGCCAAGCCTCCAATGGAAACAACTGGGGCTTTATCGATCTGCGGAGTTCCGGTGGTGACAGGGAATTCTTGCTCAACGGCGCCGGCGATCTCTTGATGGATGGGTCCATAAGCGCTGGCAGCACGACTATCTCCGCCGGAAGCGCGGACGTAGCTGAAGAGTTCAACGTGCTGGACGATGCTCAACCGGGGGACATCGTTTCCATAGTCTCTGGCATCGACGTGAAGAAGAGTTCGGAAGCCTACTCAACCTCGGTTATGGGAATCATCGCCACCAAACCAGGGATAAACCTCAGTCTAAGAGATGAAGACGGCCGGCCTGAGGTGTCAAACCCCCTGCCAGTGGCGCTGGTTGGACGTGTTCCGGTCAACGTCACCAACGAGAACGGCCCTATAAGAATAGGGGATTTTATCACCGCCTCCTCCACAATGGGCTACGGTATGAAATCCACGATGAGCGGCAGGGTAGTCGGTATGGCAGTGGAAAACTTTGACGCAGAGATCGGCCAGGTCATGGTTCAAGTGATCAACACGTGGTGGCCCGGGCCGGTGAGTACCGGCACTCCCAGTGGACAACGGTTACAGATCGAACAGTTGGAAGCACAAAATAATTTGCTGAAAACGGAGCTCTGCGCCAGGGATGGCTCCTACAGTTGGTGCCAGGACTAACCTGCGATTTGAACCGCTTCCTGCAAAATAGCCGGTTAACCATGGCACTGACGCTAATCGCAGCGCTGACCGTTGGCACGGCTACGCTCGTCTTCGCTCAGGTTGGCAGCGGCTTCGACCTGAGGGGCGGCGTTTCCGGCGCGGGGGGTAACTCAACCGGCGGCGATTTTTCCATGGCCGGCAGCGTGGGTCAACCCGAGGTCGGGGCCTCCAGCGGCGGTAGTTTCGCGGTGAGCGGGGGTTTTCTGGCAGGGCCTCAAGGCACCCCTGTTCCCACAGCAGTTCCGGAGGAGCCGGATCCCGATTCTCAAGTCTCTGTGGGGGGCGTCAGCAACTTGCTTGTATCCGGTGGCCCCGGAAGCGAGTCCGTTTTCGCCAGCGCTGTGAGGTTCAGCCCAGACAAGGCTGGTACAGCGATCGTCGCCGCAGTGAAGGCCCGCGCCTCAGTGGGCAAAGCCCTGGTAACCGCGGCGCTAAGTGACCCGGAAAATACCGGCCAGACTATCGCCAAGGCAGCTGAAGCCGATCCCGATGCGGCAGGACAGGCATTGGCGGATGCGGTCTCGGTAGACGCTCGGGCGACCGGCAAAGCATTCGCTCACGCCGCGAAGAAGAATCACAGATCGTCGGGCAAGGCGCTTGCAAGAGCAGCCAGGCGGAACCATAGAGGAATCGGACGATCGCTGATCGGGTCTGCGAAGGAAGACCACCGCAGCACTGGAAGGGCGTTGGCCGAGGCGATCAGGGACGAAGATGAACGGGACGACGACGATGACGATCGTGACGACCGGGATGGGGATGACGACGACGACGAGGATCGTGATGACCGGGACGGGGATGACAACGACGATGATGACGATGAGGAAGAAAGAGGGAGCATCCGCAGAGCGTTTTCCAGAGCAGTAGAGTCTGACCCAGTATCCATGGGAAGAGCACTGGGGTCATCATTCAGAAACAATGCCAGAGGTACCACTACCGTATTGTTGGCGGCCGTCAAAGACGATTTGGGCCGAGCTGCCGACCGTGCCAAAGAGCGGGCATCTGAGCAGGGACAATCCAGCGCCAATGAACGGGCTTTTGGCCGGTTCGAAGGCCACGTTGCAGAGGACACCGGCATTGCGCTGGTCGAGGCCGCTAAAGACGACCCTGAAGGCTTGGCGGAGGGGTTATCGGAGGCCAGTGACGAAGACCTTGCGGCCATCAGCAGTGCTCTAGCGCCAGCCGCCGACGCCGATCCGGGCAACATCGGTGCGGTGATAGCGAAAATCGCCAAAAGGAATCATAGGAAAGCGGGAAAGGCGTTGGCCGCAGTGGGAAAGCTAGCCCCAAAGGCTGCTGGAAAAACCTTTGCCAATGCCGCCGGAGACGCACCAGAAGCCGCCGGAAAGGTCCTGCTCTATCTGGGTGAGGAGGATAGTGCGGAGACCGCCAAGCTGTTGGCAAACTCCGCCAGCGCCGACGCCCGCAAGACCGGTGGTGCTTTGGCCGAAGCCGTTAAAGGGAACGACTCCGACTTCTCCCAGGCGTTCCTTGGAGGAGTCGATGACGATGAAGAAGCGGTGGGCGAGGCCTTGGCGTTCGCGGCTAGCCGTAACTTGAACGACCGGCTCAGGTCCAACTCTCGACCCAATGACCTAGGCGCCTCGAAGGGCGTTGGCAAACTGATTGCCAAATCGGCCGCGAAAAACCCAAGAAAGACTGGAAAGGCCTTGGCCCATGCTTCTCGTTCAAGGTCTCGCGCTATCGGGGAAGCGATCTCCATCGCTGGAGAAGACGATCTGGAAGCCGCTAGCGCGGCCGTCTCCAATGCGGCGGCTTTGAACGAGAAGGATATAGGTGGCGCGTTGGCCAAAGGCGCCGCCAAGGACCCTGAACCAATCGGGAAAATCATCGCTGAGGCCTCCAAACACGATTCGAAATCCACCGGGAGGGCCCTAGCCAAGGCTGCGGCCACCGACTCGAAGGCCTCCGGCAAGGCCCTTTTCCGGGCCATCAAGCACCGCAAGGCAGCGAAAGAAAAAAGGGAGCGAGATAGAGCGGCCCAAAAAGCCATAGCAAAGGCTGCAGAAAAGAAAGCTGAACAGGAAAGACTGGAACTGGAGCGGGCCGAGCAAGAAAGACTGGAACTGGAGCGGGCCGAGCAAGAAAGACTGGAACTGGAGCGAGCCGAGCAAGAAAGACTGGAACTGGAGCGGGCCGAGCAAGAGCAAGAAATTCAGGATCAATCGGACGACGCTGCACTGGTCGAGGCCATCATATCCGCATCCGACGCCGACCCAGTTGCTTTCGGAGCCGCATTGATTGACGCAGCTTCGGACGGAACGGAGGAGATCGGCCTGATCCTCGAGCAAGCGTTGATCATGGACCCAGAGCCGGTAGCCAATGCGGTCTCGGTGCTCCAAGCCCGGAACTCCACCCTGGCCAGCCTCATATTATCGAATTTCTCCCAGGACTCCGTGCAGTTGTTTGAGTCGTATATCGCCGCGCTCCCAGATTTGATCATCCCGCCCAACCTCGACGGATTCTTGGCGGTCTTGGAGGGAGACTCCACCGAAGCCGCTGTCCAGCTGATCGAGATCATATTCTCAAGTGCGGAGTCAGGCGGTCTAGCTCTGTTACGTGCCGGAGACCAAGCCCCAGATACCGCGGGACTGACTCTATCAACGGTGGCGGTTAGCGACCCTGAGGCGGCGGGCCTGGCATTGGCCGCCGCTGCCAAGATCGATGCCGAGTCAGCAGGCAAGGTGCTTGCATTGGGGGCTATAAACAACCCTGGCTCCCTGGGAGAAGCCCTGGAGGAGGCAGGCCGGAACGACTCCGCCGCCGCCGGCGCCGCATTGGGAGAGGGGGCGAAGTACGCTGTTGGAGTTGCTTCTGAAAGAGCCTCGGAGCAAGGCCTTACCGGCGGGGCGGAAAAATCGTTCCTTCAGGAGTCAGCGGAAATCGATGCCGTCGGTGACGCTGTCGTATCTATCGCAGAAGACGATCCTGCCTTGTTGGGAGAACTGCTAGATTCCGCCAGCGAGGCCAACGCAAACGCGACTGGCGCAGTGATTGCCAATGCAGCAGCCGAGAGCCCTGAGGCCACTGCGAATGCGCTGCTGGAAGCCTCCGACACCAACCCAGAAGGCGTCGGAGCCATAATTATCGGAGCTGGGTCGGTCGATGCAGAGGCCACCGGCAGCATCCTGGTTAGCGGTGGAACCGGCGACCCCGCGGCAGCTGGGGAGATTGTCGTTGAAGCAACGTTGGTCGACCCAGAAACCGCCGGAAAAGTGATCTTTGAAGCGGCGGTCGAGAGCTCTGAAGTTATCGGCGATGTCATCGTGGAAGCAGCTCTGATCGACCCGGAAGCCGTCGGTGAAGTATTGGTTGAAGCAGCATTCCAGGACGCCGAAGTTATCGGGAAAGTTGTCGTGGAAGCAGCTCTGATCGACCCAGAAGCCACCGGTGAAGTGCTGGTTGAAGGGGCAAATCAAAACGCCGAAATCATCGGTGAAGTTGTTGTGGAAGCAGCTTTGGTCGACCATGAAATAGTGGGAGATGTGCTAGCCCAGGCGGCATCTCAGGACATCCAGATCGCAGGAGAAATCACGGTTGAAGCGGCCAAGATCAACGATGAAACCACTGGTGAGATATTGATCTCGGCCGCGTCCAGCGACTCGGAGATCGTCGGCGCCATATTGGCGGGAGCCGCCAAACATGACTCTGATGCTACAGGCGAGACATTGGCTGCCGCTGCCGCCGTTGACGATTCAGCCGTTGGGGAAGTGCTGGCGACAGCCGCCGATATCGACAAGCATGCCACAGGAGAAGCGTTAGCGGTGGCCGCGGCATTGGACCCGCCAGGTGTTGGAGATGCGCTGGCGGCAGCAGCCCTCATCGACCCTGAAGCAACGGGTCTAGCCCTGGCCGCCGCTGCCGCGGATGATCCCGAAGGCACCGGTGAAATTCTGGCAGCCGCATCTGCGTCGGAGCCCGAGGCAAGCGGCCACGTGATGGCGTTCTCCGCCGAAGAGGACACCGCAGCGACAGGTGGCGCATTGGCGGTAGCTGTAGGTTTCGATCCCGAGGCCATTGGACAGGCCTTTGTTCATGCTCTAAAGCTGAAGGCAGAAGCGATCGCCCAAGCGATCGAATTTGCCGCCAACGATAACGCCGGAGGAATCCAGACCGCGTTACAGACCGGCCCGGCCTTGGACAAAGAGGCCAGTGAAATTCTGGCGCGGGTACTCCCTTCGATATCTTGGGTGCCCCAACAGTCTCCCGAGCCCGGCCGTGACCCCGCCGGAGATGGTGTGGTGTTAAACGCAGTCTTGGTGCCGGGAGATGACGCACACAACCTAGAATCATCACCCGTCAGCCAGATATTAGTGAAATTCCCAGAGAACCGGGAAGAACCCGTGATCCGGGTTCAAGTGGTGGAGGACCTTCCCCCGGATATCCCTAACATACCCGGAGACCGTATCGTCAGCGACTTCCTTGCCATCACAGGCGAGAACTTCACATCAGAGGAACTGGTGGTGGCCCAGGTGACCCTCGGTGTTGAACGTTCATGGTTGGAGGCCAACAACATCCATGAGTGGTCCATCGAATTCACCCGGTTCGACGAAGAATCGGGCGATTGGAAGCCTGCCTTAGCCAATCGCATCGGAGACGGTGGCGAACGGATACTCTACAGCCTGGTTGTCAGCGAGTTCTCTTTGTGGGCCCTCAGTGGGAGCACCGAACCGCCGCCTGTGATCTTCAAAGTGGACAACTTAGAGGTCTTACCCGGCAACATCAACCAAGGTGATGCGGCAATGGTCGCCGCAACGGTTAACAACATATTGGCCGAACCAGCCGAGTACACCGCTGTGCTGTGGGTGAACGGGTCGATGAGCGCAAGCCAAACTCTGCAACTCGAACCGAACGAATCAAGAAGAGTCAGCTTCGAGATAAGCCCGGAAGAGGGGGATTATGAAGTTCGGATTGACCGGCTCTCCACGTCCCTTTCGGTACTCCCTGAAGGAGGGAAATCGTACTTGCTTTGGGTTTACCTCGGATTACCTCTGCTGGCTCTTTTTAGCTTGGTCATAGTTATTCGGAGAAGACGAAACCGACCTCAGGCCGCGTTCCACTAGCGGGGAGAGACCACCTCGGTAGCCTTCAAGTTTCACTTGAAAGATACAGTCGATGGATACACCACCTACCATGTTTGGCCAGTGTTTGAAAACGGACGATGGGCGACCGTAGAGATCGCTAGAACAAGTGGGATGCGCAACATGATGCCAAGGCGTTCATAACCCGGCATCACGTTGCATTCCTAAGCCGAATTAGCCGGTGGTCGACTTCTGATACGGAAATACGGGATGTGCAAGTGGCGGTTGTTCAACTACAGATGAGCGGGGGTGTGAGTCGACCCGCATACCGTCCTACCCCGACATGTCCTCATCGATCAGCCCGGCGATCTGAAGATTGACCTCACCGCCCTCGGCTTTCAGTTGTTCGGACACGCGGCCTCGCCGCTCATCTGAGTGATTCTGGTTCAGTTTCCATTTGCCTTTTAGATCGGTGATCTCGATCTGGAAACCCACGACGCGTTTGAACATCTGGTCGGCGTATTCTGTGCTGTAGTCCATCTGCCACGGCTCGGGCTGGGATGCCTCGTGCTGGTCCGTTAGCCGGCTCACGCTCTCCTCCATGCCTGCCCGGTCTTCGAACGCCCGGAAGATGCCGGTGGCGTGGACGGCCACGTAGTTCCAGGTGGGCACCACGTCCTCGTCCTGGTACCAAGTCGGCGACACATAAGTGTGGGGACCGTGGAAGACGACCATAACCTGCTGGCCGTCGGCGTAGCGCCACTGGCGGTTGGCCTTGGCAATGTGTCCCAGAATAAGTCCCTGATCTCCTGCTTCTCCGTCGACCACGAAGGGCAGATGAGTGGCCATGGGCTCGTCTCCGGTATGGGAAAACAGGATGCCGAAGCTGTTGTTCTGCATGAACTCGAACAACTTGGCCCGGTCTTCTTGGGCGTAATATCTGGGGATGTACATGGTGGTCCTCAGCGAATGGATGGGGGTGTTGGAGGTATTCTACTCTTCCTCGTAACGGACCACGCAGGGGTTTGAAAGACCGCTCCCAAGTTGCCTCCCACCCACGCCTCTGTTACGCTTCCCGAACCCAGATACGGAAGTGACCGAATTGACCCAAAATCCCAGCGTCAGC
Source organism: uncultured Dehalococcoidia bacterium (assembly GCA_964463525.1). Taxonomy (GTDB): domain Bacteria; phylum Chloroflexota; class Dehalococcoidia; order Lucifugimonadales; family UBA3495; genus UBA9611. The sequence continues at coordinate 3,527 of CAYXDE010000050.1, read as the reverse complement.
GCCGACCTTTATGTCACCTGCATCATCGACCAACTGTATCCCGAGGTCGGTGTCAGCGCGGTCAAGGTCCTGCGGCGGCTGGGCGTCAAAGTAGGCTTCCCCGGGAACCAGACCTGCTGCGGCCAGCCCGTCTATAACACCGGCTTCAATAACCAGGCGCGCACCCTGGCCAAGCGGGTGTTAGAGCAGTTTCGAGACAGCGAATACGTGGTGGTCCCGTCCGGCTCCTGCGCCGCCACGATCCGGGTCTTCTACCTGGAACTCTTCGCCGACGACCCTGACCTGCTAGCCCAAGCAAAAACTTTGGCCGCCAAGACTTACGAATTCTCCGAGTTCTTGGTGAACGTCCTGAAAGTCGAGGACGCCTCGGTCTGCGGGGCCGCACATCAGGGCACAGCCGCCTACCACCCCAGTTGTCACCTGCTCCGCGAGTTGGGCGTCAAGACCGAGCCACAGAAGCTGCTTAGCTCTGTCCCGGGCCTGCAAGAGAAGAAACTTGAGGGCGCGGAGATCTGCTGCGGGTTCGGCGGGACTTTCTCCGTCAAATTCCCTCATATCTCCGAGGGTATGGTGGCCGACAAGATCGCCAACGTTCAGGCCAGCGGCGCCGACACCCTGGTGGCCTGCGACATGAGCTGCCTGATGAACATGGGCGGGGCCTTGAACCGGCAGGAGTCTGACATCAAGGTCCGGCACCTGGCCCAGATATTGGACGCGGATTCGGATTAGGAACTCCCATTCTTGCCTGAGATAAAGACACAGGATTTCTCCGCTGCCTCCGCCGCGGCCATCCAGAACCCCCAACTCCGGCGGGCGCTGGACCGCGTGGCGTCTGGGTTCGAAGTCGCCCGCCTGGACCGCGTCGCGGAAGCAACGCCGGAGGTCTGGGAAGACTGGAAACAGCAGGCCCGTGACATCAAGGTCCACACCATCGAGCACCTGGACTATTACCTGGACCTGCTCCACACCAACGTCACCGCCGCCGGCGGCCAACTCCATTTCGCCAAGGACGCCGACCAGGCCAATGAGATCGTTGCCCACATAGCCCGCACCCGGAACGTCAAGGTCGCCACCAAGAGCAAGAGCATGGTGTCCGAGGAGCTGGCCCTGAACCCGGTCTTGGAGGCCGTTGGTGTTGAGGTATGGGAGACCGACCTGGGCGAGTACATCATCCAGTTGGCCGAAGAAACCCCTTCCCACCTGGTGGCCCCAGCCCTGCACAAGTCGAAAGAAGACGTGGCAGAGCTGTTCTCCGAGAAACTGGGCATCCCCTACGACGAGGACATCTACCACATGGCCGCCACGGCCCGCGAGGTGCTCCGGGACAAGTTCATGGAGGCCGACCTGGGAATCAGCGGCGCCAACTTCGTGGTGGCCGAGACCGGCACCCTGGTGATAATCACCAACGAGGGCAACGGACGTCTGTCCACCTCCGCGCCACGGATACACATCGGGATCACGGGGATGGAAAAGGTGATCCCGTCCATGCAGGACCTTTCGATCTTCCTGCGATTGCTCCCCCGCTCCGCCACCGGGCAACGCATCACCAGCTACGTGAGCATGACCACCGGCCCCCGCCGCTCCGACGACGAGGACGGCCCCGAGGAGTTCCACCTGGTGCTGGTGGACAATGGCCGCTCCCGGATGCTGGCTGACCCGGCGCTGCGGGAGGCTTTGTACTGCATCCGCTGCGGGGCTTGCCTGAACATCTGTCCCGTCTACGCACGTATCGGCGGCCACGCCTACGGCTGGGTCTACCCCGGCCCCATCGGAGCGGTCGTGTCGCCCATGCTGGTTGGCCTGAAACAAGCCAAAGAACTGCCTCAAGCATCCAGCCTATGCGGGGCTTGCCGCGAAGTCTGCCCCATCAAGATAGACATCCCCAGGATGCTGTTGGACCTGCGCAAGAAAACTGCTGAGAGCCCCGACAAGGACCAGCGCTCAGCGCCCACCTCCGAGCGCGCACTGGCGGGACTTTACGCCAAGTTGATGAGCAGCCCCCTGTTGCTGGGCATGGCCGTGGGATTCGCCAAGCTGCTTCAGAAGATGGAGCGTGTGCTCCCCTTCTCACACCTGACCAAAGACCGTAAGTGGATCAAGAAGTCTCTGGTACCGCCGCTATCAAAGTGGACTCGCTCCCGAGACCTGCCAGCCTTGCCCAAACAGACCTTCCATGACATCTGGAAGAAGGAGTTGTCCCGTGACGACTCCTGAATCCCTGGGCACCCCCAAAGCCGAGTTCCTGGCCGGTGTCCGCCAAGCCCTGGGCCGTGCGGATGTCCCGCCGGCGCAGCCGTACCCCCGGCTGACCGACACCGTGCCGGAGATGGAAGAGCAGGCAGCGGAGGTCCGCCGCCGCCTAACTGAGAACCTGCCCGATTTGTTGGACCAACTGGCCGACATGGCAGGCAAGGGCGGCTGGAACATCCACCGCGCCTCTGGGACCGAGGAGGCTGTCGGTCACGTAGAGTCCATAGTCAAAGAATCGGGCGCCACCAACATCGTCCGCTCCGCCCAGGAGGTCTTCGAGCAGGTGCCGGTCGATGCGGCCTTAACCGCCTTGGGCACAAAGATCACAACCGTGGTCCGGGATGACGAGAACCCGCGTGAGGCCCTTCGGGAAGAGATACGGCGATCGGGCGTAGGCATCACCGGCGCAGATTACGCTCTGGCGGAGACCGGAACGCTGGTTGTCCTGCCGCGTAAGGGCTTGAGCCGGCTGGTCTCATTGGTGCCGCCGGTCCACATCGCCTTGGTTCGCGCCGAAGACCTGCTGGAGACGCTGGAAGACCTGTTCTTGTTGCGGAGGCTGGAGTATCATCAGCAGGGCGGCGAGATGGGCAGCTACCTGAACTTCATCACCGGTCCCAGCCGCACCGCCGACATCGAGATGACCATAGTAGAAGGCGTCCACGGACCTAAAGAGGTCCACATGGTCATCCTCGGGTAAGAGTAATACCTTCTCAATCGTCCTTCCGCGGAAGGAGGGAAGGCTAGGATAGGGGCTCGTCACCTGCGCCCCAAATCCGGATCCGTTCACCCACCAATAGGAAATAAAAATGCCACTGCGCGTTGGATTTAGCGAGTTCCGCAAACAGATGCTGGAACGGGACCTGGAAGCCATAGAAGAGGTCATACCCATACTCGGTGTGGAGAAAGTGATTCTCACTGGAGACATGGCTGCAGGCGACTACAAACCCGACACTAAGATCGAGTTGATCATAGTCCATGACACAGAATATTCCTTCGGACGGCGCGCCGATTTCTTCTCGTACCATCTGCCTTGTTCCGTGGACATAGACACCCTGGTCTACACTCCGGCGGAGTTCGAGGAGATGCGGGAGAAACTGCCGGCGTTGGCCAAGGCCTGCCGCGAAGGACGGGAGATATTTAACAATGCCTGATTATCTGGCCGAGGGCGCCCGCTGGCTGCGCCAAGCCGAACAAGACCTGGAAGACGCCCGCTTTCTCAAGGAAGGCGGACGCCACAACCTAGCCTGCTTCATGGGACAGCAGGCGGCCGAGAA
>CAYXDE010000049.1:19490-24403 GCA_964463525.1 uncultured Dehalococcoidia bacterium | reverse complement strand
AGTTCCATCTCGCGGACCATGGCCGTGGAGATCTCTGCTTCCAGAAACTCCCGGGCCACGTTCTTAAGCATCTGTTCTTCTTCAGAAGGCAATATATCCATGGTTATCCTTGTCTACTCAGTATGGGTACGCCGATCCGGCGTACCCCTCGATGATTTCCTGGGATCCCAGTTCAGCGCATCTAACGCGGTTGCACCGCCGCGGAGCGTACTAACCCACCCTGTGGGTCAGCCGCGGGGCATGCCTAGGCCACGGCGGGCCATCTGGTCGCGCATGATCTGCACGCTGCCGTGGTTGATACCCGACTGGAACGACCCCATGAGGTTGTGGGCAAAGAGACCGTCTTCGATGGCCTCCTCAGAACCGTTAAGCAACTGGGCGTAGGGACCCAGGATCTGGGAGATCGCCTCGGTCGTCTTCACGCCATGCTCAGGGGCCCAGACCTTCTCGGCCGAGCCTTCATAGGTGAAGTTACCGCCCCGGTTGACCAGCGACATACTGCGCATGGTCATCAGGCGGCAGATATTGGCCTCGGTCCAAAGTTCAGCCAATTTGTCTCTGACGGCGGGGTTGTCGGCAGGGGAGTTGCCGCCGAAGTCATTCTCTTTCACCCAGTTGACGATGTCCTCGTCGCGGCGGACCGATATCAGGTACCGGCTGGCGCCGACGCGGTCCAGGTTCAAGCCCATCGCGCCCACATACCAACCGCCGTTCTCTTCGCCCAGCATGCACGAGGCGGGGACGCGGACATTCTCGAAGAAAGTCTCGTTGGTGCGCACCATGCCGTAGGTGGTGCCCATCGGCGCCGGCGGGTCGCTCTGGATCGTCCACAGCGGACGCACGGTGATTCCTGGCGTGTCCATGGGGATCAGGAAGATAGAGATACCCCGGTGCCGTGGTGCGTCCGGGTCGGTGCGGCACATCATATAGATGTGCGACGCGTAATGGGCGGCCGAGGTGTACATCTTCTGGCCGTTGATCACGAAGTCGTCGCCGTCGCGGACCGCCCGGCACTGTAGTCCGGCCAGGTCAGCTCCAGCCTGGGGTTCCGTGAATCCCAGGGCGAAGATGATCTCGCCGCGGATCATTCCGGGGATGAAATATTCTTTCTGCTCCTCGGTGCCGGCGGCCAGGATGGCGGGGGCTCCGCTGCCCGCTCCACCGATGCCGATACCCAGCCTCATGAACTCTTCTTCGACGATATACTGGTCGATCCGGCTGCCGCTCTGGCCGCCATACTCTTCGGGCCAACTGATGCCGATCCAACCTTTGTCAGCAACCTTCGCCACCAACTCGCGGTATTCAGGGCCGCGTCCGCCCTCTTCGCCGCCTTCCATCTCATCAAGGAGACCCTGACTGACGTTCTCAGCGATGAATGCCCGCACTTCCTGGCGAAGGAGTTCCTGTTCTTGTGTTAAACCAAAATCCATTCTGTGACTCTCCAAACCTGGGTGAAAAATGGGTCCTACAGTCGTGGAAGAACCCGCCTGATTCACGCTCTAGCCATTTTGCTGTGCCGTCGAATTGGTGTCAAGTTGAGACGGTCTACTTGGAGTCCGTGCTTATCTCCAGAAGCATGGGCCGCAGCTGCTCTATCAGCGGCGGGAGGAAATCCTCCCACGTGCCAACGATGCCGAAGTCTGAGGAACGAAACATCACCGCCCGCCGGTTGGTGTTGATGGAGATGATCACCCCTGCCCGTTGCAGGCCAACGGTGTGGTTGAAGGCGCCCCTGATGCCGACCGATATGTACACCGTGGGGGCGATGGTCCGGCCACTGATGCCGATCTGAAGCTGCTGGGGCAGCCAACCTTCGTGGATCACGTCACGGGTGGTTCCCAGCGTGGCGCCAACAGACCGGGCCATCTCCTGGACCTTGGCCAGGTTTTCGGCTGAACCTACGCCCATGCCGATCCCCATGACCACTGGCGCGTTGGCCAATGCCAGACCTTCTTGGTCTTCCTGGAATTCCTCACGGACCAGTCTGATATCTGGGCCATTGAACGGTGTTGCGGGAATCTGCTCCACGGCAGCCGTTGCGCCAGGCTCCGGAACCGCGGGATTGAGCAGTCCGGGCCGGATGGTGACCAGATTGGGCAAGGTCTTGGAGAGAATGGGAGCGATAACATTGCCGCCCAAAGCCGGTTTGAGCTGCACCAACCGGCCTTCGGAATCGATCTCCAGGTCCATGGCGTCGCCAGTTAGACCCAGTTGGAGTCGAGCTGCCAGCCGGGATGCTAGATCGCGGCCGTCCGCGGTAGCGGCGAAGAGCACCGCATAGGGGTTTTCTTTCCCGACAGCTTCGGCCAGGGAATTTCCTACCGCCATGCCGAAAACCGGTCCTAATTCGGAATTGTCCAACACCAGGACCCGGTCGGCGCCCTGTGAGGCCAGCTCGGCTACCGTATCTCCCTGCTCCGGCGCGATAAGGACCGCCACAACCTCGCTCTCGGTGGTCTGGGTCAGTTCCCTTGCCTTCCCCAGCATCTCTAGGGTCACATGGGCCAGACCTTGGTTGGTAGTCTCGGCTACGACCCAGATGCTCTTTGCTTTGCCGTCCGGATATCGAGGCAGTGAAACAGGCTCGCCACTAGAGCCGGTTTCGGCTGCCAGTTCGGCCAGTCGCTGGCGGACGGAGTCGGACACCTGCTTGGCGGCATCGACCGGCGTGGCATCTTCCAGTAAAACGCCCATCCGGTTGGGCTCAACCAGACGGATCTCGTCCACCCACGTCGGCGAGCCCTCTGCTCCGAACTGGCTCAGGTCCGAAGAAAGGTCGGCGGCCGATACCTCTTCGGCGGGGATACCCTCGGCCCGGTCCATCTGCTCTTTATCCGGATAGAGTTCAGGCGCCACTCCCTCGGTCACGCAAACCACGACGGGCAAGTCACACTCCAGGGTCTGGGAGCCTTCGTCGGTGATCCGCTCCACGATGACCGATTTTCGGTCCTTGCTCAGGTCCAGCTTCCTCACGTGGCTGATGTGGGGCAGACCCATCAACTCCGCCGTCTCCGGGCCAACCTGGCCGGTGTCGCCGTCGGCGCTGTTGCGGCCGCAGATGATCAGGTCCGGGTGCTCTCGTTTCAGGGCCAGGGCCAGCGCCCTTGAAGTCGCCAGAGAATCGGAGCCGGCCAGGGCACGGTCACTTATCAGCACAGACCGGTCAGCACCCAGCGCCACGCAGTTGGTCAACCCTTCGCTGGCCCCCGGCGGGCCCATGGAGATGACAACGACCTCGTCCTCGGGCGAATCCTTCAATTCCACTGCCCTAACTAGTCCCAAGAGGTCAAAGGGGTTCACCTCGGAGGGCACTCCCTCTCTGATGATGGTCTTGGCTTCGTAGTCGAACTGGATCCGCGCCAAAATAGGCACGTATTTCATGCACACGGCGGTCTTCATGGGTTAATTGCGCCTCGCGGTTGGATTGCCCACGTTCGGATTAACAATAGGCTGGGTGGCTAGTCGCTATCTGAAACGTTGACGCCCAGGGCTTCTTCTTTGACCTGGGCGCTCAACCGCTCCAGTTTCCTGCTGGTGGCGACAGGAAAGCGGGGCGGGTTATTCAGGACTTTGAACCGGTCTTCCAAAGAGGCGAAGTCCTCTTCAAATCTGATCCGTACCTCATCGAGGGCTGCCGGCGAGCCAGTCCTCTTTCCGTCCCTCATAACCTCTTCCAACAGCGGTAGTCCGCCGGGAAGTTCCTCGTCATCCAGGGCAATGATGTCCTTGGCGAATAGGCCGTTGGCGTCTTTGGTTCGGTAGACCTGCTTGGCGGCAGGCAGGGATACCTTATCAGTGCTGAGTTTCATAACGGGCCGGCCGTCGAAAGAAACCAGCTTGTAGGCCATGTCCGACCACGGGGCGTCGGCGGACACCCCAGCCTTGGTGCCGACCCCAAACAGGTCTATGGGAGCGCCGTCGTTGACCAGGGTTTCCAGTTCGTATTCGTCCAGCCCGCCGCTGGCCAAGATTCTGACGTAATCCAGGCCTGAGTCGTCCAATATCTTCCGCACTTGGCGGCTGAGTGCGTCGAAATCTCCCGAGTCCAGGCGCACGGCCATGAGCCGCTTGCCATCGGTCTCCATCTCCTTGGCCACCTGCACTGCATTCCACGTTCCCGCGATGGTGTCATAGGTGTCTAACAAGAGGATGGTCCTATCCGGGAACGACGCCGCATAGGCCCGGAACGCCTCCAGTTCGGTCGAGAAGCTGGAGATGAACGAATGGGCCATGGTGCCGGCGGGAGGCATCCCATACAGACTGGCGGCCAGCACGTTGCTGGTGGAACTGAATCCGGCGATGTAACTGGCGCGGGCCATCTTGAGCGCGGCGTCGGTGCCTTGGGTGCGGCGGGAGGCGAAGTCCGCGATGCCCCGTCCCCGGGCGGCCCAAACGCAGCGGGCGGCCTTGGTTGCCAGCATGCTCTGCAGGTTGACCTGGTTGATGATGAAAGTCTCGGCTAGTTGGGCTTCGATCAGAGGCGCCGTAACCTCAACCGCCGGTTCGTCGGTGAAGTAGAGCCGGCCCTCGGGTATGGCCCGGACGCTGCCGGTGAACCTGACACCCCGGAGATACTCCAGGAAATCGTCTGAGAAGATTCCCGTGGCCCGGAGGTAATCGATCGCCCGGCCACTGAAATTCAGGTTGGCGAGATAGTCCAGTACGTCTTCCAGTCCCGCCGACACGAAATAGGCGCGGTTGGGAGGATAGGTGCGGGTGAAGAGACTGAACGTTGCCGTAGCTGACATCCCCTGGCGGAAGAAAGCCTGGGACATGGTCAGTTCATAAAGGTCGGTGAACAGACCTAGGTCTTCTCCGGGGAGAGGGAGTTTGGGTGCGGTCATGGAATCCGTAACGTGAGGAATGGATTTGCCGTAAGGTAGCCGGTATTATGTTGTCGTTCCGAAGCCGAT
>CAYXDE010000049.1:0-19473 GCA_964463525.1 uncultured Dehalococcoidia bacterium | reverse complement strand
GCGTGAGTTACGCCTGAGCGCCGACTCTGAGTTCTGGAGCGGTTCTTCTTGACACGATGACTGGCCCTTAGTAACATCTAAACGACCCCAAGACACGCTTAAAAATCAAATGGCGACCCAGAAACCCTTATCCAGAACGGCAGAGGGGACGGCCCTATGAAGCCTAGCAACCGGTCCTAGTCCGTTACGGGCGCGGATACGGTGCTAATTCCGGCGTCTGACATTCAAAAGTCAGGCGAAAGATGAGGGGGGCTCAGTGTATCTGTGAGCTTCTCTAATCGAGAAGCTTTTTTGATGTTTAAGACCTGTCTTAAAACTCCGGCTTAATCCCCTGGGAGCATATCCGGTGAACGAGATCCGACCCATAGAGTGGGCCAATGGCACACTCAGGCTGCTTGACCAGACCCGGCTGCCCTCCGAAGAAGTGATCGTAGAGGCGCACGGGTACCTGGAAGCCGTCGACGCCATCAGGACCATGCAAGTACGCGGCGCTCCGGCCATCGGCGTGACCGCTGCGTACGCCGTGGCCATGGCCGCCAGAGACTTGGATGATTCAGACAAAGACTCTTTCCTCAAACGTTTGGCGGAAGCCGGAACCGAGATCAAAGCCGCCCGGCCCACCGCGGTGAACTTGATGTGGGCCGTTGACCGGATGATCGGCATCGCACGTTCCGAGGCCGACATAACCGCGGCCAAATCGCGTTTGTTGGAAGAGGCGGTCAGGATAGAGAAAGAAGACGAAGAGATCAACCGCCGCATGGGCAGTCATGGGATCGAACTGATGCCCGACGGCGGCTCTGTCCTCACCCACTGCAACGCCGGCGCGCTGGCAACGGCCGCCTTCGGCACGGCGGTTGGTGTCATCAGGGCCGGCTGGGAAGACGGCAAGCGGTTCAAGGTGTTTAACACCGAGACCAGGCCATTCCTCCAAGGGGCCAGGCTGACCGCCTGGGAGTTCAAGAAGCTTGGGATACCGTCAACCCTGGTGGTGGACTCGGCGGCAGGCATGCTGATGCGCCGGGGCGAGATCGGCTGTGTGATAACGGGAGCGGACCGCATCGCCGCCAACGGGGACACCGCCAATAAGATAGGCACGTACACCCTGGCAGTCTTGGCCAAAGAGAACAACATCCCGTTCTACGTGGCGGCCCCCATCAGCACCGTGGACATGAGCCTGTCCGACGGCGACCAGATAGAGATAGAGCAGCGCTCCTCAAGTGAGGTCACTGAATTCCGGGGAGTACAGGTCGCCCCTGAGGGAGTGGAAGCCCTTAACCCTGGATTCGACGTTACGCCCGCGAAATACGTGAGCGCGATCGTTACCGAGGCTGGTGTAGCACGCCCGCCTTTCATAGATAGCCTGGACCTGGCAGTCAGGTCGGCCGGATAAGACCCGTATGAGCACAGATCAGAAAGCAACGATAGCGGTGATCGGCGGCAGCGGCCTCTACGAGATGGACGGCATGACTGGCGTTGAGCCTGTGGACGTGGACACGCCCTTCGGAAAGCCCAGCGACTCGATCATGGTGGGCGATCTGGACGGGGTTAAGGTCGCGTTCCTTCCTCGCCATGGCAAAGGCCACCGCTTCAACCCTTCACACATACCCGCCCGGGCCAACATCTACGCCCTGAAGTCGATCGGCGTCGAGCGGATAATCTCGGTTAGCGCCGTGGGCAGCCTGAAAGAGGAATTCGCCCCCCTAGACCTGGTGATTCCCAGTCAACTTATCGACCGCACCCGTCTGCGGGAGGGCACTTTCTTCGACACCGACGTGGTGGTGCATGTGGCCATGGCAGACCCCTTCTGTGCCCATGCCAGCCAGGTGGTGCACCAAGCGGCCCAAAAATTGGATATCAATGTCCACCCTGGCGGCACCATGGTAGTGATGGAAGGTCCAGCCTTCTCCACCAGGGCTGAATCATTCATGTACCGCTCTTGGGGAGCAGACATAATCGGCATGACCGCCCTGCCTGAGGCCAAGTTGGCCCGGGAAGCCGAGATCTGCTACGCCACCATGGCCTGGATAACTGACTATGACTGCTGGCACCAGACGTCGGAGTCGGTGACCGTGGAGATGGTGATAGCCAATCTGCTGAAGAACGTGGCAAAGTCCAAAGCCCTGTTGAAAGAAGTCATCCCCGCCCTTGGCGGTGAACGAAATTGCCCCTGTGAATCGGCCCTGAGGGACGCGATCATCACCCCCAAAGAGCAGGTCCCAGAGGAACTGAAACGAAAACTTGCCCCGGTAACGGGTAGATATCTAAGCTAGCGACCGGATAGGTCCAGGAGGGTACATATGCCTAGACAAGATCCAGGTGAGCCATATTTCCGCGTAGATTCCAACGAAGGCCAATCGATACTGGCCGCGGACCCAGAAGGGACCGTGGTGATCGACGTTAGGCGCGATGACGAGTGGGTAACGGGCCATGTGGCAGGAGCCATACACATCCCGGTTGACGACTTGACCGACAACATGGACCGGGTGCCCACAGACAAGAAGGTACTATTCATCTGCGCGGCCGGCGTCAGAAGCGGTCTTGCCTGCGAGATGGCCTCCGCCATGGGTTACGAGACCGAAAACCTCTACAACATCGAAGACGGCACCCCGGCCTGGATCGCGGCAGGGAACCCAACGTCCTACGGCGGCGACGCCTAGGCTGTAGATACAGACCATAAAGATGCAGGCCCGGACAAAGATCTAGGCCTGACACAAGGAGAACAAGGTGGCATCACAACAGACGAAAGGGGACGTGAAAGACCTGTCCCTGGCGAAAGACGGAGTCAACAAGATCGAGTGGGCTGGAAGAGAGATGCCGGTGATGAAGATCATCCGGGACCGCTTCGAAAAAGAGAAGCCTTTGGCTGGCGTGCGCTTATCTGCCTGCCTGCACGTGACCAGTGAGACGGCGAACTTGGCCATCGCGCTCAGGGACAGCGGCGCCGAGGTAGTCCTCTGCGCCAGCAACCCGCTCAGCACCCAAGATGACGTTGCGGCGGCGTTGGTCCAGGAATACGGTATTCCCACCTACGCGATCAAGGGCGAGAACGAGACCACGTACTATGAACACCTGGAAGCCGCTTTGGCGGTGAAGCCCCAGATGACCATGGACGACGGGGCCGACCTGCTGACCCTGCTGCACACCAAGCATCCCGACATGATCGACAACATCATCGGCGGGACCGAAGAGACCACCACCGGGGTTATCCGCCTGACAGCGATGGCCGCCGAAGGACAGCTCAAGTACCCGGTGATCGCCGTGAACGACGCCGAGACCAAGCACTTCTTCGACAACCGCTACGGCACCGGCCAGAGCACTCTGGACGGCATCACCCGCGCCACCAACATCCTTTGGGCCGGACGGCGCGTGGTCGTCTCGGGTTACGGATGGTGTGGCCGTGGCGTAGCCTCCAGGGCCCAGGGTCTGGGCGCCCACGTCACGGTCTGCGAGACCAATCCGGTCCGCGCCCTTGAAGCAGTGATGGACGGCTTCCAGGTCATGCCCATGATCGAGGCTTCAAAAACCGGCGAGGTGTTTATCACCGTGACCGGCGGCCTGCATGCCATCGGCAAAGACCACATCGAGGTCATGCCCAGCGGAGCGATCCTGTCCAACAGCGGTCACTTCAATGACGAGATAGACATCGACTCGCTCAAAGCGATGTCCACCGCCAACCGCGAGCTTCGCCCCTTCGTCGAAGAGTACACGATGAAAGACGGACGCCTGATCTATCTGCTGGCCGACGGCCGGTTGGTCAACCTGTCCGCCGCCGAGGGTCATCCCTCCGCGGTGATGGACATGAGCTTCGCCAACCAGGCTCTTTCGGCTGAGTACCTCTACACGAACCAAGGCGTACTGAGCCCCGGCGTTCACGTCGTGCCCCCAGTGATGGACGCCGAGATCGGCCGGCTCAAGCTGGAGTCCATGGGTATCAGCATCGACAAGCTATCCGCCGCTCAACAGAAGTACCAGGACAGCTGGCAAGAAGGCACTTAATCCAAAGGCAAATTTAGGGAAAACGGGCCTGAAAGACTCAGGCCGAGATAGGAGAATTCAATATGCCAATGCTCTTCCACGAATCCCCGAAGTACCTGCTGACCTCCGAGTCAGTGACCGAGGGGCACCCGGACAAACTATGTGACCAGATATCCGATGGAGTTCTGGACGCAGTACTGAGAGACGATCCCATGGGCCGGGTCGCCTGCGAGACCGCCGTCACCAACGGTTTGGTCGTTGTCATGGGTGAGATCACCACCTCGTCTTACGTCGACGTGCCCAAGATCGTCCGCGACACCCTGACCAATGCCGGCTACACCAGCGCTGACTATGGTATCGACGCCACCAGCTGCGGCGTGATCGTTTCCATCCAGGAGCAGTCTCCGGACATCAGCGCCGGCGTCACCACCGCCCTGGAGCAGCGCGGATCGGCTGCAGAAGAAGCCATGCTCGCCACCGGCGCCGGTGACCAAGGCATGATGGTCGGGTTCGCCTGTAACGAGACCCCCGAACTGATGCCCTTGACCGTGAGCCTTTCCCAGAAACTGGTGGAACAGCTCGCCTTGGTCCGGAAAGAGGGGACCATCCCCTACCTCCGGCCCGACGGCAAGTCCCAGGTAACCGTTGAGTACCGGAACGGCGTCGCCGCCCGCGTGGACACCGTTGTCATCAGCACCCAGCATGACCCTGATGCCACCAACGAACAGATCGAGAAAGACATCACCGAGCACGTCATCAAAAAGATCGTGCCTGCCGACCTGCTCGACGACGACACCCATATCTTCGTGAACCCCAGTGGACGGTTCGTGACCGGCGGCCCCGCAGGCGACAGCGGTCTCACCGGCCGGAAGATTCTGGTCGACACCTACGGCGGCATCGCCCGCCACGGCGGCGGCGCCTTCTCGGGTAAGGACCCGACAAAAGTTGACCGGTCTGCTGCCTACGCTGCCCGGTATGTTGCCAAGAACATCGTGGCGTCCGGCCTGGCCGAGCGTTGTGAGATCCTGGTTTCCTACGCCATCGGCGTGGCCACACCCATCTCGGTGGCGGTTGAGACCTTCGACACCAACAAGGTCGACAGCGAGACCATCCACGCCCTGGTCGCCAAGCACTTCGACCTGCGCCCGGCCGCGATCATCCGCGACCTGAACCTGCGCCGGCCCATCTATCAGCCCACCGCTGCCTACGGCCACTTCGGCCGGGACGGCCTTGGTCTGACTTGGGAACAGACGGACAAAGCCGACGCCCTGCGCAAGGATGCCGGTCTTTAGCTTCTAGCTCTCAGCGGACAGCTTCAAGCACGTTGAAAGGGCCCTTGGTACTCAACCAAGGGCCCTTTTGTTATGCCCGTCAGAGAAGAATTGTCCCTCTTCGCATTTGTCACCCCGAGTGTAACGAGGGGTCTCTTTACTATCCATCAGCGTTGACCCATCCGGCAAAGAGATTCCTCGGCTGCCGCCTCGGAATGACAGATTGGAAAGGATACCGCGCAAGAATCCCCTCCCCTGCGTCCTTCCGCGGAAGGAGGGAGGGTTAGGGTGGGGGCGACGGTCAACTTGACCTAACTTGTCATAGCCGGAAATCTGGTCTCCCCATTCCGCCCCATGCGAAACGTAGGATCTGACAGACTTGACCTAGGAAGATCCATCGTCGGCCTCCGGGCTCCTCAGGGCTATGTATCGGTTGGTGAACAGCCGAGCAATGATTACAATCTAACTGCCTTGAGATATGCTGTTAGCATCGAACTACCGGAGGGAATGCCCTTTGACGGACATCAGATTCGGAACTGACGGTTGGCGCGCACTGATCGCCGAGGACTTTACCTTCGAGAATGTTGCACGTTGCGCTCAGGGACTGTGCGATCACCTGAAGGCTGAAGGCACTGCCGCCAAAGGCCTGGTTGTGGGTTACGACACCCGGTTCCTGTCTCCGGAGTTCGCCGAGACTGTCGCGGCGGTGTGTGCCGGTCAGGGCATCAAGGTCTATCTGGCGGATAAGTCGGCGCCAACTCCAGTGCTCAGCTACAACGTGCTGGACCGCCAAGCCGGCGGCGCCGCGATCATCACCGCCAGCCACAACCCCGGCCAGTGGAACGGGTTCAAGTTCAAACCCGAATACGCCGGCAGCGCCACTCAAGAGATAACGGACCGGCTGGAAGAATCCATCGCCCGGGTACCTTCCGCGGCTGCCCATAGCGCCGCTGAGGGCCGGAATAAGGGCTTGATAGTGGACCTGGAGCCCCAACAGCCGTATCTGGAGCGTATCGGCTCTCTGGTGGACCTGGACGCCATCAAAGCCGCTGGGCTGAACGTAGTTGTGGATTCCATGTACGGCGCAGGCGGTGGGTACCTGCCAACCATCCTGTCCGGCGGCAAGACCACTATAAGAGAGCTCCACGGCGGCCGTAACCCGGCTTTTCCTGGTATGGAGCAGCCAGAGCCCATCGCGCAGAATCTTACGGAGATCACGTCTCTCATCGCTAAAGACGGCGCATCGGTAGGCATCGCGCTGGATGGAGACGCCGACCGGGTGGGCATCATCGACGAGCAGGGCCGGTTCGTCACCACGCTGGACACCTTCTCCATCTTGGCCCAGTACCTGCTTGAGCAGAAGCAGATGCGGGGCGCGTTGGTCAAAGGAGTGACTTCGTCCATCGCCTTGAACAAGCTGGGCGAGGCCTACGGGGTGGACGTCCACGAGATGCGGGTTGGCTTTAAGAACATCGGACCCAAGTTCACAGAGGTTGATGCTCTGATGGGCGGCGAAGAGAGCGGCGGGTTCGCGTTCCGAGGCCATATCCCCGAGCGTGACGGCATCCTCAGCGGGCTGTATTTCCTGGAGTACATGGCGGCCACCGGGAACAGCCCGACTCAGTTGCTGCAACGCTTGATCGACGCCGTGGGGCCCCATTCCTACCACCGGCGGGACATCGCGTTCCAAACATCGGACCGGGAACGGATCCTTGAGAGCGTCAACAACCCAGACCTTACCGAGGTTGGTGGCGTCCCCATCCTGGACACAGACACCATCGACGGCAAGCGGTTCCTCATAGAAGACGGCTGGCTGGCCGTGCGATTCTCAGGCACCGAGCCCCTGCTCCGCATCTATGCAGAGGCCGCCACCCCGGAGATGGTTACAAGACTGTTGGATGGGGCAATGGCGTACCTGAAGGTGTAGGTGCGGGCCGAATAAGCATGGTTGCGGCGGTCTTACCGGCGGGTTGAAAACCCGCGCCTACGCACTCCGGCTGATCAGGTTTGTCTGAAGCATCTTTCTTGGCTACGCCGAGCGTAACGACGGGTCTCTTGGCCCCCTTGCAGTGTTCGCACTTCAGGCGATGAGATCCTTAGAACCGCTATGATCCCAGAAGCAACAGTCCCTTCCCTCTCGTCCTTCCCCGGAAGGAGGGAAGGTTAGGATGGGGACACTCGCCGTTGCGCAGGAGTGTTCATCGGAGTTGCGGAACCTATGATAAAAACAAAGGCCTCGTTCTTCGGTGGAAGAACGGGGCCTTTTGGTTTGCCTCTGTGAGTGGGTCTCTACCGCTTGGTGTACTGCGGGGCCCGGCGGGCGCGCTTGAGACCGTATTTCTTACTTTCTTTGATGCGGGCGTCCCGGGTGATCAGACCGGCCCGGCGCAGTCCCGGCTTAAGCGTGGCGTCGTAGACGACCAATGCCCTGGCGATTCCATGGCGGATGGCCTCGGCCTGGGAGTTAACTCCGCCGCCGGCCACTTTGACCACTACCCGGAACTTGTTCTGGGTGTCGCTGAGTCGGAAAGCGTCATTGATGATCCGCTGCCAAGGGGCCCAATTGAAGAACTCGTCCATGGGTTTGCCATTGACCAAGATGGGGCCGCCGTCGTCCAGGTACAGACGCACTCGGGCGATGGAGGTCTTACGCTTACCCGTTCCGTAGTAATAGGTCTGGTTCGTTTCAGCTTGTACCAAGGTAAGTCTATCCTCCGTTCTCTGCCGCTTGCGCCGCTGGGTGGCCGGTCACCTGTGCTTCGTGGGGATGGTCTGGGCCGCTGTAGACCTTGAGGCGGCGCAGCATCTGCCGGCCTTGGTGGTTCTTGGGCAGCATACCCTTTACCGCCAGCTCCAGCACCCGGTCCGGCTTGGACTCCATCAATTCTCTGAGTCTGAACGTCTTGATGTTGCCCACATACCCGCTGTGCCGGTAGTACATCTTGTCGTCCAGCTTATTGCCGGTGACCCGCATGTCGGCGGCGTTGGTTACCACCACGAAATCGCCGGTCGGGGCGTGAGGGGCGTAAGTGGGTTTGTCTTTGCCTTGAAGGGCGATGGCGATGTTACGGGCCAGGCGTCCAAGGGTTTGGCCCTGGGCGTCCATCACCCGCCACCTCTCGGGGTTCTCGCCGGGTTTGGCGAAGTATGTGCTCGTTCGTTTCATGCTCAGTAATTCCGGTCCTGTGTTCTCAAGTCCCAGTTTAGAGGGACACTAATTTTGCGGAACTTGGGTATTTTACACTAATTAGGCATAGCCCGTGGGCAGAAAGCAGCGGGGTCCCGCCTGCGTCGCCGTCCAGAGCCTGTTTTACCTTGTCCGTTGGGTATTTCCCCCTGCCTATCTCCGTTAATATCCCGTTCGCTTTTCTTATTTGCTGCCTTAGGAAGCCGCTGGCTTCGCACTCGATCACTATGCTGTCTTCAAAGCGGTCCACTTGCCACCGCATCACCTCTCTCACCGCGCTGCGGTCTTCGGGGTGGCCGGCGGCCAGGGGCCTGAAGTCATGGACCCCCACCAGGTGCTGGGCTGCCTCTGCCATCTTGCTGACGTCCAAGTTCTCTCTGATCCACAGGTGGGTGTGACGCCGCAAGGGAGATGGCGCGGGCCGGTTTAATATGCTGTATCGGTAGGTCCGGCTCAGAGCGTTTCTGCGGGAGTTGAAATCGTCGTCCACCCGTTGGGCTTCAAGAACGTTGATGTCCTCGGGTAGATGGAAGTTCAGTGCGGGAGCGAATCGTTCCAGGGGATGCTTGGTGGCGGTGGTGAAATCGACCACCTGACCTTTAGCGTGGGTCCCGGAGTCGGTGCGGCTGGCGCCTCTGATCCTGGTTGGCTGCCCGGTGAACTTCTCCAGCGCTGTCTCCAACTCACCTTGGATGGTGGGATGGCCGACTTGAAGCTGGAATCCGGCGTAATTGGTGCCCTGGTATTCAACCAGAAGGGCGGCCCGCCAAAGCTGCCCGCCCGTTCCGTTATCTGACTCGCTCTCTGAGTTTTGGACTCTGCCTTGTTCTATCTTAAGTAGTACCTCTGGTGTCGGTTCTGATTATCTGTGTGGTTAGACCAACTCGATGATGGCCATCTCCGCTGCGTCTCCGTTGCGGGGTCCCAGCTTGAGGACCCGGGTGTAGCCTCCGGCCCGCTCTGCGTACCGGGGGGCGATGTCTTCAAAGACTTTCTTGACCACCCGGGAATTGGGCACCTGGGCCATCGCCAGACGGCGGTGGTGCAGGTTGCCCTTTTTGCCGTGGGTGATCAGTTTCTCAGCGATCACCCTGGTCTCCTTGGCCTTGGCCAAGGTGGTGGTGATGCTTTCGTGGGTTATCAGTTCCGCGACCAGGCCGCGCAGCAATGCGACGCGTTGGTCCTTGTACCGGCTGAGCTTTCGGCCGGCTACCCTGTGGGAGGCCATGGTTAGTCTTCGTCCTCGTCTACGTCGTCGTCGAAATCGTCGTCATCGTCATCGGCTTCGGCGGATGATTCTTCTACGGTCATACCGGCCGGCGCATCTGAGGGCGCTCCTGAATCGGCCATTTCATCGCCCATGAGTTCACCCAGGTCCTCGGGTGAGATATCTCCGACGGAACCGGATGGGCCGTCCGAAAGGTCTGTGACCCCGTGTTCGGCCAGTTTCTCTTTCAACTCGACCAGTGATTTCTCGCCGAAGTTGCGAATCTTCAGCAATTCATCGTCGGACATCTCCAGCACTTCTCCTACCTTGGAGATGTGAGACCGCTTCAAGCAGTTCAACGTGCGTGGAGACAATTCCAGTTTCTCGATGGGGGTCTGGTAGATCTCCGGGGAGACCACTACCGGCGCCCTATCCGCGCCTTCCTCCGCTACCCTGTTCAGGTTGCTGAAGAGGAAGAAGTGATTTACCAGGTTCTCAGCGGCCTGCTGGATCGCTTCAACGGCTTTGATGGTGCCGTCGGTCCAGACTTCCATCACCAAACGCTCGTAGTCGGTGACTTGACCGACCCTGGTGCGCTCAACGTTATAGTTGACCTTCCGCACCGGGCTGAACACCGCGTCCACGGGCAGAACTCCCACGGGCGGGTTGGTGGTGCCGTCGGACTGCACGGCGGGCTGGTAGCCCACACCTTGCTCAACGTTGAACTCGATGGACAGATGGGAGTCATCTGAGTCCAAGGTCGCCAGGTGGAGTTCAGGGTTCACTATCTCGAAATCGCTGGAAGTCGAGATGTCACCGGCGCAAACACGGCCTTCGCCGGTGACGTCAAGGCGCATCTTTCCAGCCCGGTCCGACTGGGACCGGATACGGATGCGCTTGATGTTGAGGAGGAGTTCCATAACCTCCTCTTTGACGCCGGGCACGGCTGCATACTCGTGGACGACCTCGTCGATCTTTACCCACGTGATTGCGCTGCCGTCTGTGGAACTGAGCAATATCCTCCGAAGAGGGTTGCCGATGGTCAGACCGAACCCACGGGGCAGCGGCTCAACGGCCACCTTCCCGTAAGTGTCTTCTGATTCCATCACCCGAATCTCGGGTTTTAGCGTTTCCGCACCAGCCTCCGGCGTACCCGGAGTTAGGATCAGGGTGTCCAGCATGGACAAACTACCTCGAGTAAAACTCTACTATTAGCCTTGAATCTACTATCGCCTGCAGGTCTTCATCGGCAGGCAGTGATACTACAGTCCCGACCATGTCACCCGAATCGAGGGTCAGCCAGGCGGGAACCGGACGCTTGGGCACGCCGTCGATGCGCCCAGCGTAGAAATCGGTCGTCTTTAGGGTCTCTTTCCAGCTAACAACATCGCCGGGTCTGACCTGATAGGAGGGTACGTCGGTCTTGACGCCGTTGACTCGGAAATGGCCATGCATGACCGATTGCCGGCCCTGCTTCCTAGAGTCGGCGAACCCCAATTGGAAGACCACGTTATCCAGGCGGCGCTCCAGGGTGCGGAGCAGGTTCATGCCGGTCACGCCGGGGGTATTGAACGCCTCGGTCATGTAGCGGCGGAACTGTCCTTCCATCACGCCATAGATGTACTTGGCCTTTTGCTTCTCACGCAGGTGCACGGCATAGTCCGTGGGCCGTCTGCGGCGGCGGGACACGTCACCAGGCGGGTTGCGGCGCTTCTCGAACGCACAGCGGGGCGTAAAGCACTTATCGCCCTTCAGGAATAGCTTTTCACCGGACCGCCGGCAAAGGCGGCAGGATGGTCCTGTATATCTTCCCATGGGATTGGAGTTACACTCTCCTTCGTTTTGGCGGGCGGCACCCGTTGTGCGGGATGGGAGTCACGTCCCGGATACTGGTCACGAAAAGGCCGGCGCCTTGGAGAGACCGGATGGCGGCCTCCCGTCCAGCTCCAGGGCCCTTGATCAGCACGTCTATCTGGCGAAGACCGGAGTCCATGCCTTTGCGGGCGGCCTGCTCGGCAGCTCGTTGGGCGGCGAAGGCAGTCCCTTTACGGGAGCCCTTGAAACCCACGGTCCCGGCGCTGGCGGTAGCGATCACGTTACCCTGAGGGTCCGTGAGGCTCACCAACGTGTTGTTGAACGTGGAGTAGATATACGCCCTGCCTTGGGGCACCGAGCGGCGCTCGCGGCGCCTGGTCCTGGGTCTAGCCATAAGTAAATCTCACTTAGTCCTAAATGCTTACTACTTGCCGCCGCTGCGCCTGCCGCGTCCGGCAACTGTCCGGCGGGGGCCCTTGCGGGTGCGGGCGTTGGTCTTGGTGCGCTGTCCGGCGACGGGAAGGTTCCGGCGGTGGCGCAGGCCACGGTAAGAGCCGATCTCGATCATCCGTCGTATGTTCTGGTTAACTTCCCGGCGCAGGTCTCCCTCCGAGATGTAGTCCCGGTCGACCAATTCCCGGATACGGTCTACCTGTTCTTCGGACAACTCGTTCATCCGCGGGGGAATGAGCGGGTCTAGGTCAGCCTTGATCAAGATCTCTTCCGCGATCTTGGGGCCGATACCATAGATACTGCGGAGAGCTACGTGAGCTCTCTTTCGGTCGGGAACGTCTACTCCAGCGATACGGACCACTCCGGGCCTCCTTTAACTTCGCCGCCTGAATTACTGAATATTGCTTGGGTTAGCCTTGCCGCTGTGCGTGCCTGGCGTTGGAACAGATGATTCTGACCACGCCCTTGCGCTTGATCACACGGCAGTTGTTGCACCTGGGTTTAACCGATGCTGATACTTTCATGATTAACGCCTTCTAGTTGCTTAGAGCGGTTGTTTGGACCGGTCTACTTGAATCGATAAGTGATGCGGCCGCGGGTCAGGTCGTATGGAGAGAGCTCCACCAACACCCGGTCGCCGGGAAGAACACGGATGAAGTGCATCCTGATCTTGCCGGACACGTGGGCCAATACTTCGTGGTCATTGGGCAGTTCCACGCGGAACATCCCGTTGGGCAGGGCCTCTTTGACGCTGGCCTCGACCTCGATCGCTTGTTTCTTCGGCATAAACCCTCTTTGCGTACGGATTTCCACCCATCCCGGTGCTTCCCGGGCCTAGGCGGCGGGCCTAAGTATGGACCGTCAGAATCTCCGGTCCGTCCTCGGTTATAGCTATGGAATGCTCGAAATGGGCCGAGAGCTTGCCATCGGCAGTGATCACGGTCCACTCGTCATCCAATATCTTCGTGTGCCAATCGCCCAGGTTGAACATGGGTTCGATGGCGATACACATCCCAACCCGCAGCAACGGGCCCATGCCCGCCTGCCCGTAGTTGGGCACTTGGGGGTCCTCATGCAGGAAGCGGCCTACGCCGTGTCCTACGAACTCCCTAACGACGCCGTAGCCCCGGCTCTCACCGTAGGCCTGCACCGCAGCGCCGATATCACCGACCCGCCCGCCAGGCTGGGCCGCTTTGATACCTTCTTCCAGACTTATCCGTGTGTGGTCCATCAGGGCGATGGCTTCCGGTGTTACCTCGCCTACCGGCATGGAGACCGCGGCGTCGCCGATGAATCCCTCGATGGTCGCGCCCACATCGACTTTGACGATGTCGCCCTCTCGGAGGACCCGTTTACCGGGTATCCCGTGGACGATCTCCTCATTGACCGACGTGCAGATACTGGCCGGGAAGCCCTGGTAACCCATGAACGTGGGCTTGGCTCCCTGACGAGTGATCTCTTTGTAAGCAATCTTGTCCAGGTCTTTAGTGGTCATGCCTGGAGCCACCGCAGCTTTCAAGAGATCGATGACGTCACCGACTATCTTTCCCGCACGACGCATAGAGTCCAACTCTTGGGGGGATTTTATCGTGATGCCCCCAGAGTAGGTGGACGGCGAGTTAGAAGCGGTCTTTGTTTTTTGGCCGCGATTCACCAGTGTATTCTACTCCCGATTAACTGACTTGGGAACCCAGTCGCTGTTAGCCCTAAGATCCATGCCTATTTTAGGCGCCCAGCGCCGTGATGACTTGTTTGTTGACCTCGTCAACGGTCTGGTCGCCGGAGATATCGACCAATACTCCCCGCTCCCGGTAGAACCCGAGCACAGGCGTGGTTTCTGCGTTGTAGACCTCGATCCGCTTTTGGACGGCCGCCGGGGCGTCGTCGTCACGCTGATAGAGTTCACCGCCGCATTGGTCGCACTTCTTGCCTTCTTCACCCGTACCTATGGAGTGGGGGGCCTGACAGGCCCGGCAAACGTAACGGCCGCCCAGCCTGCGTAGAAGTTCCGGTTCGGAGACCTCGATGTGTATCACCTTGTCCAGGTCCCGGGACTCACCGATCAGTTTCTTCTCCAGTTCCGAAGCCTGATTCGGGTTCCTGGGGAATCCATCCAGGATGAAACCTTCATCCTCGGGGATGGACATGATCTTGTCCAACATGATGTCGATGGTTACTTCGTCGGGGACCAATTCCCCTTTGTTCATGTACTCTTTGGCCCGGAGACCCAGGGGAGTTCCCTGTCCCAGATGGTGACGGAACAGGTCTCCGGAACTGATGTGGGCCACCTTCAATCGGTCGCGCAAGAGTTGCGCCTGAGTACCTTTTCCGGCGCCGGGGGGGCCGAATAGAACCAATCGCAGTCCCTGGGCCATGTTATCTCAGGAACCCTTCGTAATTACGCATCATCAGCTGCGCTTCTAACTGACGCAGGGTATCCAGTCCCACACCCACCATGATCAACAAGCTGGTGCTGCTGAGAGATATGGCCTGGACATCTGTGATGAGCGACGCTATATAGGGCATGATGGCGATGGTGCCCAGGAAGAGGGCCCCACCAAGAGTTATCCGCACGATCACACGGTTCAAGTAGTCCTGGGTCGGCTTTCCGGGCCGGATACCCAACACGAACCCACCGTTCTTCTGTAGGTTCTCAGCCAGTTGCTGCTGGTTGAACACCACCAACGTATAGAAGAAGGTGAATATCACAACCAATACAAACACCATCACCCAGTAGATGGGCGAAGTCGGTATCAGCAAGTCGGCAAAGAAGTTGGCGACGTCGCCCACCCAAGTGGTGCTGGTCGCGAAATAGGTCGCTATGGTCCCAGGCAGGATCACGATGGAAAAGGCAAAGATCAACGGGATCATACCCGCCGAATTTATGCGCAGTGGTAGATAGGTCGCACCGCTTTGGCGGTACATCCTCCCACCCCTGAAGATACTGCGGCCGTACTGCACAGGGATGCGCCGGTGTGCCTCGTTGAACATCACGATGGCAGCGATGATCAGAATACCGATCAGCGCGAAGAAGCCGATGCCAAGCACGTTGTCACGGTCCAAGAATCCCTGGGTCAACAGCCTGGGGAATCCGGCGACGATACCAGCGAAGATGATCAGCGAGATGCCGTTTCCGATGCCGCGCTCTGTGATCATCTCACCCAGCCAGACCAGGAACATGGTCCCGGCGGCGATGGAGAACAAGGCCGCGATGGTCGGCAAGAAAGCGTCTCCGGAGAACCCTACGTTGGCTATGACGTTGCTCTGCTCCAATAGGACGAGCTGTCCATAGCCCTGGGCAAAGGCGATGGGAATGGTGATCCAGTGAGTAATCCTGTTTATCTTGGCGCGGCCGGCCTCGCCTTCGCGGGACATCTCCTGAAGGGAGGGTATAACCGGGGTCAGCAACTGGATGATGATCGACGAGGTTATATACGGGAAAACGCCGAGAGCGACGATGCTCATCCGGCTCAATGCGCCGCCGCTGAACAGGTCCAAGAACCCCAGGAGTTCGTTATTCCTGAAGAGGTTGTCCAGCTGGACCTGGTCGATGCCCGGAAGGGGAATATGGGCGATGAACCGGTAGAGGGCTAGGATCGCCAGAGTAAAGAGAATCTTGGCCCGCAGGTCGGGTAGGCTGAAGGCGTCTATCGCCGCCTGTAACAGCTTGGGGAATCTGCCAGCCTGGGCCTCGGCGTTCATCATTACGCCGAAATCTCCTCCGCCGTTCCTTTTGCCGCTTCGATCTTCTGTTTCGCGGACTGGGTGAACTTGGCCGCCACGACGGTTACAGCCTTGCTGATCTCGCCGTCGCCAACGATCTTCACAGGGAATTTAAGATTCCGCAGGAGCCCCTTCTCCAGAAGGAGTTCCGGGGTGATGCGCTCACCAGCGTCGAAGGAATCGAGGGTCTCGACTTTGATCAAGGAGTAGTAGGTCTTGAAGCGGTTGTGGAAGCCGCGTTTCATGGGCAGACCCTTGATCAAGGGCAGCTGACCACCTTCAAACCACGGGGACACGCCGCCACCGGAGCGAGACTTCTGTCCCTTATTGCCCCGGCCTGCCGTGCTGCCTTGGCCTGCCGCGTCGCCGCGTCCAACCCGTTTTCTGTTCTTTCTGGCTCCCTTGGAGGGGGCCAACTGATGTTCCATCATGGGGCGGGCCTCTTTTAACTCTCAGACAACTGTTACGCTGTCCAGTCTGATTTTAGATGCGTCGCAACCGCTGGTAAACGGTTTGGAGGTTGCCGAAATGCCGGTTTGGTGTCCACTCTGGCCGGATACCGCCCCGGTCATTAGCGGTTATCGGCCTTGGAATCGTCAGGAAAGCCCCACCATGGAGCCTGAGACGAAGCTCTTTAGGCTATTTCCACCTTCACAAGGTGACTGACCTTATTGACCATGCCGCGAATGGTCGGCGAGTCGTGGTGGACCACGGTGTGGTTCAACCGGTGCAGACCAAGGGACTCGATGATCTTCTTCTGGTTCCCCGGCTTGCCTATGGTGCTTCTGGTCCAGGTGATTTTTATCTCAGCCATTTTCTAGCGGCCGTGTCCGGTTAGGGAGTGCGGCCTTTACTCTCCCTCAAGGGTTTCGCCGGGTCTCTGGCTCATCAATGACTCGACATTGCCGGTATCAAGAGAGCCGGAGTCCGGTTGGGCCGGGTCCGGGTTGGCTCCAACGGGGACCGTCTCCACTTTGTTCTCTTCAGACGGAAGCGGGCGGCCCAATCGGCGGGCCAGTTCGACGTCCGGATCTTTCAACTGCCTCAGGGCTTCCATGGTGGCGTAGACGATGTTGATCGGGTTCCGGGACCCCAGTGACTTCCCGACAACGTCTTTGACTCCGCCCAGTTCCAATATGGCGCGCATGGCGCCGGCGGCGATGACTCCGGTACCCTCTCGGGCCGGCTTGATCATCACGATGGTGGCGCCTTTCTTGACCGTGATCTTCTGAGGGATGGTCGTGCCGCGTAGAGGTATCTTTACGGTGTCGCGGCGGGCAACTGCGTTGCCTTTTCTGACCGCGTCAGGGATGACCAGCGCTTTACCCAGGCCAACGCCCACTTCGTTCTGTCCGTCTCCCACAACGACCAACGCGTTGAAGCGGAGGCGGCGGCCTCCCTTCACAACCTTGGCGATACGGCGGGTGTAGACGACTCTCTCGGAGAAACCTCCGGTGTCTTCTTCTCGTTCCCGGCCTCGGCCTCGATCGCGGTCGCGGTCTCTGTCGTTGAAGGGCCTGTTAGGGGCTTGGACCATATTTGGGAGACCTCCCAGTCTCTGCGCTACGGTGTTGCGGTTATCTGGATATTCTGGTTAGAGATCGGATTAAAAGCTAAGGCCGGCTTCACGGGTGGCTTCGGCGAGGGCTTTGACCCTGCCGTGGTATTTGCAGCCGCCCCGGTCGAAAACGACCTGGGTGATGCCTTCGGCCTTGGCCCGTTCGGCGACCAGTTTTCCAACCGCCGAGGAAGCATCCATCTTGGGGACTATGGGACCGCCGGCTTCCTTCACGGCGTCGGAACTGGAAGCAGCAGCAAGGGTGCGTCCGGTGGTGTCGTCAATCACCTGTGCATAGATGTGCCGCAGGCTGCGGAACACGGCCAATCGGGGGCGTTCCGGCGTTCCGGAAATCTTGTTCCGAAGCCGGATGTGCCGTACTTTTCTCAGCCGTTTCGCGTTCTTATCTTTAGGCATGGTCGTTCTATCAATCCGGGGCGCTTCAGCAGGCCGTTAAGCCTTTCTGGCCGCCGCCTTTCCTGGTTTAAAGTGTAGTACTTCGTCGGAGTACCGGATGCCCTTCTCTTTGTATGCGTTCGGTGGCCGGACCCGTCTCACCTGGGCCGCCAACTGGCCTACCTTCTGCTTATCGATACCGCGGACGTGGACCCGGTTGTTTCCTTCCACTTCCATAGTCACGCCGTCTTCTGGTTGAATCTCCACGGAATGGCTGTGACCCACGTTCAACGTGATCCCCTTGCCTGCCTCGGCGACCCTGTAGCCGACACCCATGATCTCAAGTGTCCTGGTGAATCCTTCCGACACACCTTCAACCGCATTGGCGATCAGACTGCGGGTTAGGCCGTGCAGCGAGTGATGGAACTTATTGTCCGACTGCCGCTCAACCAAGACTACGCCGTCTTCCACCTTGACCACCACTTCCGGATGATACTTCTGCTCAAGGGTGCCTTTGGGTCCGGTGACTTTAACGCCACCGTACTGGACCTCGACCGCTACCCCACTGGGTAGAGCTATAGGCTTCCGGCCGATACGCGATAGTGTTTTTTCTTGTTTCTTCTCTTGCACAGCCGAATCACCAGACAAAACAGAGTAGTTCTCCGCCGACGCCTTCGCGCCAGGCTTGCCGCCCGGCCATCACGCCCTTGGAGGTGGATACGATGGCCAACCCGATGCCGCCGTAGACCCTGGGAATCTCTCCCTTGCCTACGTGCACCCGTAATCCGGGTCTGCTCACCCGCTTGAGACCGGATATCGCCGATTGTCTACCTTCACGGTAGGTCAGGTGCACCCGGATAGTGGGGTGCTTCTGGCCCCGGGGTATGTCAAAGTCCCGGATGAAGCCTTCTTCCTTGAGAATCTTGGCCACAGCCAACTTCAGTTTGGAGTGAGGGATGTTGACAGAGTCGTGACGCACTTGTATGGCGTTACGAATCCTGGTCAACATGTCTGCCAATGGATCGGTTACCGGCATTTTAGGTCTTTCTCCCCTCTCCGCCTAAAGTTTTCTAAAAGTTATCTAACTATCGGGATCTGATTATCGGGACTTTCGTTTTGGTCTTTTTCTGGGCCGTTAGGCTACAAGCTGGCCTTTCTGACACCGGGCAATTCACCGTTCAAGGCCATCTCCCGGAAGCAGATTCGGCACAGGCCGGCGTGCCTGATATAGGCGCGCGGGCGGAAACACCGGCCACACCGGTTATATTCCCGGCCCGGAAATTTGGACTTCTTAAGCCACTTCTGGACTGCTGATGTCTTCGCCAAGGACGCCTCCCTTAGGCCTCAACCGTTTCTTTGATAAAGGGCATGCCATAGAGCTCAAGGAGGCGGATAGCCTCGGTGTCGTTCTTGGCCGTGGTCGTGATGGTCACCTGCAGACCACGAATCTTGTCTATCTGGTTGTAATCGATCTCCGGGAAGATTATCTGCTCCCGGATACCGATGCTGAAGTTGCCACGGCCGTCAAATCCCCGCCTGGGCAGACCGCGGAAGTCGCGGATACGCGGCAGGGCGGTGTTGACGAGCCGGTCCAGGAAGTGGTACATCCTGGCGCCGCGCAGGGTGACGGCGGTGCCGATGGCATTTCCTTCCCGTATCTTAAAAGTGGCGATGGATTTCCTGGCCCTGGTAACGATGGGCTTCTGGCCGGCAATCACCGCCAGGTCAGCGCTGGCAGCCTCCATGGCCCGTCCGTTGGTCAGCGCTTCGCCGACGCCGATATTCAGTACGATCTTCTGCAGCCGGGGAACTTCCATGGTGTTCCCGTAGCTGAATTCCCGCATCATTGCCGGAACGATGTCGGCCTTGAATTGGTCGTAGAGACGGG
>CAYXDE010000048.1:0-24583 GCA_964463525.1 uncultured Dehalococcoidia bacterium | reverse complement strand
GTCGGGTATCTCGCGACCCACGAGTTCACAGACGATGAGGTCAATCTCCTTCAAACCCTGGCCGACAGTGCCGCCGTGGCCATCAACAACGCCAGGTTCATTGAGGAGACCGAGCAGGCGCGGGATGAGGCAACTCAACTCCAGGAAGTCACGGCACAACTAGCTTCTACCACAGACATGGACAGTATCCTTAACCTGATTTCCGAAAAGGCCCAAGAATTACTTAATAGCGATACATGCGGAATCACAAGATATGACCCGGAAAAAGGTGGTCTTGTGCTGCCGCCCGCCACCGCCTCCGCAATTAATTCTGACCTTGGCGTGGACTATGTCGCTCCTCTTGGAATCTCAACGGCAGGACGGGCGTTCGCAGATAGGCGGCCAGCTTGGAGTCCGGACTATCTATTGGATGAGGTATTGCAATCAAACCCGACCGTCATGAAAGACCTAGTTGAAAAACTAGGCTTACGGTCGGGTCTATCGGTGCCCATCATAATTCGGGATGAAGCCTACGGCACTCTGACTGTGAACTTTTATGAAACCCATGAGTTCACCGACGGAGAAATCCAACTTCTTTCAACCCTGGCCGACAGCGCCGCCGTGGCCATCGGCAATGCAAGGTTCATCGAAGAGACACAACACGCCCGAGATGACGCAGAAGAAGCTAACAAGACCAAGAGTCAGTTCCTGGCCAATATGAGCCATGAATTGCGTACCCCATTGAATGCCATCATCGGCTATAGCGAGATGCTTCAGGAAGAAGCCCAGGACCTGGGCAACGAGGAATTCGACGAAGACCTGGAGCGCATCAACGGCGCCGGAAAGCATCTGTTGGGCTTGATCAACGATGTCTTGGACATCTCGAAGATCGAGGCCGGCGGAATGGACATCTACCTTGAGACCTTCTCCATCGCACCCATGATTCAGGAAGTGGTGACCACCATCCACCCGCTGGTGACCAAGAATTCCAATACCCTAGAGATCGAATGCCCTGAATCTATCGGTTATATCCACGCCGATATGACCAAGGTGCGTCAGGGATTGTTCAATCTGCTGAGCAACGCCAGTAAATTCACGGACCAAGGCACCATCGCGTTAAGGGTGAGCCGGGAGACCAACGACGGCCAAGATTGGATCAACTTTGCCGTAACCGATACCGGCATCGGCATGACTGAAGAACAGATGGAGAACCTTTTCCAGGCGTTCGCCCAGGCTGAAGCTTCAACAACCAGGCGCTTTGGCGGCACAGGCTTGGGCCTGGCCATCACCCGCCATTTCTGCGAGATGATGGGCGGCGCCGTGTTGGTCACCAGCGAGCCCGGCCAGGGATCGACTTTCACCATGAAGTTGCCGGCTGTGGCTGTCGAGGGGAAAGAATCACCATCACAGGCGTCTCCCTCGCAGGCAGAGGCAGTCGCAGCCGCTCCCGCGGCCAATACCGTGTTGGTGGTTGATGATGATGCCAACGTCCACGACCTGATGGAGCGGTCCTTGAGCGGGCAGGGATTCAACCTGGTGCGGGCGATGGGTGGCCAAGAAGGGTTGCGTCTGGCCAAAGAAATACAGCCCGCGGTGATCACGCTGGATGTGATGATGCCCGGCATGGACGGCTGGGCCGTCTTAGCCGCCTTGAAAGCCGAACCTGACCTGGCAGACATTCCGGTCATCATGGTGACCATCATTGATCAGAAGAATATGGGCTATGCCCTGGGCGCCGCGGAGTACCTCACGAAACCGATCGACCGGACACGGCTGCTTTCGGTGTTGAACCGGTACAAAGAAGACATGCCCGGAGCTGGTCCCGTATTGGTGGTGGACGATGCTAAATCGGTCCGGGTGATGGTCCGGCGCATGTTGGAGAAAGAAGGCTGGCGGGTGGCAGAGGCAGAGAACGGCCGCGTGGCCCTGAACATGATGGATGAGACCTACCCCAGCTTGGTCCTGCTGGACCTGATGATGCCGGAGATGGACGGTTTCGAATTCATCGAGAACCTGCGCCGGGACGACCGTTGGAACAGCGTGCCTGTGGTCGTGGTAACAGCCAAGGACATAACCGCCGAAGACGGCCAGCGGCTGAACGGCTATGTTGAGAAAGTGGTACAGAAAGGTTCATACTCCGCAGAATCGTTGATGTCCGAGCTGCGCGGACTGGTCACTACCTTTGCCGGGGCAGACCACAGCTCGTAGAACCCTGGAGTTGGATTGAGAGGAAGCCATGCCTAAAGTCTTGGTCGTTGAGGACAATGAGATGAACCGGGATATGCTCAGCCGGCGTTTGCAGCGGCGGGGCTATGAAGTCATTATCTCCGTGGATGGCGAAGACGGCGTGAACAAAGCTGCGTCCGACTCACCCGACATCATATTGATGGACATGGACCTTCCCATACTGGATGGCTGGGCCGCCACTCAGAAACTCAAGGCCGCACCGGAGACTCAGTCGATACCGGTGATCGCCCTTACTGCCCACGCCATGGCCGGAGATAGAGAGAAGGCTTTGGAAGCGGGCTGCGACGACTATGACACCAAACCGGTTGAATTCGCCCGTCTGATAGAAAAGATCGAAACACTGCTTGGCAAAGGGACTGATCAATGACCAGCCAGCAATATTCCCTCCTGGTAGTCGACGATAACGAGATGAACCGGGATCTGTTGAGCCGCCGCCTTGAGCGTCAGGGCTACCGGGTCACGGTGGCGGTAGACGGCGTACAGGCATTGGAATTGCTCGACCATGAGGACTTTAGTCTGATCCTGTTGGACATCATGCTGCCGCAGATGAATGGCTACCAAGTGCTGGAACACCTCAAGGCCGACCAATCGTTGAACCACATCCCGGTGATCGTCACCACCGCCCTGGATGAATCAGACGGCAAGGCACGTTGTATCGAGCTTGGCGCCGAAGACTACCTGACAAAACCCTTCAACCCAGTCTTGTTGAAGAGCAGGATCAGCGATTGTTTAGCCCGTCACAGTGATGGTCAACCGGGTCAGTGACCGGCAATTTGGCTAACGACCTTGGAGAATCGGTATGAATTGGATCGCCTTGGGCGCCGTCGCCGAGATCGCCGGCGCAGTGGGCTCCATCTCCATCGCCGCCGTCGCGGTCTATGTCGGAATCCGCCAGTGGGTCGACGGCAAGCGGATCAGCTTCGAGCAGCGGGAGCTTACCGAGGAGATCGAGCGCAACAACGAGGCCGCCAAACAAGAACAGGACCGGATCGTCCGCGCCCAGAGCCTTGATTCATACTTCGATGGCATATCCACGTTGCTTTTGAGGGACGAAGACGGAATCTTCACGGATACCGCCCGCAGCCTGACCAAGGGACGCACCGACGCGATCCTGAAGATTCTCAAGGCAGACGAAAAAAGAAATCTGATCGCCTTTCTGTATGGCAGTGGACTGATCACCCGTAACGGGAACGATGAACCCGCGATGGTCGCCCTTTCCGGAAGTGACCTGAGTCAAGTTGAGATGGACGGCGTGGCGCTGCAACATGCCGGGTTTGGCATGGCCAATCTCCGTGGGGCGTCGATCAAAGAAGCTGACCTGGCGTTCGTCGATCTAAGGGGCGCAGACCTGAGCGACAGCGATCTGTCTGGCTCTGATCTGAGCCAAGGGAATCTACATGGTATTATCGCGATGGACTCGATGCTGGACGGCGCAGACCTGAGCGATTCAGACCTTAGCGGCGCTGACCTGCGAGGAGCAACTCTACGGAACACAGACCTGTCATCGGCTAACCTCAGTGGGTCAAACTTGCAGGGTGCCGATCTGAGAGAGTCCAAGCTCGATAGCGCGAACCTCAGCGGCGCCAATCTCCGGCAGGTCAATCTCGCCGGTGTGACGATCCAGGGCGCCAACCTGAGCAACCTCATAAGCATAGAAGGCGCGGATTTCACAGATGTGGTTGACCTTGATGAGCCGTCGATAGAATACCTTGCCTCTATCGCCCAAGGCTCAAACTCGGTGACCTACCGGCAAACATCGAATACCTTGAATGGCATCTCCGTGGACGGCCTCGGAGGCAACTTCCCGTAAAGACCCATCCTCCCATGCTCCCCCGCGACCTGCATACACCTGGTTTCCCTCGTTTTACCGCCTTAGATTCGGGCCTGAGTGTCCGGACTCGGGAACTTTTCCTGCCGCTGCTTCGTCTAGCAAATAACGGAGATTGAAACGGCAGAACGGAAAGGAGACCCTGATGAGCAATTCACCAACCCCAAGCAACTCCGGTCGCCGATCGTGGCGCCGGTCCGTGTTAGGACTGCCCTTGAACAGGTATTTCTTTCTGGGCTTAGCGGCGGTCGCTGTCGTGTCAGTGGCAGTGGTCCTGACTTATATGCTCGTGGCGGGGGACGGCGATTCATTCTCCAGCCGCAGTTCTGGCGGGTTTGACGGTCAAGCGGCCGTCGCTCCGGCGCCCGAAGGGTTTCCAGGGGAGTTCGGCAGCGGAAGTTCCATGGGTGTGACCATCACCAATGACTCTACGGAAGAATACGAGTTCTCCAAAGGCGCACCTGCTCCGGCTGCCGGACAGGCGACTAGCTCCGGGGGCGCAACTCCCAGCATAGCCGCAGGTGCGGGTGACCGGCAGGTCATCTCCCAGGGATCCATGTCCGTGGAAGTGCTCGACGTCCCGGCGGCAGCGGCGCGGGTCCGGGCCATCGCTGAAGGTGTCGGCGGGTTCGTCGAACAACTCTCAAGTTTTGGCGACGATGAGTTCCAGCAGTCCACCCTGACCGTGCGGGTGCCTCAGGATGAGTTCTTCTCGGTGTTCGAGCAGATCAAAGCCCTGGGCAAGGTCCAGAACGAGAACGCCGGCAGCGAAGACGTAACCGAGCGGTTCATCGATCTGGAAGCACGGCTGAAGAGTTCCCTGCGCGAAGAAGAGAGTCTGCTTTCTCTCTTGGAGCGGGCAGAAGATATCAGCGACATCCTGGTCATCGAACGGGAATTGACCCGAGTACGCACGGAAGTGGAACAGCTCCAAGGGCAGCTGAATTTCTTGGAGCGCCGGGTAGATCTGGCGACCATCACCGTGTTTCTGACCCCGCCGCACCGGGACGAGGCGCAAGCGCCATCGGGCACCCTCAGCATCGAGTCTTCAAACGTTGGCTCCAGTGTCAACGCGGTCAAAGCGATCATCTCCCAGGTGGACGGCGCGGTCGATCAAGTTTTCACATCCACACAGAACGGACGTGAGCGGGCAGTCATGACCGTCCGGGTTTTCTCTGAAGACTTTGGTCTGCTGGTAGCGGCTGTGGAAGACCAGGGTAACCTGGTCTACAAAGAGATTCGGGAAGGGCTGGACGGGGAAGACAGTGAGCCCAGGACCGAGTTCGACGAGCCGAATGCCCGCCTGGACATCTCCTTTGGAGAGGAGGAGTCGTCCAACCTGGGCCGCGACCTGGCCATCTACGCTCCCATAGGCAGCATCGGCCTCGTGGTATTCCTGGCTCTGCTTTTCTATGGCGCATACAAGATGGGCGCGAGGAGCGAAGACTAACGCTCGACCAAGCGTGCCATACTCTCTTTACCGGCAGGCTATAATCTAGGGCCTAACAGGGGTGTCCCTCCAAGAAATCATTGGGAGGACACCCTTATCGCGTCGAACAACAGATAGATAAGCGAGGCCCAACCATGGCGAATGGACAGACTTCTTTCGGTTACCTGTTGCCCACAAGAGAGGTGGTCATGGCCCCGGGAGACCCAGATTTTGGGTCATTGATCGACTTGGCGGAACGGGCTGAGGGGTTCGGGTTCGATTCGGTCTGGTGTGGCGACAGCGTGCTCGCGCGTCCTCGTTTGGAAGCTCTGAGCACCCTTGCTGCCGTCGCCGGACGCACCAAAAGCGTGAAACTGGGCACGGCAGTGTTCCTCCCCGCCCTGCGGAACCCGGTGATCCTGGCCAACGAGGTTGCCAACCTGGACATCGTGTCCCAGGGACGGGTCATACTCGGCTCTGGTATCGCCAGCAAGACCCCGGCTGTGGAGAAAGAATTCAACGCCTGTGGGGTGTCTTTCCGGCACCGGGTCAGCATCTTCGAAGAATGCGTGACTGTCATGAAGAAGCTCTGGACGGAACCCGAGGTCAACTTCCAGGGCCGTCACTTCCAGTTGGATGGGGTCAGCCTGGGCCTCAAGCCTGTGCAGAAGGGCGGCGTTCCCATCTGGATGGCTGCCAGCGCCGAGAAACCTCAGCGGCGGATGCTCAAGATGGGCGACGGCTGGTTCCCCAACGCCACTTCACCCGAGGCGTACGTGGAGGGCTGGCAGCAGATCGAAGCCCTGGCTAAAGAAACTGAAGACGACGCCGGACGTTTACATAAGGCTCTCTACACCACGCTGAACATCAACGAGGACAAAGCCCAAGCTGAGAAAGAACTGCGGTCATTCATCGAGGGCTACTACAATATGCCATTCGAGACCATGGCCCGGACGCAAAGCGTGTTCACCGGCAATATCCAAGACGCCGTCGGCTGGCTGCAGGGCTTTGTGGATGTTGGTGTTGAGACGATAGTTATCCGATTTGGCGGACCCGATCAGTCCGGCCAGTTGGAACTCATAGGGAAAGAGGTGCTGCCTCAGGTGAAGGGATAGCTTGCCGTTGATTGACATCTAGCCTCCCAGGGATATAGTGGAGCGCATCGCAACACGGATTCGGATTCACGATAGGTACAACAACTCCACACAGGTGAATGAAATTGACTACAACCAGCAGCGGACAACAGTCAGAACAGGCTAAACAGTATGACGTCGTAGGCACCAGGCCCATCCGCCACGACGGTGTGGACAAGGTGATTGGAGCGGCCAAATTCGGCGCCGACACCCAACTCTCAGGGATGCTCCACGGAAAGGTCCTGCGCAGCCCGCACGCCCACGCCAACATCAAGAGCATCGATACCACCAAGGCCGAAGCCCTGACGGGTGTGACGGCCGTGGTCACCGCCAAGGACTTTCCGATCATGGACGCCGTGACCATCGACCTGGCCGAAGGCGGCTCCCGCCTGCTGGCCGAGCACATCATGGCCGACAAGAAAGCCCGGTATAAGGGACATGCCGTGGCGGCCGTTTCCGCCACCAGCCCCCACATAGCGGAGGCCGCGCTGGCCTTGATAGATGTCGATTATGAAGTGCTGAAACCCGTGCTTAACGTTGAAGACGCGATGAAAGAAGACGCGCCGTTGCTCCACGATAACCTGACCACCCACTTCAAGATGGAGCGGTTCGCCAGGGGAGACGACACCGGCAACAAGAGCAACATCGCCGCCCATATACAGCACAAACTGGGCGACATCGAAAAAGGCTTCGCGGAAGCCGACGTGATAGTGGAGCGGGAGTTCAGCACTCAGACCGTCCACCAGGGTTACATAGAACCCCACGCCTCCACCGCCAGCTGGGCGGGAGACGGACGTTTGACCGTTTGGACCTGCACCCAGGGCGCGTTCGCCATCCGGTCTTCGTGCTCGGCCATCCTGGACATCCCCGAATCCCGCATCAAGGTCATTCCTACCGAGATCGGCGGCGGGTTCGGCGCCAAAGCCACCACCTATCTGGAGCCTGTTGCGGCCATATTAGCCAAGAAGAGCGGCCGTCCGGTCAAAGTGATCATGAGCCGGAAGGACGTCTTCGAAGGCACAGGCCCTGCTTCAGCGACCAAGTCGAAGACCAAGATCGGCGCCACCAAAGATGGAAAGATAACCGCCGCCCAGTTGTCGTTGGCCTTTGACGCTGGCGCGTTCCCCGGTTCTCCCGTCGGCGGCGCAACCCTGTGCGCCACCGGCCCCTACAACATCGAACATCTTCTGGTAGACGGCTATGACGTGGTTACCAACCGGCAGAAGGTCCAGGCCTACCGCGCTCCCGGGCAGCCCCAGGGCGCGTTCTCGGTCGAACCGGTGATCGACGAACTGGCGGAGAAATTAGGGATAGACCCGATGGAGTTCCGCCTAATGAACGCCGTAAAAGAAGGCGATCGGCAGCCCAACGGCGTGCCCCACCCGGTGTTTGGCGTCAAAGAGCTTGAAGAGGCCATGCGGGACCATCCCCACTACCAAACTCCCCTCAGCGGCCCCAACCAAGGCCGGGGCGCGGCTGTGGGTTACCGCTGGCAGGGCGGCCAGGCATCGTCCGTGACCATCAACGTCAACAGCAACGGTACCATCAACCTGATCTCCGGCTCGGTTGATATCGGCGGGACGCGAACGTCCATCGCCATGCAGGCCGCCGAAGTATTGGGCATCAGCGCCGATGACGTGGCGCCTGCTGTCGCGGATACCGATAGTGTCGGCTACACGGCCAATACCGGAGGAAGCCGCACCACCTTCGACACGGGATATGCAGCCGTCCAAGCAGCCGAAGAGATCAAACGGTTGATGAGCAAGCGCGCAGCCCTGGTATTCGAGGTGGATGAGGAGCAGATCACCTTCGACGGCGGCCAGTTCATGTGCGCCAGCACCGAAGATAAGATCAGCTTCAAGGACCTGGCAGGACGGTTGATGCGGACCGGCGGCCCGGTTACCTGTTCGGTCTCCGCTGTTTCACCGGGCATCGGACCCATCATCGCCGGTAATCTGGTGGATGTGGAAGTCGACCCCGAGACCGGAAAGGTCGATGTACTTAGATACACCGCTTTCTTGGATGTGGGTACCGCTATCCATCCCTCTTACGTGGAAGGCCAGATCCAAGGCGGCACCGTCCAGGGGATAGGCTGGGCTCTGAACGAAGGGTACGTCTACGACGAGAACGGGGCCATGCTGAACTCCAGTTTCCTGGACTACCGCATGCCGACCACCCTAGATGTTCCGATGATCGACACCGTGATGATCGAAGTACCCAACCCCAGGCATCCCTTCGGTGTCAGAGGCGTCGGAGAAGCCCCAATCATTCCCCCGCTGCCAGCGGTGGCCATCGCCGTCTCCAACGCCATCGGCGTAAAGATGAACAGCTTGCCGCTGACCCCCGATGTGATTCTGGACGCCCTGGAATCAAAGGGTAAATGAGCTTTATTCCAGGACGAATCGTCATCGATTCAAGGCCATCCCGCTAGGCAATGGCGGAGAATCAGTTAAGCGCGGAGGCAGACCCACACGCAAACAGGCCATGGCTCGAACGAGTCAAAGGCCTGCTGGAATTGCGCGACTTCCGGCTGATGTGGGCTGCCGGCGGCCTGGACAACACAGGGCGCTGGATGGATTCGGTCGTCATGGGACTGCTCGTCCTGGACCTGACCGACTCCGCGTTTCAGGTCGCCCTGCTCTTCGTGTTCCGCTGGATTCCCATGCTGGCTTTCGCTCTCCTATCGGGCATGGTCGCGGACAGGAGCAACCGTTGGGCCATCATGATGATGGCCCGCACCGTCGCGGTTACGGCCACCGCCGCCATCATGGTCTTGGTCATGACCGACGCTGTAGAGCCGTGGCATGTTTTCATCGCCTCTTTCTTCCTGGGCTGGCTGTTCGTATTGGAATTCCCGTCGCGCCGGTCTTTGATCTACGATTTGGTCGGCAGCGACCGTATCGTCAGCGCCATGTCTCTCGAGACCATCAACATGACCCTCGGGAAGTTTGCAGGCCCGTTCATGGCCGGTCTGTTGATCGAGTTGACCGATTTCTCAGGTACCTACGTCTTCTTGATGGCCGTATATGTCGTCGCCTTCCTTCTTATCCTGGTGATGAAAGGCCGTGGGCCGGTGCGTTCGGCTTCTTCCTACGCCTTCTGGCGCACCGTTTCCCGGGGATTCAAGTACTCGGTGAGCAACAGCGTCATCAGGAGCGTGCTGATAATCACCCTGATAATGAACGCCATGGCCTTCAGCGTTGAGTCGCTATTCCCCGTGGTCGCCCGAGACCACCTGGGAGTTGGCGCGGGCCTGACAGGCATATTGATCTCGGCCCAAGCCATCGGATCATTGGCGGCTGCTACGGTGATCGCATCGTTGGCGGCCGTGCGCTATCACGGGCGCATCTTCTGTCTAGGGTTGGCGTTGCAGCTGCTCAGCCTGCTGTTCTTCGCCCTATCACCCTGGTACCCGGTGTCGTTCTTCATGCTGCTCTTGGCGGGACTGGGCGCAGCCGGTTACAGCACCATGCAGAGCACGATCATCTTGATCTCATCTGAGCCTGAGATGAGGGGGACGGCTCTCGGCATGCTTGGGCAGTGCATCGGAGTGGCAGCGGTAGGCGGGTTGGCCGTGGGGATAGTGGCCAACTTCTTCAGCGCCTACGTCGCCGTGGCTATGAGCGTCTCACTGGGACTTATCCTGCTCTTGCCGGCGATGTTCTTCTCACCGCTGATCCGGCGTCCGATCGCGCCGCCGGAAGAGACCGCCGAGTCATCCCGGCCGAATCCCGCCTAAAGCGCCCCTTCCGCAGCTAAAGCTGTCACTTCTTCGGCAGTCATGCCACCCAGTGAGCAGAGGATCTCTGAGTTGTGTTCGCCCAACTTCGGAGGAGTTCCTGTTGGGGAGTCTTCACAGGCGGTGAGGCGCGCCGGGGTCTTTACGCCGCGGAAGGTGCCGCCCAGGGTGTCGCCGGTTTCGATGAACATCTGGCGGGCGTCCAACTGCGGGCATACGTCCAGGTCAGCCATCGTCTGGGTAACCCCCATGGAGAAGCCGATCTCGGTCAGCATCGCCGCCACCTGGAATTTTCCCAGTTGTGACGACCACGCCTCTATAGCGGGGATGATGTATTGGAAGTAGAACTGTCCGTCCATGCCGGGTCCGGCCAGGTAGCGGGCGTCTCCCTCCAGCAGGTCCTCACGTCCGATCAGTGTCCAGAGGTCCCGCATCCGGGCCTCGGTGCGGAGTCCGGCCAGAACCACATACCCGTCTTTGGCTTTGAAGGTGATACCGGCGGTGGCCAACCGGTCACGGGACCGGGCGGGGTTGCTTCCGGTGGCCTGGAAGAAGTTCATATTGCTTTCTATGTGGGAGACCATGCATTCGTACATGGCCATGTCCACATACTGTCCCCTGCCCGTCTGTCGACGGGTCTCCAGGGCCAGGACTATCCCCAGCGCCGTCCAGACTCCTGGAATGGAATCGCCGATGTTGTCACCCACGCTCTGGGGCGGGCCGTCGGGGTCGCCCGTGATCTCCATCCAACCGGACATCGCCTGGATGGCCAGGTTGTTGGCGGGCCTGTTGGAGTAAGGGCCGGTCAGTCCTTCACTGTCACCGTAGCCCGTGATGCTGGCGTAAACGAGACCGGGGTTGATCTCACTCAGGTGGTCATAGCCAAGGCCAAGACGCCGGAAGGCCCCTGAGCCCCAGTTGTCTACCAAAACATCTGAGTTGCGGACCAGTTCTTCGAATGCTTCTTTGCAGCGAGGGTTGCGCAGGTCTATGGAGACGCTTCTCTTGTTGCGGTTCACGCCAAGGAACCGGGAGCTGGTCTCGCGGCCGTCCTCGGACTTGATGAACGGTCCGCGGGCCCGGGCCAGGTCACCGGTGCCCGGCCGTTCGATCTTGATCACGTCGGCGCCCATGTCCCCCAAAATCATGGAACAATACGGGCCTGCCACTATATGGGTCGCGTCCAACACTCTGATACCATCCAGGGGAAGCGGCAGCTTGTCTCCTGCTTGGGTCATTAGTACACCTCGTGCGTCCTTCCCGTGTGGGAAGAACACGTATAGTCATATTTGCCAGCATTCTACACCGCGTCCAGGGGCGGCAACGCCTTTGACGTTGCCGTATCTGGCCGGTAGCATATTCGTCACGGCAGAAACGGGCGCACGCCGTTCCACGAATCACTTCCCATGGAGACCAAATTGATAGCAAAAGGCGTATCACATATCGCAGTCTGCGTGGCTGACCTGGAAAAATCCTTGGAGTTTTACCGCGAAAAACTGGGGCTCGTCGTAAAGATGCACACAACCCAAGAGATGGCGCGGCGGCCGGGAGCGGAGTCGGCTGAGATGTATGAGCGGCCCCGGAAAGCGCGGACCGTGGCCAACATATATTTCGACAGCCCCGATTCCCCACAACCTTTCCTGGTCCTCACCTCACATCCGGGGGATGAAGTGGGCGGCGATCCCATAAAACTGGACCAGAAGGGCATCAGCCACATCTCTTTCGGAGTCGAAAACGTTAAAGCCTACGCCGAAGAGTTGATAGCCAAAGGCGTCCCATTGGCTGGGACCATGGAAGATTTCACGGACGCCTCCGGCAACGTCCGGACCATCTTCGTCTACGACCCGGACGGGATATTGGTCCAGTTCGACGAAGGCCCGCAGGGTTAAATGATGATCCCAGAGCCATTTGTGTTACAGCTCCCAAGGCCGCTTCATGAGTAGCTATTCAGCCTCTGAGCCGGTGGATTCGGCGTCGATCGGCCTTAGCCGGCTGTCGCTGCTTGACCGCTATCTGACGGTCTGGATATTCCTGGCCATGGCCATAGGGGTGGCCAGCGGTCATTTCTGGCCCAGCATCTCGGACTTCACCGATTCACTAACCATCGGCTCCACTTCCATACCCATCGCTGTCGGGCTGATACTGATGATGTATCCGCCGCTGGCCAAGGTGCGGTACGAAGAGTTGGGCGAGGTGTTCCGGAATTGGAAGATCCTGACACTCTCGCTGACCCAGAACTGGCTGATCGGGCCGGTGCTGATGTTCCTGCTGGCCATAATCTTTCTGCGAGACCAGCCCGAGTTCATGGCGGGGGTCATCTTGATCGGAACGGCCCGTTGCATCGCCATGGTCATAGTCTGGAACGAGCTGGCCAAGGGCGACAGCCAATATGCCGCCGGTTTGGTGGCCCTCAACTCAATCTTCCAGATCCTGTTCTACTCCGCCTACGCGTTCATCTTCATCACTGTTCTGCCGCCTTGGTTCGGACTGGAAGGGTTGGAGGTGGACATCACCATCGCCGAGATCGCCAAGAGCGTGGCGATCTACCTGGGGATACCGTTCTTCTCTGGAATGATCTCCAGGGCCGTGCTGATCCGGACCATGGGCAGGCACTGGTTCGAGCAGGTCTTCATACCCAAGGTCAGCCCTATCACGCTTATCGCCCTGATCTTTACGATACTGGTGATGTTTTCTTTGAAGGGTGAGGTCATAGTGGACATCCCATTGGACGTGGTTCGGATAGCCATCCCGCTGTCCATCTACTTCGTGGTGATGTTCCTGATCTCTTTCTACATGGGAAAGAGCATGGGGGTGGACTACTCCAAGACGACAGCCGTGGCGCTCACCGCGGCCAGCAACAACTTTGAGTTGGCCATAGCCGTGGCCGTGGGCGTCTTTGGCATCGGCTCCGGGCAGGCGTTGGCGGCGGTCGTGGGGCCGCTGGTGGAGGTACCGGTGCTCATCGGCCTGGTCAACGTTGCCCTCTATTTCCAGCGCCGGTACTACGCGGCTGAACCAGGATAGATGCTGACCTCGTTCGGCGTCATAGCAGTGAGCATAATGTTCCTCTCCTACTGGACCGAGGAACGCTCCAAATGGCTGGTATTAGTCTTCGCCATCGGCTCAGGTCTCACTGCTCTCTACAGCGGGCTTGCGGCGGTCTATCCGATCACGGTCGTTGA
Source organism: uncultured Dehalococcoidia bacterium (assembly GCA_964463525.1). Lineage (GTDB taxonomy): Bacteria > Chloroflexota > Dehalococcoidia > Lucifugimonadales > UBA3495 > UBA9611. Next base: position 11,046 of record CAYXDE010000048.1, on the reverse strand, counting down.
GGGATTATGGGCTCTGGTCGCCCTTCAGCGGTTTGCCCAACGGCACGTTCGGGAAAAAGCAAAAGCCGGCGCCTGATCGGCGCCGGCTTCTATACCACTCCCGAGGATTTCCGACCGGGCGGGACCGTCAGATCATCTCTTCCGCGAGGGCCCCGACCGGGTCATCCGCCGATACGTCTTTGACCGTGAAGGTTACTTCCCGGCCGGCGATCGGGCAATCACAGCAGGTCGACCGGTCGATGGCGTCGCCTTCCGACATCTGTAGCAGGGCGCTCAGAGCGGTGGCGCCGGGGCGGCACATCGGGCGGGACAGTTTGCCGTCCGGATCGATCTTCCAGGCATTGCCCGGCATCCAGTTCAAGGGGCAAGGTCCGACCACCTTGGTGATCGCAGCGGTAACAAATTCTTTTGGCGCAGCGTCCAAGGAGCCCACCATTTCCACGGGCTCTTCTTCCAAGACGGGAATCAAATCAACGGTCTCACACATAGCTTCCTCCTCAGCCAATAACCCAGTTACAGGGGCTTGCCGGGTCGTGAGCGTTCCGAGCCACAATATAGCTGTGGCGAAAACCATAACGGTCGCGGCTACGATGATCGGTGTCGCCAGCATCAAGACCGCAAGCGAGACCATGATCAGAAGAACCGGTACGATGATCATCATCCCGATCCCGTTTAGTATCTTCTCGTTGATATTTCTCTCGGTTCTCATTTCCGGCCTCCCTTGATCAACCTCAAAGTCAATCGCCAGCTATATTTTCCGCCTGTCCGCGCTCCAATCCCAGGGCCGCTTGGGCCTCATTACTTTGACAAACGGCCTCGAATTTCAGCCACTTGGACAGATCTTCAGACACCAGGCAACAAAAAAGGCCGTTGCATCGCAACGGCCCCTTCGCTGATCTGTTGATCAAACCTGACCCGCCGCCTCTTTCAGAGAGTATGGAACCAAGGCGGCGGTCAGAATCCCTCCCACATCCAACACATCGCTGGGTGGATATCAGGGTCCGCGGAAGTTAGATAATAATGAGGAAAAAATAGGTGCATTGCCTCCGCAGATTTCTATCTATATAAAGTTGGGCTTCTCCTCTGAAGCATTGGTTGAAGCGTTAGTCCTAAAACGGGTCGCTAGGCTACTTTGCGTAAGCCGTTCTTCGCATGCCCGTTGGAATGGCCGTTCCCATTGGGTTCCCGGCCCGGGTTCTTGTTCTCACCGCCGATAAAGCGGTAGCCGATACCCGGGACATTGGCGAACCACCTGGGGTTCTTGGCATTGTCTTGGAACTTACGGCGCAGCCGCATGATGTGCTGTTTTACCGAGCCGGCGGCGCCCAATCCTGCTTTGGCTAGTTCCTTCTCCATATCGCCGCGGGGGACCACGGCCCCTTTGTTCTTTACCAGCAAGTAGGTCAGTTGGAACTCGGCTGGAGTCAGGGACAGGTTGTCCTCTCCCAATTTGGCCTCATGGGTTGACGGGTCTACAGTTAGTCCGCCGCTAACAAGGGTTTCCCCTGCCTTGCCGGACTTTCGCCCGCCGTTGCGCCGCATCAAACTCCAGACTTTGAAAGTCAATTCTGAAAGTTCGCAGGGCAGTTGGATGTACTCGTCCGCTCCCGCCTCCAATGCGGTCACGGGTTCCAATTCGTTGGTCTGGTGATTCAGAACAACAAGAGGAACATCTGAGAACTCTCTCATATCCCTGATCACTTCCGGTAATGATTTGTCCAGAAAGTCTGGCCTGAGCAGCACCAAGTCTGGCGCCTCATCTTTGACCAGATCCAGCCCGCCTTTGCCAGTGGTGGCGATCAGCGGGGTCACATCGGGCCAACGTAGGCAGATGCCTAATCTGACGATCTCTGCAACCTGCGGATCGGCGCCGATAAATACGGCCTTTTGCATTAAGGTAGTCCTCCGACTGGGTCGATGGGCGGCGTTGTTGATACGCCACACATCTTCACATTCTTCTTCTCTCTTCTAAGCACCCTGTTGTTCTAAGCCGCGGTATCCGGCGGCTTCATGGTTTCGGCGCCCTCCTCCAATACTCCCTACCCGGCAAAGTTAGGTCTGGAGGAGGACACTACGATTAGGAGTGATGCCTTTTTGCCGTTGGTGAGGTCTCCCGGTCCCGCTGGAGACCAGTTGCGATCACAGTCAATCTGACCGACTCACCCATGCTTTCATCCACTCTTACTCCAACGCAGATGTTGGCCTCTTTACTGAGTGTGTTGGCGATGACATGACGGGCGGAATGCACACCGTTCATAGTCAGTGCGCCTGCGCCTCCCTTGATCATCAGCAATGCACCCGTGGACATCTCGAAAGACCTGTCCAGTAACGGATTGGAGACAGCCTGGCGTGCCGCCTCCACGGGGCCACCATTGCCGCTGCCCCGGCCCACAGCCATAAGAGCGCCGCCACGGCGTCCCATGACCGCACTCATTTCATTGAAATTGACGTTCATCTCTTGCGGCTGATTCAGTGATTCGGACACGGCTAATATCCCTTGTCCGACCACTTCATCGGCAGCCTGAAAAGCCTGAGCCATCTGAGCGTTTCGTTCCACAAGACCGAGTAACCGGTCGTTATGAATCAGGACCAGGTTGTCTACGCAGGGCCTCAATTGGTCCACACCGGCGACAGCCAAACCCATCCGGCGGCGTCCTTCAAACCCAAAGGGGGCGGTAACCATGGCCACCACCAAGGCGCCTTGTTGCCTGGCAAGATGGGCCACATAGGGAGCGGCTCCGGTCCCGGTGCCGCCGCCCATACCGGCGGTGATGATTACCAGATCAGCGCCCGCTACCGACTCTTTTAGCCTGCCGGCAGAGCCATCACCGAAATCATCGCCTGTTTGATTATCCGCGCTTGGATTCCAGACCCGGGCACTATCAGCCCCGATCTGGATGACGTCTACGTTGGCGCTTGACTCCATGGCGATGCGGTCGGTGTTGACCAACGTATAGTCCAGGCAGGGAACAGACTGGTCCATCAACCGCTGCACGGTATTGCAGCCGCCGGTCCCGACACCAACGACTTTGATGCGGGCCGCAGCGTTCGTCAGTTCCGGTCCACGTTTATGGTCCGGTGCCAGCAAACCTCTATTTGCTTGATAGTGATGCCGTTCAGAGATGTAATCCCGAATCGCCATTCAGTATCCTTCGCATGCCTGGCTGCCGGTGTTTGGGCACCGGTAACCAGACCGTATCCACGCCGGGCGCAAGATTGATTTTCGCCCGCCGTTTTGGCTACGGTTCCATCGCTCAAACAATCGTGCCATCCAGGCAAAAGATAACTAAGTTCCAACGGGGCCATCATGGGTGATGTAAACAGGGGACGGGCTTGAGGTCTAAAAGGGGTCGCCAGATGGCACCATATGGGCCAGGCATGGTCCCCACACGGTCAACGGTGGATCCAATGTGATTTCTTTGTGGTCCAACGACCACCATAAGCGGACCGGATATACACCGTTAAATGACAAATTTCCGGTATGGAAACACCGAAATCACCATGAGAAACCCCACTAGTTACTCGCCAGAAACAGCCGGTTATCAGATGGGTAGGCCTGCGGTTGGTGGGAAGTTCCCAGAGATGATCCGGCCGCCGAAACGCCGATGATTCGCGTTCCCTTTTTGCGTTCCCTTTTTTTAAGGAAGCAAGGAGTGCTATCGTTGATTTGTAGAGCACGGACACAAAGAGCCGCCGCTCTGAGCGGGAACTTATTAAGGGAGACACCCCTTTGAATCGGATAGAAGAAATCTTAGCGAAACCAGGCAAAAAGACGACGATCTTGCTAGTGGAAGACGAAACATCGCTGTTGGAGTTCTTTTCGACTATCTTGCGTCGGGAAGGCTACGAAGTAATAACAGCCGGGAATGGAGTCGAAGCGCTGGAAATCGCCAAAGAACAGCCGGTCGACCGGATAGATGTGCTGTTCACCGATGTGGCGATGCCTTATATGGGAGGCATCCAGTTGGCGCAGAGCCTGCGGGAATTTCAGCCCGATCTCCGGGTGCTCTTGACATCAGGACTCCCCGAAGATGAAGTCTGGGACCGGTGCGGCCCTGATCTTCAAGTGGGTTTCTTGCCCAAACCCTTCTTAGTGGCAGACCTTTCCGAGACCATGCGCTCGCTGGTCGCAGCCGCCTAGCCCTACTCCGGTAGATCGTAGCTGGCCATGAAGCGGTCCACCATGCCAGTGGCCTTTTCCCAGTCGAAGGTCCGGTACGAATGGTTCCGTACCGCGAATTGGGCTCCGGAATAAAACATCTCGTACTGGGTATGCCGCGAGCCAAACTCGGACCCGATGGCGTCCCAAGCCAGCTTGAACAGCTTTACGCGGTCCTTGGAGTCAACCACCGGTGACCGCTGGGTTTTCTCGATGTACCCGGCGGTCTCTGGACTGGCGAAATCAACGGCCCCGGACGGCATCATGATCACCCCACCGCCGGTCAACTGCCGTATGGACTGAATCACCTCCGGGTACATCCTCTGCGCCTGCACTTGTGACGCGTACATCAGGTGACGATCCGGAACGTAGTACTTCCCCACAAAAGTGCCTTTGGCCTCCATCCCGTGGACCATCCCCTCGATCAACGCGGCCTGCCCCGCCAGACTACCCAGACTTTCTACCACCTGAGGATAGGCGATCACATTGGTGGTCTCAGCTACTCTCCGGGCAACCCCCACCAGAAAGCGCAGCTTGACCATCAGCCTGACCTGGGCCTGGTAGTTATGAAATACGTGGGCAGGCGTCTCGTGATATTGGGCACGGCACATGGCCGGGTCGCGATGGACGAATACCCGCTCCCAGGGAATCTTCACCTCGTCGAAGTAGACCACTGCGTCATTCTCGTCGAACCGGTAGGACAACGGGTTGTCGAACTCCGAGACAGCCGCTGCTTCGTACGACTTACGAGAAAGCAATTTGACACCTTTGGCCCCCATGGGGACAGCGGCTGAAAAGGCGTATTGCTCTTCGCCCGGCTGCATCGGTTGGATCGTGCCGAGCAGCACCTCATTAGCCAGGATGCAGCTAGTGCCCAGCATCTTGGCCCCTTTGACGGTTATCCCTTGGGAGTCCTCATCGCAGATTCCTGCGGTCAGGAACTCATCATCCTGCCCGCCAACCCCTTTCGACCGGTCTGCCTGGGGGCTGACCACCACGTAGCTTACGAACTGGTCGTTATCTCTAACGAATTCGAAATAATCGGAGAAGGCCTTGGCCCTTTCTTTGCCGTGAGACTCAAACAGGTCGAGCCGCATCATCATTCCGCAGAGCGAAGATGCAACGTGGTCGGGGGACCGCCCCAAGAAGCCGTTGGTCTGTTCAGCCCAGGCTTCCAGGGCTTGGCGGCGCTGTACCAACTGGGCGTAAGACTCGGGTAGCTGCCAAGACCGGTTTACCCGGACCCCAGTCGGTGACTCAAAGGTCATCAGTTCCTGGTTCTCGGGGGCAGCTTGGAAGTCGTAGAGCGCCGCCGTCGACCGGACCGCGTTCCGGTAGGCCGGATGGTCGACAACATCGCCCACCAGCTGGCCTTCAAGATAGACGCTGCGGCCATCCCGCAGGCTGTCCAAATGGTCCTGCCCTGTCTTGGTCATCTGATCCCCTTCCTAGCATGGCATGGGTCTCCGTTTGAGGGCGCAATAATAGCACAGCGCCGGAATGGCGCGGCCACTGGAATCACCGCCGTCAACCGCCTGAACACCGGTGGTTGACTGAAAGGCGCCAGCGGATATAATCGGGCCAGCCTGAAATACCCACCGCAGTATCCTGGCATCTAAGTCCAAGACCTTCCTCAGGAGCTAGGGTTACCAGATGAAACTCGGCTACTTCACCCTGACGGATAATCCCCCGGCTTATGGAACGGACCGCAAGGACCCCAGCCGGCTGTTGGAAGAAGTGATGGCCCAGTGCCTCCACGCGGAAGAGATCGGGTTGAACTCGGTGTGGGTCCCCGAGCACCATTTCGGGTTGTTTGGAGTCTTGCCGTCGGCACCGGTATTCTTGGCCAACGTGGCGGCGCGCACCAAGCGGGTCAAACTCGGCCCCGCGACCGTGCTGTTACCGGTCCAACACCCGCTGCGGGTGGCCGAGGAGTTCGCGCTCTTAGACCTGCTCAGCGATGGGCGCGCCCAGCTCTCTGTCGGACGGGGCTACGACGCACGGGAATACGATGCGTTCGGCGTGGAGTTCGCCCAGAGCCAGGAGATCTTCTTCGAGGGGCTGGAGGTCATCAAGAAAGCTTGGAGCAACGACACGTCATCGCATGATGGCGTCCATTATCAGTATCCGGAGGTCACGGTGCTGCCACGGCCGGTCCAGCAGCCGTACCCGCCCATCTACGTGGCCTGTTTCAGTGAACCCACCCTTCGGCACGCCGCACGGGCTGGGTTCGACGTGATATTCGCGCCCTTTGCCGCCGCAATGATATTCGGCAGCCTGCAGAACGCCGTGCAGGAGTTCAGGAAGGAGTCGGAGGCAGCCGGGCATGTGGGCCGAAAGGCGATGTGCTCCTATTTCGTGAACGTGACCTACGACGAACAGGAGACACTTAAGACGAAAGAAAGACTGCTCCACTACTTCAAAGGCATCTTGCCGGCGTTTCCGGCCGACAGGGCCACCGCGCCGCCGCACATCCGCTACTTCGTCGACATAGTGGAGCGCATGCAGACCATGACCGCCGGCGATCTGGGAGAACGGAGCATCATCACCGGCAGCCCCGAAGATTGCATAAAAGTGCTGAAAGATTGCGAGGCAGCGGGTATCGAAGAGGTTATCCTATATTTCGGGTTTGGCGGGTGGAGCCACTCGGAGACCATGGCGTCGATGGAACGGGTGGCCAAAGAGCTGTCACCTCATTTTGACTAGCTGAACACCCGAAAGTATCGAAACGGCGCCTGACAGGTTGCCAGTCTGTTCATTTAGGTCCAAGAAGTAAGGAGTTGGTCCCATGCGGGTTATATCCTGGAATGTAAACGGTCTCAGAGCGGCTCACAAGAAGGGATTTCTCGACTGGTTCAATGGCGAGAGTATCGACATCATGTGCCTCCAGGAGACCAAAGCCCACGAAGAGCAACTGCCCGAAGAGATCAGGTCTATCGCTGGGTATAGTTCTTACTTCTCCACCCCAGAGAAGAAGGGTTATAGCGGGGTGGGCCTCTACACCAATAAAACGCCAGAGAGCGTCCAATACGGCTTTGGAGACCGGTTCGACAGCGAAGGGCGGACCATCATCGCGGACTTCGGCGATTTCATGCTGTTCAACATCTACTTCCCCAACGGCAAACGCTCGGCGGAACGGCTCCAATACAAGATGGATTTCTACGATGCCTTCTTAGCGTACGCCGAGAAGACCAAGCAGAGCGGCAAGCATGTGGTGGTCTGCGGCGACGTGAACACCGCCCACAAAGAGATCGACTTGGCCCGGCCAAAAGAGAATGTCAAAGTCTCAGGGTTCCTCCCTGAAGAAAGGGCCTGGATGGACGAGTTCCTGGACAAAGGCTACAAAGACACTCTGCGGATATTCAACCAGGAGCCGGGCAATTATTCCTACTGGGACCAGATGACCAAGGCCAGAGACCGCAACGTTGGGTGGCGCATCGACTATTTCTTCGTGGACCAAGACTTCGCCGAGCGGCTCACCGGGGCCTTTATCCTGTCAGATGTCATGGGCTCCGACCATTGTCCTGTAGGCATCGAAATCTCCTAAGATTTCCCTTCGGATGTCCCGAAGTCAGGTGCTATACTAGGCTCCATCCTAACCAGACGGACTTATATCTGGACGCTTCGTTATGAAAGAGCAAGTTGAAGTCTTCTTCCACTCTCAGCAGCCCTATATCCACGTTCAGGAAGAAGACCTAGCGAAATATGACTCAGGCCGTCTTGGCTTCCCGAACAGCTACTTCGACCCCCAGAAAGCCCACACCCTCTACAACCAATATCACGAGCAATACGCCCTGGCAGACGAGGCTGGCCTGGATGGGATCATGACCAATGAGCACCATGCCGCTTATTGGAACATGAAGCCTTCGGCCAACATCGATGCCGCCGTGATCAGCAGGCTCACGAAGAAGGTGCGCATCGCCATCCTGGGCAACATCATACCCATCAACGACCCTGTACGAATGGCCGAAGAATTGGCCATGCTGGACTGCTATTCTGAAGGCCGCCTGATCTCCGGTTTCGTGCGGGGCGGAGCGGTCGAGACGCTGCAGGCCGGTATATCTCCCACCGAGAATAGAGACCGGTTCGAAGAAGCCCACGACCTGATCATCAAATGCTGGACAGAGCCGGGCCCATTCCGTTTCGAAGGCCAGTATTACCAACGGCGCGTGGTCAATCCCTGGGTGCTGCCGTACCAGAAACCACACCCTCCGGTCTGGTTTCCTGGAGGGACCAGCCCAGAGAGCGTTATCTGGGCGGCCAAGCATCAGTACGCCTATATGAACCTGGGCGCCTTGATCGGTCTGACCCAAGAACTAAAACAGGTCTACATCGACACCGCCAAAGAAGTTGGGTTCACTCCGGGGCCGAAGCATTTTGGCTACCAAGTGCGGGCGCTGGTTGCCGACACCGACGAAAAGGCTCAGGAGATCGGCAAGGGATTCTTATGGGCCCAGCAGCACCGCATGCGCGGCCCCGTGGAGCATGTAGACCCACCTGGATACCAGTCCCGGGTTGCCAGCCAGATGTCCACCAGACGGTTGGGTGGCGGAGGTGGTCCCCCGATGACCTACCAGGACTTACAGGACGTGAACGCCGTCGTGGTGGGAAGCCCCGAAACGGTGATCGCGAAACTGAAAGACACGGTCCAACAACTTAGTCCCGGTTATCTGATTCTTATCGGCAGCGACGGCAACATCCCCCACAAAGACGTCATGCGATCATTGGAGTTGCTGGGCGGCGAAGTTGTCCCGGCGTTGCATGAAGTAGAACTGCAACCCTACACCTAAAATCCCACGGAAGAACGCAGGCCGGAATCGCCAACAACACAAAAAGGAAGTCAGCCAGATGTCGGTAAACGTCAAGGTACAGCAGGCAGGCCACGCCCTGGCCAATCAACACAGGACCAAACAGCTTTATGCCCTTGAGGACCGGCTGATGCCTAGCGACATCGACGAGGCCTACCTGATTCAACGGGAATACCAGAAGCACATCTCGGAGGAACAGGGGTCCATCGCCGGCTACAAACTGGCGGCGACCACGGCCGCCTTACAAGCGGCCAACGGTGTCAGCGAACCTTGCCTGGGGATAATGCTTGAAGATAACATCCGCCGCTCTCCTTGCACCTTGGAAGCCGCGAATTTCGTACAACTGGGCATCGAATGCGAAGTGGCGGTCCGTCTGGGCGCCGACCTGTCAGCGGCCGGCGCGCCCTATGACAGGGGTAGAGTGTCCGAAGCCGTGGAATCTTTGTCCACCGCATTCGAAGTGATCGACATACGGCGCACACCCGGTATGGAACCCAAGGCCCAATTCATCACCGGCGTGGCCGCCAACGTCTTCAACGAGGGGGTCGTCCTGGGCGAGCCCGTAACCAGTTGGCGCGACCTGGACCTGCAAGCCGCCTACGGCTCCATGACCATCAACGGCGAGATGGTCGGCGACGGCCATGGTTCCGATGTTATGGGCCATCCGCTGGAACCCCTGGCTTGGTTGGCCAACAAGTTGGCGGAGCAGGGCTTGGGTTTGTCCACGGGAATGGTGATAATTACCGGGAGCATCGTATCGCCTAAGCCTCTGAAAGCCGGGGATTCTGCCTCGATAATGATCGAAGGTCTGGGCGGAGCTGAGATCAGCGTTGTATAACCACGGACCCAAGGCGTCAAACCGGGAACACAAGGGAAGTAACGGAATGGTGGTAGCCGCGGAAAGCGCTCAGATGGACCCGCAGGGACTCAGCCGGGTCGAAGAGTTGTTCAACCAGCAGATCGAGTCTGGAGTCCATCCGGGAGCCGCCCTGGCGGTTTACCGTCACGGGTTGCCCGTCCTCGACCTCTACAGCGGTCTGGCGGACCAAGAGTCGGGGACACCGGTGTCTGAAGACACCATGTTTGTCCTCTATTCGTCCACCAAGGCGGTCACATCCGCCTGCCTGCATATCCTCTGGGAGCGCGGCAAGTTCGACTGGGACGACACGGTGGCGTCTCACTGGCCAGAATTCGCCCAGAAGGGCAAGGAAGACGTCACGATCAGGCATGTTATGACCCACGAATCGGGGTTCCCGGACACGCCCAGTCACATGACCTGGGACCGCTGGCACGACTGGGAAGCGGTTGTCGAGGCCATGGAGCAGATCCCTCTGGACTACAAGCCCGGCCGCGTGATCGCCTACCACCCCCGGAACTTCGGCTGGGTCGTTGGCGAGCTTGTGCGCCGGATCGACGGCCGGCCCATAGAACAATTTGTCCGTGAAGAGATAACCGCCCCGCTGAAGATCGAGGAATTTCATCTTGGAATCGACCCAGCCATGGAAAGCCGTGTATCCAAGCTGCATGCCATGGAGGACTGCGACCGGACGAGCCAGGTGACCATCTACAACCGTCCCGAGGTGCATACCGCAGTGCTGCCGGCAGGAGGCGGGATCGCCACGGCGCGGGGCCTGGCCCGGTTCTATGCCATGATGGCCGGCGGCGGGACCCTGGACGGCGTGACCACTTTGAGACCGGAGACGGTGGCGGCGGTGACAACCCAGCAGTCAGAGGGATTGGACCACAGCTTGGACCGTCAGGTTAAACGCTCCATGGGGCTGTCCCTAGGCGATCCACGCTCGGCCGCCCCCGGCAACGAAGATATCCGCACCTTTGGGCACGCCGGCTCGGGTACATCAGTTGGGTGGGCCAACCCTGACTCCGGCTTGGCCTTTGCTTACATAACCAACGGCTTCAGGGCCGAGGCCACCAACACACCCAGGCTGTCGGCGATCTCTCAGGCCGTCCTCGACGCCGCGCTCTAACCAGCAGTCCAGCCCCCAGGAGACAGCAAGATGCCAAGTCCCAAACAGACCTACGAGGTCGAGTTAGGCACGGACCAGATGGCCTTCATCCGCT
>CAYXDE010000047.1:0-25146 GCA_964463525.1 uncultured Dehalococcoidia bacterium | reverse complement strand
TTCCTGCCCATCCCAGACTGGGAGACGCTATGTCATGACCACTGAACACACCCACGAACATATCCCTGAAGAGGTATACGGCGTACTGCCCGACGAGGGCGTCGTCGAATTGACCGATAATCTGACCGGCTATATGTACGAGATCGAATTGGGCGGCCTGACCGACATCATGGGCCAAGTGCTGGACGATCTTCTCGAACAGTCGGGCGGGATGCCCAGCGACCTAAAGGCCGATGACGCCTTTGAACACATCACCCAGAACCAGCTGGCCGTTACCCTGGCCTATCACCTGGGGCGATTGGAAGGACGCTCACCGCAAGTCGTACAGAAGATGATGGAAGAAGCCATCGAGAAATGGGGCATCCATCAGCTTGAGGAGTCGGACGAGATCACCGACGAGGACCTGGAAAGCCCCAAGACCCAGGTCTACCCGCGGCTCAGACGGGTGGAGTATTCAGAGGCCCCGGAACCCAACGTCCAACTCGGCTGGGAAAACCCCGAGGGTGAGGGTCCTTCAAAATAACCGCTTAACAAACTTGAATTAGTGAGAAGACAATGACCACCGCACCTGCCTATGACCTGCTGCTCACCGGTGGAAACATCCTTGACCCGGCCCAAGGCATCGACGGACGCCGGGACATAGCCTTCAAAGACGGCCTGGTGGCCGAGGTGGCCGAGCGGATCGATGCCGCGAAAGCCGCCAACTCGGTGGATGTCACCGGCAAGTTGATCACCCCCGGTCTGATCGACCTCCACGGACACTTCTATCATGGTGGCAACCCAACGGCCGTTCATCCGGACGAGATATGTTTGTCTTCCGGCACAACCACCGGCATCGACGCCGGGAGCGCCGGGTTCGTCAACTACGAGGCTATGCGGGACTATGTCTTTCCCGCCCACCGCACTCGCCTCCTGGCGTTCTTGCACGTCAGCGGCGTCGGCCTGGCCAACAACCGTCTGCTGCTGGGCGGACTCCACGACATGCGTATGATCGATGTTGACGCGACCGCCGATGCCATCAAGAACAACCCCGGCTTCTGCTTTGGCGTGAAGGTCCGGATGCATTTCAACGCTGTGGCACCTTGGAACGCCCATGAAGCCATGCGGGCCGCCAGGGCGGTGGCCGACCAGTCCGGCACCCGCCTGATGGTCCACGTCAGCGGTACGCCCATCGCGCTGTCCGATGTCTTAGAGTTCTTGGGCCCCGGCGATATCAGCACCCACGCCTTCAACGGCCTGCCCGAGAACATCCTCGACCGCAACCTCAAGATCAAACCTCAGGTCAAAGAAGCTGTTGACCGGGGTGTCATCATGGACGTGGCCCACGCCGGCGTTCACTGTGACGTTGAGATCGCTCAAGCCGCTATGCAGCAGGGTATGTTCCCCCACACCATCAGCACCGACATCCACAACCCGCCGCCGGACCGGACCGTCTACAAGATGAACGACCTGGTCAGCAAGTTCCACGCCATGGGAATGTCCCTTAAAGACGCCATCGCGGCCAGCACCAGCACCCCCGCCAGTGTCCTGGGCCTGGGCGACTCCTTGGGCTCCCTTGCGGTCGGAATGTCAGGCGACGCTGCCGTTTTCGACATGAGGGAAGGCGCCTTCAAGTGGATCGACTCAGCCGGTCACTCTCAGGCAGGCAAGGTACGCCTGGACACTTACCTGACGGTAAGGGCCGGCCAAGTCGGCTGGCGCGAAGGCCGCCTGATGCAGATGGGCGAGTGCTAGCGGGGCGGTACAACCGCGTTTTCTTGGATCGGTATTCTTGCTTCGGTGAGAGCCTGCTCCTGGTGAGTTGCCGCGAAAGGATGTCGACCTGTTGGTGGTGATTCCGGCCATGCCAAGTGGCTCTGTATCTGTCGTCACAGCGGCCCTAGTAGCATGGTTGGTCCACCAGCCATAGTTCAAGCACCAGGGTTTTGACGACAGACCTGCCATAATCGCCGGATTCGTCAGAGCCGTTCAGCACAAAAATCAGTTGGTTCCTTTGGTTGTGGGGGATGCGGGTCTCTCGTAAACCCCATCAAACATTCGAAATGATTCCCCCGTTCCACGTCGTGGAGATTTCGCCCAAGACAAGGAGGACGACCATGGCTCCATCTGTCATCTCATTCACAGGCCGGATCGCGGGGTGGACCTCCAAGCATGCTTTGATCACCTTATCGGTCTGGATTGTCGTCCTGGTCGTCGCTTTCTTGCTGGCCGGCCAACTTAACGTCTCCGGCGAGGGAGGAGTCGAGTCCACCGATGCGCGCCGGGCCGCCAATCTCATCGAGGATGCGACTGGTGCAGAGCCTCCTGCACAGGAATTCGTGCTCGTTGAGTCCAGCGATGGGACTGTAGACGAGGAACTATTGGCATCCGTCGTAGCCTCTATCGTCACCGAGATGCGGGAGCTCCCGATCGTTGCGGAGGCCGTCAGCTACTTGGACGGCGTCGATACCTTGCGTTCGAAAGACGGTCGTATGGCGGTGGTCCAAGTCACCACCACCCTCGCCCAGGACGACGACCTCGAAGATGCGGATTCCGTGTTGGACCTGGTTGAGCAAGCGAACTTGGATTCAACTCTCCGAGTCACGACCATTGGCAATATGAGTGTCGAGCGGCTCTTCGGCGAGATGGCTGACGAGACTTTCCAGAAGGGAGAGATGATTGGCATCATCGCCGCGCTCTTCATCATGTTGGCCGTTTTCGGCGCCGTGGTCGCGGCATTGATCCCCATCCTGGTAGCTGTTGTCGCAATCTTCACCGCGGTGGGGCTCATCGCGATCATCAGCATGGCCAGAGAATTGAACGAGTTCACGGTCATCGTCACCACGATGGTCGGGCTGGCCGTGGGCATCGATTACACCCTATTCATAGTTCAACGCTTCCGTGAAGAGCGGACCAACGGCCTAGACCGCTACGCCGCGATCGTTATGGCTGGGTCCACCGCCAGCCGGACCGTGCTCTTCTCGGGATTCGCAGTGGCTATCGCGCTGGCCGGAATGCTCATCATGCCGGACATCCTTTTCAAGAGCTTTGGGATCGGCACCATGGTTGTCGTTGTCACCGCCGTGCTGGCGGCGCTGACACTATTGCCGGCCATACTGGGTCTCCTTGGCGACCGCGTGAACTGGTTGACCATACCGATCGTCGGCAGGCGGCGGTCTGCCGAACACAGCAGGGGGTTCTGGAGCGCCATAATCAGGGTCGTCGCGGCGCACCCGGCGATCAGCGTTGTCGTCACAGCGGCTATCCTGATCGCGCTGACCTCCCCGGTCTTGACCATGGACCTTGGCTCGGGCGGGGTCAGCATGCTGCCTGACGACACCGACGAGCGGCATGCGTTCGACGTATTGATCGCTGAATTCTCTGACGGCATCATAACGGCCGACGTTGTTGTATTAGCTCCGAACGTTGGCGACGTTGCCGTGCAAGATGGGGTCCAGGACTTGATAGCGTTTATCGAGGCCGATGATTTCTTCGGCACTGCCGAGGCGATGCCGGCCCCCGATGGCGACATGGTGGATATAAGGTTCGCCATCGCAGGCGATATCTCCAGTGAGGAATCCATCCACAGCATCCAGCGCCTGCGGGATACCTACGTCCCTGCGGCGTTCGATGGGGTCGACGCTGAGGTCCTGGTTGGCGGTGGGACCGCTGAAGTCATGGACTCGGTTGATCTAGTCCAGAAATACGTGCCGATAATCATGGCAGCGGTCCTGGCGGCCAGCTTCATCCTGCTTCTGATCGCCTTCCGGTCGATCGTCGTGCCGTTGAAAGCGGTGGTCATGAACCTGTTGTCGGTCGGCTCTGCATACGGAATGGTGGTCCTGGTCTTCCAGAAAGGCGTAGGGAACAAGCTATTCGGGTTCCAAGAGGTACCGGTCATAGAGTCGTGGATACCGTTGTTCCTCTTCGCCATACTCTTCGGACTCTCCATGGACTACCACGTCTTCTTGCTCAGCCGGATCAAAGAGCGTTACGACGAGACCGGGGACAACTCCGGATCGGTGGTGTATGGCCTGCATTCAACAGCTTCCATCATTACCGGTGCTGCCCTGATCATGGTGGCCGTCTTCGGCGGCTTTGCCCTTGGGCCGCTCTCCATGTTCCAGCAGATGGGCTTCGGTCTGGCAGTAGCCGTGATACTGGACGCCACCATCGTCCGGATGGTGCTGGTCCCGGCTAGCATGGAACTACTCGGCGACAAGAACTGGTATTTCCCCAATTGGCTGGAATGGCTGCCGGATATCAGTATCGAAGGAGCCCAGCCCAAAGAACCAGCCGTCGCCACCGGTGACGGAGATTAGACTGTCCGGGTCTGGTGGATACTTGCCTCAACGGCTCCGGACGCCCTGGTCCAGTAGCCATACAAAAGTGCTAGAAGACAATCAGCAAAAAGGGTGGCCAGAGGGTGGCCTTTTTGCTTTCTAAGAATCATTCTCTCTGCCGATTTCTTACTCCTAGGGATGAGCTAGCCTTGAATTGTTAGATTCAAATCGCTGTGGCACGGGGAAAGATATGGACTTGAGAGAAGGGCCCGGATCTATCAGGGTAGGGACGGCCAACGAAAGAAAACTCGCCAAGTTCCTTCTGTCTCGATCTTTGGCGTTACCGGAAGCGATGGTCAGGTTCTTGGCCGGCCCGCCGATGACAGAACAAGAGCGATTCCGATATAAGGTCACCGAGTCTCGAGTTAAGGCCGACCGCCTTGGGCAGCGTTAGCGGGACACTAGGGCGGACCAGCAGCGATAAAGGGAAATTTCTGGATGGTAAACATAAGAACAAGACTAACGATTCTATGCGCCGGCCTGCTTGCCGGTCTGATGTTGGCCTGTAGTTCAGGAATTGTCGCTGACGCCGGCGGCGCCCCCGGGGACCCAAGGGCCACAAACACCCAGGCAGCGGCAGCCCCAGGGAATTTCGACGATTGCGCCGGATTACTAGACCTAGAGGACGTTCAGGCTGCATCAGGCCGCGAAGATGTCACGATCACTGAGGAGAATGTAAATTCCGGCGGCCAAGATCCCAACGGATCGAGTATCAAGACGATGTGTATCCATGAGTTTGTGACTCCGGAGATCTTCGTGGGAGGCCCTGCCCAACTTCGCGTATCCGGTCCGACAATTACATTCACTGGGATCTTGTTCGACTCTGAACAGAGCGCAGGGGCCCATTACCGGTTTTCTTTGGAAAACGTCAAACGGATGAAAGACGCCGTTACCTCCGAGGTAGAGATTACCGAGGGACCGGTCGGCAGGGATTCCTATCAGTTGGTGGCGAATGCCGAGGGTATTGGCACGATCATCGGCTTCCTCTCAGGGCCTTACGTACTTCAACTTCATACTACAAAGCCGGATGGCTGGGCTCCGCTGGTGGGCCCTCAGTCCCTTCAAGACCTGGCTGGGACGGTCCAAGAGCGGCTGACTTCCCGTTAAGCAACCACAACAGGCCAAGAGGCTGGAATAAGACGTTTGGCTGTTCACGGACGCCGCTGATGACGATCGTTAGATATAAGACACTTCACGAAACGATGGTCCAACACTCTGAGCGATCATGCAGACCAAATGGGGGAGATCATGACCACACCTAGAGAGCCGGGGTTCTTCAACTCGTTCATCCATCCGCAGAGCTACCGCAACATACTTTACCTGCTCCTGGGATTGCCGTTTGGAATCGCCTACTTCGTGTTTCTGGTGACTGGTCTTTCATTGGGATTCGGACTGATTATCACGCTAGCGGGTATCCCGGTCCTGCTGGCGGTGCTGGCCGGGTCTTGGGTGTTGTGTGGGTTTGAGCGGCGGGTGGCTGTCGCCATGCTCAATGAGGAGATTGAAGTGCCGGTAAAGCTGCCTGAAACTCCCGGTATGTGGCCGAGGCTAAAGAGCCATCTCGGTAATAAGCTCACCTGGACGGGCATGTTCTATCTCTTCTTGAGGTTTCCCTTGGGAATCGGTACGTTCACGATGGCCGTAACGCTGATCGCCGTTTCAGCTGGCTTGCTGTTTGCTCCGGCTTACGCCTGGACGTCGGACCCCGTCGAATGGAAGTGGACATGGTTCGGGGACGAATGGCTGCTCTTTGGCGGCACTCATCTAGACCCGTTCAAGTGGTCGTGGATTCTTACCATCATCGGGATCCCCGTCTCATTCATCTCGATGTTCGTGATGAACAAGACAGCGTTCCTGTCGGGGCGTTTAGCTAAGGTTATGCTTGGCAGGCTGCGTTAGATTGGCCGCAGGGCAGCGCAGCGAACTTCACGCCAGACGGAAGAGAGGCTAGCTCTCAACAGGCGTCTCCGAAACGGGCCATCTATTCCAGCGCGTCGGCCAGCACCTCCACCAGGTGCCGTGCCTTGCGGCCGGTGCCGTCCTCAACCTGCTGGCGGCAGGATACGCCCATCACGGCCACTTCCCAGTCCTGGTCTTTGGCGCGGATGGCTGGGAACAGGGCTTCTTCGCCAATCTTCATGGACAGGTCGTAGTGCTCTTTCTCGTAGCCGAACGACCCGGCCATACCACAGCAACCCGCGTTGACCAGTTCTACCTGGTAGCCGGGGGCCAGCCGCAGGGCAGCGATCGACGTGGCCGTTCCCATGTCCGCCTTCTGGTGACAGTGGGCCTGGAACAACACCTTCTTCTCCAGCTTGCCCATGTTTAATTCCAGCTTGCCGTCTTCCTGGAGCTTGATCAGGAACTCGTCGATCATGAACGAGTTTTCGGCGACCTTTCGTGCTTTCTCATCCCGCACCAACTGTGGGTATTCGTCACGGAAGGTCAACAAACAGCTCGGCTCGCAGCCAATGACGGGAATGCCCGCCTCGGCATAGGCGTAAAGCTGGTCGACGTTGGTCACCGCGTTGGCCGTGGCGTCGTCCAGCAGCCCTTTAGAGATCATCGGCCGGCCGCAGCACGCAGTTTCTGAAAGGACCACCTTGAGTCCAGCAGCTTCCAACAAAGCCACCGCCGCCTTCCCGATCTCCGGGTAGTTGTGGTTCATGTAGGTGTCGTTCAGCAGGACAACGGTGTTTGTGGCTTGGGCATTCCCTGTTCCCCGTCCCTTGAACCACTTGGCGAAGGTCTGGCGCACGAACTTGGGCGGCTTTCGTTTTGGGTGGATGCCCAGCGCCATCTGGGACACCATCTTGCCGATGGGGTTGCCGGCCATGAGATTAGAAAGAGGGGCCATGCGGCTCCCCCAGGCGCTGAGCCGGTTTATGTGGCCGAAGACCCTGTTCCTGAGCGGCGTGCCATTGGCCCGATGGTATTGGTCCAAGAACTCATACTTGAGCTTGGCCATGTCCACGCCCGACTCGCACTCAGACTTGCAGCCCTTGCACTCCAAGCACAGGTCCATGGCCTCCCACATCCGCTTGCTGGTCATGGTGCCTTTCGGCAGTTTGCCCGAAAGGGAGGCCCGCAGCAGGTTTGCGCGGCCCCTGGTTGAATGTTCCTCGTCCCTGGTCGCCACATAGGACGGACACATGGTGCCGACATGCTGGCGACATGCGCCCATGCCGTTGCACATCTCCACCGCTCCGGCGAAGTCGCTGTCGATGGAGAAGTCCAGCTTGGTGGGGAGCGACGGAGCGCTGTAGTCCGCGCCGTAACGCAGGTTCTGGTCCATGGGCGGGCAGTCGATGATCTTGTTGGGGTTCATGATTCCGTCGGGGTCGAACGTGCCCTTCAGGTCCTGGAACAGCTTGTAGATCTCCGGGCCGAACATCTTCTCGTTCCAGACGCCCCGGACGATGCCGTCGCCGTGTTCGCCGCTGAGGGAACCGCCGAAGTCCTTGACCAGGTCGCTGATCTCGTCGGCGATGGACACCATCTTGTCCACGCCGTCCTGGTTCTTCAGGCTGACCACCGGGCGGATGTGCAGGCAACCGACGCTGGCGTGCCCGTAGTAGGCGGCCTCGGTCTGGTGGTTGCGCACGATCTCGTCGAACCGGCGGACGAACTCGCCCATGTTCTCGGGGTCCACGGCCGTGTCTTCCACGAAGGGCAGTGGCTTGGCGTCGCCGTGCATGCTCATCAGCAGGCCCAGCCCGTTCTTTCTCACCGCCCAGACACTGGCCTGGGATGCCCGGTCCTGCATGTTCACAGTTGCATAACCGTGGCCCCGGCGCGTCATGTCGTCCTTCAGCTTTTCTGTCTTGTCTGTGAGTTCCGCTTCGGATTCTCCATAGAACTCAACGACCAAGATAGCGCCGGGAGTCCCCTCGATGAACGCCATGTTGGAACCCAGTCCGGTCGATGCCCGGGAGCGTTCCAACACGTTGTTGTCCATGATCTCGATGGACGACGGCTCGTGCGCCAAGATGTCCTTGACCGCTTCTGACGCCCCGAAGATGTCCTGGAAGTGGACCACAGACAGCGCGGTCATGGTTGGCCGCGGCACT
The DNA here is from genome assembly GCA_964463525.1 of uncultured Dehalococcoidia bacterium. Classification (GTDB taxonomy): domain Bacteria; phylum Chloroflexota; class Dehalococcoidia; order Lucifugimonadales; family UBA3495; genus UBA9611. Next base: position 16,754 of record CAYXDE010000047.1, on the reverse strand, counting down.
AGGTTGATCTTGACCTCGGTGACCACGCAGAGCGTGCCTTCGGAACCGACCACCATCTTTGTCATATTGAAAGGTGAGTCGGTGAGGAATTCGTCCAGGTTGTAGCCGCTGACCCGGCGCATGATGTTGGGGTAGCGTGCTTCGATCTCGGCCGCGTTCTCCTGGGCCAGGCGGCGGACGCCGCGGTAGATATTGGATTCCAGACCTGTGCCGCTTAGTTTCGCTTCAAGCTCGTGGGCCTCCAGCGGCTGGAAGTGGGTCTGGGTGCCGTCGGAGAGGATGACGTCCAATTCCTTGATGTGGTCCAGGGTCTTGCCGTAGATCACCGAGTGGGCGCCGCAGGTGTTGTTGCCCACGCCGCCGCCCACGCAGGCCCGGCTGGAGGTCGTGGGGTCCGGCGCGTACATCAGGCCGTAGGGCAGCAGCTGCCGGTTCAGGTCGTCGAGCACTATCCCCGGCTGGACCCTGGCCCACTGTTCTTCCTGATTGACCTCTATGATCTGGTTCAGGTATTTGCTGAAGTCGGTGACGATGGCATGGTTCACTGTCTGCCCGGCCAGGCTGGTCCCGCCGGCCCTGGGCAGTACCGGCACCCCGTTTTCTTTGGCCACGTCAATCACGGCCAGGACGTCTTCAACATTGCGCGGAATGACCACACCCACCGGCTCCATCTGGTAGATGCTGGCGTCGGTGCTGTAGAGCACCCGGGAGAACGGGTCGAAGCGCACCTCACCAGAGACGCGGCGTTTCAGCGCGTTCTCGATGTCGCCCCGTTCCGATGCGTGTACCCGTGTCGCCGCCGTGGTGGCCATGTGAAACTCCCAGTTATCAGCTTACAGCTATCAGCGGTCAGCTTATCGGAATCGGGAATCTGCTTCAAGCTGGAGTGAGTCTTGTCACCGGATTTGTGGACACATGGCGGCGGATGTAAACTGGTGGCCGACTTATAGTTATTGGAGCCTGATTTGAAGATCGCTTACTCGCTGTCCAACAACCAGGGTATGGAAGATGCCCAAGGGGTGGTCGACCTGGCCGTGCGCGCCGAGGAACTGGGGTACGATTCTGTGTGGGCCAGCGAGCACGTCTTCAACGTCAGCTACGTTTACGACCGCATCGGCGACAAGCCCTACTACGAGCCGCTTACCATGCTGACCTATGTGGCCGCCAACACCACCTCCATAGGTCTCGGCACCAGCGTGCTCGTGCTTCCCTACCACAACCCCATCCGCTTGGCCAAAGTCGCGGCGACATTGGATGTCCTGTCCAAGGGACGGCTGATGTTGGGGGTCGGCGTGGGTGTCATCGAAGAAGAGCTTGAGGCCATGGGCAGTCCCTTCGCCGAGCGTGGCCCCATCAGCGACGAGACCATCGCCATCATGAAAGAACTGTGGACCAAAGAAGACCCAAGCTTCCAAGGCAAGTACCACAGTTTCTCCGGCATGAAGTTCACCCCCAAACCGGTGCAAAAGCCTCATATCCCGATAGTCATCGGCGGCACCAGCCGGGCAGCCATCCGCCGTGCCGCCCGCTCCGGAACCACCTGGCACCCCACGGCTCTGTCGCCCGAAACCCTGGCCGAGGGCATGGACTACCTGAAAGAACAGGCCGTGAAGGCAGGCCGCGACCCATCAGAGATATCGGTCTCCGTCAGCGCCGCCATCGGCAGCACCCATAACCACAACCGCTACTCCCTGGGTGAAGACCCGGAAGAGATATTAGAACGCTCTCAGAAATATCAGGAGATGGGCCTGGAACGCCTGCTCATCTCCCCCAACACCCGCGACCAGACCCAACTCCGTCCGATCATGGAAATGTTGGCGGAAGTTGTCATCCCCGCAGTCCAAAGCTAAAAGCCGTTAGCTGATCGCTGACCGCTCGTTCGTAAGGAGCACTCAAATGACCACCCACTCATCTACAGAAGTAAAAAGCCTGCAAGAGTCCGCCCTGGAACACCTCTGGGTGTACCTGCGGGAACCCTCCGACATGGCCGAGAAGGGCGACCCGGCCATCTTCGTCAGCGGCGAGGGCGTCCACGTGACCGATGCCCTGGGCAACACGTCCATAGACGGCATGTCGGGCCTGTGGCTGAAGAACGTGGGCTACGGCCGGAAAGAGATCGCCGACGCCGCCTACGAGCAGATGCTGAATCTGACCTATATGCCTCTGGGAACGACCACCGAGCCGACGATCCGGCTGGCTGAAAAGATATCGGAGATAGCGCCCGGTGACATGACCCGGTCCTTCTTCACCAGCGGCGGTTCCGAATCCGTCGAGACCGCCCTCAAGTTGACCCGCGCCTACTTCAAGAGAGTCGGTGAACCCAACCGCACCAAGTTCATCAGCCGCAAGGGCTCCTACCACGGCGCAACCATGGGCGCGTTGGCGCTAGGCGGCTCCCATCTCTACCCCAAGCTCGACTACGAACCGTTGATGCCCGGCGTATTCCACGTTCCCCAGCCGCTTCCCTATAGGTGCGAGTACGGCGGCCAGACCCCTGAGGAGTGCGCGGAACTGTGCGTCAACGCCGTCGAAGAGATGATGCTGTTCCACGACCCTGAGACTTTCGGCGCCGTCTTCGCGGAACCCATCTCCAGTCCCCTTGGCTGTGTGGTGCCCGGCGACAACTACTGGCCCCGGCTGCGTGAGATATGCGATAAGTACGGGGTCCTGCTGGTGGCGGATGAAGTGATCACCGGCTTCGGCCGCACCGGCAAGATGTTCGCCACCGAGCACTGGGGCGTGGTGCCCGACATGATGACCGTGGCCAAGGGAATCACCAGCGGCTACATCCCCATGGGTGGCTGCATCACCCGGGGCGAGATTTCAGACGCCTTCGTCGGCAGTCCCAAGGCATCCTTCAAACACGTTATTACCTTCGGCGGCCACCCCGTCGCTGCCGCCGCCGCCCTCAAGAACATTCAGATAATGGAAGAAGAGGGAATGGTCGCCAACGCGGCCAAGCAGGGCGCATACCTGCTGGACGGCCTGAAAGAGATGAAGGACAAATACAAGATGATCGGCGATGTACGCGGCCTGGGCCTGTTCTGCGGCATCGAGATCGTCGCCGACCGCGAGACCAAGGAATACTTCCCCGCCTCGGCCGACCTGGCTAACCGCATCACTCAAGGCTTCGCCGAGAACGGCCTGCTGCTCCGCGGCGGCGACCGCATGAACGTGGCCCCGCCCCTCTGCATCACCTCCAGCGAGGTTGATGACCTGGTCACGATCATGGACAAAGTCTTCGACCAAGTATCCAAAGACCTAGGGGTTTAACCCAACCCAAACCAAAGTCCCTTCCCCCTCGCAAGGGGGAAGGTTAGGATGGGGGCCACACTTGCCCGTCAACTACTCTTGGAAGAGAAGCATCGCCCCCGCGCTAACCCTTCCCCGCAAGCGGGAGAGGGAATATCTGTTACTCAGAAAGAACGACCATGACTGATAAGAAGATAGGGTTCATAGGCCTGGGACGCATGGGCCTGCCCATGAGCTATAACCTGCTGAAAGCGGGCTTCGACCTGACCGTTCACAACCGCAGCAAACCCAAGGTCCAAGAGATCGCCGCCGCCGGGGCAACCCCCGCTACGTCCGCGGCTGAGGTCGCTCAGTCGTGCGACATCGTCCTGGCCTGTCTGCCCGACATCGCCACCTCGGAAGACGTCTTCTTGGGCCCAGATGGGGTTATGGCCAACGCCAGAGCCGGCCAGATCATCGTCGACCACAGCACGGTGGGAATCAGTACATCCAAGGCCTGTGCTGAAGCTGCCGAGGCCAAAGGAGCCATGTTCCTGGATGCTCCCATCAGCGGTGGCACCGAACGCGCTGAGAACGCCACCCTGGTTATCATGGCCGGCGGGCCCAAAGAAGCCTATGACGCCGCGTTGCCTGCCTTCGACGCCATGGGCGGTACGGTGCGGCACACCGGTCCCACCGGCACGGGCACCACGGTCAAGTTGGTGAATCAGTTATTGGTCGGAGTCCATACCTTGGCCGCCGCCGAAGCGATGCTCATGGGAGCCAAGTCGGGGGCCGACCCGGCGTTGGTCTACGAGTTGGTCAGTTCCGGCTGGGGACAGAGCTTCATGCTGGACCGCAACGCCGAAGTGATGCTGGACCAGACCTACGAAGACGCCCGTGCTCCGGTGCGGACGATCCTAAAGGACTTGGGGCTGATCCAAGAACTGGCCCGGAGCATAGACACTCCGACTCCCGCTGGGGACGTGGCCTACAAGCTCTTCACTCAAGCCGCAGAAGCTGGGTTCGGCGATCTTGATATGCCAGGGGTGGCGCGGCTACTTGAAAGGGAAGCCGGGGTGGAGATTCGAAGACAGCCTTGAACTAAGGCAGTGTGTCGAATATATCTTTCATCCGGCGCACCCGTTCGGGGTCAACCTTGTTGGTGACTGTCCCGCCCTCTTTCAGACTGGTGCCTATGATCGCGCCGTCCGAGTGTTCGATCACCCGCCAGATGTTGCTTTCGTTGACTCCGCTGCCCACCAGCACCAGGCCCTCGGGCATCGCGCGCCGCACAACAGACACATCGAAACTGGCTGTTTCCAGGCCGGTGGCCGCGCCGGAGACGATCAAGCCATCGGCCAGTCCCCGCTGGGCGGTCTCGCGGGCCATCAGACCCAGGTCGACCGATCCCAGAGGCACGGCGTGCTTCACCAGAACGTCGGCCAAGACCTGCACGTCCGAACCCAAGTCTTTCCGGTGGCGCATGGTCTGGAATGCTTCGCCCTCGATCAATCCTTCTTCCGCGGCCATCACGCCGTAATGGACGTTCACCCGGATGAATTTAGCACCGGTGACGGCGGCGATTCCCAGAGCCGATAGTGCGTCGTTTCGCAGCATGTTGATCCCGACGGGGACCTTCACTACCTCTTCCACCCTTTCCACCGCCACGGTCATGCCGGCGACGGTTTCAGGGTCGAGACGGCCGGTGCGGAAGGGAACGTCGCCAAAGTTCTCCACGATGATCCCATCAACCCCACCCTGTTCCAGGATGTTGGCTTCCTCCTCGGCGCGGTCGATCACCGCCTTCATGCTGCCACCCCAACGCGGTGAACCGGGCAGCGGTAGAAGGTGGACCACACCGATGAACGCCCTGCGAGGGCCAAATAGATCACGGCTCATTGTTTAACTGTTCAACTCCAGTATCTGCGCCAGGTTAGACTCGATCTCTGAGAAATCTCTCGAGGAGACTTCTCCCATCTTCCGTTCAATCATACTTTGTTTGATGGTCCTTAGTATGCCGGTGGTGACGGAAGGAAACAGAAGTCCAGCCTCTTCCCAGTCCTCCATCAGATAATCGCCTTCTAGCAGCCGTCGCGTGTTGCTGGTTATCGCCGCAACTATGACTTCCTGCCGTCCATCGATGTACTCCTCAGAGCTAAGAAGCAGCACCGGCCGCCGTTTGGCTCCCGTTTCAGAGGCGAATACGAATCTCACCAAGGCGATATCGCCTCGCCTATAATCGGTCGTAAGCAGCATCTTGCTCGTTGTCCCACAGTTCAGACAACACGGGGTCTTCGGCCCCTCCCAATTCCTCCAGGCCAGACGGGTCCTCCCGGTGCATGGGGCCGTCCAAGTCCACGCGGCGGATCCTTCGGTGCCCGCCCCGGCCAACCCGGTACGCGACCATCTCTCCGTCGCGGATCAGTTGCTGCACTGTGCGCTTGGAGACCGACAGGTACTTGGCGGCATCTTCAACGGAGTACCACTCTTTTGCCGGCGCGGATTCGGCCCGCCAGTAGAGCACTTCATCGACGGTCCTCTTTGAGTTGATGACGCCAAGGTTCTCTAGTTCCATCAATGCCCGGTCAATATCAGCCCCAGATAATCCGGTCTTCCGGAGTAGTTCGGAGTACCCGACTGCCGGGTCTTCCGGTATGTGCTCCAGCAGCAAGCGCTGATCGGTGGAGCCCCGGTAAGATTGTTGTTTGTTATCCCGTGTCATCTGCAGGCCTAAATATCCCACTTAAGCACTATATCGCGCGATATTGCACAAAACTACACCCAAAGTATAGCACGCCATCCAGCCCATCCGGAAGGGCCTGGATTGTCATAACGATGTTACAATGTGGGCTCGCATCATCGGTCAGTATTTGGGTGAGGGTGGAGCTGTATGCCCCAGGATTTTATCCACGTTAAAGGCGCCCGCGAACACAACCTCAAGAATGTAGACATCACCATCCCCCGCGACAAGCTGGTGGTGATCACCGGAGTATCCGGTTCCGGCAAGAGTTCCCTGGCTTTCGACACCATCTACGCCGAAGGCCAGCGCCGCTACGTAGAGTCCCTATCGGCCTACGCCCGGCAGTTTCTGGGCCGCATGGACAAGCCCGACGTCGACTATATCGAAGGTCTCTCGCCGGCCATCTCCATCGACCAGAAAGGCGTTTCCCACAACCCCCGTTCCACGGTGGGGACCGTAACGGAGATATACGACTACCTGCGCCTGCTTTTCGCCAGGGTAGGCCTGCCCCATTGCCCCAAGTGCGGCCGCCCTGTGGAAAGACAGACCATCTCCCAGATAGTCGACTCCATCATGAGTCTGGAAGAGGGCAGCCGGATCACGCTTATGGCGCCCAAGATTCGCCGCAAAAAGGGCGAGCACCGGGACGTGTTTGAGGCCGCCCGGCATGCCGGCTTCGTTCGTGTCAGGGTAAACGGCGAGGTCCTCATGCTTGAAGAGATGGGCGATCTGGGCCTGGACCGGAAGAAATGGCATTACATCGAACTGGTTGTAGACCGCCTGATAGTCCGCCCCGACACCGAGTTGAGCCGCGTGGCCGAGTCGGTGGAGACGGCTCTGCGCGAGGGTGAGGGCGTGGTGGAAGCCCATATCGAGGACGGCGAGACGCTCGTCTTCTCCGAACAGTTCGCCTGCACCAAGTGCAACACCAGCCTGCCCGAGATCGAGCCCCGCACGTTCAGCTTCAACAGCCCCCACGGCGCGTGCAGTGACTGCACCGGGCTCGGCTTCAAGCTGTCTCTGGACCCCGAGCTGATAATCTCCAACAGAGACCTATCCCTGTCCCAAGGGGCCATCGCCCCCTGGACGCGCGGCGGCCCCTCTAGCAGTTGGTACATCAGCCTGATGGAGTCGGTGGCCCAGGCCAACGGCTTCTCTTCGAAAACCCCGGTCAAAGACCTCGACCAGAAGCATATCGACCTGATCCTCTATGGCAACGACGAGAAGAAGGTCACTGTCCGTCACCGCACCCACCGTGGCCAGAGTTATGAGTGGGACACCAAATTCGAGGGTGTGATTCCCAACCTGGAGCGCCGCTACAAGCGGACCGAGTCCGACTACATGCGCCACCAGATCGAGCGGTACATGTCGGCACGCCCCTGCCAGTCCTGCGGCGGCAGACGGCTGCGGCCGGAGGCCCTCTCGGTCAAGGTCTGCGGACTGGGAATCATGGACGTTTGCGCCAAGAACATCGGGCAGGCCGCCGAATGGATCAGGGAGATCGATCCCGACGCGCCCGGCCCTCATACGAAGAAGGTCTTGACTACCCGGGAAAAAACCATCGCCAACCAGGTCTTGAAAGAGATCGAGGGACGGGTCAATTTCCTGGAGGGCATCGGGCTGGACTACGTGACCATGGACCGCACGGCCCGCACCCTGTCCGGCGGCGAGGCCCAGCGCGTCCGTCTGGCAACTCAGATCGGCTCGGGACTGACCGGCGTGCTCTATGTGTGCGACGAGCCCACCGTCGGACTGCACCCCCACGATGACCATCTCTTGATCGGCACACTGTCCCGCCTGAAGGACCTGGGAAACACCGTCGTGGTCGTCGAGCATGACGAAGCCATGATGCGGGCCGCCGACTTCATCGCTGACCTTGGTCCCGGCGCCGGAGAGCATGGCGGCGAGGTTGTCGCCACCGGCACCGTTGCTGAGATCGAGGCGAATCCCAACTCACTGACCGGAGCCTATCTCAGCGGCCGTGAGGTCGTGCCTCTGCCGGAGAAACGGCGCAAGGGCAACGGCGAGCAGATCGTCGTCAAGGGCGCTAAGGAGAACAACCTCAAAAACATCGACGTGAAATTCCCCTTGGGAAGACTGGTTTCCGTCACTGGAGTCTCTGGGTCCGGCAAGAGCAGCCTGGTCTACGAGATTCTCTACAAGAGGCTTAATCAGTTCATCAACAAGGGCCGCGATCTTCCGGGGACCCATAAAGAAGTGCTCGGCATGGAAGGCGTGGATAAGGTCGTGAACATCGACCAGTCGCCCATCGGCCGTACCCCCCGGAGCAACCCGGCCACCTATACCGGCGCCTTCACGCCCATCAGGGACCTGTTCGCCAGCCTTCCCGAGGCCCGGGTGCGTGGCTATGCGCCGGGACGGTTCTCCTTCAACGTGAAAGGAGGCCGCTGCGAGGCCTGCCAGGGTGAGGGCTACAACCAGATCGAGATGCAGTTCCTGCCCGATGTCACGGTCCCCTGCGAGATCTGCCAGGGAGCCCGCTACAACCGGGAAGCCCTCGAAGTGACCCTCCGGGGCAAGAGCATCGCCGATGTGCTGAACATGACGGTTGCCCAGGCATTGGAGTTCTTCATCAACTTCCCGCGCATCAAGCCGAAACTGGAGACCATGCGGGATGTGGGACTGGGCTACATCCGCCTGGGGCAGCCCGCCACGACCCTGTCCGGCGGCGAAGCCCAACGGGTGAAGCTGGCCACCGAGCTGTCACGCCGCGCCACCGGAAAAACGGTCTATCTGCTGGATGAGCCGACCACCGGCCTCTCCTTCTCCGACTGCGCCGCCCTGTTGGGTGTGCTGCACCGCCTGGTGGATACCGGCAACACGGTCATACTCATCGAGCACAACCTGGATGTGATTAAGAATTCCGACTGGCTGATAGACCTGGGTCCTGGGGCTGGCGACAAGGGCGGCAAGCTCATCGCCACCGGCACCCCGGAACAACTGGCCGCCAACGCCAAGTCATTCACCGGCAAGTACCTGAAGCGGCTGCTGAAGTCCACCGGTCGCGCCGCTCCGGCCAAAGCCAAAACCGCCGCCCGGAAGACAACCAAGTCACCGGCCAAACCCAAGGCCAAAGAGCCGGCAGGCGCGGCGGCCGGGGATTAACCAGCGCTAAAACCCTGCTCTGATAGAATCAATAAGTCGGGAAAAGATAACTCAAGACGAACATCGGGAGAAGCAAAATGGCATTGCACTATGACGGCGAGGTAAAGATAACCAAGGTTGCCGGTATGAGCGCCATGATGAATAACGGCTACCTGGTCACCTGCCCCGAGACCAACGAATGCATACTCATCGACACCCCAGGGGAGCCAGAGAAACTGCTGGGGGCCATCAGCGATGAGAATATCAAGGCCATATTGATCACCCATAACCACGGCGACCACCTTGCCGGGTTCGGCGAGATCACCGGCAAGGTTGACGCTCCCGTGGGCATCTCCCCTGCCGACGCCCATGCCCTGCCCCGGCCTCCGGAACTCGACCTGACCGACGGCAAGGTGATCAAGTTCGGCAACCGGGAACTTCAGGTCCTGAATACCCCCGGCCATACCGATGGAGCCTCCTGCTTCCTGGTCGGAAAGCACCTGTTCTCTGGCGACACGCTTTTCCCCGGCGGACCGGGCAAGTCCCGCAGTCCGGAGGCGTTCGTCCAACTGCTGAACAGCATCCAGAGCAAGCTGCTGACCCTGTCCGATGACACCGCCGTCTATCCCGGCCACGGCGATGACACGACCATCGGCGAGGCCCGCCGCCGCCACGCAGACTTCTCCTCCCGCGATCATCCGGCAGACCTGTCCGGCGACGTGGACTGGCTCAAGTCTTAACTTCCAACTTGCTTAAACCCTAAGCACACCCTGAGGAGTACATGTACCAACGTTCTGTACTGGATAACAAACTGCGCGTTCTGACATCCACCATGGACCATACCCAGTCGGTCTCCATGGTCATCTGCGTTGGAGCCGGATCGCGATACGAGTCCGACGAATTGGCCGGCGTTTCCCATTTCATAGAGCATCTGCCATTCAAGGGCACCGAGAACTGGCCCACGGCACGTGAGGTCAGCGAGGCCATCGAGGGCGTCGGTGGGGTGATGAATGCCAGCACCGACCGGGAGATGACGGTCTTCTGGTGCAAGGTTGCCCTTCCCCATTACAAGACCGCCTTTGCCGTTCTCATGGACATGGTGCTCAATTCCATCCTCGACCCCGAGGAGGTGGAGAAAGAGCGCGAGGTGATCCAGGAAGAGCTGCGGATGACCTATGACCAACCGTCATACCGGGTCGACCTGCTTATCGACGAGGCCATGTGGCCGGACCAAGCCATGGGCCGCGATGTAGGGGGAACGCTAGAGACGGTGGCCGACATTCAACAGAAGGACATCCGGGAGTACATGCACCAGCAGTACAACCCGGCCAACACGGTCGTGGCGGTCGCGGGAAACGTGACCCACGAAGAAGTGGTGGACATGCTGGCCGAGACCACCAAAGACTGGAAGCCTCTCCAGTCCTTGGACTGGGAGCTGGCTACCGACGGGGCTGACGGCCGTTTGGTCAAAGTAGACCGCCGCCGCAGCGATCAGACCCACATGTGTCTTGGAGTTCCGGGGATGTCGCTATCCCACCCGGACCGTTACTCCTTCAACCTGATGAACACCATCTTGGGCGACGGCATGAGCAGCCGTCTCTTCCAGAGTCTCCGGGAAGAACGCGGCCTGGCTTATGACGTGCATAGCTCCACCAGCAACTTCCGGGACACTGGTTCCCTGGTCGTCTACTGCGGCGTGGAACCCAGCAAGACCAATGAAGCGGTGAAGACCATCGTCCAAGAGTTCCAGGGCATGCACGAGACCCCCAGCGAGCAGGAGCTGAACAAAGCCAGGGAATACACCAAGGGACGGCTGCTGCTGCGGATGGAGGACACCAGGTCGGTCGCGTCTTGGCTGGGCGCCCAGGAGCTCCTTCAGGACAGTGTCCGCACCCCGGACGAGGTGGTTGGCTTCCTAGACGCCGTCCAACCTTCGGACATATCTAGGGTGGCAAACGAGTTCTTGAGCGACGACAAGATGCGCCTGGCGGTGGTGGGCCCCCGTGGCGGGGTCAAGGCCCTGACAGGAATGCTGAGTTACTAGATAGTCTCGGCCTATGGAAGAACGTAGGGGCACGGCATTGCCGTGCCCCTACGTTCTTCAGATGCCTGCTTCCCGGCCCGTCATGATTGACGCTAACTGCAATTGTTGTGCTTTTTCCAGAGTTCGGCTGGGTGCCCTTCGGGGATGTTGTCACACGGCCCGCCGGACGTATAACCCCGCAGCTGGTTGTATCGTTCAACCTGGTCCTCCGTGAGAATGGCAATCATCGATAGATGGGACTCCAGGTGGACCAGCCGCAGCTGGCCGTACAGTTGGCCGACCTTGTGGATGTTTCCTTGGAGCAGGTCGGTGGTGATACTCTGGCCGGCTAATGCTTCATCGACCTCTATTTCCAACTCGACTATCTCCTCTCCAATCACGATAGCTGCCGAGCGCATGGATTCGTAGAGGGCTACGATGTCTTCCAGTTGCCGGTCTGATACCTTGAACTCACCGGCCGAAACGGCGTCGAGAACGTGGCGAGGACCGGGATATCCATTCAGTTCAGCCGGTTTCGCCATGCCGCCAAAAGGTGTTCCGGACCCCGAGAGCAGGCCGGATATATCTTCCTCCGATAAGGCCTTGATCTTTCTCGTCTCTTGGCCTGCATATGGAGAGTTTATTACGCTCTGACTGGTTGTTGACAGAGAAGAAACCGGACCGGTAGTGACCGTGTCCGTTGGCCGGGCCTGCCGCGAGCAGCCAGCCAGCAGAAACAGCAGCGCCAGAATCATAACGAGGCCCAATGCCTCATTGGTCTTGATGGGGATGCGCGTTTCGCGTCGAATGGGAATAACCTCATTATCAAGATTCGACTTGACGTTGTCGCTGGTCTGTCCTGTCCAACTTAGGACGCCAGAACTCTTTCCGCAGACATCAGATTCTCAGGAGGAGTGCGGCCCCATAGGTTCGATCGTAGGGCAACTTAACCGAACCCAGTTCACAAGCTAAAGGGCACGGCATTGCCGTGCCCTTTAGCTTGTGAACACACCCGTTTGGAGAGCGCCTGTGACGGCCTAAGCGGCTTCGGCCTCAACGGTGTTCTTGAGGATGCCGATGTTGGGAATCTCAACGTCAACATGGTCGCCGGGTTTCAATGCTACGGTAACTCCGGTGCTGCCGGAGAACACCAGGTCTCCGGGCCGGAGAGTCACCTGCTGGCTGATGTAGCTGACGATCTCAGCGAAGGTGAACAGCATCTCCTCGGTCTTGCCGTGCTGCACCTCTTCATCGTTCAGACGGACGATCATATCCAGATTCTGTGGGTCTACTTCGGTGTCGATCCAGGGGCCGACGGGAGCGAACGTGTCAGCGCCCTTGGCCCGCCAGAACGTCCAGTCGTCCTTCTGCCAGGTGCGGTCGCTGACATCGTTACCGCAGGTGTATCCCAGGATGTACTTGGGAGCTTCCTGGGGAGTCACCCGGTGACAGATCTTGCCGATGACCGCCACGGCCTCGCCCTCATAATGGACGTCGGTTGAGTCGCTGGGAAGGATAATGGGCTCATCGGTGCCGGTGAGAGAGCCTCTGGCCTTGATCCAAGGCTCTGGATGCTCCGGAACAGTGGGGTCGTCGTCACCCAAAACGCCGGCCGCGAACTCCAGGTGGTTGGCGAAATTGAGGCCGGGACACCAGATCTCCGAAGGTTCAGTAGGAGGTAAGATCTTCACGTCCTTCAGCGGGTGCTTGGTATCGGTCATCCGAAAACGAGTAAAAATGCTACCCCGAATCTCCACCACCTCATCACCCTGGACCACCCCATATGCGGTCCGTCCATTGCTGCGGAAGCGTGCGATCTTCATGCTACTCCTACCATATTAGTCGCGTTAAAGAACCGGGAGTCAGACGCGGATTCTACTGCTTATCCCCAGGCGTGGCAAGGGGTTTTTAGGGTTGTCCGCAAATTCCTCACGGACTAAAATACATGCCTAGATTGCATGGTGTGTGTGATTATCGTATGCCTTTTATATGAGTCCACAGCCGATTCCAGACCGCCCGAAGAGGAGACCCATTGAAACTAGGATTTTTCGTCACCAACCAATACCTGCCCGGCGAGTCCATGCCGCAGAAAATTCAAGACAGCGCTGAGCAGGTGAGGGCTGCCCGTGATGCCGGTTTCAGTCTTATCGCCACCGGTCAGCACTATCTGGCCGCGCCCTATCAGATGAGCACGTCCTTCACCCTGCTGTCCCGGCTGGCCGCCGACGCCGGCGACATGCAGGTGGCCGCCACTGTCATCCTGGTCCCCTTGCACAACCCCGTGGAGTTGGCGGAGAGCATCGCAACATTGGATGCCATCACCAACGGAAAGTTCGTCTTCGGCGTTGGACTGGGTTACAGGGACGAGGAGTACACCGCATTCGGCGTTCAGCGCGGCGAACGGGTCGGCCGGTTCAACGAGGCCATGGACCTGATCAAGCGGCTCTGGAACGAAGAAGAGGTAGAGTTCAACGGCAAGTACTACACCGTGCCCAAGTCCAAGATCAGCACACGGCCCGTCCAGAATCCGCCGCCCATCTGGGTGGCCGCCAACAATGACGTGGCCATCCGCCGCGCTGCCCGCTGGGGTTATCCGTGGTTGATCAACCCCCATGCCACGGTGCCGATGGTGGCCGACCAGTGGACCCGCTACAAAGCAGCGTTGGAGGAGTTCGGCAACCCGGTCCCCGATGAACTACCCATGATGCGGGAGATGTACGTGGCCCAGGACCGGGAAACGGCCTTCATCGAGAGTCAGCCGTTCCTTGAAGGCAAGTACAAGGCCTACGCCGACTGGGGCCAGGACAAAGCCCTGCCCGGCGAAGAGAGTTTCAGCGTTCCGTATCAGGACCTGGCCAAAGACCGTTTCTTGCTGGGCTCCCCCGACGACATCGTGTCTGAGTTCCGCCGCTACGGCGAAGAACTGGGCGTCAACCACATGATCTGCCGCATGCAATGGCCGGGCATGCCCCAAGAGCAAGTGCTGAAGCAGATCGAACTGCTGGGCCGGGAAGTCATCCCCCGGATCAAAAATTTCTAGGCTTCCTCACAACGGGGGAAGGAATCGTTCCCTCTCCCTCCAGGGGGAGGACCAGAGTGTGGGTGAAAGCCAGTCACCCAACCAACCCCTTACCCAAGGCCACTCTGAACCCAAAGATTCAGGCGCGGCCCGCACACGTGAGCCGCGCCTGAATCGTGCTAAACTGGGTGCCATTAGCAAACAGATTATCAGGTGAAATACTGCCCGGACGAGTGTCCGTCCGGCGAAGCGGGTGTTGAGTGTGGTCCCTCCTGGAGATATAGGTTCCCTGCCGCTATGGGTCGGGGTATTCGTGTTGCTGGGGTTGGCCCTGGCGGTCTTCCATTACGCCTTCTATTACAGGGTTGTCCGCCTGGTGCTACAGGGTAAAGAAGACGCCCGGTTCGACCGGCCTCTGGAACGGCTTTGGGGCGCGCTTTTAATCTCCCTAGGTCAACGGAAGGTCCTCCAGCGGGTCAAGTACGGCGACTACGCCGGCATCGGTCACGCCACCATCTTCTGGGGCTTCCTGACCTTCATGCTTAGCTACGGGATATTCATCTTCGTAGGGTCGGCCAAGGGTGGATTCCCCGAGTGGCTGCTTACTGAGACCGGGGTTTTGGTCTACAGCAGATATCTTGATCTGATGGCCGCGGTATTGGCCGTGGTCCTGGTCTGGGCCTTCGTCCGCAGGTGGGTGCTGACGCCCCGCCGCCTCAGTTACGACCTGACCCGGCACTCCGACGCCCTGATCATAGTTGTCCTCATCTTGGGTCTGATGATATCCACCATCCTGACCCACGCTTTCTGGGTGGCCCAGGGCGGCCACGGCCCTGAGGCAGAGGTCTGGATCGGCAAAGCGCTGGGTGACCTGTTCACCGACTGGGGTCTGGGCGTAGGCGCCGCCAACACCCTTCAGGGTGTTTTCTGGTGGAGCCACCTGTCCATCATCTTGATCTTCACGGTTTACATCCCGTTCACCAAGCATATGCACATGTTTGCCGCTCCGGTGAACGCTTTCTTCCGGACCTTGGATTCCAGAGGGGCTCTCGCTCCGATAGACCTGGAGAACACCGAGAAGTTCGGCGCAGGCCGCGTGCAAGACTTCACCTGGAAGCAGCTATTGGACGGCTACGCTTGCGCCGTCTGCGGCCGCTGCTCCGATGCCTGCCCGGCCAACCTGACCGGCAAGCAGCTTTCGCCTATGCACATCGTTGAAGGCATCAAAGACCACATGGTGGCGATCGGCCATCAGGGTGAGCGCAATGCGGACCATGTTGAGCCTTCGCCATTGCTGGAAGGCGTCATCTCTGATACCTCCATCTGGGACTGCCTGAACTGCGGCGCCTGCATGGAAGAATGCCCGGTTACGGTGGAGCACGTCCCGACCATCATGGACATGCGCCGCTACCTGATCCTAGAAGAGTCAAAGGCGCCCGAGACGGCCATGAACGCCCTGCTCAGTCTGGAGCAGCGCGGGCATCCCTGGCGCGGCACCCAGTATTCCCGCACCGACTGGGCCGAGGGACTAGACGTGCCTACCCTGGCCGACAAACCCGACGCCGAGGTGCTGTTCTGGGTTGGCTGCACACCCGCATTGGAGCAACGGAGCCAAGCCATCGCCCGGTCCATGGCCAAGGTGCTGAAGGCCGCCGGCGTGGACTTCGCCATCCTGGGCGACGAAGAGACTTGCACCGGCGACCCGGCCAGGCGTATGGGGAACGAATACCTCTTCCAGATACTGGCGCAACAGAACATCGAGACCATGAACGGCTACAACGTGAAGAAAGTGGTGACTATCTGTCCCCACTGCTTCAACACCATGAAGAACGAGTACCCCCAGTTCGGCGGAAACTTCGAGGTATTGCACTACAGCCAGTTCGTCGACCAACTCATCGGCAAGGGCAGCATCAAGCCCGTGAAGATGATGGACGTGACCATGGCCTACCACGATTCCTGCTTCCTGGGCCGGCACAATGGCGTCTACGACGAGCCCCGCAACGTGGCCAAGGCCATCCCCGGACTAAAACTGGTGGAGATGGGTTCCCGCTGCCGCGAACGAGGCTTCTGCTGCGGCGCAGGAGGCGGCCACATGTGGATCGAGGAAAGCCAAGGCACCCGGGTCAACCACGCCCGGACCGATCAGTTCTTGGAGACCGAAGCCAATACCGTGGGCGTCTCATGTCCCTTCTGCGCCCAGATGATGGACGAAGGCATCCAAGCTAAGGGACTGGCCGACGAGAAGGAAGCCAAGGACGTGTTGGAGATTCTGGCCGACAGCATGGAACTGTGATCCTAAATGCCCATAACTGATGTCGAAATAGTCAGCTCCTGCGCGGAATGCGGCGCCGAGATCGAAAGGATGTCGGTCAAGAAGGACAACATGATGCTCTTCACTAAGGAGCTGGCGCACTGTCCTCAATGCAACGCGGACCGGCCCCAGGTGCGCGATGTTGCCGGGCGCTTGGAATACATCGAGAAAGAGCAGCAGAGCTATCCGATGCCCACGCCTGCCGAGCCCTTCCCAGGTCAGAGTTCCGGCTCGTAGCCGCACTGGAATTTGGCCTTAGGCGGATGGGGTGACGACTCTCATGATGGGACGCGCCCGCTGGTTGATGGTCCGTCTCTTGATC
>CAYXDE010000046.1:0-25850 GCA_964463525.1 uncultured Dehalococcoidia bacterium | reverse complement strand
GGCGCAGTGGATTCCGGCGAAAGCCGGAATGACGGGAACAATCCCCTCCCCCACATCCTTCCGCGGAAGGAGGGAGGGTTAGGGTGGGGGCTGCGGCTGCCGGCAAACCGTCCAACAACCAGCAGATGCGGCTTGCCTGGATTCCTGCCTTCGCCGGAATGACGGGGGAGCCCAGCTAAACGAGGGAGATCAGGCGCTCCCGCCACGATAGACAGACCTTATGGGTTTGGTTATCATTTTCCGCAATAAGGCTCAGTGAAAAGGGCGGATCGGCATCCGGAAGAGAACGTGAAGGAGATGCAAATGTCAGCCAAAGTTAACGGACTCGGGCATATCGGCTTCTATGTTCAAGATTTGGAGCTGATGAAGGATTTCTATGCCAATTTCATTGGCATGCAGCTGACCAAGGTCAGTGAGAATGCGGCCTTCTTCAGCGCCGATCCGGAGGCCAATGATCACGAGATCGCTTTGATGGTCGGCCGGCCTTCGCTGGACGACCCGCATTGGATCCAGCAGATCTCCATGCGCGTGGATTCCCTCGACGATCTCCGTGATTTCAAGCGGCGCATCGATGAGAAGGGATACCACATAGACCGGCTCGTCACCCACGCCAGCGCCATCGGATGCTACTTCCGTGATCCCGAGAACAACCCGGTCGAGATATTCTGGCTGACCGGCCACACGTCATGGGCCCAGATCAGCATCCCGATCGACATCGACCAGTCCGACGAAGCTGTCATGGCAGATGTCGACCGGGCCTTTGCAGTGTCCCATGTGGTCGAGCAGGGCAAGCCGCCTACTCCTGAGACCCAGGCCGCCATCCGTGAGTTGGGCGCCGCCGCGGCCAGCAGCCGCTGAACCCGGGCTTCGCAAGCGTCATCACTCCGTGGCGCGGCGGTAACCGCTCATCCTGAGCCTGTCGAAGGACGCCTTACAGGAACACGGCTGGTCGAGGGCAGGTGGTTCGACAGGCTCACCATGAGCGGCCCGTATCGTCATTCCGGCTTTCGCTGGAATGACGGGAACAATCCCCTCCCCCACGTCCTTCCGCGGAAGGACGTGGGGGAGGGTTAGGGTGGGGGCTGCGGCTGCCGGCAAACCGTCCAACAACCGGAAGATGTGACTTGCCTGGATACCGGCTTTCGCTGGAATGACGAAGCGCCCGGCTACTCCGCGTGCTCCCGGATGAACTCCAGCACCAGCCGGTTCCAGACCTCCGGCCGTTCGTGGAAGGCGGCGTGACCGGCTTCGGGGACCACCTCGAACCGGCAGTTGGGGATCTGGTCGGCCACCAGTTTCATCATGGCTGGAGGAGATAGCAGGTCCGCCCCGCCGGTCAGCATCAGCACCGGCGTCTTCATGGCAGCCAAGCGGGCGTAGGTCATGGGAGCGTGGGGTGTTTGCCCCATCTCAGAGCTGATCTCGTGGCGGCTGTTCTCCTCTATCTCAAGCCACTTGGCCACCCCTTCGGGATTCTCCACCCGGTAGGACGGCCCCACCTCCCGCAGCACGATGGGCAGGTTGGATATCTCCGGCGGCCGCAGCCGGGTCTGCACTTCCTGATACGACTGGTCTGTCACCCCCGTAAAGCTGCTGGAGACGGTCAGGCTGATCACCCGGCCGGGGTATTCGACCGTGTAGTCCAGGCCGATGATTCCGCCCAGAGCGGTGGAAACCAAGTGGAAGCGGTCCAACCCCAGGTGCATGGCCAGGGCTTCCAGGTCGTCGGCGGCTGAACCTGCCGGGGCAAGAGACTCGGAGCGGCCCCAGTTCTTCCGGTCGTAGGCCACGCAACGGTATCCCGCCTCGATGAACGCCGGCTCCTGGAGCTCCCAGCTATCGCTGGTGCCCGACGCCGCATGGAGAAACACCACCGGCGTGCCGTGCCTTCCTGTTTCCTTGAACCAGAGTCTGGCGCCGGGTAAGTCTGCGTAGGGCATTTCACCTTTCCTTTGAACCTGGCTTTTCCTGCGCTTTTAGGCGGAGGTCACTTTATTCAATGATTCCCACGGCTTTACCTACGAGGTCGCCGGACTCCCGAGTCATATCAACCCGGAAAGTGAAGAACCGACCTGAATACTGCCCCTCTCCGAAGCAGGATTGCCAATGCTCGAGATTGGAGCTGGTTGCTGTCAGCGCCTCATCACCCGATAGAGTGTGGACAGCATTCATATCGTTATAGACACCCCGGAATATCGCCTGGTCCTGCTCATCGAGAAGCTCCACCGACCCGCTGACCCACCCCCGCATCTTGGAGGGTTCGCCCGAGGCGTTCCGTATCACCATCATGTTGGCGCCTTCGCCCATCACTTTCGCCTTTATGGGCAGACGTCCGCCATCATCGAACCTTAGAATTGTCTCGTAGGCTAGCTGATAATCTTTGGCGCTTAGGTAGGTCACGCCATCCCTTTCTTCCCGGACGAACTCGATCGGGCCGACTCGCCGAAGCCTGACATCACAAGTAAAAGGTCCAACCACGATATCGTTAGCCATAAAGCATAACCTCCGCTGGATTCGATTACCGGAAGGAAATGGTCACGGGAATAATACTACGGTTTCGGAAATGACTGCCTGGTTCTCTGACGTTCGGCCGGCAAAGCCGTTATCTGATAACGTGTACCAAGTGATTTACTAGGTAATCTACCAGAAAATGGAGCCCCCAGAGAGTGAGTCAGGACAACATCATCCAGGTGGCAGACCTCGTAAAAGTCTATCCGGGGGACGTTAAGGCCCTATCGGGCATCGACTTCACCGTGGGCCGGGGCGAGTTCTTCGGGTTCCTGGGCCCCAACGGCGCGGGTAAGAGCACCACCATCAAGATACTGAGCACCCTGCTGAAGAAGACCTCTGGCAGCGTTGGCGTGGCCGGGTTCGACATCGAGCATTCGTCCATGGACGTTCGGCGGGTCATCGGGTTCGCCATGCAGGAAGTGGGCCTGGACGACCTGTCCTCGGGCATGGACTTTCTGGTGATGCAGGGCCTGCTCTACAAGCTGGGCCACCGCGAGGCGTCAAGAAGGGCCGAGGAATTGCTCGAATTAGTGGGGCTGTCAGATGTCGCCAAGCGCAAGGTCGGCACGTACTCGGGGGGCATGCGCCGCCGCATCGACCTGGCCGGAGCGCTGGTGCACCGGCCCGACATCCTGTTCCTGGATGAGCCGACCACCGGACTGGACCCCCAGAGCCGTTTGGCGATCTGGGACCACTTGAACGAACTGCACAGTCAGGGCATCACCATCTTGCTGACCACCCAGATGATGGAGGAGGCCGACCAGCTTTGCCAGCGGCTGGCCATCATCGACCAGGGCCAGATCGTGGCTGAGGGGGCGCCTGGTGAACTTAAGAGGGAGATCGGCGACGACGTGGTGCGGGTCTCGCTTGGAGAATCAGCGGGCCAGGAAGTATATGAGAAGGCCTCGGCGCTGGTGGCGGGGCAGAGTTATGTGTCGGGTAATTCACTGGACGAAGAGGGGCTGGTGGTCAACGTGCGCGACGGCGAAACCTCTGGGCCGGCCCTGCTGAAACTGCTCATCGAGAATGATATCGAGATCGCCAAGTTGGCTGTGTCCCAGCCGACCTTGGACGACGTATTCCTGACCTACACGGGGCGCACCATCCGGCATGACGACGGCGGCGGCGATGAATTCGCCCAGTCGCTGCGCCCCTGGCTGGGCCTGCGTGGGAGACAGTAATAATGCCGTCTATTTTCAGTGAGACCTGGCACGTCTACCGGAGGAACCTCAAGACCTGGCTGGCTGTGCCGGCCAACGTCTTTTCGCCGTTGTTCATCACGGTGCTGTTGTTCGTCATCTTCGGGGCGACCTTCGAGAGCAGCATCAGTCTGGGCGGGTTCGGCACCAACGACTACCAGGCGTTTCTCGTCGCCTGGATAATAGTCCAAGTCGTAGTCTTCAGCGGGGCCGACTCGGGGTTCGCGCTGCTGACCGACATCATGTCAGGCTACTTCGACAAGCTGCTCTTGGCGCCCATCAACCGCTTCTCCATCTTGTTCGGCAGTCTGATGGTCTCGGGCACCCGGGCGCTGTTGCAGGCGTTGGTGGTGGTGGTCATGGCGTTGGCCATGGGCGTCGACTTCCAGGGCGGCGTATTGGGTATCCTCGCCATGCTGGCGTTGGCCATCGTCTTCGGGTTGGTGTGGTCGTGTTTGGGGATAATGATCGCCCTCAAGACCAGGAACGCCCAGGTGACCCAGACTTCGGGGGTATTGTTCTTCCCCTTCATCTTCCTCACCACCGCCTTCATGCCCGAGGACCAACTCTCCGGCTGGTTCAAGGTGGCGGTCAAGATCAACCCGGTGACCTACGTCATGGAGGCCATGCGCGCCATAGTGGTGGAAGGCTGGGACTGGCCCACCATCCTGACTGGAGTCTGGGTGGCCCTGCTGATGATGACGGTCCTGCTGGGGGCTACGACCTGGATGTATAGGCGGCAGACGGCCTAAGGGAGATTCCCCGGTAGGGCCATGCGGCGGCCGGGACAGCAACAAACGACTGGTCCGTCACGCCGTGCTCTACCGGTGGCTGGCGATCCACTCTTCGATCGACTGCCTCAGTTCCTCGGCATCGATCCCAAGATCAGATGCCATCTGGATGTTGGCTTCGCATTCTTCGGCCCTTTCCAGAGAGCAATAGGCAAGGGCCCGGTTCGTGTACGCCAACGTCAGATCAGGGTCGAGACTTATGGCTTCGTCATAATCTTCGATGGCCCGCTCAGCTTGGCCGCGGTCGAAATAACCGTACCCGCGGCTCGCGAACGCCAAAGCGTTGGTGGGGTCGAGCCGGATAATCTCGTTGTAGTCCGACAATGACTGGTCGAAATTTCCGAGGTCGTAGTTCACACCCGCCCGGTTGATCAAAGCTGGAACGTGACGCGGGACCATCAGAAGGGCCAGGTCCAGGTCTTCCAGCGCTCCCTCCTTGTCCCCCATCATGGCGAGCACACCGCCCCGGTTGACATAGGCAATCTGGATGTTGAGGTCCAATCTGATGGCTTCGTTCAGGTCCGAGAGTGCCTTGTCCAGTTCCAATACCTTCGCGTAAGCGCCGCCGCGGTTCGCGTACGCAATGGCGTTTTCAGGATCTAGTTCGATCGCCTTGGTCGAGTCGACGATGGCCAATTGAGGGCGCTCCATGTCCAGGTAAACGCCGCCCCGGTTGGTATACGCCTCCGTATAGCTCAGGTCATTGCCGATGGCCTGGTCGTATTCCAGGATGGCATCAAAGAACCTGCCTTCGGCCTCGAACTCAACTCCGGCATTGAAATGCTTCTCCGCCTTCGACATGCCGCCGCAAGCCGCCAGCGCCAACGCCGACGCCACAACCAGAACCATCATCAAAGAACCCGCCCGAACCCGCATCCAACCAACCTCCCAAGAAACGTCAGTAATACCCAATCCTTCTGACCATTCTACCCAAGTTCAGCCGGCCAGGTGGTTTTGTGGCTGGTGGTGTTCGGCAGGTATTGGTGGGAGTGACGCAGCTACGGGCCTACAGCGGACAAACTAAAGAGAATAGGGAAACAGACGCGCTGTATCGGTTCAGAAATGAATTTGCGCGTTTTTACGGACCACATCGACGAGGTCGAACGTTCAGTTCAGCGAACTTAAGGGGTCATGAGTTTCATCAATATCGCCCAGACCTGGAGGAAAATGAAACTTGCTTAAGCCTCTGCGCGTGACTCTCCACGGAACTTCTTCAACCATCGATAATTTGGGTGATACCACATCGCCTGAACGTAGTGGTACAAACGGGCCTCAAGGCCTTTATCTATCGTCTTTAAATAGGGCGAGTGAGGGGAGTACTTAAGCCAAAACCCGGCTGTATCGTCAGGCTCAACTCCCGGGCCAAGGTACGCCCGGACCAGCCCGCTTGCTGTACGAAATCCGAGCTTGCGCAGGTCGTCAAGGTCCTGTCCCACATGGGTGATAAACAAAGCCTGATCAATTTCATCTAGTATTCTGACCCCACCACTCCGGAGCGACACCATCAATCTTGGGATGTCGGCCATGGCGAGGTTGGTGACATCTTCGATCCCCTCTTCCAAAAGCCGTTGTGCATGATACTCATCGAGCCCGGCCACACTGGTCAATCGAAGAGCCGGGTTCGGAAGGTCTTCAGATTGGCCAGTGTAGGGAAGGCCCCGCCAGGCTGAACCGGCCATTCGTCTAAGCTCTCTCAATGTGGGCCACGGCGCAATGCCCGCTGCGAAACTTACCAACACAAGCCCCATCAACTCGTTAGGTCCGAGTTGGTGATGACCGTCGCGAACGACAAAAATCCCTGACGACGATTCGGCCTCGTTAAAGAATAAGACCCAGATGATGCCCACGACAAATACGACGCTCAACGCTGTCCAGACATGGTAAACAACGTTGATAAAGACATTCGGAAGAAGGTCGCCTCTATGGTAGCGGCGAATCATCGTTCCGACTACGAACAGGTATGCTCCGACGAAACCATATCCAACTGGATGTGCTTCGGCGAGTCGGCCAATGAAGCTGCTCGGAGTGCCGTTCAGTAACTCGATGACGATCCCTGGCCCAGTGGAAAACATAAATAGCGACCAACCGAAAACGGCTGTTGAAGTGGCTGCGAAGACGGGAATCCGATATCGAGTTTCGTCGTGGACCCCTTTGTAATGAAAGGCGATCGCTTTCTCTAGATCCTTCCATCCATGATTTTTGAGCTCCCGGACGGCCTGGTTCTGGATGCGTTCACGTTCTCTTACGTCGAAAGTTGACCAGACAAAATAGGGCAACATCGAAACGAAGGTGATTGCACCCAAAACGATGACCATCGCGAACAATCGATCGTATGGATCGGTGTTGCGCCAGACATCTAGGTCGATCAGTACAAGTAACACGCCTCCTGCCCACAGAAGCGCCAAAGGAACTATCGCTAGAAGAGCTGTTTTGGTGCGGAGGTAATCCCTTAAAGTTACGGTGCTGATTGCCTGGATCGCTCGTTGTTGGACTTGTTTTTGCATCTGAAATCACCACCAAACTATAGCTGCGTCGAATAATCGTGATCTTGAGTTCTAAGCCGGTCAGGGGTTTCGAGGAACAGATAATATCGATGTTTTGCCGAGTCTCATACCCGTAGCCGGGCATTCCACATCCGCTTTGACACTAACCATTCCAGTGGAGGAATTGCACTATAAATAGCCATTCTGCGGGAGTCAAACATCGACCGCTCACCGCGTGATAGAGGCTTTGAGTGGGGAAAACCATCGTTGGAGACGATGGTCGAAAACCTGCTAGTCGGCAGTGGTGACGTTTGTGGGATTGCAGGGGGTATATCATTGATCAGCCGACGCAACGATCGCTGAAATTCAACCGGCAATATCCTCTGTTTTGGGCACCACCTACCCACCACCATCCCACCGCGCCCGCAGCGTCTCCACGTACACCCGCTCGTAATCTCCAAGGTGGCCGTTGGCCGGGTCGTCGGCCAACCTCTCGGCCCAGAGGTATTCGACGTCGCCCCATTGGATGGGGTAGGGGGGCTCGTCGAAGAAGTTGGCTACGGCGGTATTAGCGTCGGGGCCGTCCGAATACCCCATGAACTGGAAGTTGTCGTAGGTGTTCCCTGTCTCGGAGACGAAGCGGCCTTTCATGGCGGCCAGGACCAAGTAGGAGGGCATGGGAGAGCGGTCAGTCCCGATCCCATCGAGGACCTTCGGTTGTCGGTCCGCTTTTGGATGCTGAATGCTGACAGATGATAGCTTCTATCCCCGCTTGAGGATATGCACCGTGGTTACGTCGCCGGCGCCGGAGCATTGGGCCACGCCGACGCGGGCGTTGGCTACCTGCCGGGGCCCGGCCTCCCCGCGCAGTTGGGTGACCGTCTCGTGGATCATGCGGATGCCCGACGCGCCGAAGGGATGCCCCATGGCCAGCAGTCCGCCGTCGGTGTTCACCGGGATATCGCCGGTCAGCGCCGTGCGCCCCTCCACCGTCCCCTGCCAGGCCTCGCCGAAGGGGAACAGGTGCAGCGCCTCCACCTGCTGTAATTCTCCAATGGTAGCCGCGTCGTGGACCTGCACCAGGTCAACGTCCTCGGGGCCCAGACCGCTCATCTCGTAGGCCTGGAGCGCCGCCGGCTCCGTGCGGTAGGGACTGAACGCCGAGTGGTCGGCGCCCCGTCCATTGTAATCGCCCGAGGTCAAAACAGCCGCGGCGATGGAAACGGCCCTACTCTCGTCGATGCCGTACCGGGACAGATCCTCGCGGGCGCAGAGCACCGCCGCCGCGCCGCCCTCGCTGGTGGGGCAGCACTGGAACAGGGTCAGAGGGTCGGCGATCATGCGCGAGTTCAGGACCTCTTCCACCGTGTAGGTGTCCTTGCGGTGGGCGAAGGGGTTCATGGCCGCGTTCTGCCGGGCCTTCACGCTCACCTGGGCCAGGGCTGTGGCCGGAGCGCTGGTCTCCTCCATGTAGCGCTTGCCCCTGAGCGCGTAGCCGGCCATCATGTGGTCGCCGCCGATGTACCGCTCTGGGGCGTCTTCGGCAGTCACCGTGACCGGGCCGCGCGGCACCTTCTCCGCTCCGAAAGCCAGGGCCATGTCATAGAGCCCGGTGGTGATGCCCCAGTAGGCCTGCCAGAAGGCCGTGGAGCCGCTGGAGCAGGCGTTCTCGACGTTCACGATAGGGACGCCGGTCAGACCCAGTTTAGACAGCGTCGTCTCGCCGATGGACATGCCCTGATAGTAGACATGGCCGAAGTAGGCGATGGCGATGTCCTTCCACCTGACCCCAGCGTCCTCCAGGGCCGGCAGCACAGCCTCGATGGCCAGGTCGCCCAGGTCTTTTTCGGGGAAACGGCCGAAGGGGTGCAGGCCAACGCCCACCACCATGACCTCGCGGCCGGGTTTTATCTTGTTCATTTTTTCTCCTGGGCAGGCCAGAGGAATCGGAAATCGGTTACGCCGGACGCCACTTGTAGACGGCCTTGTCGGGGCCTCCGTTCTCGGCCGGGACGGCCTTGAGCGTCATCTCCACGTCCATGCCGATTCTCAGGTCGTCATGCTCGCAGTCGATGACCTCAGCCAGCACCTGGGGCCCCTGGGGCAGCTCCACCTGTCCCAGGACATAGGGGATGTCGCCGGGCCAACCGGCGGGCGGGATGCGGACTATCGTGTAGCTGAATAAAATGCCTTTGGTGCCCAGTTCCACGGCCTCAAGTTCGCGGGACGTGCAAGACTGACAGAAAACAGCGGGGCCGAAGACCGTGGTGCCGCAGTCATTGCACCGGAACCCGATGAAGGTACCCTGACTGGCATCGTCGCTGGTTAATTTCAGGCGGGTGGGGTCAACTGAAACCGGCGCTGCCGGTTGTTCTGAGTCTGGCATACCGGGCATTATACAGGCCCATTGACCAGTCATGCCCCAGGTGTTAGCTTTGCGGCGGTGCAACCGCGTTTCCACCGCGTTTTCATCAAGGGCTTGAAACTGTCAGACGACTGACTCAGGCCGTCCATCCACACATATATTTGGGGTTCCCAGCAGATGCCTTCCGATTCGACTTCTAACGGCACACAAAAACCTTGGGAGCAGTCACTGGGCCAGTTCCTGGAAGAGGTTGTGGCCCGCGACCCCGGCAAGACCTTCATCGAGATCGGCGGGCTCAGCCGGACCTACCAAGAGTTCTTCAGTGGGGTCAAGAAGGCTGCCGCCATGTTCTCCGGGTTGGGCGTTGAGAAGGGAGACCGCGTCTGCCTGTTCCTGCCCAACTGCATCGAGTACGTCTACTCCTGGTTCGGGCTGTCACTCATCGGCGCCATCAGCGTCCCGGTGAACACCGCTTACAAGCGCGACGAGATGGCCTACATCCTGAACAACGCCGAGGCCAAGGGCCTTGTTACTGACCCGTCCCTGGCCGACGTCGCCGGAGCCGCCGCCGAACAAGCGCCCAGCGTCGAGGTCAAGTTGCTGCGGGGAGTCGAAGGGTCAGCCCCCAGCGGCTGGACCGATTACTCCGTGGCCCACGCCGCCGCCGAGCCGCTGGCCTCGCTGCCGGAAGTCTCACCCCACGACATATCCATGCTGGTCTACACCTCGGGCACCACCGGCAACCCCAAGGGCGTCATGTGCACGCACCTGATGTACGTGGCCGCCGGACAGGGTTTCGCCCACTGGACCCAGGCCACCGCAGAAGACCGGTTCTTCACCTGCCTGCCCTACTACCACGCCAACATCCAGTACTACTCGACCATGGGAGCGTTGGCTGCCGGCGGGACGTTGGTGGTGGTCGACCGGTTCAGTGCGTCACGGTTCTGGGGGCAGGTGCGGGAGGCCCAGGCCACCGTGGTCAACTTCATCGGCATGATGATGCCCGTGCTGGCCAAGAACGAACCGTCCTCCGACGACAAGGACAACACCGTCCGGTTGTTCTACGGCTCGCCGTCCTTCCCGCCGGAGTTCCTGGCCGACTTCCAAGAGCGGTTCGCCACCGACATCATCGTGGGCTTCGGCATGACCGAGACCTGCTTCGGGACCATCGAGAAGATCGGCAAAGAGCGGCGCGCCGGCTCGTCTGGTGAGCCCCGCCAGCACCCACAGGGCGGCTTCGAGAACCAGGTGCGCATCGCCGACCAGGTGACCGGGGAGCACGTTGGCGTGGATACAGTGGGCGAGATCACCATCCACAACCCGGCCATCATGCCCGGATACTGGCGCAACGACGAGCAGAACGCCGAAACCCTCAGGGATGGCTGGCTCTACACCGGCGACCTCGGCTGGGTGGACTCGGACGGTTTCCTGTATTTCGTCGACCGGAAGAAAGACATCATCCGCCGCCGCGGCGAGAACATCTCGTCCCAGGAAGTGGAGAACGTGGTCAAGCGGCACCCCAATGTGCTGGACTGCGCGGTGTTGGCCGTGCCCTCCGAACTGGGCGAAGACGAAGTCAAGGCCTATGTCACCCCCCGGGAAGGCGCCACACCAGACCCCCAAGAACTGGTCTACTGGTGCGCCGACAACCTGGCCTACTTCAAGGTGCCCCGGTACTGGGAGGTCAGAGACGAACTCCCCCGCACCCCCAGTCTGCGGGTGCGAAAAGATGTCTTAAGGCAGGAAAGAGAAGACCTCATAGAAGGCTGCTTCGACATGGAAGCCGCCGGCATCAAATTACGCTGATCGCTGAAGGCTGAAAGCCGACAGCTTACGAGGAACGAGTATGCCCGAGACGAGATACTGGCTTTTCAAGTCGGAGCCCAACGCCTATTCCTTCGACGACCTGATGAACGAGTCCGACGGCTGGGCCGAATGGGACGGCGTCCGCAACTACCAGGCCCGGAACTTCATGCGGGACGATATGAAGGTGGGCGACCGGATACTCTTCTACCACTCCAACGCCAAACCGATGGCCGTGGTGGGCATCGCCAGCGTCGTCCGGGAAGGGTATGACGACTTCCATGGCCTGGACCCCGATGACATGCACTATGACCCTAAAGCCACCCAGGAAAACCCGATCTGGTCCATGGTGGACATCAAGGGCGAACGCCCCCTGGCCCGCCCGGTAACCCTGGCCGAGATCAAAGAAAACCCCAATCTGAAAGACATGCTCCTCATCCGAAAGGGCATGCGCCTGTCCATCCAACCGGTCACCAAAGAGGAATTCGACGAGGTGGTGAAGGTCGGGGGTTAACCTTTTCTTCCCATCGATCGTATTTCCAATAGAGAGACGGATCTACGCTTGGCCAAGCCGGGCCGGTCGTGTTCATGCATCAAAGGCGATATCTCGCAAATAGAAGACATTTATTCCTCACGGCCCTATCGTTGATCGTTGTCATGTCGGCGCTCGGGATAGCGCTGGGTTACGCCTCCGGTTACACCGCCGCAATCTTCACCGTCGTTGTTTCATTGGTCGCCATCGGCACGATCGCCAGTATCTTGATCGGCAAGAGCCTGGGCGCTTTCATCTTCGGGTTCTTCCTCACTGCGATCATGGTCTGGGTGAGTGCGATCTTCCATTTTCTCGGTGGGATAGCCGGAATGTTGGTATACAAGATCGTTTGTGAGACCGGGGTTTTTGGAATCTCCTGTGACAACGCATCCTGGAATGACATCTATGCCGTCGGCTCTTTGATCGGCGCCCTCGTGATTCTCTGTTGGATAGTCGCTTCGATCGTTCTAGACGAGATAAAATTTGATGTTAACGCCGACCTGACCGTGACCGTCGACAATAAGAAACACTACCCCGGCGATGATGTTTTGGTTCGGGTGAATGTTGCTTCCCGAGAGGAATTTTATTTTCGAAGAGGTGTGGTGCGGCTGGTCAGTTGGGAGATAATTCACACTGAGAAGGGGCCGATGGAGCAAGCGCTGTGGTCATCGGTCAAGAGATTCGGGAACAGCACTAAATTGACCGACAACCAGGCCCATAGTGAAGAAATCGCCATAACGTTGCCGAAAACCTGGGAAACAAATTACGACGGGGTCAATTGGGGAGTGAGGGTTACGTTGAATGTACCCGGAGGAAAGGATATTCAGGGAGGCCAGAAGATCTCCGTATCATGGGACGGTGCGCCAGTCCCAGCGTAATCATCGAACTCTGATTCTCACAGGATTTCCATAGACCCATATAACCGGGCTCATTCTAAACCCAACCACGGAGGCCAAAATGCCAGACTACAAATACGAAACCCTGCTGGTGGACCAGGACGAGTCGGTCCTGACCATCACCCTGAACCGCCCCGAGCGGCTGAACGCCGTTGACCGGACGATGCACCGGGAACTGGAAGAGGTCTTCGGCGAGGTAGCCTATGACTCCAGCGTCAGCGCAGTGGTGGTCACTGGCTCCGGCCGCGGGTTCTGCTCCGGCGGCGATGTGCGGTCCATGGACGAACGCGGACAGTCGAACGTGCTGGAGCAACGGCCCATGGGCGCGGTCTCCCAGAGCGGCCGCCGCATATTACATAACATGATGTGGGTTGAGCAGCCCATCGTCTGCGCCTTGAACGGCGTGGCCGCCGGGCTTGGCGCAACCATCGCCCTCTTCTGCGACATCATCTACGCCTCGGACCAGGCCCGCATCGGCGACACCCATGTTAAGGCCGGATTGGTGGCCGGAGACGGCGGTGCGGTCATCTGGCCACTGCTGATCGGCGTGGCCAAGGCCAAAGAACTGCTGATGACCGGCGACATCATCGACGCCGCCGAAGCCGAGCGCATCGGTCTGGTCAACAAAGTTGTCCCCCACGACCAACTCATGGCAGAGGCGGCGGACCTGGCCAAACGTCTCGCCAACGGACCCGCCATGGCTATCCGGGGAACCAAGCACGCCATCAACAAGAAGGTCTGGAACGACCTGAACCTGGCATTGGACATGGGACTGGCGCTGGAGGAACGCAGCTCCCGCCACCCCGACCACCACGAGGCCGCCCGGTCGTTCGTGGAGAAACGCGCCCCGGAATACAAAGGGACGATCTAGTTTCTCCAGACCATCGTAGATTCGCTCCATCAACCGTTCATGGTGAGCTGGATAGAACCACGGTTGCGCCTGCGCCCTTCGACAGGCTCAGGACGAACGGTGGGTGACGCGAATCTATAAGATCAAGCATCCAATGAAGGAGTCGGGAATTGGCAAACGGTGACACACAAGCGGCACGGGCGTTCCATGACGCCACCAAGTTGAGCTACATCAACCTGCTGACCAAGCCGCCGCTGTACAAGTCCTATCCTGGCCTGACTCAGATACCCCTGCCCGAGGCAGCGTCCCCTAGCATGCCGGCATTGGAGGCGGTCTTGGGCCCGGAAGCCCCGGACGCTGCCCCCTTGGACCTGGCAGGGATCGCCCAACTGCTCCATTATTCTGCCGGGCTGATCCGCAAACGAGACTTGGCTGTTGCCGGGGAGGTCCACTACCGGGCTGCAGCGTCCGCAGGAGCGCTATATCCCATAGAACTGTACCTGGTTTGTGGCGCTCTGCCGGGCCTGGCCGCCGGCGTCTACCACTACTCCCCCGCCGACAACGCCCTCACCCAACTGAGAGAGGGCGACTTCCGGGGAAACCTGGCCGGCTCAGCCGCCGACGAATCGCTGGCTTCGGCCCCTGCCATAATCGCCAGCACGGCGGTCTTCTGGCGCAGCGCTTGGAAGTACCGCACCCGGGGCTACCGCTACTGCTTCTGGGACAACGGCACCGTGCTTTCCAACTTACTGGCATCGGCCAATTCACTCGGCCAGCCGTCCCGGGTATTGGCAGGGTTTGTGGACGCCGACGTGGACAAACTGCTTGGTGTGGACTCAGAGCAGGAAGCCAGCACCTGCTTGGTAGCCCTGGGCCAGAACGCCGGGGCCAGGCCCTACGTGGTGAGGGCCCTGCCAGATATAGACGCAGGTGACCTGGGCTTCAGCGACCCGATAGCCTACCCTGAGTCAGACCAGCTCCATGCCGAATCCCGTATAGACTCAGCCGATGAAGTCCACGATTGGCGGGGCCACACCCACGGCCAGGAGATGCGCTTCGTCATAGATGCAGAGTCAGCCAGCCTCGGCGACGCGGTGCTTGAAAGGGGATCAACCCGCCGCTTCGCCCGGGAAGATATCTCTCTGTCACAACTGACGGCACTGTTGGCGGCGTCAGCGGCAAGCATGTCTGCCGACTTCGGTGGCGGTCTTACCGAGCCATACCTGATCGTCAACGCCGTGGAGGGGCTGACCCCGGGGGCATATTACTTCTCCAGGGACTCAGGAGAGCTGGAGATGTTGAAAGGAGGGGAGCTCAGGGACGAGGCCGGGCACCTGTGTTTTGAACAGGCTTTGGGCGCCGACGCCAGCGCCGTGGTCTACTTCATGGCTGACCTGGATGCGGCTTTGGGCCGGTACGGCAACCGGGGCTACCGGGCGGCGCAACTGGAGGCTGGGGTGATGGGTGGGAATGTCTACCTGGCCGCCCATTCACTGGGGCTGGGGGCAACCGGCATGACCTTCTTCGACGACGCCGTAACCGCCTTCTTCTCACCCCATGCCGCCGGGAAGAGCCTGATGTTCCTGGTTGGCCTGGGCCGGACCGCGGCCACCAACCGGGTGCGCCCCTTCCGGTCCAAGTACGGCGTGCTCAAAGACTCGCTGGCCCGAGGGGCAACTGGGGACCGCCGTCCGGTGCCTGATTGGCTTTACAGCAACTAGTTACTCGGCGTTGCGAACGTTCTTGATCATCAATCTCATGCGGGCGGTTTAACCATTTGAAGGGGCGGGTTAAAAACCCGCGCCTACGAGATGCCTGCGGATTGGCCACTGAGGAAATGGTTAGAGGGAAAACGTAAGGGCCCGGCATTGCCGGGCCCTTACGGCTAGCCGATACTGTTCTTGCGGATGTGCTCCAGGGCCATCTGCATATGCCATTCCATGGCCCCTAGACCCACAACCCGCACGCCAACGTTGAACAGCCGTTTAGCGGCCGCGGCCATCGAATCGAAGTCAGGCGAGTCCAGGCCCATGTTGTACATGATGGACGCGCCGTTCTGCTCGGCGGTCTTTACCGCTCCCTCCAACAGCCGCATCACCTTGGGGTCTTCGTACTTGAACGGCACACCAAGGATCTTCGTAACGTCCCCGGCCGCCAGCCAGACCAGCTCTATGCCGTCTATGGCCAAAATCTCGTCCAGTTCATTCAGGGCGCCTTCGCTCTCCACCGTGGGGACGACCAGGGTGCCGGCGCGGGTCTTGGCGGCGTATTCGGGGAACTCCTCAGCCGTCCAGAACCTGCGTAGATGTATCTGACGGTGCCAGTCGTCTTTGAGTCCCACCAGGTCTCTGACTTCCTGGGCCGACCCAACCGACACCGTTACCGCGGTTGCGCCCAGGGCCAGGGCTCTGGCGGCGTCGGATATGGTGCGCCGGTCCGTACCGTCAGCCCAGGGGAAGGACTGCACGCGAATCATGGGAGAGATGCCGGTGCCACGGGCGGCCCGCACCAGATTGGCGATGTTATCCCAGTCGTGGGCGGTGAACATCATGTCCGCCATGAAACAGTCGATGCCCGCGATGCCGGCCACCTCCACCATGTTGGGGTGGCTGAATACATATGCGCACAGAGAGGGCTTTCCACTCTTTAAGTTGGCCAGCAACCGGTCCGTTTCTTCGCTTGGGAAAAGCACGGGACACCTCGGAATATCAGGATCATAGAATCAGCACGGAGTTTAGCCCAAATGACTGTCCAATGAAACACGTGCCAATGAGAGGGCCTTGGCTGGGTGTAGGGGCGGGAATTCAACCCGCGTTGCTTTGGGTAGTCATACGCTGGTTCAGGGAAAACATCGCCGCCTTCACCCTTCGTCGTCTTCGCCATTGAAGGTTGTTGGTAGTTGGGTGTGGCGGGTTAACAACCCGCGCATCCGGAAACCATGTTGGCGAGCCGTGGAAGGGAAGCCCATAAGAAAAGCGTAGGGGCACGGCATTGCCGTGCCCCTACGGGCCAAAAGGACTTGGAATGGTCCGGTTATGCCGATATCTTCTGGCCCTTGAAGGAAGGGATAACTTCCTTGGCGAAGCGGGTTAGCTGGTCCTTGAATTGGGCCTTGGTCTCGCCCATGGGGAAGCCGATCATCACCTGCTCGACTCCTGGATACTTCTGTTCGATCTCCTTCAGGTAGGCGACGGTGGTATCGGAATCCCCGGCGAACCAGGCCTTCTTATCCAGCGTCTCACGGAAGTCGACACCCGCTGCGATGTGGCGGGCCACGCCGCCGGGACCGACCTCTTTCATCTGCTCGTCGGTATAGCGGAGCATGCCCAGCGGGGCCGCGAACTTGACGTGCTCTTCGAACAGGGGCTGCAGGGCCTTCTCGGCTTTGGCTACCGTGTCATCCAGGTAGGCCCACAGTCCTATGCCAAGGTTGCCGCCCAAGGGCAGGTCCCGGCCATACTTACGGTTGGCCTCCTGGAACTTGTGCATGTACTCGTCCACGTAGTCGGCATGGGTGCCAAGTATCAGGCCTTTGATGCCGTGCTTGGCCATGAAGTCCATGCCCCGGTCGCTGCCGGACACGACGGGCTGCCAGGTCTCAACGGGGTTCACCGGGCGGGGCACCACGGTGATGTCTTTCAGGGTGTAGCCCCGGTAGGGGACCTCCGGCGGGATGGTGTAATGCTTGCCCTTGTGGGCGAAGGACTCTTCGCTGAAGCACTTCATCACGATCTCGAACTGCTCTTCGAAGAGTTCCCGGTTGGCGTCCGGATCCATCAGGGGAGCGCCAAAGGTCTCGATCTCCCTGGTGTGGTAGCCACGGCCGACTCCGAAGACGACCCGTCCGCCGGTGAGGATATCGGCCATCGCGAAGTCCTCGGCCAGGCGGATCGGATGCCACATGGGCAGGATGTTGAACCCGCAGCCGAATTTCAGGTCCTTGGTGAATTGGGACAGGTACTGGCTCAGCATCAGTAGGTTGGGGATGCACTCGTAACCTTCCCGCTGAAAGTGGTGCTCCGCCATCCAAAGGACGTCGTAGCCGAGCTCATCCATCAGGATGGCGGCGTCTTTGGCTATTTCGAACGCTTCGGCCAGCCGCTTGTTGGGGTACCAACGGTCGTCATGCGGAGTGCCGTCGAAGCCGATTCCTTCTCCTTCCAAGACGTGTCCTGCGTAGAGGGCCGAGAATTGGGTGATCACAATGTTCTCCTTTTACTGTCCAGTTGGCTCAGATGTGGTTTCCGGTCTCGTACGGTCGAATGGCCACAAAGGACCAGGATGGATTTTCGGTATCTTACCGCTTATCCAGGGTGTTACGAATACCCAACAGCCCTGGGTTTCAGGGGCCGACCGGCCCCAATCTCCTCCGGTTCTGGATTTCGGACAGTATATCCGATATCCCCGTTTCTTCCGGCTGCGACGCGCCCTGTGGTCTGAGGACAATGCCGAGTATATAATTCGCCCCACTGAAGTCAGGAATCGGACCCAGGCGGGGCCAGCCTTAACACCCGTTCAAGGCCGGTCCTCAAATAATGATTGAGGAGTCTCAGATGGAAACCGTAGGATTTATCGGACTAGGGAACATGGGCGGCGGCATGGCTGGCAACATCCAGAAGGCCGGATATCCCATGATCGTGCACGACATCAATGAAGGCGCCACCCGTCCGTTTCTGGAGGCCGGCGCTCACCTGGCCAGCTCGCCCGCCGATGTGGCCAGCCAGTGCGACGTAACTTTCACCTCCCTGCCCGGCCCAAAAGAGGTAGAGGCGGTGGCGGTCGGCCTGGAGGGAGTGCTGCAGGGCGCCAAACCAGGTTCGATCTACATCGACCTCTCAACCAGCAGGCCCACCTTGATACGTGAGTTGGAACCCAAGTTCAGGGAGAAGGGGGTCCACGTCCTGGACGCCCCGGTCAGCGGTGGAAAATCCGGCGCCCAGAGCCGGAACCTGGCCGTCATGGTCGGTGGTGACAAAGCGATCTTCGACCAGGTGAAACCGCTGCTGGACGCCTTCGGCGACAAGGTGTTCTACGCCGGTGAGATCGGCGCCGGGTCGGTGGCAAAACTGGTCCACAACATGATCGGACACGGTGTACGGCAGGCCATCGCCGAGGGCATGACACTTGGTGTAAAGGCCGGCGTCGATACAGAGTCGCTATGGCAGTGCATCCGCCGCGGCTCCCTGGGCCGGATGAATGTCTTGCACGAAGGATTTGTCAGGACCGTGTTCAAGGGAGAGTACGAGCCTGCTGGCTTCGCTCTGAATCTGGCGCGTAAAGACATCGGCCTGGCCACAGAACTGGCCAAGGAGTTCGATGTGCCGATGCCCATCGCCAACCTTTCCGAGCAATTGGCGATCCAGGCCATGAACCGGGGTTGGGGCAACCACGACAGCACGGTTGTGGTCAAGCTTCAAGAAGAGATGGCTGACGTTGAGATCAGGGCTGACGTCGATGTCGCCAAAGCCGCCAAGTTCATCACGACTCACCCAGACGAATAAGCGCACCGGATATCCCGGCGCAAAAAAGACCGGCCCCGTGAACGGGGCCGGTCTTTTTGATTGCTTGTTTACC
The DNA here is from genome assembly GCA_964463525.1 of uncultured Dehalococcoidia bacterium. GTDB lineage: Bacteria > Chloroflexota > Dehalococcoidia > Lucifugimonadales > UBA3495 > UBA9611. The sequence goes on along the minus strand of CAYXDE010000046.1, from coordinate 6,846 downwards.
CGTAAGAGCGTTCGCTAGTCCGGGTCCGCCGTGTTCATGATCTTGTCCTGGGGTTTGACCACACCGTTCAGCAGGTCGCCGTCGGTGAAGGAACCGTTGGTTAGCCTGGTGGCGATGTCTTCGCGGCCGTCCCAGAGCTTCTTTAGGTCGTCATCGATCAGCTCGATGATGGCCCTCCGCACACCGGTCTCTTCGCCGATATCCGGGTAGAGCTTCCAGGCTTCCTTGCTGACCGAGGCCAGCCAACCGGAAGTGTCCCCGTTGTTGCCGCCACGGACGTCTTCGAAGTGCCAGGCGTACCATGCATTGACCATGTCGCGGTAGATGGCCAGGTCGGATACGGGCGCTCCAACGGTGGACATCTGGACCTCGAACCGGTGGTTGTCACCAGGGTGTCCTTCCACAGCGGCAAACTTCCGTCCACCGCCCAGGCCCCGGAGGACCGAGTCGTGGAGGTTGGAGGCGGTGATGCCTACGCCTGAGGCAGAGTCAACGTGACCGACGCGGACATCGCCCACGCGCCACATCTTCTCTTCCATGGCGGATGCGCCCATGTGCATGTCCACCAGGAGTTCACCCAGTTCTTCGCCGAACCGGGAGCCGTTGGACATGAGGGAGAGGAATCCGGTGTCGATGGACACGGTTTCCTGGATCTTCTGCGAGGTAGCCCGCGCCAGAATCTCTTGTAGTTCCTGGGGCTCTATCCGGTTCAAGCCGTAGACCGGCTTGCCGGCCAGAGAATTGTGGACCTTGTCGGCGATGTCGGCCAAGTCTTGGTTGCCAAGCTGGAACCGGCTCAGGATGCGCATGGCGATGTCCTGGGCCTGCCCGCCGGTCAGAAGGTTCTTGACCGTGGGGTCGTCGCTATCGAAAGACCAATGCTCGGCGTCGGTAACCTCGGCGTAGAGCTGGCCGCCGGAGGTGGCCAGACGGCGGAGGTCGGAGACCAATTCCATCCAACTGGCGGAATACTCATTCAGCTCTTCCAGCAGTCCGTTGATGATCTCGCCAACGTGGTTCAGGCAGACGGTTTCCAGGTATTCGTCAGTCTCAGACTGCCACTTGCCGAGCCGCTTCTTCCGGTCCTTGGGGGAGACGTCTAGGTTGGCGTGGCTGGGCTCAGAGACCACAGGCAGGTCCCGCCGGATGGCCCGGTCAGCCAGGGCGGTCCACCGCCTGCCCTGCGGTTCCTCGTCTGGGGCGATGACCAATCTCTGGATGAACAGACTTTCCAGTCTGTTTCCGATGTTGATCAGCAGTTCGTCGCGCTTAACGTCGGCGAAGGTATTCGCGCGCGCCAATTCGGCGCGTAACTCGGCGTTGGCTTCCAGGACCATTCGGTCGCTGATATTTCCGTCTGGACGCAGGCGCTCGAACAGCGAACTGATGGACCTCTCTACTTCACCCAATACACCATGAACGGCCCCGTGAATCTGTGCGAAGGCATCTCTGGAGCCGGTGCGGCCGCCGCTCAAGAAGTCCAGCGGGTCCACTGCGGTCGGGACCCTGTTGGTCATCTCGCTGAATGACAGCCGTTTTCTTCTAAAACTAAACCTGGCCATTCCTCTTCCTCCCTACAGCTGGGTCCGCCATTGGTTTTGCAGGTATTGCTTGGCCGTCTGCACGAAGAACCCTTCCAGCAGACCGACCTCACGGGAGCTTATTGAACCGAACCGTGCGTCGGCATTGTTGTTGGCCTCACGCATGGTCTCGTGGTAACGGGCCCACCAGTCTTGTCCGGTGCCCCAGGCGTCCGCCACCAATCCCTCAAGTATCCGTGCCACGTGCACCCGCTGGACCGGTAATGAGTCCTTTGGCGAACGGTGTAGCAACGCAACGTCGAAATGAGGACCGGGGGCGTTGATTATCTTGTCTGGATAGACAGTTACGTTGTAACTGTCCTTGCCGGTGTATTCTCCTTTGCCCACCTCGATGCCGCTGGCGGCGCGGAGGAATTGCAGAGTGGAGTAGGCGTTCCTAAGCTGCAGCGGGTAGGTTGTTTCCGGGTCCCGGGACATGCCGCGTTGGGGCAGTACCAGGTGGAGCACCACACTGAAGTTGTAGGAGGTGCCGCGGGCCTCAGCCAACGCTGCAAGCAGCACCGGCAGGGCGCCGACGGTCCCGCCGCCCAAGAAAGCGATCACATGGACCCTTAGGTAAGTCACACCCTCGTAGTAAGGGCAGACCTGCTCGATGGTGGCATCTATGTGTCCGCGAAGGTTTCCGTAATTGAACCTGCCGGCAACGCCGGCATTGGCCAGGGTTCCCAACGCTCCCTCACGGGAAAGGCTGAGGTTCTTTAACTCTGGCACACACTCAGTGATCCACGGACGCATGTCGCGCAGATTAGAGAAGTGGGGCAACGTCAGGGGAATGAACCGGGACGACCGGGATATCTCTCCCCTGGTGGCTTCTCTGGTGTCCATATATAGGAAGCCAAGACTCTTTCGGTCGGAGAAGGTCCACGTGGTGGATACTTCATCCAGCCTTCTGGCGATCTGGCAACTGGTGGACCCCAGGCCGATCACAACGGAGGGCGATGCTATTCGGTTTATCGCCTTGGCCGCCGCCTGGCGGGGGACATCCATTTCTCTGGTGGATTCTGTGACCATTAAGCCTCCTGCTCCCTACACACCCCGATGTGCCCAACTGGTATGAGTGTCAGACGTACGGATTTTGCATGTCTCGGCAATCCCGTACATTAACATAATTTATAATGTTCGCCGCTGTGATGTCAAATTCAGCAAGGGTATCCCACGCGTTCCGTTTAGTTATTGAAGCAACCTGGCTGAAAATACACACATTGGGGAATAAATATGACGGAACCGGTCTATCTTGACCGGTTACCGTGCTGACAGCCTCGTAGGCACGTTTAGGTATCCTCTTGGGCGGCGAGACACGTGGTCTGCCTCCGGGTACCTGATTCATAGGATACAGTGGTTGGCGCTAGCTTCAAACGAAAAACCTGCGCATTATTTCATGAAAATAGCGACGGTACAGCAGTAAAGCGGATACCGTTCTCTGCGGGAGCCAGGGGCGGGGAATACCGGCGTCCGGCTTGATCACCTTTCCCGCGAAAGCAGGAACGGTGATCTCCTTTCACGGGACGAGGTTCGGCTACGGCAAACGATCTGGATTGCGGCGAAGGCCGGAATGACGAAGGAGGCCCTGCTGCTTGAGATGAGCAAGGCCTCCTTGATGTGCGTCCTGCACGATCTAGCGTTTACCGGTTCTATTTACTAGAGGTATACCATCCACTCCAGCAGGTTGTGGTCAGGGTCACGGGCGTACATGCTCACCGCAGGCAGGGTCCCTTTGGCGCGGGCGCCCTTCCGTGGTCCGGGGCCGCGTATGATCTCAACCCCGGCATCGTCCAACATCTTTTTGCAGTCTTCGGCCGTGCCGTCCCATACGAAGCAGATGTCGGCCGAACCCGGCAGGGCAGTGTCGCCGCGCAGGCTGGCAGTGAAACCTTCCGGGTGTACATTTATCTTTGAGTCCCCAGCCTGGATCGAGAATATGTTGGCCTCACCGGCCCGCCATTCTTTCTCGTCTACGATCTCGAATCCCAGCTTCTTATAGAAAGCGATCAGCTTTTCCGCATCCGCGGTGGGCATTGCCAGATGGTCGATGCCAACGGTACCCATGTTGAGCCTCCGTTCTAGAGAGAATCGGCCCATCTTGGGCCGGAGTTCACCAATGTTAGCCGCAACACAGTTCACTGACAAGGGCCCTAGACCATGCCTGGCGGCGAAGGATGTGTTAATTTAATGACGCCTGGCGGAAAGACCGAAACTCTTCCGCCCGACGACTTCATCCAGCACTAAACCGGGAGTTACCATGTTCGACCTGTTGCTAACAAACGGCCGGATCGTAGACGGCACTGGCCAGACCTGGTTCCGGGCCAGTCTGGGAATAACGCGTGACACCGTTACCATCGTGAGGGGAGACGCCTCACAGGTCCAGGCAGGACGGACCATCGACGTCGCAGGTTCAGTTATCTGTCCTGGGTTCATCGACATGCACTCTCACTCAGAGCTCAAGCTCATGACCGAGCCCGAGCATCAGGCGAAGATAAGGCAGGGAGTGACTACCGAAGCCATCGGCATGGACGGCCTCTCTTACGCTCCCATATCAGCTCCCAAACTTGAGCAATTGTTGACCTTTCTGGCCGCCATCAACGGAACGCCGCCGCCGGACACCCGCTGGAGTTCGGTCAAAGAGTTTCTAGACATCCTGGACGGCCGGGCGGCTACTAACGTGGCATTCATGGTCCCTCACGCCGCCATACGCATCGAGGCCATGGGATGGGAGGACCGGGCGCCCACTCCGCCCGAACTGGAACGGATGAAGCAGCTGGCCCGGCAAGGCATGGAAGACGGCGCATTCGGTTTTGCCACCGGACTGACCTATCCGCCCGGCGCCTACAGTGACACCGATGAATTGGTGGCCATATCTGAGGCCGTAGCCGACCTTGGCGGGTTCTACATGACCCACGCCCGTTACACCAAGGGAGACCAGTTGCTGGATCCTTTCCGCGAGGCTATCGAGATCGGCGAGCGGAGCGGAGTGCCGGTGCACATATCCCACTTCCACAGCCCAGTGGACGGCATGGGCCAGCGAATGGTCGGTCTGGTGGACGAGGGGCGAAACGCCGGAGTTGACGTAACCTTCGACCAATACCCCTACGCCGCCGCCAGCACCATCCTGCACTCGCTCCTTCCCTACTGGGTGCACGCCGGAGGGCCCTCGGTCCTGACCGAGCGGATCAAAGACCCGGCGGTGCGGGAACAGATCGGCGATGCGGTGAACCCAATGTGGGGCTCCACTCTGGATAACTACATCTTCAGCCACATAGGTTCGGACAAGAACAAGGAATGGGAGGGCCGGTCCATAGTCGACCTGGCCGACTTCGAGAGCAAGAAGCTGGTGGACAGCATCTGTGACCTATTGATCGAAGAGAACCTGGAAGTGGCCTTTGTGGCCCGGACGGGCAACCCGGAGAACATCCGCACCATCGTCCGCCACCCCGCCCACATGGTCGGCTCAGACGGCGTGTTGACCGGCGAGATGCCCAACCCCCGGACATTCGGCACCTTCCCCTACGTGCTGGGCCAGTTCGCCAGGGAAGAAGGTCTGTTCCGCATGGAAGAGGCGGTACGCAAGATGACTGCCCTGCCTGCCCAGAGGTTGGGGCTGCAAGACCGGGGCATCCTGCGTGACGGCATGAAGGCCGATGTAGTCGTCTTCAACCCGGACACGGTAGAAGCCAAAGCGACGTTCGAAGACCCGAAACAATACCCGGTCGGCATCAACTACGTCATTGTTAATGGGGAGTTGGTCATTGATAACGGCACCCACACCGGAGCGTTGCCGGGCCGAGCATTGAAATCCCAGTAGGTTCGTCACACTTGTTGGCTACCACTCCATAAGGCATAATTCTTTCTCGACTTAGATACCTAAAACCCTGACCGTCCCGATACCATCGGGGCTATAAAGGACGTACAGATGGACTTCGAACCCCAATACACCCCAGAGCAAGAAGAGTTCCGACAGGAGGTCAAGGCCTGGATGAAGGACAACGTGCCCCCGGGCATCGTCCATCCGGCCGACCCCATCGATCTGACCGAGGAACAGTACCAGATGCGGCGGGAATTCGGCCGCAGGCTGGGCGCCAAGGGTTGGCTCTGGTCCACGGCTGAAACCAGATACGGCGGCGGCGGTCTGGACGTCGACCATGCCATCGTTCTGGAAGAAGAAGCCGAAGAAGCCGGACTGACCATCCCTCCTTTCTACGACTCCGGCGGAAGACTGGGCGGCGCGTCTATCGTGGTCTGGGGGAGCGACGAACAGAAAGACTTCTTCCTGCCCCCCATATTCAAGGGACTGGTCCGAACCTGGCAGCTGCTCTCTGAGCCGGAAGCCGGGTCCGACTTGGCCAACGTCAAGAGCACGGCGGTCAAGGACGGCGACGACTACATCATCAACGGCCAGAAGGTCTTTGTGGGCAGTTCATTGGGCTGCGACTACATGTGGACACTTACCGTGACTGACACCGAGGCCAAGCGTCATGAGAACCTGGGTTGGTTCATGATCCCATCTGACCTGCCCGGTATCACCGTGCAGCCCATGGACCTCCTGATCTCCGGCGGCGAGTCGGGCGCAGGATCGGGCGTCAAGAACACGGTGTTCTTCGACAACGTCCGCGTCCCATCCTTCAACCTGATCGGCGGCCATAACCAGGGCTGGAAAGTGGCCACTACCCACCTGGAACTGGAGCACGGCACCGGCGGCAAGATCTCCCGCAACGTGGTCGTAGACAAACTGTTCGACTACTGCCGTACCAACGAACGCCGGGGCGAGCCCATCACCAAAGACCCCGATGCCCGCGAGAAATTGATCGACGTATACATCGAACAAGAGATCGTCCGGCTGCTCCAGCTCAGGAACTACTGGATGCGGCACAGCGGCGTCACCACCACCTATGAGGGCCCCCAGGCGTCCTACATGCGCAAGACCCTGGGCCTGAAGATGTCGGGGCACATCCTGGACATCCTGGGACCGGCTTCATTGACCTTCGATGCAGAACTGGGCGCATCGGAAGGCCACATGGAAGCCCATGCACGGGCCGGAATCATCGCCATACACCCCGGCGGCACCACGGACATACAGAAGGTCATCATGTCCCGCCGCATCGGCATCGGCCGCGAAGTAAGAGAGAAAGCCGGAGCGCTGGGCTAATCAAGAAATAAGCCGATAGCTGACAGCTCACAGCCGTCAGCTATCTTTCTGAGGAAAGATATGGACCTGTCCCTAACCCCCGAACAAGAGATGCTGAAAACCGCG
>CAYXDE010000045.1:0-26230 GCA_964463525.1 uncultured Dehalococcoidia bacterium | reverse complement strand
CAACCGGAACATCACCGAGGCCCTCTTCATCAAGTCCACCTTCCGCTCCGGCGAGAGCCTGCACCATCACGGAGATGTGGTGGTATTGGCCGACGTGAACCCCGGCGCTGAGATCAGGGCAGAAGGCGACATCGTCGTCGTTGGCTCGCTCAAAGGGTGGGTCCATGCCGGGGCATCCGGCGACAACAAAGCAGTGATCGTCGCTCTGGACCTTCCTGCATCCAGGTTCCAGATCGGCAAATATGAGGGTGTCGCGCCCGATTCAACGCGGCGCAGATCAAATTCGTCAGCCTCCGGCCCCAAGATCGCCTACGTGCGGAGCCGTTCCATCCACGTAGCGCCATTCGCGGGCCGGTTTGCGAGATACAACAAAGGAGTACCTTATGACGGGTAAGACCATCGTTATAACGTCGGGTAAAGGCGGGGTGGGCAAGACCACCGCAACCGCCAACATCGGCACCGGCCTGGCCATGCGCGGTCACAGGGTGGTGGTGGTCGATACCGACATCGGCCTCCGCAACCTGGATGTCATCATGGGTCTGGAGAACCGCATCGTCTACGACCTGGTGAACGTCATCGAAGGCACGTGCAAGCTGAACCAGGCCATGATCGGCGACAAGCACGACTACGAGTTGTTCCTGATCCCGGCGGCCCAAACGCGGGACAAAAATAGCATCGAACCCGAGCAACTACGGGAGATGTGCGCCGAACTGGAGAAAGAGTTCGACTATGTGCTCATCGACTGCCCGGCCGGGATCGAGCAGGGCTTCAAGAACGCCACTGCAGCTGCCCAAGAAGCGATCATAGTCACCACCCCGGAGGTCTCGGCCATCCGGGACGCCGACCGGGTCATCGGTCTGCTTGAGTCGTCAGGACTGCACCGGCCCCGGCTGATCATCAACCGTATCGCGCCGGAAATGGTCAAGCGCGGCGACATGATGGACCAGAAAGACGTGGAGAGTTTGCTGGCCGTGGAGGTACTGGGACTGGTGCCGGCAGACGAGCACACCGTAGTTGCAGCCAACCGGGGCATCCCGGTGGTCCACAATTCCAAGTCGGCCGCCGGTGGCGCTTTCCTCAGGATAGCGGCCAGGGTGGACGGAGAGGACATCCCATTGATGGACCTGGAACCCAAGACCGGCCTGTTCTCCAAATTCAAAGGGATGGTCGGTATGAGCGGGAGGGCCTACTCTCATGCGTGAACTACTACGTTGGCTCTTCAACATAAGCGGCAAGGAACTGGACCAGGCCACCGAGGCCCTGTCCAAGGACACCGCCAAACAAAGGCTCAAGTTAGTTCTGATCCAGGACCGGCTGGAGCTGGCCCCGGAGAAGCTGGAAGATATGAAGAAGGAGATATGGGAAGTGGTCTCCAAGTACATGGTCGTGGACGACGATTTCATGGAATTTGAGGTCCGGCGTCTGGACGACCTGACAGTCTTGGTCTCCAACATAGAGGTCAAGGACCTCAGCGAGCTGACCCCGGAGCCAGCCACTTAGGAATCAAGACCTATAGTCGAACTGAAAGGGGCCCCTGCTAAGGTTGGCAGCGGCCCCTTTCGTCATTCCGGCGAAAGCCGGAATCCACTCGCCAACCGACCGCGGGCTTTACCCAGACCGCTCCTTCGACAGGCTCAGGACGAGCGGAATGACGGTTTGGTTGGGCTTACCATCCGTCATTCTGGCGAAGGCCAGAATCCAGATCGCTTGCTTGAGCCAAACATGAACTCCCAACGGCGTCCTGGATTCCAGCCTTCGCTGGAATGACGATAGGCGCAGGACAGGTCATTGACCCATGCCAACCCCACGCCTATCATTGGCTCACACTCCAGTACAAGGAAAAGATCTTGACCGGTTCGAATGAGTCTGATGTCCTGATCATTGGCGGCGGAATCTGCGGCGTTGCAACGGCTTTCCATCTGGCGCAGCACGGCGAAAGGGTCACTGTGTTGGAGCGGGGAGAGATCGCCGGGGAGGCCTCCGGGGTAAACGCCGGGGGGCTCGGCGGGTTCGGCTGGGGGAATAACCCTGACCTCCAGTCTCACCTCACAGCGGGCAGCTTCGAGATATTCAAGTCTCTGCAGTTGGACATGGGGTACGACATAGAGTTCCATGCTCCGGGCGGCCTGCAAGCTATACACACGGCAGAGCAGTGGGATTACACCCGCGACCGGATTTTCAGGGCCCAGACAGGCGGCTACCACGCCGAGTTACTGACGGCCAGGGAAGCCCGGGCGATCGAACCCGAGGCGTCGGAGTCGCTGGCTGGGTTCATGTTTTTGAGTAAACGCGCCCGGGCCAACCCTACCAAGGCCACCATGGCGTTCGGTGAGGCCGCGGCGTCGTTCGGGGCCAGCATCAGGACCGGCCATGACGTTCAGGGATTAAGCCAGCAGCAGGACGGCTCGTGGCAGGTGCAGACAAGCCAGGGGGAGTACCGGGCCAAGACCTTGGCCCTGGCGGTCGGCGCATGGTCCAGACCCGTGGGCGACATGCTTGGCATCGAGATTCCCGTTGCCCCCATCAAGGGCCAGATGTGGGCCACAGAGCCGGTACCGCCCAGCATCTTCCATCTGAGCGGGTCCATGGAATCACCCTCCGACTGGAGCCGGCAATCTCCGGACGTCAACTACCCCCCGGAGATCACCCACCGGGGCGACACGCGAGTCACCCGGCACCTCTACGGCGGCCAGACCAGGAACGGCGAGATCGTCTTCGGCGGCGACCGGCAGATGGTGGGGTATGACTACACTCCCGATGCCACTGGCATCGAGGTCAACCGGGGCCAGGCCACTGAGGTCTTCCCGATGTTGAGCAGGCTGCCCATCAGCCGCACCTGGGCGGGCATCATGCCTTTCTCCATGGACGGCAAGCCGATCATCGGCAAGATACCTCTGTTCGAGAATCTCTTCGTCGTAACCGGGCTGGCGTCTTCGGGGTTCGGCCGCGGCCCAATGTCCGGCAAGCTGCTGGCCGACTACATACACACCGGCCATCCGGCGCCCGTGCTGGCCGAGGCCGACCCAGCCCGCTGCGTCGTATCTAAATAGGAGATGCTAAATTGCGCCTGATACTGACCAACGCCAACGTTATAAACTGCGTTTCCCCCGACCCCAAGACCCATGCCACCGTGGTGGTGGAAGATGGGCGGATCCTCGAGATACGGGACAGTGGCCCACCGGCCAGCACGTCGGACGACCGGGTGATAGACCTGGCAGGTTCCTATCTACTGCCGGGACTGTGGGACGTGCACATCCACCCGGAACATCCCAACCCGGCTGGCACAACAGTGGCCCAACTGACGGCCGCGTTCGGCCAGAACCTGCAACGAGGGATGCTTGAGGCGGGAGTTACTGCCGTTCGCAGCGGCGGGGCGGGTCATTTCATGGACGTGGCCTGGCGCCGGGCGTTTTCCGGTCCGGGCCCGGCGGGCCCCAGGGTTTTCGCCTGCGGGAATTTTCTGACTACCACCGGCGGCCACTTCTTGACCTCCGGACACGCCAGGGAATGCGACGGCCCTTACGGCTATGCCGAGGCCATCCGCGACCAGATGAAGCACGACGTGGACCACATCAAGCTGAACCTCTCCGGCGGCATCATGGGGCCGCGGTGGGACCGCCACACCGAATCGTTCTTGCTGCCCGAGGAGATCGAGACCGCTTTCGCGCTCTGCAACCAACGCAACTTCCCAGTCATGGCCCACGCCACCAATCCGGACGCGGTTAAGATGGCCATCAAGCTGGGCGCGCGCAGCGTGGAGCATGCCTACATCACCGACGAGGACTGCATCACGGACTTCGTCAGCAGCGGCACCTGGTACGTGCCCACCCTAAGCATCAGCCAACTATCGCCCAACTTGGCCACCAACGAGCATGAAAAAGCCTACGCCGCCAAGAAACAGCTTGCAGAAGACCTGGTGGTGCGCGCCGACACAGCGGCGGAGGAACACCGTAATTCCTTCCAGAAAGCGCTGTCAGCCGGGGTCAAGATGGCCTTGGGTTCAGATATCTCTCCCATGAGGGACTCATGTCTGCTAGAACTGGGGCTGTGGGTAAAGTGCGGGGCCACGACCTTCCAAGCGCTTCAGGCAGCCACCAAGAACGCAGCAGAGATGTGCGGAGTGGGACCGGAGCTAGGCACCGTGGAGCCGGGCAAGCTGGCCGACCTGATCGTAGTCGCCGGAAACCCCTTAGATGACATCGAGAACCTGCGAAAGCTCCAGTTGGTTATGAAAGAAGGCCAGGTAGTGGCGGACCACCGGGAGTAGTGAATGGGTCCAATTGCCACTCTGTTGACTCCCGCTTATAATCTGCCGGTCAAGCTATAACAACCAGCGGTTTAGGAGTGTCATATGCCAAACGACAAGCTGACCATCGGCAACGTCGAGATAACCTCCCTGTCGGACGGAGTCTTGGAGTTCGACCTCTGCAACTTCTTCCCGGACATTCCTGAGGAGGACTGGAAAGGGCAGGAAGCCCATCTCTCGGCGTCCCAGGGCGTCAGCTTCAATCTGGCCTGCTTCCTGATCAAGTCCGACGGCCACACCATCGCCGTGGACACCGGCCTCGGCCCCAAGCAAACGCCGGACACTCCCTGGGGCGAACTGCTGGACGACATGAAGGCCCACGGGCTTCAGCCGGGCGACATCGACATGGTCGTGATGACCCACGCCCACCGCGACCACGTTGGCTGGAACCTGTTGTCACAGGACGGCAAATACACACCCACCTTCCCCAACGCCCAGTACTACGTTAGCGCCACGGACTGGGCGGCCTGCCATGACCCGGCCCTGGTCCAAGACCGGTTTCCCAACGCACCGGAGTGCGTTTGGCCTCTGGAAGACTTGGGCGTTTTGAACCTCATGGAGCCGGGGCAGCAGCTCACCAGCGAGATATCGACCCTGGCCACGCCGGGCCACACCCCCGGACACATGAGCTTGATGATCTCATCTCAGGGGGAGAACGGTCTGGTGCTGGGCGATGTTCTCCACAACACTGCCCAGATCGAGAACACCGATTGGGTATCCCGGGCCGATATCGATCCAGTCCAGACACGAATCACACGCCGAGACCTGATGGACCGGCTGGAACGGGAGGGTATCCCCATCGCCGCCGTCCACCTAGCTCGGCCCGGCTTCGGCAAGATCGTCTGCGAGAACGGACGCCGCTTCTGGCAAGGCATCTAGGGTCTACCCAACCCATAAGATGTTAGCCTTCACCGGCGGCGGCCTGATCGATGGCAGAGGCGGACCGCCACTAACCAACGCCACCGTGCTGGTCAACGGCCAAGGCCGTATCGAAGCCGTGGGTCCGGCTGGGTCGGTTGCGTTACCGCCAGACGGTCACGTGATTGACATAACTGGGCGAACTTTGCTTCCCGGTCTGATCGACTGCCATGACCACCTGACGTCCTTCGGTTACGACCTGATGGGACGCTGGGGCCGGGCGGAGGCACAAAGCGCCCGGGACCTTCGCGTCGCTAAAGTGATGGAAGAGACTTTGCTCTCGGGCTACACAGCCATCCGCGACTGTGGCTGGCTGGATACGGGCTACAAGCAAGCAGTGGAACAGGGGCTGGTCCCTGGCCCGCGGCTCCAGATCGCCACCAGTCCCCTGTCACCGACCCAGGGGACTCAGGACCGCTCCAGCGGCTCAGGGCATCACCAACCGCCTTCATACTCTCCCAACCTGCCGAGGGGCATCGCTGACGGCCCCGAAGAAGTGCGCGCCATGGTGCGCGAGGTGGTCCGGGCCGGTGCTGACTTCATCAAGTTCTTCAACACCGGGTTTGGCCGGGAGACCCAGAACGGCACCACCCGGTCTTACACGGCGGAAGAGACCCGGGCGCTGGTTGACGAGGCCCATATCCACGGCAAGACGGTGGCCTGCCACGCGTTGGGCGGTCCGGGACTTCGAACTGCCATCGAAGCTGGAGTGGATTCTATCGAGCACGGATGTTTGCTGGGTCTAGAGCCCGATCTTCTTAAGATGATGGCCGACAACGACTGCTACTTGGTTCCCACGTTCACGGTATTCACATTCCATGCCACCCAGGGCAATCCCCAAGCGCAAACGGAAGCCAAGGAATTCAGGCAGCAGCAGATAGAAACGGTACAGCAGGCCATGGCCGCGGGAGTGAGGGTGGTTGCTGGGACGGACGCCGGCGGTTGGGAGCACGGCAACAACGCCAAAGAGCTGGAGTTGCTGGTTTCCGCTGGCATGACGCCGATGGCGGCAGTGGTAGCGGCTACAGGCTGGGCGGCTGGCTGCCTAGGCCTGGAAGACAGCATCGGGACGGTGGAACCCGGCAAGCTGGCAGACCTGGTCGTGGTGGACGGCGATCCATTGGCCAACATCGCCATCTTGCAGGACAAAGAGCGAATCAGCTTGGTGATGAAAGAGGGGCAGGTCTGCTCAGACCGGCTCTCTGGCAGTGGTTAAGACCCCGACCAACTGAACTTGCTGTAGAGCCCGTGCTTGGACTGGTATTCCCAAGTCATAGTCTCGTCATCAACTTTGAAGTTGGAAAGGCCCATAACGTGCTCATCGCCATGGATCACGTTCCGTAGATTGTTGATGGTGACCAATCCCTGCCGGTCCTCGCCACCTCGTAGTGTCTGCATCTCCAAGAACAGTTTGTCCGTGGCCTTGATACTCTTGGTGCGCCCGTCAAGGATCATTTCCAGGGGCATCCTGGTGACTGCGTGGTATTTCCCGTCACGATAGAACTGGGACATAAGCTGCCACGGGCCGCCTTCTTCTCCCGAGAAGATGACCCGGATCGCCTCGTATTGTTCCGGCGACGAGCGGTCATCCACATACAACACTGAGGTCCAGTCCCCGTCCACCATGTTCCCCGGACAGTGCAGGAATATCGCGGCGTTCAGTCCTGCCAGGTCGACATCGCCATAACGCCCTTGTTCGAAGCCCACAGCCCAGATGGTGTCGCAGTAACCCATAGTGGGCGGCTGCCGAAAGGTTACGTGGCAGGGACATAGCAGATTGCAGTTACAGCCCTCGAATAAATCTCCCTGTGCCGTCCATTCCACAGCCATACCAGCTCCTTCTTAGTGCGTTCTAGCTTGCGCAGCAAAGATACATTCCAACTGGTGCCGATGTCTACCAGACGGCCAAAAGCTGGGCATAGAAAAAGGGGAGCGGGACCAAGTCCCACTCCCCTTTCTGTTTCTAAGATGTCCGCAGTGCGGGACCTAGAACATGGTGCTGTCGCTGACTTCACCATGCAGGATCACCCGCAGCCGGTCGCGGAAGTCGAACAACGCCTTTTCATCGGACGCCTTATCGACTCCATCCGGCTGGGTGCTCATGTACTCAAGCAGCTCTTCCATGGCCGCATTCTCCCTGGTCCCGTTGGGAATCTTGAAGAAGTCGGCGTCGAAAGTGGGCAACTCGCCGGGGCCGAAGTAACCGGTGACGTACTTGCCCGTGCTCTCCTCGTGAAGGGTATAGCCTTCCAGATCGTGGGTACCTTTACCCAGGACCTGGCCGGTCTCCACATAGTGCTCCATGACGGCCTTGGCCCCGTATTTGTTGATGGGGCAGACCTTCATGCAGATGGCGCAGCCTTCATACCGGGACATGACCGGCCGGCAGCGCTTGTAGATGAGTTTGTTCTTCTCTACGCCCCGCCACCAGATCTTCTCGCGCATCAAAGCGCGGCCGGGGCAGCGGTTGACGCATACCTGGCAGACCTGACAGAAGGCGTGGAAGCCGTAGTCTTCTGGTTTGTCGAAGGTCACCGGGGCGTCGGTGGTGATGATCTGCAGACGGCATCGTGCGCCCGCGTGGGGGTGGAGCAGTTGTCCGTTGGCTCCCAATTGGCCCAGACCCGCGGCCACGAACATTGGGATGGTCGCCGCGCTGTGGTTGCTGGGGCCGTGCAACTGAGCGTGGTAGCCAAGGGACAGGATGTAGTCGACCATCCGCAGTCCCATGGGCGCTTGAATCTCGTAGGTGCCGTAGTGACCGTGCTCGGCAGCCATGCTGGGTGCGGTCTGGGTTTCCTCAAAATCTTGTTCCAGCGCCAAGCAGATGGCGTTGGGATATTTGATGTGGTCCTTGCGGTCTTGGTACACGAACCGGATGTCGTGATCGGTAAAACCAACGTCCAGATAACCCATCTCCACCGACTTGTCCCGGATGAGCTGGGTGATGTCCTCGCCTGAAGCAACGCCGGTCGGTTGGAGATCACCCGTGCGGTTCATCAGGGGGTAGAACTCCTCCATCACAGCCTGGTGCTCGTGGTGGTACTTCTGCATGGCTGCGGTGCCGACGGTGGGGGCCCATTCGGTGTCGGCTCCGTGCTCAACCTGTTGGCGAAGCAGCGGGTACTCTCTGCTGTAAAAATCGATGTCTTTGCTGACCATGGGAATGCCGGGAACGGTTTCCAATTCCTCTGGCACCGGAATCTCTACGGGGTCCATACCGGCTTTTCTGCCGGGCCGGACCACGACATGTCCTACCTTCAACATTAGGCTATCTCCTTATTGGAACATGACTGGGGGTTACCGGGGATTTTGCGGCAAGCGATGCCTGATGTCAACACGCCTGGGTACACCTAACGCCGGCTACGGACCATCAACTGCTCGACAGGCGCTCCTTGAAAAGGTCGATGCTTGGAGTCTCGGACGGGTTGAAACCGTTCAATAAGCCCATGTAATAGCTAACGTGATCTCCCAGTACGATCATTGCCAACGATTGGGCAAGCGTGCCGCCAGGTACTCCGGTGAGCATCCGGCTCTTGATGCCAAAGCGCTCCAGCGTCTCGTTAAGTACCGTATACCGGCGCTCCAGTTTTGAGCCCGCTTGGTGCGGCTTTAACAAGATCGCTGTTGTCCGCTGACTTACCTCCGCCCCACCGGGAAAGCTCTCAACCGTATTGTGGAGGAGTTCGGGCAGCAACTCGGCAAAGGCCCACGATTTCCCGTTCTCATTGATCTGAGACTTCCACCGCAGCGCCATGCCCGAGAGGCTGCTGCTTCCATATACCAGTGTCAAACGGCCAACTAGGTCCTTGGCCAGAGATTTGGCCTGGTTCTCTGCCAAAGGGACTTGAACCCCGACCTTGGATGCCATCTCCTGAGCGGCGGCCACCGCTTCCGAAACTTCAGCGTCTGAGACGTTGATCACTCCGCTCCTGTCCAACAGGGAGGCAAGCAACATCAAGTTGTACCCCACCGCGCTCCTGGGCTCGCCTGGCGAATCTATGGTCATGGAAGTGATGCCAGCCTCGGCTGCCTTCCGGCCTAAAGCGCCGCCTCCAGTGACGGCAACGATCGAGGCGCCCGCCGACTGGGCCTGGTCGAGCACGGAAAGAGTTTCTTCAGTCTCGCCAGAAAAACTACAGACTACGACTAGTTGTCGGGGCTGCGAAGCTTGGCCGGGTATCAAACCTGGGATGCGGAAATCCCGGACAACCCTGATAGGCGTGCTCGAAGCGGGACCGGCCAGATCAGCGACCAGGTCTCCAGCGATCGCAGAACCGCCCATCCCGGCAACAATCACTTCCGTGCATCGGCTCAACTCATCGGGTATGGAGGTCCGTTTGGCTTCCAACCAGGCCTGGCCGCACTGCTCCGGCAGGCCGTTGAGCCGTAGGCGTAGGCCAGACGGGTCAAGCTTTTCGTAAACAGATATGTCGTCTAAGTCAATCATAAAGAGGCCGTGGACCAAGGTTTGAGTCGGCCCTCCGTTTTTCGCCGGTCAAGACCATGCCTTGTAGAAGTGAAGCGTCAACTCCGGACCCGTTGACTCGCTAAAAGTTAATTTCAACCCATACCCGATTATTACGGAACTATACGCCAATTTACCGTTCTGTTGTCGATATCGTCGGTACCATTAATGTGTAAAACGGTCGAACAGCGCACCGAGTCTTCGCGGACCAAAGGGCGAGAACCAGCCCTAGTCTGCCAGGACGTTGGGTTACCGTTTCAGGCAAAATTAGAATTCTTACGAAATTCATACAATTCACCAAGTATCGTGGTGCAAAACAGACCAACTGGGTCATGCGGCTTTAATTCGATTCCACGACTTACCAACGTGGATATGGGAGCTAAATCCAGGGTTTGCGACAATCTGAATCGACAAAGTAGGCACACGGGGAAAAATATGAGAATCAGTATCCCAGGACTCGGTGGCCGACTCCGCCGGGCCCGTAATGGCACGGGTCTGAGCCAAGAGGCGGTGGCGGAACGCATAGGCGTCTCTTGGATGACAGTCCACCGTTGGGAGCGGTCCCAGCGAGCCGTTCCAGACCATCTTCTAGATAAACTCTGTGATTTATACGACAAGCCCATCCGTTGGTTCCTCACGTTGGAGGAAGGAGACTTGGAGCAAGAAGGACCTGGAGCCGATCCCTCCGGCAGAGTTGCGGACGCCGCAGGCTCTTACGGCCGTGGCGGCGGATCGGACGCAGCCGGTCGAGTCTACCGTAAGATAGCAGACGCCCCAGCCGGTTACCTGCCCTTACTCGAAAAAGTGGTGGAAGACATTCTAGATGGACTAAGGACGACCAGGCGTTAAACGATCTACATATGACCTGTTATCAAGAAAGCCGGCGATAAATTCGCCGGCTTTCTTTGTTGTGTAATATCGCCCAATGATCGCCCAGCCAAGCTGAGTAGATTCACCCGGGCCATCGGCTAGCTGGGTTATCCCCTATCCTATCTAGTAGCGGCATTCGATTGGATAAACGCCTGCAATGTCCTAAAACTTACCGATTCGGATGCAGAACTGCGGCCTATTTGGTGTTCTTCAAGATGATTTTCTTTAGATCTGATCGGATGATCAAAGGGAACGGAAACTAACGGGCGGTCTTAACGACATAATAGGCTAATCCGCCGCCCATCATGACCACCATGACAGTAAAGGCAACCTCCAATTCTGGCGAGTTGCCTTCTATCAACGAACGCGAGAGCGCCGCGACTCCCATCGCAAGCAGGAATCCAATGGTTATGCCGGTGGATATTATCGTTAGTATTCTGGCGTTCATATAGTCGTTTGGAAATACTTTTCTTCTATCAACCAGTTAAACCTGAATTCCAGGTTAATAGCAATGTATAGATGTTGCAGACCCCCCTTGGTGCGACGGTCTCCATGCAGATGATGCTTCCTGGCGCTGCATTCCGCTTAGGCCCGCCGGCACCCTCCCCATTTATTACCCCGTTCTAGAGCGCCAGTCCGTCGATCGTCCTTCCCACCAGTCCTTCCCACCGGTCCTTCCCCGCACCACTCTCCGCCCCACGCCCCATGCACCTGTCGCTTCCCGTAATTGACCCAGGCGGTCCATTGTTCTGGGCTTGCAGGTCCACATGAACATCTATCTGGTACCGAAACAAGGACCCTTCGCTCCGGTTGATGTGGACCCCATAGATCTTAGATTTCATGCCTGTAATTGGCAAACTGGGTTACTAACCATGTTGAGGAAGACCGCCTAGATGGCAGCCCAAAGGGAGGGTTATTTGACTTCCGAGAACTCCAACAAAAGCAAATCGCCGAACGGGACCAGCGCGCATTCCGCGACAGTAGACCCGTGGGAGCAGTCACGGCCTGAGCACTTGAACGGAGATGAAGTGTTGACCGCTTCAAAGTTCGTTAAGAACGAGGCCGAATATTCCCGCCAAACCATCGCCAACGAGATTCTCGAAGCAGCGAAGACCGTATGCGGGGAATTGATCGCCGACACCGAGCGCACACTGGAAAAGGCCCGGTACCTGGAGGGTGAGGCGGACCGGAAGCACGTTGAGGCCCATGAAGAACTTCCTAACGAACCATCTAGCGCCCATGGTCAAAGCCTTGGTACGGCGGCTCTCTAAAAGGACCGGTAGCGAGGGTGTTTACTCCTCTCTAGGACGGGTCGTAGAGCTTCAGATAGACAGGGAGATGGACCTTTTGGGGCTGGAGCTTCCAACACCTTCACCGAAACGCCCGGCAGGTCCGCGGGAGATAGATGAAGAATGCGGCGCTCCGTCGCTGCCAGGATGAGCCGCCTTTCCTTGTTGAAGAACGCCACTGATCTGATGTGAGAACCATGAAGATAATCGATAAAACGTTAAGCCGACGCTCCGTCTTGGCCGGAGGAGCCGCAGCCGTCCTGGGATACATGGTGCGTCCGGTCTTCCGGTCGGCCAAGGCGCAAGCCCAAGCGGCCATCGTTGCCACGCCGGTTGGTGAATTGCCGGTGCATCCTGTCGATCCCAGAAGGACCCAGTCCAAAACAGCCACGATCACTTTGAACCCTCAAGACTTGGTCCTGCCCCGCGTCTTTGAAGCGGCGACCGCCTCGGTGGAGGTCAAGGCTCTATATGACGCCGACCGACTTGGCCTGTTGGTCGAGTGGGGAGACTCGGACAGGGATGTGGACCTGGGCACGGTCCTCCAGTTCAGGGACGCAGTGGCTATCCAGTTTCCCGAAGATCCAAGCCTCGATGCCGCCAGTTTCATGATGGGGCAGAAGGACGTCGGGGTCGTGATCTACCACTGGAAGAGCGACTGGCAGTTCAGCCGCTTGCATGACGTGGACGAGGCCTATCCCAACATGTACGGGGAATGGTACCAATACTCAGGAGTGCCCGCGGGAGAGATTCCGGAAAGCACCGATTACCTGGCGAATGGACGAAAGGAGTTCTTAACGGCAGCCGCAGCCGGGAACTCCATCGCTGACCCGCTTATCCAGGAAGCCATTGGCCCCGTTCAGAAGATGCGGGCGGAAGGATTCGGCACCATCGAACCAGACGCAGAACAAGACGCCGAGGGAATGGGTATTTGGCATGAAGGCCGGTGGCGTGTCGCATTCTTCTTTCCCCGGCAACAGAGTCGATTCAAGTTCGAGGAAGGGACGCCGCTACCGTTTTCATTCGCTGTCTGGGACGGCGCCCAAGGCGAGCGAAACGGCCAGAAAGCGTTCTCCTTCTGGCACGACCTGAGCTTGGGACCAGCGCCGGCGATCATCACAACCCCAACTAGTGATGATGATGGCGGTGGAGGTTTTCTCGTGCCGTTGTTGAGTAGTGTTGGGGGAGTGGCCGTCGCCGCGGTGGCGGCGCTGGTTGGATTTCGAATCTGGCGCGGCCGGGAAAAGCCGCCGGAATAACTCGCCCCTTCAAGTGAGGTAGTAAGCCATGCCGTTCGGAATAGGACCAACAGAGTTGGTGGTCATAGTGGTCGTTTTGGCCCTGTTATTCGGATCAAAGAGGCTCCCGGTGTTGGGTAGCTCAATGGGACGGGCCATCCGTGATTTCCGCCAGGGATTATCAGGTGACGATACACGCAACGATCGGGACGAATAAGAATATCCCTCGGCGGCCTTTTGGCCAAACATCGAAGGAGTGGAGGCGTTGGAATGCAGGAACTCGGTGAACTCCTTGAGCGATCAGTGGAGAATCATGGGCACCTGTGTCCCGGCCAGGTCCTGGGTGTTCGGATGGCCATGGCCGGATGCCGCGCAGTTGGGATAGACGACCCAAAGTCAACCAGAGACCTGATCGTCTACGTGGAGATAGACCGTTGCGCCACTGATGCCATCCAGTCGGTCACCGGATGCAAACTTGGCAAGCGGACATTGAAGTTCTTGGACTACGGGAAGATGGCCGCTACCTTCTATAACTCGCGCGAAAATTCCGCCGTCCGCGTGTTGGCTCGAGACGACTCCCGAGAAAAAGCAAAGGATTACGCGTCACCTGAACTGGCTGTCAAAGAAGCCCAGACCCAGGCGTACATGGCCATGGACGACAACGAGCTATTCGTGATTACGCCTGTACATCTCCAGCTACGGGAGGAGGATTTACCGGGCCATCCATTGAGCCGGGTGGCATGCGACCGCTGCGGCGAGGGAGTCAATGACCGGCGAGAGGTAACCGCCGCGGGGCGCATACTCTGCAAGGCCTGCGCGGTTGGGGCTTATTATCAGCCAATTGAAGTAAATGATGACGCCAAATCGAGCGGGCCGCCACCGGTGGTAGCAGTTGTCGGCTACTCCAACAGCGGAAAGACGCGGGTGGCTGCTTCATTGATCGAGATTCTTTCAGCAAAGGGCTACCGGGTGTCCGCCATCAAACACTGCCCACATGGCCACGAAGCTGGACGTCCTGGAAGCGATAGTGACCGGCTACTCCAGAAGGGAGCGACGGCAGTCATCGCCAGTTCCCCCGATAAACGGTCCACGGTGGAAAGAGTTGAGCATGACTTTTCCCTAGCCTCACTGGTATGTTCGTTGGAAACCCCGTCGGACCTGGTGATTGCCGAGGGGTTCAAAGCCAGCCATGTCCCAAAGATTTTGGTTGAGGATGGTAAGCGGATGGAGGACTCGGTTACAAACATCATCGCCACGGTTTGCAGCGATGAGGTGGTACCCGGAGTACCAAACTACGCTTTTCAAGACCTAGATGCTCTTGCTGATCGGGTTCAGAAGATTATCCTAACCCACTCTAAAGAACGGCCCTAGCTGGTTGGTTCAACATTAGGCCGGTAGGGTCGTTAAAGACCAACAATGAAATCTTCGTCAGAGGAACGGATAGAGCTCACCCAAGTGGAAGTTCGAGGATGACAAACCTCTGTCTCCTCGTCCAATGTCCAGGCACAAAACGCCCCAGCTATTCTTCTGGGGCGTTATTTATTTCCTGGTGGAGATGTGTCAGAGTCAAACTACATCGGAAACACGGGTTGGTGGTGTCGGTAGCCCCAAGTCGGCTGCATGTTTCCCTGTAACTCCGCACAGTAACTCCGCGTAATTCCGCGAGAATCCCGATTAACTGGCTTCCTGTATCGACAAGGCTTAAACTCTCCGTTATCACCAAGGTATTGCACCGGTTCCCGGCCATCTCGAGCGCAAACACCGAGGAAGGGGGGTAAGAATGTCGATCTCGAATGACACCCTGAAGGCGATGATCCGAGACTATAACGGTATCGAGTTGTCCGACGAAGAGCTGGAGTTAGTCCGCCCAGAGTTGGAAACCTACTTCGCCGAACTCAAGAAACTGGAAGACTTAGACCTGTCGGACGCTTTTTCTGGTCGCCTGATGCACATTTCAAATCAGCCACAATCCTGACTATTTGAGAGGTCGAGACCATGTCGAATGTTGATCTGCTGCGAATGACTATTTCTGAGTTGGCACCCAAGATTCAGAACAAAGAAGTTTCCCCGGCGGAGTTGACGGAGGCCGCCCTAGCCGAGGCGGACCGGCTTCAGCCAGCTTTGAATTCATTTATCACGATTCTTCACGAGAGAGCTATGGACCAGGCCCGGGAATCGGAAGAGGAACCTCCCGCGGCGATTACCGGGGTCCATTGCATGGCATTCCCATGGGCTTGAAAGACAATCTTGCTACCGCCGGAATCACCACGACAGTGGGGTCCAAAGTATTGGCGGACCAGGTGCCAGAAGAGGATGCCGATGTGGTCACCCGTTGCCGGAAGGCCGGGGCGATTTTCCTCGGCAAGGAGAACGTAGAAGAGTTCGCCGCGGGGGCTACCTCCAACAATCCCCACTACGGCGCGGTGCACAATCCGTGGGGGCTTGACCACATTCCTGGAGGCTCAAGCGGCGGCGGCGGCGCCAATGTGGCAGCCGGGGTTACCTTCGCGTCGCTGGGTACAGACTTGGGAGGTTCAGTCCGATTGCCGGGAACCTTCTGCGGAGTAGTCGGCCTCAAACAGAGTTATGGACGAGTCAGCCAACGTGGATTGATGGTTACGGGTTTCAACGGCGACCACATCGGCCCGATGACCCGGTCTGTGGCCGACAGCGCCCTGATGCTCCAGGTCCTCGCCGGAGATGACCCCCTTGACCCAAGTACAGTACCCGTACCCGTGCCCGATTACAGTGCCTACTTGGGGAAGAGCCTGAAGGGATTGAAGATGGGGGTACCCTCCAACCATTATTTCGCAATGTTGGACGTCGAGGTTGAATCCTCGGTGCGCGGGAGCATAGGTGCCCTGGAGGAATTGGGAGCAGATCTTAGAGAAGTCGACTTGCCACATCGGAGCCATGCGCATCGCTGCTATGGCCGACGGCGTAGTCACACACGAACCCTTTCTCAAATCCCACCGGGAAGACTACGGCCCTGACGTGTTGTATCGCACTATTCCCGGGCAATTCGTGCTGGGGAAAGACTATTCCAAGTCATTGAAAGTCCAGCGCCTGATCCAGGAGGAGTACGCCCGGGTTATGCAACAGGTGGACTTTCTGGTCACGCCAACCGCTCCGGTACCGGCGCCCCGAATCGACGCCGAGTACATAAAGGTAAACGGCGAAGACCACCGGGTTAGAGGGCCGGGGTCTGGCCTGATCTCTAGAAACACCAGCCCGTTCAACGCCATTGGGCTGCCGGCCATCACGGTGCCATGTGGGGTCACCCAATCAGGCCTGCCAATCGGGGTCCAGTTCATCACCGGCCCTTTTGAAGAAGGTCTGTTGTTCCAAGTGGCGGAGAACTATGAGAAAGTCTCGCCAAGTCAGGGCCTCCGTCCAGCGGTCGCCGTAGGGATCTAAAGGAAAGAAGACATCGCAAATCAGAAGGGGGCTCCACATGCCAAATTACATGTACGTTTCTCTGCAGGACGACGACAGGATATTGGTCTTCGCAATGGACCCAGAAACCGGGAAATTGAAATCAATCGGGGAGACGCCGGTTGCCGGTGGGCCATCAGCTTCAGCCATCAGTCCTGACAGAAATACTTTCTACGTAGGGCTTCGTAACAGTCAGGAACTTGGCAGCTACCGAATAGATCCAGACGCCGGAGGGCTTACTCTGACCGGCAAGGTGTCCGTTGACGCCTCTCCCACTTTCCTGTCCACAGACCGCAGCGGTAGATTTCTGCTATCCGCCTATTATCAGGGCGCCCATGTGGCGGTCCATCAGATCGGGGACGACGGATCAATAGGCGAACGGCCCATCGTGTGGCTGGAAACCGCGCCTGCCGCCCACGCTATCCAGACCGATAGGTCAAACAGGTTCGCTTTCGTGCCTCACATCGCTCGATTGAATGATAGCGTGATGCAGCCTCCCGGAGACAAACTTGGACCCAACGCGATCTTCCAATTCAAGTTCGACGAACAAACCGGAAGCCTCACGCCCAACTCGCCTCTGAAAGTGGAACAGCAGGAATTCCTCGGTCCGCGCCATTTCTGCTTTCACCCGAGTCTGGACGTAGTCTACTTTTCTGACGAACAGGGTGGCAGCGTCACCGCCTATAGGCTAGATTCCACTGCCGGAACTCTTGCGGCTTTCCAAACGATCTCCACCCTGCCAGAGGGGTTTTCGGGAAGGAACACCTGCTCCCAGATTCAAATCACTCCATCGGGAAAGTTCTTGTACGTTCCCAATCGAGGCCACAACAGCATCGCTGGTTTTTCCTTGGACGCCTCCTCAGGGCAATTGACCGGCATCGGGCAAGTGCCAACCGAATCTGTTCCCAGTGCATTCAGCTTAGACCCGGAAGGCAATTTCCTCTTTGCAGCAGGATCAGAGTCGGACCGTCTTGCTTCCTATAGGGTCAACTCCGAGACGGGAGAATTAACCGCATTGGAGACATATCCAGCGGGTAAGCGTCCAATGGGAGTACTGATCGCAAACCCAGGTTGATAGAGCGATAGGCATCGCAAACTGGCTGCGTCAGCTGTATTTAACGAGCCAGTCTCATTCCCTGTATAATCCGAATTCGATTGAAACTGCTGAGGTCTCATCAGCGGTCGTGGTTGCCCTATACATGAACATCTCCGGAGTACACCTGTGACATTTTCTCTGCTCCAGGGTCTGCGCGTAGTGGAACTAGGAGAGTCGGTATCTGCACCATATTGCTCCAAACTGTTGGCCGATATGGGAGCCGAGGTTGTAAAGATAGAACGGCCCGGTATGGGAGACCGAACCCGAGAATACGGACCATTCCTCAACGATCAGCCCCACCACGAACGAAGCGGCCTATTCCTCTATCTGAACTCAAACAAACAGGGAGTGACACTGGACCTGGAAACGCCAACCGGGCGTGAGATCCTGGGAGAATTGTTGGCCAAATCACAGGTATTCGTTCACAACTTGCACCCGATCGAGATGGACCGTTTGGGAGTTAGCTACGAGAGTCTGCGAACTCACAACGATCAACTAGTCATGGCCTCCATCACTCCCTTCGGACTGACCGGACCCTACCGCAATTACAAAGCTTACGACATCAACTTGGCTGCCGCCGGAGGCATCTGCGAAGGATTGGGCAGCCCCGACCGGGAACCCTTGACGTTTGGCACCCCAGAAGTGGGGTATTTTGCCGCTATGGCCGCGGCGTCTTCTATCGTGATCGCCCTTTTGGCGGGTGGAGGACAACACATCGATATAGCCGAAGTCGAGTCCATGGCCGGCATCTACAATGGCCCCGAGGCGTTGATGGCCGTTTACCAGTGGCGGATGACACGGCGGACCGGCCACCACGCTCTGGACTTTCCCTACCCCAACTGCATCCTCCGCTGCAAGGACGGCTACATCTTTGTCGGCTCTCCAGAAGGCAGGCAATGGCGGACGCTGTTGGAGGTCATGGGCGGCCCGGAGTGGGCCAAAGAGGAAAGATTCCGGAACCGGACAAGGATGAACAACGAATACGCCGACGAAGTTGATGGTTATATGGAAGAGTGGCTGCTACAGCACACCAAGGCCGAGCTCTTGGCCTTGGCGCTGGAGCACCGCATTCCCCTTGCCCCGGTGCGCGATTTCGGCGAGGTCCGGAACGACGAAAGCCTGGCCGACCAATTCGTGGCCATCGACCGACCAGACACCGGGCCGGTTTCCTTCGCTGGGCCGCCCTACCGGCTTTCCGGTCAGGACGCTGTGCAGCCTAACCCCGCGCCCTTGCTGGGCCAGCATAATGCAGAGGTTTATTGCGACGGGCTGGGCTATACCAAAGAAGAACTGGTCAAGCTCTATCAGACGGGGATAATTTAGGCGATGACCCAAATCAATCAAAACGCTTCTGCACGCCCGCTCGACGGATACCGAGTTCTGGACTTCGGCTGGGTCTTGGCCGGCGCGCTACCGGGCATGGTTCTGGCCGACATGGGCGCCGAGGTGCTCAAGGTGGAGACCCGCCAAAGGATGGACTACATGCGCCTGGGCCGCCCCATCATCGGGGATGAGCCCGACCCGGAACAGCACCCGTTGTTCCACAATGTGAACCGTGGAAAACTAAGCATCGCCCTCAACACCACCAAACCAGAAGCCTTAGACCTGATCAAAAAACTGGTAACTCAGTGCGACGTGGTCGTAGAAAACTTTTCCCCTGGTGTCATGGACCGCCTGGGCCTTGGCTACGATGTGCTTTCCGGCATCAAGCCGGAGGTTGTCATGGCTTCCATCTCGTCCAACGGCCAGACGGGGCCGCTTCGGGACCTGAGAGCCTACGCCCCGTCCATCGGCGCCCTGTCGGGCCTGGATAGCACTATGGGTTACGAGGGAGAAAGGCCGTTGGGGCTCAAGCATGCCTACGCGGATATCGCCGGGGCGCTGCACTCAGTATTTGCCATAGTATCGGCCCTGCACCAGAAGGAACGGACAGGCCAAGGCCAGTACATCGACGTCTCCATGCTGCGGGCCACGGTGGCAACCATGGGCGCGGGCCTGATGGAATACGAGATGACCGGCCGGGTCATGAGCACCAAGGGCAACTTCGACCCAGTGATGGCGCCCTACGGCAACTACCCCTGCCAGGGCGACGACGCCTGGGTGTCGATCGCCGTCGGTACCGAAGAAGAGTGGCAAGGGCTCAAGCTGGCCATAGGCAACCCTGCTTGGTGCGTAGAAGAGAGATTCGCCAGCCGGTATTCCCGCCTGCAAAATCGTCAGGACTTGGACGACAACCTCGCATCCTGGACCCGAGAGCGGGCCGCCGGCGACATCACCGAATTGCTCCAAGCCAACGGGGTTGCCGCTATCCCGGTTATGGGCGCGGAAGACCGGCTCTTCAACCCCCACTTCCAGGAGCGGGGTCTTTACTCCGACATCGAACACCCGTCTCTGGGAGCGGAGCCCATCTACAACATCATGTGGAACCTGGATAAAACACCCCCCGCCATCCAGCGGCACGCACCTTTGTTGGGCGAGCACAACCACCAGATATTCGGCGGCCTTCTAGGGATGGCCACCGAGGAGATAGCACGACTGGAAGAAGACCAGGTTCTCTGGTAACGTAGCCTTCAGCCGTCAACTTACAGCTATAGCTCCTGAGGTAAACATGGCACAACAAAACGAACAAGAACGGGTCACTCAGACCCTGCCTGAGGTAGAAGGGATCACGCCCGAGATGATCGCCAAAGCCAAAGCGATGATCGGGACCCGGCTGCGCACCGAAGACTTCGTCCGGGACGCTACCGTGGGGTCGATGATCAACTTCGTGAACGGCATCGGCGACAGCAACCCCATGTTCCGGGACCAGGAGTACGCCGCGTATTCCAAGCATGGCACCATGATCGGTCACCCCTGCGCGCCCTTTATGCGGCACTGGTCCGGCCGGACCCGCTGGGGTCTGCCTGGAATCCACGGCTTCTTCGCCGGCACCGATTGGGAGTTCTTCCGCAACATACGCCCCGGCGACGACATCAACTGCATAGAGAGAGTGTTGGACGTCCAAGAGAAGCACAGCGACTACTCGGGGACCCTGGTGATTCAGTTCGTGGAGACCATCTACACCAACCAGCGCGACGAGATGATAGCCAGGGTTGTCGGTTGGTGCACCCGCCACCAGCGCCGCGCCGCCCGGGAACAGGGTAAGTATGCCGCCACTCCCAAGCGTCACGAATACACCCCCGAAGAGCTGGAGGAGATCGACCAACTGGTCTTGGCGGAGAAGGCCAGGGGCGGGAACACTCGCTATTTCGAGGACACCCATATCGGAGACGAGATCGATACCGTCCTCCGCGGGCCGCTGTCTTTACAGGATATGACCGCATTTCTGGTCGGCACCGGCCGCTCCAGCGCCCACGGAGTGCTACTCCGCGAGGCTTTGCGCCACCCCGACCACTTCTTCCGCAACCCCGAGGCCGGTGGCGGGCTTGAATACACGGGCATCGGACACTTGCGAGATTCCGTCGCTGAGGCGGTGGGAGTGCCCGGAGCCTATGATTACGGGCCTCAGCGGGTGTCCTGGATGGGCACGTTGCTCACCAACTGGATGGGCGATGATGCCTTCTTGAAACGCCTCCGGGTCGAGTGCCGCCGCTTCAACGTCTACGGCGACACCCAATACCTAAAGGGCAAAGTGATTGGCAAGCACATAGACAACGGCTCGCCCCTAGTCGACTTGGAGATCTGGGCAGAGAACCAGCGCGGCGAGGTCACCGCTCCCGGGCAGGCCACCGTGTTGTTGCCCTCCCGCGACCCGCGAGTGCCATGGTTCACCGATGGAAGCTCGCTCCAATTGCGCTCAGTGAAGCACAGCGAGGGCATGCCGCCCATTCTTCCAGTGTAGGTGCCGATCGCTGACCAACCCGGCAACTTAGTAATGCGAATATGAACGCGTCTGAAAATACTTCCCCCACTGCCATGGGCGGGCTGAAGGTGTTGGAGATATCCAACATGGTCTCTGCGCCGTTCTGCGGCAAGCTGCTGGCCTCTTTGGGGGCTGACATCATCAAGGTGGAGCCGCCCAAGACCGGGGACCCTTCCCGCCGGCGCGGCCCCTTCCCTGGCGACGTCCCCCATCTGGAACGCAGCGGGATGTTCCTCTACCTGAACACGGGTAAGAAATCTATAACGCTGGACCTGGACGACAGCCAAGGCCGGAAGATTCTCTGGGAACTGACCGGGCAAGTGGATGTCCTGGTCCATGATCTCTCGCCTTCTCGCGCCAACGAACTGGGGATAGGCCAAGACCGGCTGGCCGAGCACCGGCCCAACCTGATCGTGGCCGCCATCACGCCCTACGGAAGCACCGGCCCTTATTCCGAGTACGCGGCCAATGACGTCAACATCTTCCATGCCGGAGGGGAAGGCAATCTGCTTCCCAACGGCCTGGCCCTGGACGTTTTCCCTGACCGGGCGCCTCTGGCCGCCGGCAGCATGATGGGCTCCTACCAGGGCGGTCTCTCTGCCGCGGTGGGCCTCTGCGGGGCCATCTACGCCAAGTGGGGAGGGTCTCCCGGTCAGTTCATCGACTGCTCGACGCAGGAAGCGGAACTGACCATCGGCTATATGCCGCTTCAGAGATTGGAGTCCGAGGGAGTCGAAGAGGACCGGTTCACCCGGTTCTTCCGTGTCGGCGGTGTGATGCCGACCAGCGACGGGCATATAGAATTGCTTACCCTAGAGCCCCGCCAGTGGGAGAACTTGGGACATTTTCTCGGCGACCCCGATTGGGCGGCGCCCGAAAGATTCCAAGACCCGATGACCTACGGGGCTGACATAAACCGCAACCTCAGGGAGTGGACCGCCGACAAGACCAAAGACTGGCTGTATCACAACGGCCAGGCCGCCGGGGTGCCCTTCGCCCCGTTTTACACGCCCGGAGAGGTGTTCGAGAGCCCCCACCAACGTGAGCGGGGATTCTTTGTCTCGGTCGACCACCCCGAAGCGGGAACATACGACTATGCAGGACCGCCCTACCGAATGTCGGAGACGCCACCGGTCCTAGACCGGGCCCCTCTGCTGGGGGAGCATAACGGTGAGTTGCTTGGGTCCCTTGGCTACACAGGTGAAGAAATCGTTTCATTGGCCCGTTCGGGGGTGATTTAATGACCGACGCTCTAGGACCCTTATCCGGCATCCGGGTAGCGGACTTTTCAACCCATGCTGCCGGGCCGTTCGCTGGACTGATGATGGCGGAGATGGGTGCCCAGGTCATTAAGGTCGAGAGCTCCGCCCGATTGGACATCACCCGCCGTCCTCACCCGATGTACGGCAAACCGGCTCCCAGTTTTGAGCAGGTCAACGCCAACAAGATGTCGGCGACCTTGAACCTAAAAGAGCCGCGGGCGATAGAGTTGGCCCTGGAACTTGCCAAAGTCTCCGACTTAGTGCTGCAGAGTTTCCGGCCCGGCGTTTTTGACCGTTTGGGCTTCGGATACGAGGCGCTGCGCAAGGCAAAACCGGACATAATCCTGGTATCTCTCTCATCCAACGGCCAGAGCGGGCCTGAATACAATTACGCTGGCTACGCCCCTCTGTTCGCTGCCATTGGCGGTCTAGGCAACCTCACCGGCTATCCCGACGGTCCACCAGTGGAGCTTCGCCATGGCATGGACCACACCGGTGGAATGCTACTGGCATTCTCCGCGGTGGCTGCTCTCTGCGCCAAGCGTCGGACTGAACTTGGCCAGCACGTGGACGTTTCAGTTAGAGACCTGGGATCATCTTTCATAGGCCAGTCGTTGATGGAATACGCCATGAACGGTCGTGAAACCCAACGTCAGGGCAACCGCGACGATTCCGCTGCGCCTCAGGGTGTATATCGGTGCCTGGGTGAGGACGAGTGGGTCAGCATTTCGGTGGGTTCTCAAGATCAGTGGAAGGGTTTCGTAGAAGCTATGGGCAAGCCCGATTGGGCCGAGGGCGATAGATTCGGTGACGCCTTCCGACGTTGGAAACACCATGACGAACTTGACGGACTTATCCAAGAGTGGACTGCCAAGCACTCCCCCATGGAAGTCACGGGGAAGCTGCAATCTCACCAAGTTCCCGCGTTTCCGTCGCTCTCTCCCAGTCAGTTGAGGGCCGACCCCCATCTGGAGGCAAGGGAAGCCTTCCCGACGATAACCCATCCGGAAAAGGGCGAGATGCGCGCCGTCGTTCCACCATGGCGCTTCTCGGATACCCCGTCCCGTATCGACAGTTGGACACCGGACCTCGGTGAGCACAACATGGACGTGTTCCACGGCATTCTAGGCCTCCCAAAATCTGAGGTAGAAAGCCTGGAGACCGCCCAGGTAATCTGGTAGAAACCTACCACCCTCCTGGCACATCCGCGTCGCTCAACCGAAATGTTCCGGATCAGTAATCGGTAGCAATCACACCTTTTACGATATCGCTGTTGTTGGCCTTGAATCCTCTTTTGACGAAGAGAACTGATTACTCGATATTGCGCATACTCGGTAATATCAGCTTGTACGGACCAACAATCTAGAATCGAACTGCCGGTAGCCAGATGACATAACATCGGTAATGACTACCTATAACACGGCGCTGCGGTAATGACCTCTTGACCTGATCCTGGAATCGTTTGTCGTCAGACAGCGGCCCAACCTATCCCCGACCAAGGCGCACCTGTAGAAAGTTTCGGCCCTGAGATAACCGTTAACTATGCATCCAAGATATAACTACCCGGGCTAATCATAATGATGTCACTCGCTCAACCTGGGTTGAGCAAGCGCCACCTACATTCTCATTGGCTTCGGGAGGGGTTGTTCTAGAGTTGGGCGATTGGCTTCATCGAATCTCAAGCGCGGTTTGATTCGATTTTGGTGGAGACAGTGGGAGAGTCGATCTCAGACTGGAACATGAGTTAATGGCGAGTAATCTTATGACCACAACTATGTCTGGACTGACAAACCGAGAATTGCGCCAACAGTAGCGAATACCAGACGCGTACTTGCACGTATGATTGTTGCGGATATTCTATCTGCCATGCATGAATCGGCCCGTTTGGTAGGGATAACGATCCTCCAGTTATCTTGATTCTTGGCGGTCTTAATTACTGGATGGGCGGTCATCTTGTCTCCTTAGTTTCAACTCGTCTGGAAATTTGATATTTCGAGCACTACTCCGCGCCTTCAGTGTCCTATCCGGCTCGGTCTCGAGGCACGGAAGGCGGGCGGAATTTCAAGAAGTGCTTGCTTTCGAATGGTTGACGGTTGGTCAGCGTGTTGAAGCCAGGACCAACCTTGCGGTCCCCTGCACAGACTCGGTCTCGATCTCAATGGAAGCCGCATTCGCGGACGGAACGATTCCGAGATCTGACTTGGCTCTTGCTTCCACGCCACTGGCCATGGTCATCACCATGAATGCCATCGCGATCCCCATGATTGATAGAGCGGTTATTCCCAAGAGTTGAGTCATGATTGCCACCAGTCCTGCTTAGGTTTCCTTGGTGCGGTAGGGCGCATATTTTCAAAGGATTGTTCTAAGACGATTTACGGAGAGTCTTGATCGCTAGCTGCTTAGTTGGCGGGCTCGATGATGAGGTAAGGGGCGGCGGGAATCTGGACCGCGGGGATCTCTACAACAACTGTCTGTACCGAAGCCTCGGCGGTCTGGGGACCGAAGTCCAAG
Organism: uncultured Dehalococcoidia bacterium; assembly: GCA_964463525.1. Taxonomy (GTDB): domain Bacteria; phylum Chloroflexota; class Dehalococcoidia; order Lucifugimonadales; family UBA3495; genus UBA9611. The sequence goes on along the minus strand of CAYXDE010000045.1, from coordinate 975 downwards.
GAAGCGGTGGGCTGGAAGGGATTGGCGGTCATGATCATGATGACCGTTACCATGGCCAGGTAACCGAAGACCATCGCCGTGATCGCTTTGCCGCTGAACTTGGGGGCCAAAAACATCGAGCGCTTCATTTCGTTTCCCGTTTCGTTCTGGTTGTGGTTGCCGGTGTTGCCCTGGATGTTCATTTGAGTCGTCATCGTTGCTCTCCGTCCGTTTCGTCTTAATAGCAGTTTGCGAGAGCGGCGTTAACAGCGAATCAAAGGAACGTTAAATTTGCATTAGAGGTTTTTAGCGATCGGGCAACAAACGCTTAATCGGGGGATGCCGATAACATGAAAACGCCCCGTCCTTCTGCGGAAGGACAGGGCGTTGTTTCAACGGGAGATGATCTGACTCAGCCTGAAACAAGGATTGGTGGTGCCGGCGAGCCTATAATTCTGGGTTGGGCAAACTCACCCTGAAATCCCTTAGGATCGTAAAAAGGTCCCTTTGTTTGGTGTCCGATTTGGGGCCACAACAGGCAGGTTGCTTTAACTACCCTTTATTTGGCAGCGCGTTCCCACCGTTTATCACCCGGTCGAAGTGTGCCGAAAGACTTCGTTATACCAACCGACGGTCCGGGGCGATTTCCCTTCGGTCTTGTTGTGGACCTCGATGTGCTGCATGAGCACATAGAGCTCCATTCTCGACTTGTCCATGTCTTCCCACCTGAGGTTCCGGTTACTGGCCATGATAGATACTTGCCTCCATTTCGCGTAAGTGTCTGAGGGACAAGCATCTGGGTCACCTAACCGAAACGTTCCAAAAGCAGGGGGGTCGGAATGGCCTTTTTGACGAAAAAAGAAGCCGATTTCGACGTCGGCTTACGTGCCTGGTTCGTGCCTGTAGTGGTGGGCGGTAGAGGACTCGAACCTCTGACCCCCTGCGTGTAAAGCAGGTGCTCTAACCAACTGAGCTAACCACCCATTAAATCTGACT
>CAYXDE010000044.1:18695-26390 GCA_964463525.1 uncultured Dehalococcoidia bacterium | reverse complement strand
GACGAAGTCGTAACAAGGTAGCTGTACCGGAAGGTGCGGCTGGATCACCTCCTTTTAAGGAGCCCAGACTTGGTCTGTTTTCCTACCCCTCGGGGAAGGATCGAGGCTAGGTCCACTCCTAGGTCGTCCGGTGAGTGTTCCGTAAACCTGAAAGCCGAAAGGTAGAGCGCAATTGTGCTCCCCGGCTGATGGAACGGTTCCCTAAGAAAGCTCACTGGCCCCAGACTTGATCTGGGGAGCCTATCAACAAAGCAAACAAACAAAATGAACAGAATCTTTCTTACTTCCACTACTCAGTAGTTAACAAAAAAGAGAGCCCCGATTTAAGTCGGGGCTCTCTTTTTTTGCTTTCAGCCAGCAGGGATCAGGTTTCAGCTTTGAGGAGCAAGGGGCAAGATCCCCCAGCCCCCTTTACGAAAAGGGGGCCAAATGCGCTTTCGTTATATCACGCCCTGAGCCTGCAGGTCCTCATGCCAGGCCATGTCGCTGAATTGTCCGGTGATGTTAGCCACCCAACGGGCAACCTGAACGTTGGGAGAGTGCCCGGTCCCGTGGTAGATGTGTAGATGCCGCACGTTTTCAGGCAGCGCCTGATATTCCGCCAATATGTTGTCTATCCCGACTGTCGTGTCCTGGTCTCCACCCATCACCAAGGCCGGCACCTTGATCTCATGCAACCGGTCCCGAAGTTTCAGCGCAGCCATGGACTTCCTGCCTCCGATGAAACGCTCCACCGGGTTGCGCGATATGTCAGCCATGACCGCTTCTTTGAAGTCTTCAGTCACGTGAGCCGCTTGAAATCCCATGTCTCCCTCGGGCGGCCCCGATTCCTCCAATGACTCCCGCATCTCTGCTTCCCAGCCGTCTTTCAAAGGCCGCCCGTTCAGCGGGGCGGGATTCATCAATACCAACCCTTTGATCCGGTCTTGGTGCTCCAGGGCGAACTGAGCAACCGTCGCCCCGCCCATCGAGTGGCCGACCAACGTGAAGCCGTCCAATTTCAGGGCGTCGGCCACATTGAAAAGGTCGTCGGCGAAGGTCTCGACCGAGTAATCTTCCTCATTGAATGGTCCTTCGGATGAGGAGCGGTCCGACTGCCCAGCGCCGCGGTTGTTCAAGACGATCACCCGGAAGCGGTCTTCAGAGAGATATTCCAGCGTGTAGCGCCAGATCGCGGCGGACGAGGCATAACCGTGCACCAGCACCAATGTGTCTAGGCCGTGACCCTGTTCGAAATACTCCAACCGGACCTTGCCGGCCTGTACAAATTTGGACTCCATGTATGATTCAACTCCCTTGGCCTTTCGCGTAATAAGACGAATCTAATGGTATTACCAAAGTCGGTTAAGTGAAAGCCAGGGAGCGGGGCGATTACTGCGCGCCGGTTCAACATGAGGTATCCTTACCTGGCCAAAAATAAGGCGCCCGGTACGGGCCCAATGAGATAAATGCCTCTTGGAGGGAGAATGAGACTGGAAGGAAAGGTTGCATTGATCACGGGCGCAGCCCACGGTATGGGCGCGGAAGAGGCCCGGCTCTTTGCCCGCGAGGGCGCAAAGGTGGCCATCGCCGACATCCGCGAGGAGGACGCCCGCAAAGTTGAGGCGGAGATAGCGGAGGCCGGCGGCGAGTCCATGGTCCTGATGCTAGACGTCAGCAAAGAGGACCAGTGGGAGACCTCTGTAGCCGCCGTTGTGGCCCAGTTCGGCAAGCTGGACATCCTGGTCAACAACGCCGGCATCAGCGGCAGCGGCGAGAGCGACATTACGAGCACCGACTCCTGGGACCGGCTGATGGACATCAACGCCAAGAGTGTCTTTCTAGGCATGAAACACGCCATTCCAGAGATGGAGCGCGTGGGCGGCGGGGCCATAGTGAACATCTCGTCCATATCGGGATTCGTGGGCCAAGATACTATTCACCCAGGCTACAACGCGTCCAAGGGCGCCGTTCGCCTGGTGACGAAGGCCGCCGCCGTGCAGCACGCCAAGAGCGGCATCAGAGTAAACTCGGTACACCCCGGGATGATGCCTCCTATGTTGACCTCTTTCCAGGCAGGCGATCCCGCCCGCGAAGCCATGAACGCCGCTGTGCCCATGGGCCGGGAGGGCGAACCCATCGAGGTCGCCAACGCAGTCCTCTTCTTGGCATCGGACGAGGCATCCTACATCACAGGCACGGAACTGCTGGTGGACGGCGGGTTCACAGCCAAATAGTTCAGAAGTCCCCCTTCAAGAATGGGCAAATAGTTGAGATATGGGAGCGCAAGGATGCGGTTAGAAGGTAAGGTCGCAATCATCACCGGCGGGGCCCACGGCATGGGCGCCGAAGAGGCCAAACTCTTCGCCAGAGAAGGCGCCAAGGTGGTCATCGCCGATATTCGGGAAGAAGATGCCCGCAAGGTTGAGGCTGAGATCGCCGAAGCCGGCGGCGAAGCCATCATTGCGATGCTGGACGTGACTCAGGAGGACCAGTGGGAGCAGGCCGTCGCCCAGACGGTAGCCCAGTTCGGCAAGCTGGATATCCTCGTCAATAACGCCGGCATCAGCGGCAGCGGCGAGAAGGACTTTGGCAGCACGGCAGCCTGGGACCAACTCATGGACATCAATGCCAAGGGGGTATTCCTGGGCATGAAACACGCCGTCCCGGAGATGGAGAAAGCCGGCGGCGGGGCCATCGTCAACATCTCGTCCATCTCGGGCATGGTTGGCCAAAGCTACGTGCACCCTGGTTACAACGCGTCAAAGGGCGCGGTTAGGTTGGTGACTAAAGCAGCAGCGGTGCAGCACGCCAAGAGCGGCATCCGGGTCAACTCGGTCCATCCCGGCAGCATGCCCGCCATGCTAACTTCAGGCCCCAGGGGAGACGGCGGCAGCCAGGAAGCCCGGATGGCTGCGATTCCCATGGGACGGGAGGGTCTGCCCATCGAGGTCGCCAACGCCGTGCTATTCATGGCATCGGACGAGGCGTCTTACATCACCGGCACCGAGCTTATGGTGGACGGCGGGTTCACCGCCCGTTAATCGATACCCGAGGGAGCAATGGCATGCGGTTAGACGGAAAAGTAGCCCTGGTCTCGGGCGGCGCCCGCGGGATGGGCGCGGAAGAAGCCCGGATATTCGCCCGGGAAGGCGCCAAAGTAGTCATCGGAGACATCTCGGAAGAAGACGGCAAGGCCGTTGAGGCCCAGATCTCCGAGGCTGGCGGCGAGGCATTGTTTGTAACATTGGATGTCACCAATGAAGGTGACTGGGCCAGAGCTGTCGATCAGGCCGTCTCCCGTTTCGGCAAGCTGGACGTCTTGGTGAACAACGCCGGTATCAGCAGCCGCGCCTTCACCGACGACACTGCCATCGATGGTTGGGACAAGATAATGGAGGTCAACTCCAAAGGTGTATTTCTTGGCACCAGGGCTGCCGTTCCCAAGATGCTGGAGGCTGGAGGCGGCTCTATCATCAACATCTCTTCCATCATGGGACTGGTGGGTTCCGCAGGCGGCCACCCTGCCTATAACGCCTCGAAAGGCGCGGTCAGGATATTCTCCAAGGCTATGGCGGTACGCCACGGAAAAGACAATATCCGCGTGAACTCGGTGCATCCGGGGTTCATGCCGCCCATGGCCTCGGGCATCGCCTATGACCAGGACCAGCGGCGCGGCAGTCTGGAGCAGACTCCTCTGGGCCGGGAAGGCCGTATCGAGGAAGTGGCCAACGCCGTTCTGTTCCTGGCGTCCGACGAAGCATCCTACATCACGGGAGCCGAACTGGCGGTGGACGGCGGGTTCACAGCCAAATAGTCCTTCTCATCACCTAACTGGGAGGCCATCATGGGTTTCAAGGTGCTCTACCACCTCACCACCGCCAACCTGAAGGGCATCGCCGAGGAAGCGGCGTGGGCCGAAGGCATGGGCTACGACGGTCTCTGCACCGAAGACGCCGCGCATGACCCCATGCTGCCTCTGATGATGGCAGCCTCTACGACCTCACGGGTGACGCTGGAGCCCAGGGTGGCCATCGCCTTTCCGCGCTCGCCCATGGTCTTGGCCTACACGGCCAGAGACCTGCAAGACTATTCCGGCGGCCGCTTCCGCTTGGGCTTGGGGTCCCAGGTCAAGGGGCACATCCAGCGCCGCTTTTCAACCGAGTGGACAGCGCCGGGCCCGCGGATGCGTGAATATGTCCAGTCTCTGCACGCCATCTGGGACGCCTGGCAGACGGGAGAGAGGCTGGCCCACCACGGCGAACACTACAATTTCTCGCTGATGACACCGTTCTTCAGTCCCGGGAAGTCGGACCAGCCACGGCCGCCGGTATTCATCAGCGCCGTGAATCCCTACAACTGCCGCGTGGCCGGCGAGGTCTGCGACGGCGTAGCTCTTCACCCCATAACCTCGCCCAAGTACCTGAAAGAAGTCATCAAGCCCAACATCGCCGACGGCGCAGCCAGGGCAGGCCGTGACCCCAGCGCGGTCAACTTAAGCAGCTCAGCTTTCGTAGTCACGGGGCCAAATCAGGCGGCCATCGACGCCAATAAAGAGGGCGTCAAGAAACAGATCGCTTTCTACTGCTCAACCAGGAGCTATTCCAAAGTCTTGGAAGTACAGGGATTTGAAGACCTGGGAGTTTGGCTCCACGAGATGTCCCTGAAGCAGCAGTGGGACCAGATGACCGGACTCATCACCGACGAGATCCTCGATGCCTTTGCCATAGTCGGCGGCTACAGCGAGATACCCGCCCTGATGAAGGAACGCTTCGACGGCCAACTGGACGAGGTTGTCTTCAACGCCGGAGGCCCAGGCAGTGCCGACGAAGCGGAGATTCGGAAAGTGATCGAGGGGTTGAAGTCCTAAAGACCGCAATCCCCTTCAGAGTCCTGTCATGCTGAGGAGCCTTGGCCCGACTTGTCGGGTCGGGCGACGAAGCATCTGCCAACGTTCTCGAAGCCAGTACCGATTCCTCATCGAACATGGCAGACCCTTCGGCAAGCTCAGGGTGACAGACCTAGCGATCAGGTATCGATTTTCACTCCCCCTAAACCCACTTCCCCGCTTCCACAGCGATCAGAAAGTCCGACACGGTCCGGTTATACAGGTCCGGTTCCTCCAGGTTGATGGTGTGTCCTGCCTGGGGGAACACGGCCAGCCCGCAGGACGGTATGTTCCGCTTCATGAACACGGCAGGGTCCACGCACGGTGTGTCTTCGTCCCCGATCATAACCAGCGTCGGGACCTTGATCTTTTGCAGCTGGTCTTGAAGCTGGTAGATAGTGGGCCGCTTCATCTGTACGCCCCGGAAGGTCAGCGACGACCCCCGGGCCGAATGGGCCGCCAGCCCGGCATGAAACTTGGCCCAGCCCACCGGGTCTTTGCGTAGGAACTGCAACCGCTCCGCCCCTCTGGCATAGCCGTCGGCGAACTTCTCCATGCCTTCTGCCACCATGGACTCACTGAGCGCCTGCCACGAGGCCACCAACCGCTCCCGGTCGCCGGCATCCGAGCCCGCACCGGCCGATGCCACGACTATGGACCGGCACATCTCGGGATGGGCCATGACGAACCCCAGGGTCAGAGTCCCGCCCATGGAAAGTCCGCCGATGTGGGCCTGCTCGATGCCCAGGTGGCGCAGCAACCGGTACAGGTCTTCAACCTGGATATCCTGGGAGTAGGCCTCGGGATCGTCGGGAACGTCTGAAGGCGGATAACCCCGGTGGCAATAGGTGATTACCTGGTAACGCCGGGAGAAGTAGTTAACCTGGGGTTCCCAACTGGTGATGTCCCCCGCGAATTCGTGGCTGAGAACCAGGGGATAACCCTCTCCGGCCACCTCGTAGTAGATGTCGACGCCGTCGGACGAGAAAGTAGGCATGGTAAAACTCCGTGTCGTTCTTGGAAAGCCTGGCCGTTGTCGATGATAGGTGGCTCACGCATGGCCGTCAATTTGGGGTTGCCTCGTCCCGGCAAACAGGCTAGGCTTCGGCAATCCTAAATATCCGGAGGACGTCATGCTGAACAAAGTGCACCATGTGACCTATGTTGTGGAGAGTATCTCCGACATGGCCGCCTACATGGAGAAAAGCTTCGGGATCAAACCAATATCCACAGATGAGTTCACCGACGCGGGCTTCAAGTCGATCTTGTTCCGCATCGGCGAGACCCTGGTGGACTTCTTCGAGCCCCTGCGCGAGGACACCACCATGGCCCGCCAATTGAAGGCCACCGGCCCCGGCGTTATGCACGTGGCCTGGGGTGTGGACGGCATCGACGATGCCTTCAACAGCCTGGTGGGAAGCGGCAACAAGATGCGCGGCGACGCCCCCGCCGTCAGCCCCTTCGGCTACAAGACCGCCAACATCGAGACCGAAAGCTCTCTCGGCATCCACTTCCAACTGGCCGAGGGCGAACCTACGTAAATCCCCTTCGGTCCCCCTTTATCCCGATCTTGATCGGCAGGAGAAGAACATAGCCCCCCTTTCGTAAAGGGGGGTTGGGGGATTTTTCCATCACGAGGACTAAACATGGAATACAACTCACTTGGCCGCACCGGGCTTAACGTCTCCCGGGTTGGATTCGGGGGCGGCGGTATCGGCGAAGTCTGGGGCGCCACAACCAGGGATGAGGCGGTCCGGGCGGTCCACCGGGCGCTTGACCTGGGGATCAACTACTTCGATGTCGCGCCCGCATATGGCGACGGCAAGGCTGAAGAGGCGCTTGGGATCGCCCTGGAAGGCCGGTCAGAAGAGGTATTTATCGGCACCAAGGTCCGGGTGCCTGCCGATGACCTAGACAACGCGACCGCCGCAGTGCAACGTTCCTTGGAGACCAGCCTACGGCTCTTGAAACGCGACTCGGTGGACATCTTTCACGTACACAACCTGTTCACGGAAAACCGGGGCGAAACGCCGAACTCACTATCAGCAGACGATGTGATTGGGCCGGTGCTAGACGCCTACAAGGCGGTGCAGAAAGCTGGCAAGACCCGGTTCATCGGCCTCTCAGCCATGGACCATCACGTGCCCTCCCTCAACCGGATCATGGACACTGGAGACTGGGACACGGTCCTCGCCTACTACAACCTACTGAACTGGACCGCCCAATCGCCGCCGCCGCCCGGAGTTGACCTTTTCGACAACGGCCAGAACATCCTGTTGGCCAAGAAACACAACATGGGTGTGATCGGTATCCGGTCGCATGCCGCAGGCGCGCTGACCGCCGGCGTTGACCGGCCGGTGCCGCCGGACAACGAGCTCCTGCGCAAGGACGTGATCAGTGCCGCCAAATTGGATTTCCTGCTGGACGGTCCGGTCGATACCCTATCTCAGGCCGCTACCATCTTCTGTCTGATGAACCGCGACATCCACACAACTGTCCCCGGCGTGAAGAACCAAGCGGAAACAGAGGAGATGGCCGGCTGCATCGACCTGCCGGACTTCTCACCGGCCCAGATGGCACGCCTACAGGAGCTCTACCTCAAGGGTTTCAGAGACTAGAGGCGGTCTCTTGATCAACCGGCTCTGCCGAGGGATCCTTCGACAGGCTCAGGACGAGCGGTTGTAGGCGTCAACCTGTTCAGGATGGCAACGATCTTGCCCGCTCAGGGTGAGCCAGGTTCTCGCCCGCTCAGGGTGAGCTGGGTTCTCGTCCGCTCAGGGTGGCAACGTTCTCGCCCGCTCATGGTGAGCCTGTCGAACCACGGCCTC
>CAYXDE010000044.1:0-18595 GCA_964463525.1 uncultured Dehalococcoidia bacterium | reverse complement strand
CTCAGGGTGGCAACGTTCTCGCCCGCTCATGGTGAGCCTGTCGAACCACGGCCTCAGGGTTAGTCATACCATCAGAGCCGTCACGTATGCGGCCCTTCGACAGGCTCAGGACGAGCGGTTCTGCCGGTTTCTGTGTTCTTCTTGAGAACATCTAACCAGGCTATGGGATGAACCCTAGACCTTGGGCCAGACCTGCTTCGAGAAATCTTCCATCAGGCCCAGCATACTGTCGAAGTCGTCGGTCTGCCTCAGGAAGTCCCAGATCATGGTGGTCACGCCCATGTCCTGGTAGCTGCGGATATCACCGGCGATCTGGTCTGCATCTCCCACGAAGGGCAACCGGTCGGGTCCGGCGGGTGTCTTGGTAAGCTCGAACTGGTGGGTCCGGTAGATTGTCTCGATAGTTGACGGGTCACGACCGAAACGTTGGGCGTATTGGGCCAGCCGGTCCAATCCGGCCTTCAGTTGCTCTGGCGTGCCCATGGGGAAAGTGGGATTGGAGCCCAGGGGGTACCAGCCGTCGGCCAATTCCGCCGTGCGGCGCAGGGCCGGGCGGCTCTCACCGCCAACCCAGATGGGCGGATGCGGCTTCTGCACCGGCTTGGGCAGGAAGCTGATATCGTCGAAACTGATGTACTTGCCCTCGAAGTGGGGGTTGTCCTCGGTCCACAGTTCTTTGAAGGCCCGGATGTACTCGTCGGTAACCGCGCCCCGTTCCTCGAAGGGCGGCAACCCCAGCGCCTCGAACTCCTCCCGCATCCAGCCAACGCCTACTCCAACCACCAGTCTTCCTCCGGATAGGACATCCAAGGTCGCCAGCGATTTGGCGGCTATGAGGGGGTTCCGGTGGGGGACGATCAGCACGCTGGTCACCAGTCTGATCTTGCTGGTCTGCCCGGCGATGTAGGACAGCAGGGTGATCTGCTCCATTGACTCGCCCGACGTCGACCCAGGGAATTCTCCGCCCTCGGTGTATGGATAGGGAGAGGAAATGTTCTTGGGCACCAGGATATGGTCGCCGGTCAGCAGCGCATCAAAGCCGAATTCCTCGCCCTTTCTGGCGATGATTCCCAATCTCTCAGGTGTGGCGAGCTGCCCTCTGCCGGGCAGGGTGAAACCGTACTTCATGGTCTTAACTCCAGCTTTATGTAAAGTGGCTTATTCAGCCCGGGCGGACCGGCGTACCTCTTCCAGGCGCTGCCGGCTCAATTCGGTCCTCACGTGGTCTGAACCCAGCACCCGCACCCGGTCTTCTATGATCTCTTCGTGGAGCGTGGCCGACTCGGAGAACTCGCCCAGTTGCGTAAGTGTATTGGCGAGGCTGCTGCGGCTGCGCAGGGTGTCGGGGTGGTCGCGTCCCAGCACCCGGACCCGACGCTCCAATATATCCTCGAACATGGGTTTGGCGTCCCCGTACCGCCCGGCCGCGTAATAGGTGTTGGCCAGCCGGCTCAGGCTCCGCAGAGTCTGAGGGTGTTCCTCCCCCAGTTTTTCTCTGTGGATGCGGATATTCTCGGCGTACAGAACGAAACATTCTTCGTACTCGTGAGCTGCACGCAGGGACCGGGCCAGGCCGCTCCGGGAGTTGATGGTCTGGAAGTGCCTCTCACCTTGGTGTTCCAATCTTGTGACTAGCACGCCACGCAATATCCGGACCGCCTCGGCGATGCGTTTGGCCGAGTGGAGTTGCCGGGCCTGGGTTTCCAGGCGGGATTGGGCCGCCGAGTCAAATTCCATGTTTGCCAAGATCGGGTCTGACCTCACAGTGCATCATCGGGCTAAAAACCCGTGCCTACGGGCATCAACCAGACTTCGTAGTCACCATTTCCGCTCATCCTGGGCCTGTCGAAGGACCGGTTCTGGCAGTGCACGTCGCACCTAGAACGCAGCTTTGAGCACATCCATCACCTGGTCTGCAGAGGTGATGGGGATAGGATTATTGCGGCAGCCGCCGTCGGTGAGGACCAACTCGGCGATCTCAGGCAGGTCTTCCTCGGGTATCTCCAGTTCACGGATACGGTGGGGCATGCCCATACCCAGCACGAAATCGTCCACCGCACGTGCCGCTGCCTCGGCCGCCGCTTCATCGCTCATGCCGCGGGTGTCGAGGCCTGCCGACCTGGCCAGCAGCGCCTGCTTGGCGGCGGACACCGGGCGGTTGAACTCCATGACGTAGGGCTGGGTGACGCAGGAGGTGTAACCATGGCCCACTGAGTATTTAACCCCAAGGATATGTCCGATGGCATGACTCAGGCCGGTGGCGAAGTTGGGCGCTCCCATCATGGACATCCATGCGGCCACCAAGCATTGGAGGCGCGCCTCCGGGTCTTTGTCAGCCTCTCTTGATCTGGGCAGATGGGTGAAAAGCATCTCCGCAGCAGCCAATATCGGTGCGTCGATGGCGGGCTGGTTGCCGGTGGTGTAGAGACGCTCGATGCAGTGGTCGAGGGCTTTAACGCCCGTGGAAAGCCAGAGCCAATCGGGCGTGCCCTCGGTCATTACGGGGTCCAGCATTATCAGGTCGGCGAACAACCGGGGATGGCGCACCCGAATCTTGTGGCCTGCCTGGTCGTCCAGAACATTCCCGCCGCCCATGTTGAACTCGCCGGCCGACAGAGTGGTGGGAATGGACACCTGCAGCGGCAGTTCTTTGCCATCCAGGTTGGGTGAGAGCATCATGTCCTGGTCTTCGCCCAACTGCCGGAGCTGCTCCACGGTAGTGATGCCTTCGGCCATCAGCACCGCGATCATCCGGGATGCGTCGGAGATGGTGCTGCCGCCTACTCCCACAAGCGTGTCCACGCCATTGGCAACGGCCATGTTTGCCGCCTCGACCGCCGTGGCCAATGGGGCCCGCTGGGTCAGGCCTGAGTATGTGCCTGCGGAAACTCCGCCCAGAACGTCGTTGATGCGTTGGACCGCGTCGGTCTTCTCGGCAACCGTGCGCCCCGATAGAACCAAAACGCGTCTTCCGCCCAGCTTCTGAACCTCGTCGTTCAGGGAGTCGATCTTCGCGTTTCCGAATACGATCCGCGTGGGCACCGCAGGGTCAAACTCACCCTGCAGCAGGTTTTGCTCGGTCATGTCCGCCTCACTGGTGTAGATCGCTTAATCGGAAAGCGGGATGATGATGGTGAACCGGTCTTCGTCGCCGATGACACGGGTTGAATGTCCGGTGCCTGTCATGTCTTCGGCCAGAAGCACTGCGCCGGGGCCATATTGCTTCAGCGTGCCGTCAGGCAAGCCGATCTCCACTGATCCGGTCAGCGAGATGCTGTACTGCCTGCGGGGGGCCGTATGGAAGTCCAGGAAATACCCGGCCTTGACCATGCGGAAGGATATCCCCGGAGTCTGTTCGACCGGTGAGGCCAGCCCGTGGGCGCCCTCTGTGTCCAAGAATTCGGTCATCTCAAACTCTTTCTCTTCGATTACGGATTTTCCTTCGGGGCCGGTGTAAACGTGCACGAATTTAGGCATTTCTCACTCCGTTCGAGCTGTTAGAGATCAGCTCTCAGCTAGTTTAGTTTTGGGGCCACTTTCTCGTTCAGTAACTGCACTGACTTTATCTGGTGTTCCAGGGCGACGTTGCAGCCGAAGTTGACCTCATAGATGACCTGGTTGATGCCCAGTTCTTCCTGAAGCTCCTGCAGTCTTTCGACCACCGACTCGGGCGTGCCGTAGACCACGGTATTGGCCATCACATCTTCGTAGGTCATGGCTTTCAGGCGCTCCGCCTGAGCGGCCCGGTCGTCGCCAACGGTGATGCCCGCTTGGCCGACGGAGTCCGTTATGACCCTGATCAGCCGCTGCATCTGGAACATGGTGCTTTCTTTGGGCTCGGAGTAGGCTTTCTCTTCGGTCTCGGCCACATACACCGGCACCCTGAGACCAACGTCCACGGTCCCGGTATGACCCGCCTTCTTCCGGGCGGCATGAAACTCGGCGACCATTGGCTTCAGGTCCAGCAGTGTGGTCACACGAGAAGGGTTGATGAAGATGGGATATCCCATACGCCCCACCAGTTCAAAGGTGTCCTCTGAAGTCGCGCCGATCCTGATGGGAGGATGGGGCTTCTGCAGCGGCTTGGGCACCACGCAGAGGTCCTCGTACTCATAGAAATTCCCCTTGAAGGAAAACCGTTCAGCGGTCCAGCTCTTGAGGATGATCTCCAAGCACTCTTCGAACCGGTCCCGGCTTTCTGCGTATTTGAAGCCGTATCCCTGGTAGATCCGGGGAAAGGCGGCGCGGCCGATTCCGAAGTCCAGACGGCCCTCGCTCAGGTGGTCAAGGGTGGCGATCTCCTCGGCGATCTGCACCGGGTTCCGGAGCGGCAGCACGTGGACGGCCAGCCCGATCTTGACCTTTTTGGTCCGGGCGGCCACTGCTCCCGCCACCGTGACCGGCGCAGACAACACAGACCGGCCGGGATCAAAGTGGTACTCAGCCAGCCAGACTCCCTCAGAGCCCGACTCCTCGGCAGCGTCGATCAACTCCATGGAATCTTTGAATATCTGCGCCTGTGTGGTGTGGTCGTTCGAGGGGAACTCCACAAAAAGTCCGAACTCCATCCGTTTCTCCCATCTGTGTGATTAGTGGAACGATGGTCCTCGTAATGCTCTCGATCTTCGGCCGTTCCATCGTCCTTGCTTGACTGGCCTTCATCGCATGTCACCCTGAGTGAAGCGAAGGGTCTTCCAAGGCGGAGATTGGCAGATTCTTCGTCGGCTCCGGCGCTCCTCAGAATGACAGGTTTGAGGAAAACCCACTAATACTACACCACCGGCGCAGCCGGGTTTTGTGCTTCGCAGGTTTGAATTTGGTTGTGGGGGTTAGATCGAGTCTTCTATTTGGCGGCGTAGGCGTCTGATCCAGAGGCGTAGCAAGCGGTTGGAGAAGACAGTGGGTAAAGACATGAGCATCATGCGGTAGACCCAGCCGCGGCTGACTTTCACGGTTGAGTCCGGGTCCAGCCATTTCCCGCTCTTGGCCAGCCGCGCCAGCGTGCCTAGGCCCAACAGCAACGGCCACAGGCAGGCCAAACGCAGCCTGACCGAGCGGCGCGGGATGGCCAGCAAGTATTCTTCAGCGGCTTGGAAATGCCCGATGGCGGTCTGCACCCAGGGCAGAAGCACCACTCTGGCGCGGGACTCGTTGGCCGGGTCCAACAGGTCCTCAGGAGTAAGGCCCGCTGCAGCCAACTCATCAGCCGGTATATAGCACCGGCCGTTTCGCAGGTCGCGGGGAATGTCCCGCAACACGTTGGTCAACTGCAACGCCTTGCCGAACCGCACACCCGTGTCCGACATCGCCGCCACATCCCATCCCTTCATACTCCCCTCGTGGGCAGTAGTGATCTTCGTCCAGAATTCCCCCACACATCCAGCGACGAGATAGGTATAACGATCGAGGTCTGCGCCCCTAGCCAAGGCCTCCAAACCGCCGGAGTCTTCTGCGGGAAAGGACCGCAGGTCCATCTCCATACCATCGGTCAAAGTGGAGACCACCCACCTGACCTGCTCCCGGTCAGCCTCATCCAGAGACTCAAGCAACGAGAACGAGTCGACCAAAGAATCGAACATCACCCACTCTTCTGGCGATAAGCCGTCCGAAGTTTGGGAACCAAGCTCCCCGAGGACACCCAAATCTACCGGCCCAACCACCTGAGCCCGGAAAGTCAAAAGCCCCTCCAACCGTGCCCCAGGAAACTCATCGAGCTGATCGGTGAGGGTGTCGGCGGTACGGGCTAGGAGATAGGCCAGACCCACCGGTTCACGGAGTCTCTTTGGGAGGATGCGGAGAGTGAGGTAGAAAGAGCGGGAGACGCCCTTCAGGGTTCCTTTGAGAAGCCGGTCTCGGCTGGCGGCGTCAATGGTGGGCAGCCCGCCGGAAGAAGTGGTCTGGGCCATGACTAGCGGGCCGGCGCGGCGGCCTCCGGAGAGGCGAAATGACGGCGCTCGGTATTCTCGACCGCGTCCTTGACCAGTTCATCCACCGCCAGAGCTTCCTCCAACCGCAGCACCGTGTCCAGATCGGCCTTGGTCTCGGGATGTTTGGGGACGAACAGCGTGCAGCAGTCCTGGTCCGGGAGGATCGAGGTGTTGAACGTCCCGATGTCCTGGGCCATATCGACGATCTCTTCTTTGTTGTGACCGATCAGAGGCCTGAGGATAGGCATTCCGGCCACGTTATCCACCACGGTGATGTTCTCCAGGGTCTGCGAGGCCACCTGCCCGCAGCTCTCGCCGGTGATGATCGCCTTGGCCCGGTTGCGCCTGGCCAAGGCTTCGGTGATCCGCACCATGAACCGGCGGTAGAGCACCACCCGGTAGGAAGGAGGGCACGACAGGATTATCTGCTTTTGTATCTCGCCCAGAGGCGCCAAGAAGAGGTTGGACTCGTACTGGTGCCGGGTCAGGTGTTCGACAAGGTCAACCGCCTTCTCCATGGAGGTCCGGTCCACCAGCGGGTAGCTGTGGAAGTGGACGAACATCGCTTGGCAGCCGCGTTTCATCATCTGCCATGCCGCCACCGGCGAATCGATTCCGCCAGACAGCATCACAGCCACCTTGCCGCTGACTCCCACCGGCAGGCCGCCGTGGGCTTTCACCTCATCGAAATAGACCAAGAGTCCCTTGGTCTGGATATCCACATAGATGGACAGTTCCGGCTCTTTGAGACTCACCTGGGCGCCGGTCAGGTCCTTAACGAAGGCCCCCAAGTCACGGTTGACCTGTTCCGAGTTCATGGGGAACCGCTTGTCGGCCCGGTTGGTGGTGATCCTGAATGAGTTGAAACTGCGGCCCTCCAGCATCTGGGGCAGCCTGGCTTTCAGGCCGTCCAGGTCCTGGGGCAATTCATAGGCTTTGTAGAACTTGGCTACGCCAAAAACTTCTTTGAGGCGTGATTTGACCTCGGGCCAGCATTCTTCGTCGGACAGGGTCAGACCGACCATCAATTGACCCTTCCAGACCTTCTCGACACCCGACCCTCTGGTGGCGGTGCGTAGATTGTCGGTCAGCTTGCGCATGAACCAAGGACGGTTCTTGCCCTTCAGAGCCAGTTCATGGGTCTTTACGATGGCGTGTGATTTGAGTTCTTGCATACCGGGCTATTGTACCCGATAAATCCGCTGAATCCCCCCGGCCTCCCATCACCAAAGGGGGGATTAAATACAAAGTCCGCCATCACGAAAGGGGGACAACAAGGGGATATTCGCGCTTCTCACCCAGCCGAAGCCGGCCGCTCCAACCTATTCTCTAAGCGAAGATCGCTTCCTTGATGGCCAAGATATCCTGCCTGATCTGACCGTTCTCGGTGACCTCGCCATTGATCTTTCCCGCGCCGTGGATGACGGTGGAGTGGTCGCGTCCTCCCAGCATCCGGCCTACCTGGGTGGGAGAGAGCTCCAGTTCGTAGATCAGCAGGTACATGGCAACCTGGCGGGCGAGGGACACCTTTTTCGTCCGGTTCTTGGCCATCAAGTCCCGCACCGAGAGGGCATAGAACATGGCCACCTGCTCGAAGATCCGCTGTGGGTCGATGGAACGGGCATCGGTCTCAGGGGCCATCTCGTTCAATATCTGGAGGGTTGACTCCAGCGTGATGTTCACGTTCATCAACTGGGAGTAGGCCACCATGCGGTTCAGGCTGCCCTCCAGCTCCCGCACGTTGCGTTGAACGCGTTTGGCGATCAACTCGATGACGTTCTCTTCCATCTCCACCCGGAGTTGGTCCGCCTTGTTGGCCAGGATGGACATACGGGTTTCCAGGTCCGGCGGCTGGATGTCGGCGATCAGGCCGCCCTCGAACCGGGAGCGCAGCCGGTCTTCTATGGCGTTCAGGTCCTTGGGAGCCCGGTCCGAGGAGATGACCACCTGGTTCCCCGAGTTGTGCAGGTCGTTGAAGGTATGGAAGAAACCCTCATGGGTCTGTTCCTTGCCGCTGAGGAACTGGACGTCGTCTAGCAGCAGCACCTGTACCGACCGGTAGCGGCGTCTGAAGTCCTCGGTGGTACGGTTGCGGATGGCGGTGATGAACTCGTTGGTGAACTGCTCTGATGTCACATAGAGCACCGACATGCCGCGGCTGGCGCAGTTCTTGCCTATCGCCTGCAGCAGATGTGTCTTACCCAGCCCGGAGCCGGAATGAAGGTACAGCGGGTTGTAAGACTGGCCTGGGGATTCGGCCACGGCCCAGGAGGCGCTCAGGGCCAACCGGTTGGAAGGGCCTGCCACGAACGAGTCGAAGGAATACTTGGGATTGAACGACCGCATCTCGAAGAGCGGCTGGGCGGTGGGTGTGGCGTTGACAGTCTGCTCAGGGGCCGGCGCCGATTGCTCGACGGCATAGAAATCGCCCTCGGAACGGACCTGCAGCCGGAGTTCAAATTCCCGTCCGGAGACCTTCCGAAGGGTCTTCTGGAGGGCATGGTACATCCTGCGCTCCAACCACTCCACGGCGAAGGAGTTGGGCGCTTCGACCACGAATACATGGTCGTCGTAGGCCATGCCTTCAGTGGGTTTCAGCCAGGTCTCAAAGGTAGGGCGTGGGAGCTGCAACTGGAGATCTCCCAACACTGCCCGCCATACCTCACGGGCCGTAGACTCACTCATGAGTCTGCTCCCACTCCAGTTGCAGCTCCCACACTCTCCCTCTCATCACCCTCACTCAAGGTTCCGGTGCGATCGGCGCACCGGGCCGGTTTTCTATTGTTCAGGTACCCGTGTTCAGGTACCCGTGATTCTGCCATTTTGTGACTAGAGCCCCTTAAAAAAAGGCAATAGAACACCCAGGGACATTACGCCCTAATTGAAAAACGCCAGACCAGGTTGGGTACTTGGGGTCGCGGTCAGACCTTAATAAGGCCTGTCCCGTTTAATCTCTTGCCTTCGATCTACTGGCCACCTGCGGCAGTGGCCGTCGCGTTGACCGGGTGGAACTTGGCTTTCTGTCCCAGCACCGGTGTTGCCCTATCGGACCAGGTAGACCGGGACGAGGCCGCCGTCCACCTGCGATTAACGGACGTTAGCAACATACTCGGGAAAATGTCAATGCGGAAATGGGGCAATTTGGATTTTTATTATTTTAAAATTTTGACTGTGAAATGGGCCAATATTCCCCTGAATATCGGCCTGGTCATTATGATTTGCCGTGCCCTAGCAGTCCATATATAATCGGGTGACCAGCCAAGCACAAGACTAAGCGCCGCCTTCTGACGTGCGCTTATGACTAATTTGCACACAGGGGGGCTTCTGACCAGCCCCCATTCTATTTTCTAAGGCGGCCGGGCCGTCTTGATCAGGGAGCAGCGATGCCGAGGAAGCGGACGACCAGCGCCCAGGCCAATGGAGGCAGCGCCCGGACCGCTCGTGCCAACGGGACCCGGTCCAAATCTCCACTCCCCAAGGGCCTGAAGAACTCCGACCTGGTGGACTACTACACCAGGCTGGTCCAGGCCAGGTCTCTTGATGAACGTATCTGGGCCCTGAACCGCCAGGGCAAAGTACCCATCGCGGCGTCGAGCCAGGGCCATGAAGCCGCCCAGTTGGGTAGCCTCTTGGCCGCCGAGAAAGACGGCGACTGTTTCCTGTTCCCCTACTACCGCGACCTGGCCCTCAAGGTCGCTGCAGGACTGACTCCCGTTCAAACCATGATGTCTTTCATGGGCAAGGCCGGCGACCCCTACAGCAACGGCCGGCAGTTCCCCCTTCAGGGCGCGGACCTGCCCCACAACATCATTCAGATATCGAACGTGGTGGCCGCGGGGCTAACCCAGTCGGTGGGCTACGCTCTGGGCTGCCGCATGGCCGGCGAGAAGACAGTTGTGCTGGTCTACTTCGGCGACGGCGCCACCAGCCAGGGCGAGACCCACGAGGCCATGAACTTCGCGTCGGTCCACAAGCTCCCGGTGATCTTCATCTGTGAGAACAACCGTTACGCCATCTCCACTCCCCAGAGCACCCAGATGGTGGTTGAAGAGGTGGCCAGCAGGGCCGCCGGTTACGGCTTCCCCGGATTCACGGTGGACGGCATGGACCTCATGTCGTGCTACGAAGCAACCAGGGAGGCGATCACCCACGCGCGGTCTCAGGGTCCGGTCTTATTGGAGATGATGGTGGAGCGGTTCATGTCCCACACCACCGATGACGACGACCGCCGGTACCGGCCCGAGGGTGAGGTTGAGAGGGCCCGGGAACGAGACCCGGTCGTGACCCTGGCCAAAACCCTCTTGGACGAGGGAATACTTACTCAAAAGAAGATCGACGCGATCGCCGCCGAAGCCCTCAAGGCTACGGATGAGGCTACCGATATCGCGGACGCATCAAGCCCACCAGACGAGTCGGTATTGCACGACTCGGTCTATAGCCCCTAAGTCCTGCCAGGACCGGATAAGGAATAATTTTGGCCGTTAAGAGCGTAATAGAAGCCGTCAGGGAAGCCATCACCGAAGAGATGGCCCGGGACTCCAAGGTCTTTGTCATGGGCGAAGATGTTGGCGTGCGGGGCGGGGTTTTCCTTGCCACTCAAGGTCTGGCGGAAGAGTTCGGAAATGACCGCATAATCGACGCGCCCCTGGCTGAAGCTTCGATCATGGGCATCGCGTTAGGCGCGGCCTTCCGGGGCATGCGTCCCATCCCGGAAGTGCAGTTCTCCGATTTCGTCTGGCCGTCGGTCAACCAACTGATCGGAGAGGCAGCCCGGACCTGCTACGGCACCAACGGCGCGGTGCAGGTGCCCATGGTCATCCGCATGCCCTACGGCGGCGGGATCAGGGGCGGCCTTTTCCATTCCCAGAACGTTGAGACCCACTTCTTCCACACCCCCGGACTGAAGGTTGTGGCCCCGGGCACTCCCTACGATGCCAAGGGTCTTTTGAAATCGGCCATCCGCGACAACAACCCCGTGGTGTTCTTAGAGCATAAGAAGACCTACCGGCTGGTGCGCGGCGAGGTGCCCGACGAGGAGTACACCCTGCCCATCGGCAAGGCCGACGTCAAACGGACCGGCAGCAACTTAACCGTGGTGTCATATGGCCTGACCCTCCATTACTGCTTGGAAGCAGCCGAGGAACTGGCCGGCGAGGGTGTTGACGTGGAAGTGGTAGACCTGAGAACGTTGACCCCACTGGATACTGAGACCATCCTGGAATCGGTGAAGAAGACGGGAAAATTGGCCGTGGTGCACGAAGACAACATCACCGGCGGGGTCGGCGCGGAGATCGCCGCGTTGGCCGCTGATCAGGCATTCGAATACCTGGACGGCCCGGTCGTGAGGATCTGCGGGCCTGACGTTCCCACCATGCCCTTCGCCCAGACTCTGGAAGACGCCTACATGCCCTCGCCAGATAAGATCGCAGCCGGACTTCGCAAGCTGGCGGCGTACTAAGTTATGTCAATAACCATAGAACTGCCCCACGTCGGCGAATCGGTGGTCGAAGGGACCATCGGAAAGTGGCTCAAGCAGCCCGGAGACGAGGTGAAGCGCTACGAGCCGCTGGTGGAGATCATCACCGACAAGGTGACCATGGAA
Source organism: uncultured Dehalococcoidia bacterium (assembly GCA_964463525.1). Lineage (GTDB taxonomy): Bacteria > Chloroflexota > Dehalococcoidia > Lucifugimonadales > UBA3495 > UBA9611. Next base: position 7,066 of record CAYXDE010000044.1, on the reverse strand, counting down.
GTCCCCTCACCCGTCGAGGGGTCGCTGGTCAAGCTCCTGGCCGAAGAGGGCGAGACCCTGCCCATGGGAGCGGCGATCGCTGAGGTGGCAACGGCTGACAGTCCAGAAGGCGCAGAGCCGGAAACAGCGGCCATAGAGGTAGAGACAACCGCTGCGGCAGCGCCGGACTCACCGGGCACTACCGGCCATCTGCTGCGGGACGTCACCCCGGTGGGGCCCACCGGTGGCGCGGCGGTGGAACTGGTAGAACCGACCGGCACAGCACCCAGCGCCGCGCCGTCCCGGGCCGCCCCAGCAACGCCTGCGCCGGCGGCCGCAGCTCCCGCTCCAGCCGCCCAAGCCCCGTCCGGCCAGACCCGCCTGTCGCCGGCAGTGCGGCGCTTAGCCCAAGAGCATTCGGTTGACGTCTCCCGAATCCAGGGCACCGGACTGGGTGGGCGCATAACCAGAGACGACGTACTGAGATTCTTGGAGAGCGGCCCCTCCCAAGCTCCAGCCGCCGCACACGCTCCCGCCCGTCAACTGCAAGGCGAGACATCAGCAGACGGCCAGGAGACCCACGTACCGCTGTCACCCGTCCGGCGCATGATCGCCGAGGCCATGGTCCGCAGCGTGACCGAGATACCCCACGCCTGGAGCACGGTGGAAGTCGACGTGTCTGGGCTGGTCGCCCTTAGGACCTCCGTCCGCGCCGATTTTGAGCAGAAGCAGGGCGGCTCGCTCACCTATCTGCCTTTCGTCATCAAAGCCGTGGTCGAAGCTCTGAGAGAATACCCGACCATGAACGCCACCTGGGGCGGCGATAAGATCATCCTCAAGAACCGGGTCAATCTGGGACTGGCCGTGGCCGCGCCGGAAGGACTGATCGTCCCGGTGCTCCACAACGCAGACCAGTACAGCATCGCCGGGCTGGCCGCCGGGGCCAATGACTTGGCAGAACGGGCCAGGACCAAGAAACTTACTTTGGACGACGTCCAGGGCGGCACCTTCACGCTGAACAACACCGGCGCGTTGGGCTCCTACGTCTCCGGCCCCATCATCAACTACCCTCAGGCCGGAATCCTGACCACCGAGACGATTCAGAAAAGGGCAGTGGTGATACCTTCTGAGTCAGGGGATGCCATCGCCATCCGGTCGATGATGAACCTGTGCATGTCCTTCGACCACCGCATCAATGACGGCGCCGAAGCCAGCGGGTTCTTGTCGGCGGTCAGATCGAAACTCCAAGCATATGCCCCCGGCACATCCATCTATTAGGGGCTCCGCGATCACGGGACGTTCGGTTACCAACCGTTCGTGGTGAGCCCCGTCGAACCATGGACGCGCCGCAGTCAAGGCCCTTTGACGACGCCCACCACGAACGGCTTAAGCTCGATGCGAGACTTGATCATTGGCAGGAATTTCTAGAAGACCATGCCTCCCCCCAACATCTGCCGCACCGTCTGGCTCGGCGAAATGGACTACCTGGAAGCCCGCGAACTGCAACTGTCGCTGGTGGAAAAGGTCCACTCCGGCCAAGAACCCAACACCATGCTCATGCTGGAGCACCCTCACGTCTACACCAAAGGCCGCCTGAGTAAAGAGTCGGACGTTCTGCTGCCCGAAGAAGAGTTGGCGGCCAAAGGAATCCCCGTCTACGAGACCGACCGGGGCGGCCAGGTGACCTACCATGGACCGGGGCAGTTGGTGGTTTACCCCATAGTCAACATCCGTGACTGGGGCGGCCCGGTGAAGTACGTGCGGGCGCTGGAGCAGGTGGTCATCGCCACACTGGCCGAGATGGGTATCACCGCCACCTGCGAGTCCGGCAACACCGGAGTCTGGACAGACCAAGGGAAGATCGCCGCCATCGGCGTCAAGATCACCCGTGGCATCGCCTTCCACGGCTTCGGCTTGAACGTGAACACCGACCTCGCCTACTACCAGAACATCATCCCCTGCGGCATCGCAGACCGGCCCGTGACCTCCATGGCCCAGATCTTAGGTCAGCCGGTGGACATGGAGCTGGTCCGCTATGGGTTGGTGTACCAGTTCGGGCGGGAGTTCGGGTGGCGGATGGAGGACGGGGTCCTGGCTTAAGCAGGGGTCTCCGACGCCTGGCCTCCAGGGTGAAGCAAGGGGTTCCCCAAGCACCGCCTCAGAAGATTCTTCACCGGCCTACGGCACTCCTCAGAATGACAGGCGCCCAGAGTTACTGCCCAGAGTACTAAGGACTCGGAACCTATCCCTCCACCGCCCCCTTGTCCCCGCGTCCCCGGAACAGCGTGATGAGCGACGGCAGCAGCGCCAGCGAGACCACCCAACTCAAGACCATGATGGACGCCATGAAGATTCCGACGATGATGTAGGGAGTCAGCGAGGCGAAGAACATGGGCACGAAGCCTATGGCGATGATTATGGCGTTCTTGGTGATGGCCCTGGCCGGTTCTTCGTAGATCCTAGCTAGCGCCATTCCAACCGACGCGTGTTCCTCCATCAACTGGCGGTAACGCTGGATGAAGTGGATGGCGAAGTCGATGGCGATACCCAAGACCAGGGTGGAAAGCACCGCTATGGGCATGTCGTAGTCTTTGCCGCTGAAACCGATCACACCATAGACAAGCAATATCGTGGCGGACAACGGCAGGATGGCCAGCACCGCCCAAACCAGAGAGCGGAACAGCAGCACCATCAACACAAACACCACTATGAACGTGGAGATGAAGGCCTTGAGCATTCCCGAGACCATCTTGTCCTGCCAGACCAGGTTCAGATAGGTCTCTCCCGCCCATTCAGCCGAGGTGCCGGATGGGAACGGCCGGGCCGCCAGGAAGTCTTCTGCTTCGTCCAGCACCTTCTGCATGGACTTGTTGTCTCCCTTCTTCATGGAGACCTGAACGTTGGCCCGCCCGTAGTCCTCAGAGATCAGCCCGCCTGCATAGATGCCTTGGGGCGAGTCGAAAACGGCGTCCAGCGAATCTTCGATTTCATCATCTGTCTTGGGGACGGCGTCGACTCCGGGCGAAACCAGGTCAGCGTAGGAAGTTACCTGTCCTACGAAAGACAGCCGGGACAGCCGGTCTCTCAGTTCCAATAGCTGCGTCACAGTCTCAGGCTCTGTCAGGTTCTCACCCTCGAGGACCAAACTGGCGTTGTACACCCCAGGGAACAGGCGGTTGAATTCCTCCGTGGCTATCCTTATATCGCTTCCCGACTTGAACCACCGGACCGGGTTGTCGTTGACCGAAACATTGAGCATCCCGGGGATGGCCACCGCTCCCAGCGCTATGAATAGGATCGGAAAGATGATGGGTTTCCCGACCGCGAACCCGCCCAGAATCCGCAATCCGCCGGTCAAGGTCTTGCTCCCCATCTCGGCATCGCCACGCAGGCTCTTCTGCAGTCCTTCCTCTCCCAACATCATCACGAACGCAGGCAAGAACAGCATGGTCAACAGCCAGGCGGCGAACACGCCAAAGGCCACGAACAGCCCGAACACCTGCACCGGCGGTATGGGCGCCAGAGCTAATGATGCGAAGGCGACGGCAGTCGTGAGCGACGTGAACGAGATGGGCGTTGCCAACTCTCCGTAGACCGTCCTTAGGGTGGTCTTCCGGTCCTGCGAGACCGGATAACGTTCAAAGAATTCGCTCAGGATATGGATGCTGTCCAGCACGGCGATCGGCATCAGGAATACCGGGATCATGGAACTCATGATATGGAGCGTGAACCCGGTGCCGGTCAGCAGCCCCATGGTCCAAACGACGCTCAACATGGCCACCAGCATGGCCGCCACGACCAGGATTAACTTGCGGAAGAAGTAGAGCATCAGCATGAAGATGAGCATTCCAGCGATGGGCGCCAACAGGCCCATCTGAATGAACATGTCCCTTCCGAACTTCTCTTCAGCCAAGGGCAGTCCAGCCAGGTGATTGCCTTTGCCGTCCAACCCGTGAACGGCCAGGAGGCGCTCAACCTCGGAAGTGACGCCGTTCACATCGCCCTTCTCCCGCAGCGGTATATAGACGGCCAAGCCGGTGCCGTCTCCCGAGAGCACCCTGCTGCCCAGTACCGGGTCCGCGGCTAGATCGGCCGAGATCCGTTTCACATCATCTTCCGAGAGGTCTCCTGCCGGAATGGAACTCACCGCGGTGAAACTGAGCACACCTTCCGGGTCGATCTTGTCGATTCCTTTGATATCGGAGACCAGTCTGGCCGCGCTGCCCAAGGTGCCGGCATCAAAGACGCCGGCCTCATCGACGATGCCCAACACGAGCATGTTCTTGGTCCCAAATTCTTCAGCGATCGACCGGTTCAGCACCCGGACCGAGTGGGACGAAGACAGCATGTTCTCTGGGTCGGTGTCCACGTCCACCCGCAGGATCGCGGCCCCCAGAACCACCGTTACTGCCAGAGCAGCAAACATGATGAGCTTGGGCCTGGCTATTCCGAGTTCGACGATGGCCAATTGCGCGGCGTATAGACCTTTGAACAACTGGGGCCTCCTGAGCCTATCCCCGGCGATCTTCGTTTCGGGGTGAGAGCGCCGGTACCTGTTTTACATCAGAAACTATGTTAGAGCAGTCCATCCCTCCGCTTCAAATATCCAAAGGTTAATCCGGCCCATAAATGATCGCTTTGCGTCTCTAATGAGAGCGTCTCTCTTTTGACACCCACAACCCCCGTTGCTACACTCGCCTGGCCTGGCACTAGGGCCCGGTTTTTATTGTTGACGGAGGTACATGCATGGCGGTGTCGCAGAAGGTCCGGCGGTTCATGGAAGAGGGTGGCTGGATCCGCCGCGTCTTTGAAGAGGGTTTGGCGCTCAAGGCCCAGATCGGGGCCGACAAGGTGTTCGACCTCTCGCTTGGCAACCCGGTGATGGAACCGCCCCAGGAGTTCCATGACGAACTGCGCCGCCTGGCCAACGCCCCACTCTCCGGCATGCACCGTTACATGCCCAACCCCGGCTACATGGAGACCCGCCAAGCCGTCGCCGACGCGCTAAAAGGAGAGACCGGCCTGGAATTCACCGGCGGCGACGTGATCATGACCTGCGGCGCGGCGGCGGCCGCCAACGTGGTGCTGAAGACCATCCTGAACGAAGGCGACGAGGTGATAATCCTCTCGCCCTACTTCTGGGAATACCTCTATTACATCGACAACCACGGCGGAGTGGCGGTGGTCGCTGAATGCGACGACCAATTCCAGCCCGACCTGGCGTCGATCGAAGCCGCGATGACCCCCAAGACACGGGCCATCATGGTCAACTCTCCTAATAATCCATCGGGCGCCGTCTATTCGGAGGAGACCATCAAGGGTCTGGCGGCCCTGTTGGAACGGAAGCAGGCCGAGCACGGCACCGAGATATTCATCATCAGCGACGAGCCCTACCGCCGCATCATCTTCGACGGCATGACCTTCCCTCAGATATTGCCCCACTACGACAACAGCGTGGTGGTCACCTCCCACGCCAAGGACCTGGCCCTGCCCGGCGAGCGTATCGGCTACATCGCCGTTAACCCCAACTACTCGGGAAAAGAAGAACTGTCTGGCGGCCTGTCCTTCTGCAACCGCACGCTGGGCTTCGTCAACGCCCCAGCGTTGATGCAGCATATCGTCCGGAATCTGCAAGGCGTGAGCGTAGACGCCGGGTATTACGAGAAGAAACGGGATTACCTGTGCAAGAACCTGTGGGACCTGGGCTATGAGGTCGTACAGCCGCAAGGGGCTTTCTATCTGTACCCCAAAGCGCCCATAGAAGACGACGTTATTTTCTGCCGCACCCTGCTGAACAGCAATGTGTTGGTGGTCCCTGGCCGGGGGTTCGGCACGCCAGGTTACTTCCGGATCTCCTACTGTGTTGAGGACTGGGTGCTTGAGGGGGCCGTACAAGGCTTCGCCAAAGCGAAGGCTGCGCCCGGGGGATAGGCCCTATTCCAGGTGGCCTTGCTCCCTGTAGGCGCGCACTCTGGCGGGTGTTCTAGGGTTGGGGATCAACCAATAGAATATGGCCGCCAGGCAGTAGATGATGACCAACGGGATCAGCGCCCATTTGAAGCTTCCCGTGTGGTCGAAGATAACCCCCATCCACACCGGCGTGCTCATGGACATGAACTGGTCGGGCAGGTGCTGCCAGCCCCGTAGCGTGGCGTAGCTCCGCCTGCCGAAGTAGTCTCCCATGATCGCCCAGGCCAGGGGGTTGGCCGTCTCCGAGAAGGCCAGCAGTACCACGAACCCCACCAGTTGCCAGATGTTCCCGGTGTCTTCCACCAGCATGACCAGAGACAACGCTCCGCCGATCATGCAGGCGGAGCTCAGCTTCTTCTTCGACCACCGGTCTCCCATCCAACCGACTATCGGCGTCATCAGAAGCAGGCTGAACGACATGACGCCCACGAAGGCCACGGCGATCGGCTGAGAAGCGTCTTCGGTGCGTCCGGACCCCATCAGGAACCAAACAGCCAATGGCACCATCAGGAACGTGGTGCCCGAGTGGACGGTATTCCGCATACCAACAGCCAGCACCAGCATCCAGAATGTTGGCGTGCGCATGGCCTCAGATGCCATGAAATCGGGCTCGTCCGCATGGAGGATGGCTGCCCCGTGGCGCTCGGACTCGTGGTCTTCGCCATCGTCGGCGATGACTTCGGCGATGTTAATCTCATCCTCTGGTATGGGATCGCCGTCGGGGCGAAGTCCCATGCTCTCCGGGTCGCGCCGGATCAGGAAGGACATGGGTATGACCACGGCCAGAATGATCAGGCCCGATATGAAAGCCGCCGGACGCCAGCCGGCGCTGAGGACCAGGAACCCCATGAGCGGAGCGATGGCCGTGCCGCCGATGGCCGTGCCCATCCCTGCCAGCCCCATGGCCAGACCACGGTGGCGGCGGAACCACTGGTTGATGGCCGGCATGGTCGCGTTGTTATAGCCGGCCCGGAACCCCAGAGACAGCAGCCCTACGAACACGCAGACGAAATACAGATAGTTCTGGGTGAAAGAAAGCAGGATGAAGCCCATGCCTGAGGTGACGCCGCCGAACATCAGGATCACCCTTGGTCCGAAACGGTCGGTGGCCCAACCC
>CAYXDE010000043.1:0-26505 GCA_964463525.1 uncultured Dehalococcoidia bacterium | reverse complement strand
CCACCTTATCGATCTCCACATCCTCCATGAGGCCTTCGTTGACCGCGAAGAGGACAACCACCTCGTCGGCTAACGATAGAGGCACGTACTGCGCCTGCTTCAGAACCTCGGTGGCCAATTGACCTCGGGACAACTGGGCCCGGGTTGCGGCGTCCAGGTCGGCGGTCCCGAACTGGGCGAAGCTGGCCAGCTCCCGGTATTGGGCCAAAGCCAACCGAAGCTGACCCGCAACTTTACGAATGGCCCTGGTCTGGGCCGCGCCACCCACACGGGAGACTGAAAGTCCCACGTTCACCGCCGGGCGGATGCCGGAGTTGAACAACTCCGGCTCCAGGTAGATCTGGCCGTCAGTGATGGAGATGACGTTGGTTGGGATGTACGCCGAAACGTCACCCGCTTGAGTTTCAATGATAGGCAGAGCCGTGATGGAACCGCCGCCACTGGCTTCGTCCAGACGGGCGGACCGCTCCAACAAGCGGCTGTGCAGGTAGAATATGTCTCCGGGATAGGCTTCGCGGCCTGCCGGGCGGCGCAAGAGGAGCGACATCTGGCGGTAGGCCCAAGCATGTTTTGTCAGGTCATCGTAGACGATGAGGACGTCTTTGCCTTGGTCCATGAACTCTTCAGCCATGGCGCATCCGGCGTAGGGCGCGATGTACTGGAGAGGGGCGGAGTCGGAAGCTCCGGCTGTGACGACGATGGTGTGTTCCATGGCGCCAGCGGCTTCCAGGGAACCCACGACCTGGGCAACCTTGCCCTGCTTCTGGCCGATGGCCACGTAGATGCAGATAAGATCGCCGCCCTTCTGGTTGATGATGGTGTCCAGGCCGATGGCGGTCTTGCCGGTTGAGCGGTCGCCGATGATCAGCTCTCGCTGGCCGCGGCCGATGGGAATCATGGAGTCCACAGCCTTGATGCCGGTCTGCACCGGCTGGTCAACGGACTGGCGGGACACCACGTTGGGGGCTACTTTCTCTACTTCGCGGGTGCCAGTGGTTGCCACCGGGCCCTTGCCGTCAAGGGGCCGTCCCAGAGGGTCTACCACCCGGCCGATGAGAGCATCGCCCACGGGGACCTCAATGATCCTGCCGGTGGACTGAACCCGCTGGCCTTCTTTAACAGCGTTGGGGTCACCCAAGATGGCTGCGCCCACGATGTCTGATTCCAGGTTTAGGGCGAGACCAAGAACGTCATCGCCGAAGTCCAACAACTCGTTGGAACGGACGCCCTGCAGACCCTGGATGCTGGCAACACCGTCGCCCACTTGGACGACCGTGCCCACATCCACCAGGGCCAGATCACCGCCAAACTCTTCGATCTGACGCTTGATTAACGAGACTATGTCCTGTCCTCTGGTAGCCATCAGAGGTACTCCTTACCTTTACGATTAAACCGGCATCATCAAGCCGGAAGATTGAAACGGGACGCTACCCAATGGGATGCTAACCAGAGGAAGCGATCTCCGTGTGCAAGCGGTTTCTGAGCCCGTCCAACCGGGCCTTGGTGCTGCCGTCCAGCAGCCGGTCGCCGATCTGAATGACCAGTCCACCCAAGATCGATTCGTCGACCTTGGTGGTCAGCACGACTTCCCTCCGGACCAACTCCGAAACGAAGCTGCTGATCCTAGCGGACTCGGCGTCTTCCAGCGGCACCGCCGTTGTGACCTCAACCCGCTGCCTTCCCAGATGCTGGTCAAGCAACTCGGTGTAACTCGAATAGACTCCGGTTATGGAGTCGACGGAATTTTTGGTCACCAGCAGGTCGACCAGGTTGCGGACCATAGGGTTAACGCCGGCCAGGACCGAAGCCGTCGCCGCCAGCTTATCCGCGGCTGGCATGTCGGCGTGCTTCATCAGGGCGGCGAAATCGGCGTCTTGAAACGCCTCCGCCACCACTGCCAAGTCCTCGCCCCAAGGTTCAACCTGGTTGTTCTCCAGAGCCAGGTCGAATATGGCTTGGGCGTAACGTTGTCCTGAAAGTTGCTGGGCCATGGTGCTGCTAACCCCTTCTCAGGGATTCGCCCTCTTCCAATACCTGGTTGATCAACCCTTCGTGGGCCTGCCTGTCTAGCGAGCTTCTGATAACCCGCTCGGCGGCGGTTATGGCTAGGTCGCCGAAACTGGCCCGGACCTCTTGGAGGGCGGTGTCCCGCTCCCTTTGGATGTCCTCTTTGGCCCGTTCCACGAAGGCCTCAGCCTCCTGGCGCGCCTTGTCCATCTCCTCGGTGCGGAACCGTTCCGAAGCTTCCCGCGCTTGGTCCATGATCCGCTGACCTTCACGCCGGGCCTCGGTGATCTGTTCCTGGATGGCTTCCTGAGAAGACGCGGCTTCCTGCCGTGCCGTGTCAGCAGCCTCCAGGCTTTCCCGGATACGCTCCGCCCTTTGGTCCATCAGCCGGAGTATCGGCTTGTAAGCAAACAGATACAACAGCAGGAGGACCAGCAGGAAGTTGACCAGGTATATCGCTAGGCTTGGGAAATGGATTCCCAATGTCTCTAACATATCAACCTACTTTTCCTGGAACCCGTGATAGGGCTCCTGTCGGGACCGATCTCGGTTGGACCCAACTTAGAATATGAAACCAATCATGATTGCCGCGACCAGGGCGTAGATGCCCAATGCCTCGGCGAAGGCGATGCCCAAAATCATGTTGGTCTGGATGTTGCCGGTGGCCTCGGGGTTGCGGCCTATCGCGCTCATGGCGGCGGCCCCCAATAGACCGATGCCGATGCCAGGGCCGATCAGGCCCAGGCCGATGGCGATACCGGAGCCCAGCAGCCTTGCGGCTTCCGTTTCGATCTGGGCCAATGGGATGTTTGCCAAAGCAAGTAGAGCTTCCATCGTCCTTCCTTATCTCCTTGATTCCGTGCGTTTAAGATCGATTTTTAGTCTTGGTTGGAGGAGTAGATCGCGAAGATCCCCCCAAGAGCGGCCGCTGCTATTCCGACCACAGCCAGCACCATTAACAGTATCAGTGCATCCATTACGCCACCTCTGCGTTAAGGTCCGATTCTTAAGCCTGGGCAACACGCCCGGTGATTATAACTCTATTTAATGGGCCTCTTCCGCGTGGTGCGATGTGATGGCTATCGCCGCGAACACCAGCGTTAGGCCCGAGAAGATGAGCGCCTGAATGAAGCCCACCAGCAGTTCCAGTCCGTAGACGCCCACCGTTGCTACGAAGGGCACCAAGAAGGCGGACACCAACACCAGAATCTCTCCGGCGGTCATGTTTCCGAACAACCTAAAGGTGAAGCTGATCAGCCGCACCAATTCGCTGAAGGCCTCTAGAGGACCAACGAAGAAGAAATCCAACAGGTACTGGAACGCGTCCAGTATCTGGAACTTGAATAGCGCGACCATGCCTTTCTTCAGGCTGTCGATGCGAACGAACTTGCTGAGGTACCCGAAGCCGAGCATCTTGAAGCCCAGCCACTCTACGAAAACGAAGGACACAAGCGCCAACGCCAGCGGCATGTTTATATCCGTGCCGGCTGGCCTAAGCAGGTGTATCTGGACGGTGTCGTCATGTATGAAGCCCAAAGACGGATAGATGGGCAACAACGCGATCCAGGCGTTCATGATCACAAATAGGAAGATGGACGCGATGACCGGGAAGATCATCCGGCTGTGTTCCCGTCCGACCGTTCCTGCCACGAAGTTCAGCAGACCCTCGATGGCGATCTCGATGAAATTCTGGAAGCGGCCAGGGACCAGGGCGGCTTTCCGCGCCCCAAGAACGAATAGTGCTACTAAGACGATGCTGGCGATCCAGGAAGAGAGTATGGCGTTGGTGATGATGAAGTTGCTGCCTTGATAGGGGCCTTCGTCCACCAACTCCTCGATCAGATGGTGTTGGTCGTCGTTCAAGAGATGATCGCCGTGGCCGAGTTCAACATCCTCGCCCGTGATCTCGTGCATCAGAAGGGCGAGCTCTTCCTCTTGGGCCTCGGACAGATGTTCGTTCTCTAGAAGGACTTCAACTTCTTCAGCAAATAGGAAATTCCGGTAGTGGGTGCGGTCTGAAGTGGGGAAAGTAACCTGGGCGGGGAGGTGGACTTCAGGTTTGGGGATGAAGGGGCCTTCAGCAGTCTCGCCGGCGTCCTTCTCTTCTTCTGATTGGGTGAGACCGGCTCCAATAGCTCCGGTGATAAGTCCAGCAATAGCCAACGCCAACACAAAAATGAGACCAAAGGCGATGAATTTGCCTGCGCCGGAACCCACTATGGATTCCCTCCATTATCAGAGGACTTTTCGTCCGATTCGCCTGACTGCCCTGGTTGCTCAGGAGTGATCAACGGTTGAATCATCTGGTAGAGGCCATAGAAGGCAGCCGTTGTTCCGAACAAAATCCCCAGCAGAGTGAACAGAGGTTTAAGACCGAGCCACTTGTCCAGTGCCACCCCGCCGACCACACCGATGACGATGCAAGAAGCGACGTACCATCCGAGCCCGGTTAGGCGTAGGGCCAGGAGTCTCCGATTCATGTCTCCGCCAGAGCGTTGTGAATAATATCACTAGGCATTTTAAAAGTCAATTGAGGCTAGTATTACGAATATCGTTGGCCTTTGAAATCAAAAACAGCCCCGTTCTTCAGCTGAAGAACGGGGCTGTTTAGTGCAACTCATATTTTCCCTGGCTTTAGCGGGCGCCGGATTGTTTGCCGAAATCCTCAAGGTCCAGAGAGTCGATGAAGTCGGTGAATGCAGACATGCTCTTGAGCTCTTCTGGCTTCACCTCTGGCTTCTCCTCGGTGGGGGCTGCGTCGCCGGCCGGGTCCTGTACCAGCGGCTTGCCGGTCTCTTTGTCCAGGTGGATACCGGCCTTGTCCATGACTTCTTCATTGGCGTAGATCGGCACCTTGGCCCTTACGGCCAACGCCACGGCGTCGCTGGGGCGGCAATCGATCTCTTTGGACTCACCGTTGGTTTGGATGGTGATCTTGGCGAAGAAGGTGTCGTTCTGGAGGTCGTTCACCAGAATGTGATCGATGGTCCCGCCCATGGAATCGATGATCGTCCCCAACAGATCGTGGGTGAGAGGCCGGGGCACGCTCAGGTCCTGTAGTTTGACCGCGATGGCGTCTGCTTCCGCCGGTCCGATCCAGATAGGCAGATAGCGATCTGATTCCTTCTCTTTCAGAATCACGACGCGCTGGTAGTTCATGGGGCTGACCCGGATGCTATCTACGGTCATCTCGAGCATTGAGTTGGTGGCCTCCGAAAATCGTCCGTTGCTCTGGCAAAATTGTATGCCTAGCGCAATTTGCGTGTCAACCCGAGTCACGCGTGAATCGTGCCTGGGAGAACCCAAGGTTATGTCCGGGCTCAAGATGCCAAGACGTTAAATGGGTGTACAGGCAGAACCCTGAACAGAGCAAACGCCAATACGACCGCTACTATCGTCCATATCCATCTGACAGGGACGGATACACCTGGTATCTTTGCGCCTGTAAATGAGGCTGCCAGCCAGCCTGCGAACGCGAAACCAAGGAACGGAAGAGTCATCACCATGAGCCGACTGACATCCAATGCACCCAGGAGATTTCCGTGCATCAGTTGATACAGGCCTTGCGCTGTGCCACAACCAGAGCAATCAAACCAGGTCAGAGCTTTTGATCGTTTTGCTTCCTGAAAATATCCGGAGACGAACAGGGATCGTGACGGGTTAGGCGCCTCTGTAGGAGGCGCTTAGCAGACTTTGGACCGTATCGGACCACGCCAGCAGCCCGATTATCACGCACAGAACCTCGCCCTTTCGGATCTTCCAAGTAGCTACCTGGGCATTCTCCATACTGAGCCAATACCGGTTCAGATTACCCTGAACGTGCCATAGAATAGCTATTACCAGTATCATTGAGACGCCAAAGAGAATCTCAGACGCTACCGCAGCTTTGAATGAGTAACCATCCCAACTCCAACCGCCGGTGAGTTGCATCGCAACGTTATCGAGTATCCCTGCTGCAAACGCCCCAGCTACAACTTCTCCTACGGCTATACCAGCCGTTATTCCCGCCGCGGCTATCAATTCGTTATATGAACGCATGTGGGCGTGAATACGAAACAACCCATATATAGGAATGAACAACGTAAGAGCGTGCCAAACCGGATAGGCTTCCTCTCCGGTGTGATCTCTGTATTGTCTCCAAGTCAGATACATCCAATAGACAATGTAGAACCCAAATGAAACGATTGCGAGCACGGTTATCCGGGTCATCGAAATGGGGTAAACATTCTGGACCAACGATTCCGTGGTCGTCCTTACCTCAGAACTAGTAGCCGTGCCGCAAGAATTGCAATAGTTGAAATTTTCTTCCACATGTGCGCCGCAACTGGTGCAGTAAGGCATTCTATAAGCACGCTCCAAAGGAATAGATAAGAAATTCAAACAGAGAATGGTTGGAAGTCGTGATGATTTAGGATAAATAATCCTATTCACGTATGCCAGGGGTAAAACTCTAACATAATGAGTTATAAAATTGTCCTATATGTATGTACCGAATTGGTTTGATTGCTGCGACTTCCCAATATTCTCAACTTCACCTGATTTACGCCCAGAGCGCCCTAACCGCTATAATGGAAACCTGATTCATCGGAGAACCCATTAGCCATCTCGCCGCAGTCCACCGGAGGACTTAATGCCTAGGAGCAAGACGAGCAAGACCAGTGACGGGCTAGCAACCAAATACCAGGTGGGCTGGGATAAGACCACTTGGCAGCGAGACCTAGAGCCATTAGCATTCCAGTGCACCGATGAGTTGACCCCCTTAGACCATTTCATCGGCCAAGACCGGGCCCAAGAAGCCATCCGTTTTGGGCTGGAAGTAGACAAACCCGGATACAACCTCTTTGTCACCGGTCTCACCGGCACTGGGAAGACCAGCGCCATTAAGTCCCACCTTCAAAGCATCGTTGATGACTTGGACCGCCAGGAGAAACGACGTCCCATCAGCGATTGGGCCTACGTTTACAACTTTGAAGACCCGGACCGGCCCGACTCTCTGCGTTTACCCCGCGGCACCGGCAGGGTCTACCGTCAGCAACTTTCCGCAGCCCTGCGGACCCTTCAAGACGAGATCCCCAAGGTCCTGAAGAGCGAAGGCTTCGAGGGCCAGGTGCGAGTCCACGAGGAGAATGACCGCAAGGCCACCCAGGAATTGATGGGAGGACTGGAGCAGGCCGGGCAGGCAGCCAACTTCGCCGTTCAGCTAACTCCCAACGGCATCACCATTTTCCCGATGGCTGAAGGCCGGCCTATGACGCCTGAGGAGTACCAGTCCCTGGAGCCTGAACCCAAAGCGGCGATCGACGAAGTCCGGTCCCAATTGATGCAGCAGACTCAGGACACCATGTCCAAGATCAGGGAACTGGAGAAAGCATCAGCGGAAAAACTTCAGGAAATGGAGCGCAACGCCGGAGATCAACTGGTTGACCAGGTATTCTTCGAGCTGCACGCCCTGTCGCAAGACATTCCTGAGATGCAGCAATTTCTAACAGACCTCGGCGAGTATGTCCTGAACAACATCGCCTACTTCAAGGAGTCTGAAGGCCCCAAGGGGATGATGCCGGGGATCCCGGGCATGCCGGGTATGCCGCCCGGCGCTCCTGTCGGCGGCCCCGCTCTGGGGATAAATCCCTTCCTGCCCTTTGAATTGAACGTGCTGGTGGACAACAGCGCCGTTGAAAAGCTGCCCATCATCATCGAGCCCAACCCCAATTGGGGCAACCTTTTCGGGCGGATCGAACGCCGGGCCATGATGGGCACCTACGTAAGCGATCACGGCATGTTGAAACCAGGCGCGGTCCATCTGGCCAACGGCGGCTATCTGGTCCTGAACGCAAGAGATGTCCTGATGGCCCCCGGTGCTTGGGAAGGACTGAAACGCGCCATCCGCAACCAAGAGGCCCGGCTGGAAGACCCTGCCGAACAGACCGGGCTGTTCATTCCCCAGGGACTCCGGCCTGAGCCGGTGCCGCTGGACCTGAAAGTCATAGTCACCGGAGACGAGAGTATCTACCGTTTGCTGACCTCCGCCGACAATGAAGATTTCTGGGACCTCTTCAAGGTAAAGGCCGAGTTCGACCACCGTGTGGACCTGAACGAAGAGAATATGATGGCCTATTGCGCCTTCATCTGCCGCACCTGCGAGGATGAAGGGCTGCTGGCCTTTGAGACAGGCGGCGCGGCCAGGGTGCTGGAGTTCGGAGCACGCCAGGTTTCCGACCAGACCAAGCTCTCAACCAGGTTCGGCCAGATCAAAGACCTGCTCATCGAGGCCGATTACTGGGCCCGCAAAGACGATGCCGCCATGGTGCAAGACCACCATGTTCAACAGGCGATCAGCCAGAAGATCTACCGGTTGAACCTGGTGGAAGAGCGCCTCAAGGAGATGGTCTCCGACGGCTCTCTACTGCTGGATGTTACCGGTGAGAAGGTTGGGCAGATCAATGGCCTGGCCGTCTATGACCTGGGCGACTTCAGCTTCGGCCGCCCATCGAGGATCACTGCCGAGACCTTCGCCGGCCGCGAGGGCTTCATAAACATCGAGCGGGAAGTCTCCATGAGCGGCCCCGCACACAACAAAGGCGTGTTGATCCTAAGCGGTTTCTTGGGCTCGAAATTCGGCAAGAACCGGCCCCTCACCCTGTCGGCCAGCATCGCCTTCGAGCAGTCATATGACGGCGTGGACGGCGACAGCGCTTCATCGACCGAGGTCTACGCCATATCTTCCAGCCTTTCGGGGCTCCCCCTCCGTCAGGACATCGCCGTGACCGGTTCCGTGAACCAGAAGGGCGAGATTCAACCCATAGGCGGCGTCAATCAGAAAGTGGAAGGCATGTTTGACGTATGCCGGGCCATCGATGGCCTCACCGGCACCCAAGGAGTGATGATTCCCCATCAGAACGTCAAGAACCTGATGCTCAGGGATGACGTGGTTGAGGCGGTCAGGGAAGGGAAGTTTCACATCTATGCCGTCAAGACCATCGACGAAGGCCTTGAGATACTGACCGGCACCGCAGCCGGAGAAGTTGATGCTGCCGGCGCCTTCCCGGAAGGGACGGTTAACCGCCTGATAGCCGACAGACTAGACGAGCTCAACGACTCCATGCGCCTGTACTTCCAGGGGATGGCCTCCAACGGTAGGTAGCCGCCTACTGGTCGCCTCTTCGTCATTCCGGCGGAAGCCGGAATCCAGGAATCGGAGGGCTTAGCCAATCGCGATTGGTGAGCCCAGTATCCGTTCATGGTGAGCCCAATATCAGCCCATGCTGAGCCCAATCTCCGCTCATGGTGAGCCTGTCGAACCACCGCCGGAGTGGGCGTTCTTGTCCGGATTGGCCATGACTTATGCGCATCCTTCGACAGGCTCAGGACGAACGGGCATCATCGCGTTGCTTTCGGCCCTTGTCATTCCTGCGGAAGCCGGAATCCAGGAGCAATAACACAAAAGGCGCCGTGATCTACCTCCGATTCAGGAGACTGATCACAACGCCTTTTTAGTTGCTGACTAGTTTTGCCGGGCTGGGGAAGCACTACCGAAGCAGTCCTGCCGCGGCTTCTTCTTCCTCGGTGTAGCGGCGGCCGTTCATGGCGGCCGATGTTTGTTCGGCCAGGACCTCGATCCCTTTCCGGACCGATCCCGCCAGTTTGCCCAATTCGGTCTCCATGGCCCGCAGACTTCGCAGAGCGTAAGCATCCGCCTCCGTCTTGCGGGAGAGGGCCTCGGCTTCGGACTGTTGCAACATCCGGGTGATCCGCTCCTCGGCGTCTCTAACGGTCTCGGCGGCCCGGGTTTCTGCCTGAGTGACCAACTCATTGGAGTTCAACCGGTCCCGGAGTTCATCCTCGGCCATGGACTTGGTCCTCCGGGCGTCGTTGGCTGCGGTGTTGAGAATCTGGTCTTTCTGAGACAAAACGTCTTCCGCCGACCGAATCTCCTCAGGAATCGTCAGACGCAGTTGGTCCACCAACTCCATGACTTTCTTCCTGTCCACCAATATGTTGCCGCTGACTGGGACTGACTTGCTTGTTTCGACCAGAGTTTCCAACCGGTCAATGATGTTTATGATATCGATGATCGCACCCCTACCCGGTCACTACCCTTCTCCGACCGGTAACTCAAATTTAGAATAGACCGCCTGTGCTACGTTGGGCGGGACCATCTCTGTGATGTCCCCACCAAGCTTGGCTACCTCCTTAAGTAAGCTGGCGCTCACGAACATGTAGTCCTGTGAGGTCATGAAGCAGAGCAGGTCCACTCCAGGCTCCAGTCTTCGATTCATGAATGCCATGTCGAATTCGTATTCAAAGTCCGAACCGCTTCTCAGCCCCCGGACTATAACCCCCGCCCCGATGTCCATCGCGTGACGGACCACCAGGCCGGAGAACCTTGTTACCTCTACGTTTGGAAGGTGCCGGCAAGCATCCTTCATGAGCTGCTCTCGTTCGTCGGTGTTAAAGAGCAGGTTCTTCGATGGGGTGTCGTAGACCGAAACCACCACCTTCTCGAAAAGGTTTGCTGCCCTGGTCACTATGTCCACATGGCCCACGGTTACCGGATCAAAGCTGCCCGGATATAGCGCGGTTACCATGATGGGTCCCCGTCTTCGCCCGCGTTCGGGCTCTCTGCCAGTCCCTCTGGCGAATCTTGCTCATAAACGAAAAAGTCGACCACGTTGTCTCCGTATTGGCGATGTGAAGTTAACCGCAGGGGTCCGTATCGTTCCTTTAGATCCTCTCGCTTGGAATGCCCCGCAATCACCACGCCTCCGTCAACAACCAGTCCTGCTTGAGAAGATATCTTCTCCAGCAGACCGTCCAAGCCGCCCATCTTATAGGGAGGGTCCAACAGCACCAGATCATAGTTGCCGGGCAGGGTGAGGAGCGCCTGCATCACGTCCATGCGGTGGACATGACTCCGTGAGGAGAAGCCGGTGGTCTCGAGGTTGCTAATGATGACGGCGCTTTGCCGCCGGTCCCACTCCACGAAATCCGCCCAGCCCGCTCCGTGGCTCAAGGCCTCAATGCCCAGACTGCCGGACCCTGCGAAAAGGTCCAACACCCTTCCACCCTGGTACTGCTCAGGGTCTAAAATGTTAAAGATGGCCGCCCGTACCCGCTCGGTGGTGGCGCGGGTGCCGGAACTGACGGCCCCTTTGAGCCGCCGGCCCTTTTCATCTCCACCTGCTACACGCATGTGTCTAGTCCCGCTAAACGCAAGTGTCTAGGCCTGCTACACGCATGTGTCTAGTAAGGTCGAATTATACATAATGTCAAAGTCCATTCCTAGCAAATCGCTTCTCTATTTTGACGAATTTTATATTAATTTTAGATTACTATTAATTTCTAATCGCGGGATTAGAGCCAAAGTACCGGCCTATAATCAGTGATGTGGCCCGATTCGACAAAGGCATCGTTGGCGTTTGTTGGACCCTCGGTTCAATTTGACGCTAAATCGTGCCTGTGCTAACATCCAGCCCACTCGGAGACCCTTGTTTTACGCTCAAAAACAACCATTCTACACCCCTTTTCAGAAGCCCCTCCAAGAGTGCTTTTCGGGATGCTTTTTGACCGGTCAGCTGCCGAATGGGAACCGCAAGACGCCTGCCGGGAATCGCAGGACAATCAAAAGCGGCGCACCGGGAACTAACTAGGAATGAACTTTCAGGATATCTTGGCCAACGCCGCTCCCAGCAAAGAGACCGTCGTAACCGTCGGGGTCTTTGACGGCGTGCATCAAGGACACCGGCACCTTTTGCGGCAGGTTGTTGAAGCCGCCGGCGACCAGTACATCCCAACGGTAATCACCTTCTCCAACCGCCCCGTGACGGTCCTTAATCCCGGCACCGAACCCAGCTACCTTACCACGCTAGACCAACGTGTAGACCTCATCAAACAGCAGGGTATAGAGTTGGTCGTTTGCTTGGAGTTCACCCTTGAGTTAGCCCAGGTGACCGCTGAGGATTTCGCCAAGTCATTGGCCGGCTCCCTGAAGATGAAAGGACTGGTGCTGGGGCCTGACTCAGCCCTTGGTAAAGACCGGCGAGGTGACCTGGCCTTCATGGAGTCCCAGGGTGAAAAATTGGGATTCTGGGCGCGGTCTGTGGAACCACTGGAGATCGAAGGCCAGCCGGTTAAGAGCCGCCGCATCCGTGAGGCTGTGGCCAACGGCAACTTGGCCGTCTGCCCCGAACTGCTGGGCCGGAACCATCATCTATCGGGAACGGTGGTAGTCGGCGACCAGCGGGGGCGGACACTGGGCTTCCCCACGGCAAATATAGAAGTGGATGACCAACTGTTGCTGCCCGGCGACGGCATCTACGCCACCTGGGCCATCATCGACGGCATGCGCCACCAGGCCGCCACCTGCAGCGTTATCCGTCCCACTTTCGGTCTCACCCAGTGGCTGGTCGAGGTGTTCGTCATGGACTTCAGCGACGACCTCTATGGAAAGACCGTCGGCGTTGAATTCATCAAGAAAGTACGCGACCAGGAGAAATTCGACGGCCTGGACGCATTGATCAAGCAGATAAATCAGGACGTGGACGATTGCCGCCAGGTACTGGACCGGAGCGCCTAGTATGGCCAGCCCCGGAAAGATAAGCCCCGAAGACCTGGAATCGGTGATCACCCGCGGCGTCAGCGAGATCATCTCCAAAGAAGAATTCGTCCGGCTGATGCAGAGCGGCAAGCAGCTCCGCCTCAAGATGGGCTTCGACCCAAGCCGCCCGGACATCCATCTCGGCCACGTTGTCGGCCTTCGGAAGCTGCGCCAGCTTCAAGAACTGGGCCACCAGGTCATCCTGATCGTCGGCGACTGGACCGCCCAGATCGGCGACCCCAGCGGCCAGTCCGCAACCCGGACCATGCTCTCCCATGAGCAGGTCTTGGAGAACGCTGAGTCCTACCTCCGCCAGTTCTTCAAAGTAGTGGACCAGACACGGGCACAGGTGATCTACCAAAGCGAATGGTTCGGCAAATTCGACCTGGCAAAAGTCATCGAACTGACGGGCCGGTTCACCGTCGCCCAGTTCCTGCAGAGGGCCGACTTTGCCCAGCGCTTCGCCGAGCAGAAACCCATCGCCATAACCGAGCTGCTTTACCCTCTCTTGCAGGCCTACGACTCGGTGGCCATAGAGTCCGATGTGGAGTTCGGCGGCACCGACCAGATGTTCAACCTGCTGGTCGGCCGGGAACTGCAAGGCATGATGGGGCAGACTCCCCAACAGTGCTTCATGATGCCCATCTTGGTGGGCACCGACGGCGTCCAGAAGATGAGCAAGAGCCTGGATAACTATGTCGCGGTGGATGAAGCGCCGGTAGATATGTACGGCAAGCTCATGTCTGTGTCCGATGACCAGATAATGGCATACTTCGAATACCTGACCGACGTTCCCACGGCGGAACTGTCGGCCATGGCCAAAGACCTGGCCAGTGACGCTCTGAACCCCATGGAACCCAAGAAGCGGCTTGCCTGGGACGTGACCAGGCAGTTCCACGACGCGGATGCTGCGGACGCGGCACAAGCCCACTTCGAACGAGTGGTCCAGGGCAGAGATATCCCAACTGACATTCCCGAGATGTCGCTAACCGAACTGCGCAGCCAAGGCGTCGCTGGAGGCAACGAAGTCAGGGTCGACGACCTGATGCTGGCGGCGGGCCTGGCCCCCAGCAAAGCCCAGGTCAAGCGGCTGCTGGCCCAGGGAGCGGTGGAGCGGATGTCACAGGGTGGCGACCCTCTGCCAGTGACCGGCGGCGAGGCTGGCTATCTGCTCCAACCCGGTGACCTGCTCAAGGTCGGCAAGCGCCGTTTCGTCCGCCTCACGGACTCATAAGCTCCTTGCTCAGGTTGTCGGCCTTGTTTTCTTATCAGTCAAGTCATCATTGCCGCTCATGGTGAGCCTGTCGAACCACCGCTGCCCATGGGTTATGACGCCGGCAATTTCAAGTCTGACTAAATTGAGTCCTTCAACAAGCTCAGGATGAGCGGACGGACGTCATGTCGTACTCAGAAATCAGTGCCTAAAGACGGTTAAGGACAATGCCTACCTCACCCCAACTGGAACGCGTCATCGACATCATGAAGGATATCCGGTCCAAACCCCCTGCTGATATCCACGAAGCACGGGCAGTTCTGGACAAAGCCTTTGCTGAGTACCCGCCGGCATCCGATGTAACGGTCTTCGAGATCGATGCCGGAGGTGTCCTCTGCCAGTGGATCACCGCTCCGGACGTTCCCCAGGACCGGCTGATCATCTACTTCCACGGTGGAGCTTACGCGGCCTGTTCTCCCACCACGCACCAGGACCTGATCTCACGACTGTCCCGGGCGTCCGGAGCTGCTGCGTTGGGCGTTGATTACCGGTTGGCCCCGGAGCATCTCTTCCCGGCGGCCGTGGAGGACTCCATCGCCGTTTACAACTGGGCGCTGGATCACGGATTCGAACCGGGGAACATCGTCTTGGCCGGGGACTCGGCCGGCGCTGGGCTGGTAATGTCGGTGCTGTTGGCCACCAGAGACGCCGGCATGCCTCTACCGGCCGCAGGGGTTTGTTTCTCCCCTTGGGTCGACCTGGAATGCAGCGGGGAGTCCATGTCCGCCAATGACCACTTGGACGACTTCATCAAATACGGTGGGCTGTCGGCCCGTGCCCAGTCTTATCTTGGCGATGCCGACCCCAAACACCCCTGGGCCTCGGCGCTCCATGGCGACCTGCATGGCCTGCCTCCCTTGCTGATACACGTGGGATCGGCGGAGACCTTGGTGGACGACTCTACCCGCCTGGCCGCACTGGCCGAGGGATCTGGCGTCGATGTCACCCTCAAGATATGGGAAGACATGGTCCACGTGTGGCAGGCCTTCGCTTCGATACTCCCCGAGGGTCAGCGGTCCATCGAAGAGACAGGGGAATTCATCCGCGGTAAATTGGGTTAGAGCTTCCTATCCAAAAGACTTAAACGGCATTCGTTCGTCCTGAGCCCCTTCGAAGGGAGCCCACCCGTCGAGTTACTGCCTTGAGAGCCTAGACCTCAACACGAACCGATGGTCACGGGGCTGTCCAATGAGGCAGGCCGCTTCGTTGACACCCCATCGGCCTCTGCGTAGACTTGATTTCAGCCCAGGCAGCCAACCGGAGGTAACCCTTGGACTCCTCTCAAGACCTGAAGAAACTGCGGGAACAAAGCGCCCGCTGGCGTGATAAGCAAGACCCCTCGACCCAGCGGAAACCCTCGTTCAAGACACCCTCACAGGTGCCGGTGGACCAGGTGTACACCCCGGAAAATATCGCCGATGAGAGCTATCTCTCAGACCAAGGACTTCCCGGCGAGTACCCTTATCTGAGGGGCGTGCACGCCTCCGGATACAGGGGACGTCTCTGGACCATGCGCATGTTCGCCGGGTTCGGACTTCCCGAGGAGACCAACGCCCGGTTCAAGTTCCTATTGGAACAAGGCCAGACCGGCCTGAGCGTCGCCTTCGACATGCCCACCCTCTACGGATATGACACCGACGACCCCCGCGGCGCCGGAGAGTTTGGCACCTGCGGTGTGGCAGTGTCCTCCCTGGCCGACATGGAGACCCTTTTCCAGGGGATAAAACTGGACCAGATCACCACGTCCATGACCATCAACAGCCCGGCGGCCATCATCTGGGCTATGTATATCGCCCTGGCCGAGAAACAGGGCGCTTCTTTAGACAAGCTGGGCGGCACCATCCAGAACGACATCCTCAAGGAATTCATCGCCCAGAACGAGTACATCTTCCCGCCCGAGCCCTCCATGCGCCTGGTGACGGACACGGTGGAATTCGCCACCCGAAGCGTCCCGCGCTGGAACCCCATCAGCATCAGCGGCTACCACATCCGTGAGGCCGGGTCCAACGCCATCCAGGAACTGGCGTTCACCCTGGCCGACGGCTTCGAATACGTCCGGCACGCCCTCGACCGGGGCATGAAGGTTGACGAGTTCGCGCCCCGGCTCAGCTTCTTTTTCAACTCCCACAACAATTTCTTTGAGGAAGTGGGCAAGTTCCGGGCCGCCAGGCGTATCTGGGCCAAGGAGATGCAGGAGACCTTCGGCGCCAAGGACCCCCGGTCCCACCAACTGCGGTTCCACGCCCAGACGTCGGGACAGACCCTCACAGCCCAGCAGCCGGAGAACAACGTGGTCCGGGTGTCATTCCAGGCCATGGCCGCCGTCTTGGGCGGCTGCCAGTCGCTGCACACCAACGGCAAGGACGAGGCTTGGGCGCTCCCCTCAGAAGAAGCCGCCCTGCAAGCCCTCCGCACGCAGCAGATCATCGCCCACGAGACCGGCATCACCGACACGGTCGACCCTCTGGGCGGCAGTTACTTCGTTGAGACCATGACCAACGACCTGGAGAAGGCCAGCTACGACTACTTCAAGCGCATCGATGACATCGGAGGGGTGATTCCGGCCCTTGAAACCGGCTTCCTGCAACGAGAGATCGCCGACGCTTCCTACGTCTATCAACAGGAAGATGACCGGAGAGAGCGCATCACGGTGGGCGTTAACGAGTACCGGACGGAAGAGGGTTCGGAAATCCCGCTCCTCCGGGTCGACCGCGAAGGTGAGAAGAAACAGGTCGATAGCCTGAACGAAATCCGCCGCACCCGCGACAACCGCGAGGTAGCCCAACGTCTGAAGGCGCTGGAGCAGGCCGCCCGAGGCTCGGAAAACACCATGCCCCACCTGGTAGAGGCCGCCAAGGCTTACGCCACGCTGGGCGAGATGATGGACGTCTTCCGTGACGTCTTCGGTGAATACAACCCGTCCTGGGGGTACTGACGAAAGAGGAAACAGATGGCGGAAGAAGATAAAAAGATCACCGTCCGCTCCAAAGGGCCGTACCTGCTGCGAGGGGGAATCCCCTTGGTGCGCAAGTCCCAGGTAATGTCCGAGCACGGCGAGCCGCTTTCCTGGAAAGACGAAGGCACGGTCAACACCGGAGAAACCTATCGGTTATGCCGGTGCGGCCAATCTGACTCAAAGCCGTTCTGCGACGGTACCCATACGATAGAGCGCTTCGGCGGTGAGCAGTCGGCCGACACAGGGCCGATAGCGGACCGGAGCAAGACCTTCAGGTCCCCCAAAATATTCATCCAAGAAGACCATCCCATCTGCGTGCATGCCGGCTTTTGCCGCGATACTGTTTCCGATATCTGGGCCATGCGGCGCCACAGTTCTGATCCAGAGGTGTTGGCAAAGATAATAGACAAGCTGGATAACTGCCCGTCCGGCGCTTTGGCCTACGCTTTGGAGTCAGGCGGCGACATCATCGAGCCAGAACTTGCCAAAGAGGTCGTGGTCATTCCCGATGGTCCTCTGTGGGTCACGGGGGGCGTTCCGGTAACACGGTCCGATGGACAGCCGCTTGAAACCCGAAACCGGGTAACCCTGTGCCGGTGCGGGTCTTCATCGATCAAGCCCCTTTGCGACGGCACCCACAAAGACGTAGGGTTCTCAGACGCGTGAGCCGCTAGGCGGCCTCTTCCATACGCTTGGCGTACTGGGCCAACGACGACTTCACCCGGGCTAAGGCAGGGACCGTGGACCCCTGTATCTCCAAGATTCCACAATAAGACGACATCTCGTTCATGCGCTCCACAAAAAGCGCCCAGGCTGAAGTCTGATGTGGAGCCGCAGTGCCGTCCCGGGTGAACCGGAAGCTTGGTCCAGCGTTCTTGCCGGGGTGAGAACCACCTGCCGGCATGGCCGTGAGGGCGTATCCCAGAGGCCCGATAACGTCGGTCATCAGGTCGATGGAGATACTGGCCAGTAACGCCAACTGCTTTTCGGTTTCTTCCGTGTGCATCAACAGTCTGCTTAGTATCTGCATCAGCAACTCGTAACAGCCGTCGAACAGACTGCCTATGTGCACGCTCAAACGGTCATCGAGCAGGCTTACATTCTCCAGGTCCGAAACATCCTGCGGCAGTATGGAATAGGGGTTGGCGGCCACCGGGCGTCCCGGACAGAATCTGGGGTCGTCGATGAGCATCTGGTCGTATTCCTTACCCATCGCCAAGAAACGTCCGTAATGTGAGTTCTCGTTGTCGCCACGGGCACCCTCCCCCTGTTCGACGATCCCCTCTATGGCGGCGACGGCCGATGCAAGGTCGCTAACGGGATTCAACTGGGGGAGTCCAAAGAAAGACTTGGCTATCTGGGCCCCCGGCGGGCCTACGAACAATCCCTCTTCACCATGTTTCTGGACCAGGTACCTGAACCCGTCCTCGATGCCCCGGTACAGGTGGCCTACAGTGCTGTATTGCCTTTCACTGGAGAAGATATCGTTGAAGAAAACCAGAGAATGGGGAACGTCGTCCAGGCCGGTCATATCGAAGGCAGGCCGCTGCTCTTCTTCCGGTCTCTCGAGGAATATGAAACTCTCCAACGACTCTCTGTCGAAGGGGACCAGACCCAACCTGAACGTGGGGGGATAGGCCCGTGGGCTGGAAGGCAGATTGGGCCGTCGGGTATGCGGTTTGCCGCCCACCGCGGTTAGCAGATTGCACGCCAGGGCCATATGGGTCATCTCTTCGGTGGCGACCTGCATGATGGTTCTGCGCCATCGGTTCATGACCGCCAGTTGTTCTTCTGAGACACCTTCGGAGACATCTCTCTTGATGCTGAAAGCCGAGAACAGGTAGCAGCACATGATTCCGTGCTCCAGTTCCGCGGCCTCGGTGAGCAAGTAGATAAGCTGAGCCCTGTTTTCGATGCGAACCGGGGCTTCCATAATCGTCTAGGCTCCTGGGTATCTTCCCCTGCCGTCTTTCTTCAACGGCCTGGGGAGAATTCTTAGAATGATCGCCAGCCAGGCAGATCAGGAGCTGGGCTTGTTCCTTGCCAGCCATGCGTCCCTGTCGGCGAACACCATCCGCGCCCATTCGTCTTGCGGAGACTCTAAGGCGTGTTGGTAACGGGTGGCGGCCTCTCTTAGCTGATCTTCGGTTACGTTAATGATCATGGAGTTTGAGAGCGGCCAAGACACTCCTTGGCCCCCGCCCCCTTCTCTGAGATGACGCTGTGCATCCATCAGCAAACGCTCGGCTTCCTCAGTATCTCCCCTTAAGTCCGCAGACATTCCCATGCCCAACATGATCGCGCCCAGTCCGTGGCGGTCCCCAAGGTCGGTCATGACAGCAAAGCTTTCTTTGTAAAGCTTGGAAGCCAGGTCCGAATCTCCCGAGGCCACCGCGATATTTCCGAGGGGTATCAGAATCCACGCGATCAATCCAAGGTCGCCTAGCCGCCGGAACATCTCCAGGCTGCGGCCATACTGCTCGTTCGCCACGGCAAGATCCGCCTTGAAGCAGGCTATGGAGCCCAAGAAAAAGCTGCAGAAGGCGTCGCCCCACTCATACCCGTTCGATTGGAAAGCCGTCTGAAGTTCAATCATCCGCTGAGCGGAGCCATCAAGGTCTCGTTGGTACCACATCATGACGGCTTCGTTGGTTTGGGCGATCGCTACCCCTTGGTAATCACCAAGTTCAAGGAAATGCTTCTCCCCTTCCCGTATCTGTGCCAAGCACTCTTGGAAATCATCTCGGCTTAACACAGAACCGACGAACCCCGCCTGAACCAGTAGAGCAGCGCGAGATTGGACAGGTCCGCCTTCTACGGCCAGCGCCCTGTCGAACCAGTCCACGGCCTCCGTAACATGGCGTCTTATCAGCCAGAACCACGACAAAGCCGTTGCGGTCCGTTGGGCGAGGTCCGCATCCGCAGCTTCCAAGCTCCAGGATAGGGCGGCACGGAAATTGTCGTGTTCGGTCTCCAGCCTTGAGAGCCAACCGATCTGCTCCGGCCCGTGGAGTTCCGCCGCCACTTCTTCTGCCATTCCTAGGAAGTGCCGGGCATGCCGTTCACCTGCCTCCGCCGCCTCGTCCGAGCTGGTCCTTGCCGCGGCGTATTGGCGCAGCGGCTCAAGTAGGTAATACCGGTTCTCATCATCCGACGGCGACGTCCGCACCAGTGACTTGTCCACCAACTCTCCCAGGGAGTCCAGCGCGTCGAACTCGTTTCCCATGCCCATCACGGCGCTGCAGGCAGCAAGGGTAAACCCGCCCCGAAACACCGACAGTTGACGGAACAGAGACCGCTGGTCCTCCTCCAACATGTCGTAGCTCCAGTCGATGGCCATCTCCAGGGTCTGATGGTGCGGCAACGCGTTTGCCGGACCGCCCGTGAGCAGGTTGAAACATTCGTCCAGCCTGCTGGCGATCTGGGCAGGTTGAAGCAAT
This sequence comes from uncultured Dehalococcoidia bacterium, assembly GCA_964463525.1. Taxonomy (GTDB): domain Bacteria; phylum Chloroflexota; class Dehalococcoidia; order Lucifugimonadales; family UBA3495; genus UBA9611. Next base: position 6,235 of record CAYXDE010000043.1, on the reverse strand, counting down.
TTCACCCTTGAAGCCGCTAGCTCTATGGCCAATGGTATGCCGTCCAGTCTCCGGACTATCTGGCCGATTGATTCTTCGTTGCCGGCGGTCAACTCAAATGCTGGGTTAACGCCCTGTGCCCGTTCTAGGAATAACTGCACGGACGGGCATTCGGCCATGATCACCTGGGTGATGTCGCCCATAGGGACGGGCAGCGGCGGCACCTGGTAGGCCCGCTCGCCGGCAAGATTCAGCGCCTCTCGGCTGGTGGCGATGACCTTGATTCCGGGAGATGTGAGGAGCGATTGGACCAACGTTGCGGCCCCGCTGACCAGGTGTTCACAGTTATCTACTATGATCAGCGCGGTTCTTCCACCGAGATATCCGTCAAGGGCATCTTCACCTACGTTGAAGACCTGAGCGATGTGAGATCGGAGCATGGCGGGGTCCATTAGGTTGGCAAGCCCAACGAACCAGACCCCGTCAGGATACTCGTCCGAGAGGCCCACTCCGATCTCCTGGGACAATCTGGTTTTTCCAGAGCCGCCCGTGCCTAATAATGTGACGAGGCGGGCCGACGAAAGCAGGCCGCTAACCTCTTCGATCTCCTGCTCTCGCCCGACAAAACTGGTCATCTGTACCGGCAGGTTGTTTGGACTGGAATCCAGAGAATTGAGTTCGGGGAACTCTATGGGCAGGTCAGGGTGAAGGAGCTGGAATACCTGCTCGGACCGCTGTAGGTCTTTCAGCCGGTGGGAGCCCATATCCCGCAATCCAGCTGCCTCTGGAAGGCCGTCTCGCACCAACTGGGCCGTGGCTTCGGAGACCAAGACCTGGCCTCCATGGGCGATTGACCTGAGGCGGGCACAGCGGTTTACCGCCGCCCCGTAATAATCGTGTTCGCGCAGTTCAGACTCGCCGGTGTGCACAGCCATGCGCACGCTGATGGCGATTTCCGCGGGCCACGATTCCACTTGGAGAGACCGCTGCGCTGTCAGAGCTGCCCCCACGGCATCGGAAGCTCGAGGGAACACCGCGAAGATGCTGTCTCCTTCTCCCCGAGGCCTCACCACCATGCCGCCGTTGTCTTCCACAGCAGATGTCATCAGCGAGTCGTGACGCGCCATCACCGCTCTCATTTCTTGCGGAAACTGCTGCCATAGCGGGGTGCTGCCTTGTACGTCGGTGAACAGATACGTGATCAGACCCGTGGGCAACTCGGACTCCAGTCTTACAGATTCACCACCAAGCTGGTGGCCACAATTCAGGCAGAACCGGGCCTCTGGGGAGAATTCAGAGCCGCACTCAGGACACTCGTTGGCCAAGGAAGCCCCGCAAGATGCGCAGAATTTCGCGCCTGCCGGGTTGGCGGTCTGGCAACTGTGGCAAGCTTGGCCAGACTCTTGGGCGGCAACGGCGGGACCGGCAGACAGGCTTGCCAAACCCTGGCCTATCCCAGTGAAAAAAGTATCCGGGTCTTTGATCTGAATAAATTCGCCGCCTCGTGATTCGATCAGGCGGGCGGCGTCTTCCCGGGGAGGGTTACGGCTGGCCCAGTACATGGAATAGCGCTGGGCTTGGCTCCTCTCGAAGGCGCTGCGCAACGCCGCGTCCCACTCGGCCGACCAGCCACTGACTATGAACCCGTATTCGTCGATCACTCTATCCAAGAGTGAGTCGGTGGCTGGGTCGTAGGCCTCCAATTCTTCCGGAGTGTTCTTGATCCGGGTATCCATGTAATCGCCGCTCAGTTTGACCACGGTGCATCTGGTCTGATTGAATGGGACGGCTCCGCCGATGGAGTCAGGGGTGCTGAGTACCTGCGGGACGATCCCGACGTCGCTTAGAGCGTTCTCCAGCAGCCGGTCGAAGTTGGTGGTCAAGAAGAGATGGACGTGACCGGAGAGCGCTAGCTGGGCCATGGTCCGGTGGGCTGCTGTAGGCATCTTTAGGCCGTCGCGGCGCTCATCGTCGGTCGGCTCGAAATAGCTGCGGAGGAGAAGACTTCTTTCCGTGGGGGAGTTGGCGACGGAGTTCAGTAACCCTGAATATTCCGGCTCTTCGCCGTAGCGCGTCTTGTACCAAGAGATCGGGTCGCCGCCGACATCCGCGCCTTCAAGCCGTGCCACCTTTGTGACAAGGTCCGAGACGATCTGCCAGCCGGTGGGAATACCGGCAGCGGCAGACACGCCGGAACCCAGAAGAACGGCGTAAGCGCCTTTATTGGCGTCCAGCGCCAGGGAGATTCTTACGGCGGGGTCAATCATTACGGTATATCAGTCTATCCGCGTAGAGTCCAGATAGTATATATCGCCCCGAAAGAAAAAGGCCCGGTCCTCTACATGAAGGACCGGGCCTTTTTGATAACCGATCGGAGATAGAGACTAGACAGACTCTTCTTCTTTGGCCCTCTTGGCGTCTTCGATCACCTTGGGTTCCAGGTTTGCTGGGACCTGGTCGTAGTGGTCGAATTCCAGAGAGTAAGTGCCCCGGCCCTGGCTGACTGAGCGCAAGTCCTGGGCGTATCGCTGTACCTCAGCCAACGGGACCTCGGCCTCGATGAGGGTGGCGCCGTCGCCGGGGTTCATGCCGAGGATCCGTCCGCGTTTGCCGTTGATGTCGCTGATGACCTCACCGGTGTAGGCGTCGGGAACATTTATCGACAGTTTGACCACCGGCTCCAGAAGCACCGGGCCGGCGTCTCCCAGCCCCTGTTTTAGGGCCTGGATGCTGGCGATCTCGAAGGACATTCCAGACGAATCAACGTCGTGGTAGCTTCCGTCGTACAACACCGCCTTCAGGTCGACCAACGGGAAGCCTGCCAGAGAGCCTTCGTCCAGGGCCTTGGTGACGCCCTTTTCTACTGAGGGGATGTACTCCTTGGGCACGCGTCCGCCGGTGATCTCAGTGGCAAACTCAAAGCCCTGGTCGCGGTCTTGCGGCTCCAGCCGGATCAGCACGTGGCCGAACTGGCCGTGGCCTCCAGACTGCTTCTTGTGCCGGTACTCGCTGTTGGCGGTCCTGGTGATGGTCTCGCGGTAGGGCACCCTGGGCATCTTCACCCGAAGGTCGGCGCCGAACTTCCGTTTGATCTTCTCCAGGGCTACATCGATCTGAGCATCGCCCAGGCCGGTGATCAGTGATTCGCTGGTGCTGGCGTCCCGGCTGAACTGAAGGGTGGGGTCCTCTTCCACGATCCTGCTGAGGGCCATGGACATCTTGTCCAAGTCGTCTTTGGACGCTGGGGTTACTGCCATCCGGAAGTATCCGATCGGCTGCTTGATCTTGGGGAACGTCAATGCGTTGTCGCGGCTGGCCAGAGTGTCGCCGGTCAGCGTCGTGTTCAGCTTGCCGATGGCGCCGATGTCTCCGGCCGTGATCTCGGCAACGTTCTCCTGGTTCTTGCCTTTGGGCAGATACAACTGTCCGATGCGTTCCGACTGCTCTTGATTACTGTTCCAGACCTCGGAGTTGCTCTTGATGGTCCCTTGGTAGACACGGAAGACCGAGAGCTTGCCCACGAACGGGTCAGCCATGGTCTTGAATACGAAGGCGGCCAGGGGAGCCGTGGCGTCAACCTTGTATTCCGCTGCGTCGCTGCCCTTGAAGATCTCCGCAGGCTTGCCGTCCACGGGGGAGGGCAGGAAAGAACGGGCCATCTCTAGAAACTCGGTGATGCCGATGGCTTCGGGAGCTGAGGAGGTGGCCAATATGGGCACCAGTTCTCCGGACAGGACCGCGGTCCGCACCCCTGAGATCACTTCTTCGGCGGAGAGCTCTTCACCGCTCAGGTAGCGGTCCGCCAACTCGTCGTCACTCTCGGCGGCGGCTTCGATCAGACGTTCCCGTGCTGCGGCGACCTCGTCGGCGACCTCGGCTGGGATGTCTGCAGGAGGGTCGATGATGCTGACAACGCCTTTGAAATCTTGGGCGTCGCCAAGGGGAATCTGGAACGGGATGCACTGTCGGCCGAAGGACGCTTGGATGTCCGCAACGTTACGAGAGAAATTTGCGTTCTCACGGTCCATCCTGTTGACCACGAACATCCTCGGAATCTGTGCCGACTCACACATGTTCCAAGACTTTTCCGTCCCCACGTCCACCCCGGTGGGGGCGGCTACGACGATGACTGCTCCCTCAACCACGCGGAGAGCGCTCACAACCTCACCTAGGAAGTCGTCATATCCGGGAGTGTCCAAAAAGTTGATCTTGGCGTCGCCATCGATGACCGACACGAGGCTGGTCTGTATGCTGCCTCCCCGTTTCACTTCTTCGGGTTCAAAGTCTGAAACGGTGTTGCCGTCGGTGATGGAGCCCAAGCGGGTCGTGGCTTTAGTGGTGAATAAAGCCGCTTCGGCGATAGAAGTCTTGCCGGAGCCGGAGTGGCCGAGGAGGGCCACATTTCTCAGGTCTTTCGCATCCATGTTTGGCATCGCTCCCTTTCTTTGTGGTGATGGGGAATGGGCCAACTGGCCTCAAAGGCACAGTGGACGTAGCAATTTGGGTTGCCTACCTGTTGTTAACACCCGCAGCCCCGCCCAAAGGCGGGACGCAGTTTGTGGCCCCATTTTATGGGTTTTGCGTCACTCGCGCAATATGGACTTCGGAGCCTGATCTCGATAGGCCTTAGGGAAGCCTGATTGACACCCCAGTAACCAAAGATATAATGGGCAATTACCCAGGCTGGGCCCCTGGATGAACGGGTTTACGGGTCTGGACCAGGCGAAGCCTCAACGGGACTAATCACGGAATCAATCGAAAGAAAGGCAGGTCTTCATGCCAAGAAAAGAGATCGTCTCCACCGACAAGGTAACCGCCGGAGCGGCGCCGTTGTCTCAAGCCACCAAGCTCGGAAATCTGGTCTTTGTCGCCGGGAACACCGGCCGCCATCCAACCAACGGAGAGGTTGGCAATGGCATCAAAGAACAGACCAGGTACGCCTTGGAGCGGATCTCGCTGATACTGGACGCAGCCGGATCGTCCATCGACGATGTTCTGACCAACACCTGCTACGTTTCCAACCGGGACGACCTGCCGGGCTTCAACGAGGTCTACGCAGAGTTCTTCACCCAAGACCGGCCGGCCCGGACCACGGTCGTCGTAAATTTCGGAGACCCCAACAATCTGGTTGAGGTCACCAGCACCGCCTACATCCCGGACTAAGACCCCGTACAACGACCACGGAGGCCCCTTATGGCGGCTAGGGCATACATCTTGATCGAAGCTCAAGTGGGCAAATCCCGGGACGTGGCAGCGGCCCTCCAGTCTATGGATGGCGTTCCCTCTGTCGACATCATCACCGGTGAGTTCGACATAATCGCCCTGGTGGAAGCGCCCGACATGGTCGCCATGGCTGACCTGGTCACCGGCCAGGTCCAGTCGATCCCCGGAGTCAGCCGGACCATCACCTGCGTCGCAGCTTAGTTTCCGTAGCTATCTGATCCAAGCTTTGCGGGCTAGCCGACCTTCTTGTAGATGGTGTGCGACCGGTTGGTGGCGTGGGGCCTGATCTGGGTGGGCCAGTCTCCCTTCTCCGATTCCGCCACCCACCCGTCAGATGTGGGGACGTCCGGTGAGTCGATGTCGTATAGAGCGGCGTAGCGCGCCATCCCTTCTTTGTTCGTCGATTCGACCTTGTAGCGCACGCAGCCATTGACCCCAGGCGCTTTTACGATGTTGGGAACGTGCTGGGTGTCGTAAACCCGGTTGAAGTCGTCTTCCATCTCTGCGGGGATGTCCATCATCACCAGATAAGCGTAGTTACCCATCAGAATCTCCTTCAAATAATTAAACGTTGGCCGGATGCTGGCCTGTACAGGTTGACTACCGTCATACGTAGGCCTAAAATCCGAAGCTCAGCGACCGGTAGTGTGCCGCTCCTTCAGCGGTTCCTTCGCCCTGGCGGACCGGCCGCTCTTTTTATTCCAGGTTATGGTTTATAGGTTAGCGCGGATGGCGTGCCCTCGGGCAGATCGACATCCAAGGCCTGTAGGGAATGGGCCAGCGTGTGGTAGTAGCCGCTGACCACCAGTACATCGATTATCCCTTCGTCGCCAATCATGGCCTGTAGAGCCTTGAAGGTCGCATCCGACACCCGGTGCTGCCTGAGTATCTCCAGCACGAACTGCACCACGGCTGTGTCATCGGCGTTGAAGCCCGCCGGAGCGCGGTACTCGTGGATGGCTGCGATGGTTTCGTCAGACAGACCGGCTTCTTTAGCAGCGGGTTGGTTGACCGTCCACACGTAGCGGCCGCA
>CAYXDE010000042.1:0-27591 GCA_964463525.1 uncultured Dehalococcoidia bacterium | reverse complement strand
GTTTCATGGGGCCTTCGTTGCCGTAGATCAGCAGGTAGCCGGGGTTCAGGGTCTCCGTCACCCACTTGAGCTTCTCGATCACCGTGTCGGGGGTGCCGACGATGATCACTCTGGCCTCTTGCTGGTTCTCGTAGGACTGGGCCTCGCCCATATTGCCGGCGAACACGCCGGTGGGGCGGCTGCGTTTGACCTCAAGGGCCTTCCTCGACTGATAACCAGGCGGGTCCACATGCTCCCGGGGGCCGCGCTGCCGGTGTCCCTCTGTCCAGACGAAGTGGCGGCCGATCTCCTGGGCCTTTTCCTCGGTGTCCGCCACCAAGACCTTCAGCAAATACCCAAAATGCTCTGGCCCGGCCTTGTATCCGGCCTCTTCAGCGGTATCGATGTATATCTGCTTCAGCCACTCGGTGGTCTCCATGACCGCGCCCAGGTTCATGTACGGGTGACCATGCTGCGCCGCCCAGACCACGCTCTCCGGACTGCCGGTGCCGGGGAACCAGATGTCGGGCATGGGCTTCTGCATGGGCAACACCCAGGGGTTCACAACCCGGTATTGGTAGTGCTTGCCCTCGTACCGGAAGGGACCCGGCTCGGTCCAGCACTTAACGATAAGGTCATGGGCCTCTTCGAAGCGTTCCCGGTTCTGGGTGGGGTCGATACCTGCCTGGAGGGTCTCCACGGCCCCGCCCCGGACGAACCCAGATATGACGCGTCCACCGGAGTAGCAGTCAAGCATGGCCACTTCTTCAGCCATCCTGATGGGGTCGTTGACGGCGATGACGTTGCCCAGGATCGCGATCTTAACGTTCTTGGTCACCTTGGCCAGCACGGCGGCGTCCAGGTTCACGGCAGGTTTGCCACACCAGTACGCGGAGTGGTGTTCGTTGGTCATGATGCCGTCGAACCCTACCTCGTCGGCCAGGGCGTATTGCTCATGGTACTCGTTATAGAGCTTGTGAGCCTTGGCTGGGTCAAAGTTGGAGTTGGGGAAGGCCAGTCTTCCAGACTCGTATTTCTCCAACTGACCGTCTGAGATATATCCTTGTGCCTGCTCCGAAAACCAGTAGACTTCCATCTGGTCCTTGGGCCTGCTCAATTGATCAACCATACGATTGTCCACGCCTCCAAAAATTTGCTGGGCACACTATAACCGATTGCACCCAAGAGTAACTAGACGATTTGCCTTGACCGGTCCGGAATGGCGCCGGGCAAAGGAAAATGCTAATTTATCCGCAAACCGATACCTGGGCGCGAATCAGGAGCGAATATGACCACCAACGCCGAACATCACAGATGGCTGGACCTGACCGTAGAGGAGGCTCTCGAGCCCGGCATTCCCATCTGCGACCCACATCACCATTTCTGGGACCGGCCCAATGACCGCTATTTCCTGGATGACCTCTACAACGACCTAGCAGGTGGACATAACGTTGTCAGCACTGTCTTCATCGAGTGTCAGGCCATGTACCGCCAGGGCGGCCCTGAAGAGATGAAGACGCTGGGCCAAACGGAGTTTGTGCAAGGCATCGTCGCCCAGAACAATAGCGGCCAGTATGGCAGCGTCAACGTCGCCGCCGGCATCGTGGGCTTTGCCGACCTGGCTCTCGGGTCCGAAGTCGAGCGGGTGCTGGAAGCGCATCAAACGGCCACTGACCGCTTCCGTGGGGTCAGGCATATCACGGCCTTCGACGCCAGTCCCGATGTTCCCCAGCCCCGTCCATTCCCCGAAGGGCTGCTGGGTGATGCGAAGTTCCGGGAGGGGTTCTCGGTGCTGGACAAACTGGGCCTGAGTTTCGACGCCTACCTCTACCACACCCAACTGCACGAGATAGCCGGCCTGGCCAACGCCTTCCCTAGGGTGACGATCATCCTGAACCATGTGGGCGGCCCTCTGGGGGTGGGACCCTATGCTGGCAAGCGGGATGAGATATTCGAGGATTGGAAGAAGAGCATGGCGGCCGTGGCTGCTTCTCCCAATGTGGTGGTCAAGGTCGGCGGGCTGGTTATGCCCGTCTGCGGTTTCGACTGGCACGAGCGGCCCATGCCCACCGCCTCCAGAGAACTAGCCCAGGCCACAGCGCCTTACTACCTGCATTGCATCGAGCAGTTCGGCCCGGACCGCTGCATGTTCGAGAGCAACTTCCCCGTGGACAAGACCGCCTGTTCTTACACCGTCTTGTGGAATGCCTTTAAGCGGCTCGCCCACGACTTCTCCCCCAGCGAGCAAGCCTCCTTATTTCACGACACCGCAGCCAGGGTCTACCGGTTGGCATGAGCAGGGTCCGGCTGCATCTGGTCCAGTTTTGGCTAGTTACTAACAATCGGTATCAATGACGCTAAAATCCGACGAAAACCGGCGATATTGAGCGCGCATATTATGCTTGACACCCCGATTATCTCTACGTAGCATGTAGCCAGTTAAAAAGCGAATTATCGTCTCGGAATCCCTTGGTTAAACACCCATAGTTTCTAGATTGGAAAGGGGGAAATCCATGCCAGGTAAAGAAGATATCGTCCTGATCGCGCACCTCATGCGGCGGGCCGGGTTTGGTGCGTCTCGATCTGAGTTAGAAGCCAGAGCGGAAAAAGGCTATGAGGAAACGGTGGAGGAGCTGCTTCATCCTGAAGATCAGCCGCCCATCGACGACGATATGCTCTACCGGTTCCTTCCCGGCTACGAAGGGGCCCTTGGCCCACCCATCAACCAGGCAGAATGGGTGTACCGCATGGTCAACACCCAGCGTCCTCTGGAAGAAAAGCTGGCCCTCTTCTGGCATCAGTTGTTCGCCACGGGCAATTCCAAGGTGGACAATCCTCCCGAGATCACCCAGCAGATAGCCATGTTCCGGCGTCAGGCGCTGGGCAGCTTCCGAGACCTGCTGGTGGAACTGGCCAAGAACCCGGCCATGATCTGGTGGCTGGATAACAACGGCAACCACAACGGCGCCATCAACGAGAACTGGGGCCGGGAACTCCTGGAACTCTTCTCCATGGGCGTCGGCAACTACTCTGAAGACGACATCAAAGAGGCCTCCCGGGCGTTCACCGGCTGGACCATCGAGCCCAAGATTCCCCGTAACCCCCTGGGCCGCTTCTACTGGAACTTCGAATACCGTCCCGAAGACCATGACGACGGCGAGAAGAACTTCCTTGGCCACACCGGCCGCTTCAACGGCGAAGATATCGTAGACATCGTGGTGAAGCAGCCTGCAACGGCCCGCTTCCTGGCCCGTCACCTGTATAACTTCTTCGTCGCCGACGAGCCCCAGGTGCCAAGCTGGAACATCAACCCGCCCAACGATCCCGACGCCGTTGACCAGCTGATCGCCGCTTATGATGAGTCGGACGGCAGCCTGCGGGCCATGCTGCGAGTGCTCTTCAACTCCGATTTCTTCAAGAACGCCCGGTTCGCCCGGGTAAAGAGCCCCGCGGAGTTGGTGGTAAGCACCGTTAGACTGGCCGGCAACTTCCAGAAACCTAGGCCCGGCTTCAACACGCTGGCCATGGAGTGCAACTGGCAGGGCCAAGAGCTGCTCAACCCGCCCAGCGTGGAAAGTTGGCATACCGGTAGTGAGTGGATCGACGGCGGCGCTTTGGTGCGCCGAGTGAACTTCGCCGCCGGACTTCTCGGTGACACCTCCCTCCCTGGAGTGCGTGCCATCATCGAGGCCGTCCGCCAGCGCGGTGTTTCAGCGCCCGAAGAGGTTGTTGATGCCTGCCTGGACTTGGTTGGCCCACTGGAGTTCAGCGACGCCACTCGTTCCGAGCTTCTAGACCAGGCGACTGAAGACGGTGGCCTGAATTGGGATACCGACGAAGAATCTGAGAAATCCGAGAGAAAGCTAGGCGTGATGTTGGCGCTGATCGCCGCATCCAGGGACTTCCAATTCGCCTAAGACCCGCCAATACCCACGTTCCCCAATAACAACGCGAGGTACGGACATGACAGCAACCAAGAAAGACCCGGTGGTGGTGATCCTTCAACTCACCGGAGCCAACGATTATCTCAACACGATTATCCCGTACAACGACGGCAATTATTACGACAACCGGCCCAAAGTCGTCATTCCCCAGGACACCGTTCTGCCCATCGACGACGAACTGGCCTTCAACCCGGTACTGGCGCCTCTGAAGGCCATGTATGACGAAGGGAATATCGCCATCATCCACGGGATCGGCTTCGAGAACTCACCCCGCTCGCATTTCCGCGCCATGGACATCTGGCACACCTGCGAACCCGATGTTGTCGGCACGGAAGGCTGGGTCGCCAAGGTCGTTCGCGACTTGGACCCCGAGGGCGAGAACGTTCTGAAGTGCGTGAACTTTGGACAGGGTCTTCCCAGGGCCTTGGCCCTGCGTGGCGTGCCCATCACTTCTGTCTCGAACCTGGAATCTTATGGAATCATGTCCAGCGTGCCAAACATGGCCGCCGAGGAGGACCGTGCGCGGCTGCTGGACCGTTTCGCCCGCATGTACGCCCCGGCCGTCGGGACCGGCGCAACCATGGATTACCTGGGCCAGACCGGCCGCGACGCCCTGAAGGGCGCCGACATCATCAAGGCCGCTCCCGAGAAATATACCTCCACCGTGGAGTACGCCGATAATCCCATCGCCAAATACCTGAGGGACGTGGCGCGGGTGCACACGGCAGACCTTGGCACCCAGATCTTCTACACGTCCCACGCGCCCTTCGACACCCACTTCAACCAGCCTCCCATGCACACCAAGCTGTGGACCGAGGTTTCTGGGGCGATCAGCGATTTCTTCGACGACCTGCGCGAGCATGACGCGGCTGACAACGTGGTCATGATGGTCTTCACCGAGTTCGGCCGCCGGGTCCGCGACAACGGCACCGGCACCGACCACGGAGCGGGCGGTGGCGCGTTCATCATCGGCGACCAGGTCAAGGGCGGCATGTACGGAACATATCCATCTCTGAAAGCCGAAGACCTGAACCAGGGCGACCTTGATCCCAACTACGACTTCCGGGGCTTCTATTCCAGCGTCATCGACCAATGGCTTGGCCTGGACCCATTGCCCATCGTAGGCGGAAACTTCGAACAGATACAATTCGTCTAATCTTCAAAGTGTTGGCAGAAGCCCTTCCGCTGAAGGGCACTATGAGCGATATGACCGCTCATCCTGAGCCCGTTGAAGGACCCCAGAACGGGCTCCGCACCACTTTGGAAATGCAGCTAGGAGTCACCTGATGCTAACCACCGTCGCCGCAGGGCGCGTATTTGATTACAGTTACTGCATCGGCATGTACGGCATGTCCGGCCAGGGGTTCTGGGCTCCCCAGGACTTCGTGTTCGGGCCGGATAACCTGATCTACGTCATCAGCCGGGGAGTGGAGGAGATCGGTCAGCGCATCACCCGCGTGACCCGCGACCACCAATTCCTGGGTCAGTTCGGCGCGGCCGGCCGGGGAGACGGCCAGTTCGTCTGGCCTAGGTCCATCGACTTGGACAGCGATGGCAACATCTACGCGTCGGACGACTTCCTGAACCGCATCACGGCGTTCGATAAAGATGGCACGTTCTTGTCCTCTTGGGGCACTGCCGGCAGTGAAGATGGCGAACTGAACGGGCCTTCCGGAATCGCTTTCGACGCCGACGATAACGTCTTCGTTGTCGACAGCGCCAACAACCGCATCCAGAAGTTCACCAAGGACGGCTCGTTCCTGGGCAGCTTCGGACAAGAAGGCCAGGGCGACGGCGAACTGAACCTCCCTTGGGGTATCTGTCTGGACGGTTCGGGGAACGTCTACGTGGCCGACTGGAAGAACAACCGCGTCCAGAAATTTGACAGCGAAGGCCGTTTCCAGGTCATGTTCCAGGGCACCGACACCGGCGTGGGTGACCTGCATGGTCCCACCGGTGTGGCTGTGGACTCCGAAGGCGACGTTTACGTTACCGACTGGGGGAACCACCGGGTGCAGATCTATGGTTCAGACGGCCGATTCGTCACGACACTGGTAGGGGATGCCCAGCAGCCTTCACCATGGACGCAGACCTACATCGATGCCAACCCGGACATCGTTAAGGCCCGCCGCCGGGCCAACATGGAACCCGAGTGGCGCTTCCGAAGGCCTGTGGCGGTCAACATCGATGCGGACGACAGCATCTTCGTCTTGGAGACCGGACGCCACCGGTTGCAGGTCTACGACAAGGTCAAAGACTACGAAGAACACTCGCTGAATCTCTAGGCATCTGCCAACAGACAAAAAAACAAGAAAGGCCCCACTCTGATACGAGCGGGGCCTTTCTTGTTTCCTTCCGTCATTCCGGCGAAAGCCGGAATCCAGAAACCTTAACATGGGCCAAACGATTGACCGTAGGCGCGGGTTTTCAACTCGCTACGCAATTGGGAAGACGTGTCTGCCGAGGAAGCAATAGCCTTCCCGGTCGTTCACGGCGGCTTAATGCTTGAAGTTGGTCTTCTTGAAAAGGGCGGGTCGAAAACCCGCGCCTACACCGTCGATCCGATCACCACAAACCAGAGGTCTATCACCAGCACATCCTCCGACGAGCTCAGGATGAGCGGTCCGAGGGTCGCGGTCCTCCGGGGGCGTACAGCCCTAAACCACCAGTGGCGCCTCGCCTCCAGTGGGGACGTCAACCTCAAAGGCATTCACGTTCAGGGCCAACATGGAGTAGTAGCCCATCATGGTGGTCAACTCCGTGAGCAGTTGGGCGCCGAAGTGGTCTAGCGCAGCCTTAAACGTCCCCTCGCTCACCCGGTTGGTCCCGAACAGCTCCGTGGCGTAGTCCACAACTATCTGTTCCGCGCCTTGCAGCTTGGGCAAGGGCTTCCTGTCCCGGAGGGCGTCCACGAAGGCGTCGCTGATGCCCTGCTCCCGTGCCCTGGCGGCGTGGGCGAACCAGATGTATTGGCAGTCCTTGGCGCGGGCGGTCATGATCATGGCCATCTCTTGGATATTTTGGGGCAGTTCCGACTCCTGCCGGAAGTAGAAGACCAGGTGGTTGGCCCGCTTCCGCATCTCGGGGCTGTTGATCATCACCGAGCCTGGGCCATTCTCCATGGCGTTCCTGCTGATCGCCACCTCGCTGTCAAAGGCCTCCCGGTACTTCTCGGGGACCATCTCTCTAGTTACCGTGGGTGTTCGTGCCATTGGTTCACTCCCTGTTGGCTTCTGATTTTGGCCGCATGATAACGAGGAACCTTTCCAAGGGCAAGGATCAGCTTTACGGGTGCCTATTGTTGGTAGAATCTAATAGAATACGAGAAATCATATCTAAGCAGAGGACATGAAGTTGTACTTCCCCCACGTTTATTCAGGAAACCCGGTCGACCGTGGCGAGACGGTGCGCCGCGACGACCAATGGCTGGCCGACAAAGCCAAGGACTCCACCAGCAAGTTCCTGCCCCTGCGAGACCTCAACATCCTGGTGACCGACAACGGTCAGGACGGTCTCGGCTGGCTGGGAACGGCGGACCTGGAGCGGTTGGGGGTAGACTCGATACCGATGTTCCTGGGGCTGTTGGATGACACCGCCCATTTCGCCATCGATATTTCAGCCCAGGAGAAAGCCGTCGGCGAACTGAGCGAGAGGAACGGCTTCAGGTTCGTCGACGCGAGATCGGTCACCGAGATTCTCAGCCCAGCCGAGTCCGGTATCGTCGCCCAGGCAAGGTCCAACACCAGCTGGCACAACACTCATGGCTTCTGCGCCACCTGTGGGGCTGAGACCATCATGAAACGCGGCGGTCAGGTGCGGCAATGCACCAGATGCGAGAAAGAGCACTACCCGCGCACCGACCCTGTGATTATCGTAGTGGTGTCCGACGGCGACCGCTGTCTGCTGGGCCAGTCCCGCCGGGGCCGTTTGAACCGCACCAACACCTACTCGGCTTTGGCCGGGTTCGTGGACCAAGGGGAATCGATCGAGGAGGCCGTGGCACGGGAAGTGATGGAAGAGGCCGGTATACAGGTCGGCCAGGTGCGTTATCACTCGTCCCAACCCTGGCCGTTTCCGTCGTCATTGATGATTGGCTGTCATGCCGATGCGGCCAGCACTGAGATCAACTTCGACGCCGAGGAGATGAATGACGTCCGGTGGTTCTCCCGCGATGAAGTGTCCGCGGCATTACAAGGCAAGAACGACGAGCTGAACGTGCCCCAGCCCATCGCCATCGCCCATCACCTGATAACGGCCTGGGTCAACGAGGGTTAAGCCCCGCTCCTGTCATTGCTTGAGTTTCCAGATTTCTTCGCCCTTGAGGCTGTTTGGATAGAATGACGTGACCCCGTCGCCCCTGCCGGTGATTCCGCCGTCAGGGTGGCCGATCAGTTCGCCATCGGCATCTAAAAGATCGCTGAACTGGTCGCAGCACTGCTTCACTACGTAGTAGACAGTCTCGCCTGACCACTCATATCTCGTGATGGATATGGGCGGGAACTCCACCTTGCCTGCATCAAGGTCCACGATCCAATCCCCAAGCCAGACGGGCGATTCACCGTCCACCGGAGGGGGCGCTTCCACCGTGACCGACGCGGTTTCACTGTGTCCCACGACGTCTTTGATCTCGATGGGATGTTCCCCCGGGGCCACGTTCTCGAACACGAACCCTAGAGTCGGGATGGATTCTTCAACCCGGCTGGGCCGGTTGCCGTCGAGAGTTACTCTGACGGCGATCCCGGCAAATACGTGCAACGAGACTACAACTGTGTCTTGATCTACTGAGATACTTTGCAGTTGCCATTCTTGTATCGGCCTTGGGGTTGGAGGCTGGGTGGCGTTGGTTTGGGTGGGAGAAGTTGTTGGGGCAACCGTACCGTTCGAGCAACCCAAAGCCAAAACCGCAAACAGTCCGGAAACGGCGAGCACGATCACTTTCATGGCAATTTCTCTGTGCGGTTGATTACTTTTCATACTCGCTAGACGAAACACCAGCCTGAATTGTTCCCTGCGCCGATCGACCTTGCCGGGGTATCTCGTTGCCAACGGGTGAGAGCCAAAAGCCCCTCGCTTCGCTCAGAGTGATATCCGGACAGGGTACCGCCGCTTTCCGGATTGTGCTTATAATAGCGCGCGGCAGTCCCCCGGCTAAGAGGGACGCCTTTGCTGTGCCAAGGCTGAATTGGTGGATGCTTTGGTCTAGACGTTCCCAACGCTTTCAAAGAGAGGACCTCCCTATGACTCAATCACTAAAGATCGACCGCGATAAAACAGCGGTGGTAATCATGGATTTCCAGCAGAGAATAGTCGCCAACAACGCCAGCGAGCCAGAGAATGTGGTGAAGCAGGCGGCGTCGGTGTTGGACGGAGCGCGGAAGGCCGGCATCCCGGTCATCTACGTCATGCACCGGGGCGGCGCGCTCACGGAATATGCACCGGACGTGGAGCTTCATCCGGGAGTGCCCCCGGCTGAAGGAGAGAAGATAATTACCAAAGTGCGCCCCGGCCCGTTCTCCACAACAGACCTGGACGTTACTCTGCGGGAATCAGGCCGCGACACCATCGTCATAATGGGCGTTTCCACCAGCGGCTGCGTGCTGTCGTGCACCCGGTGGGCCGTTGATGTGAACTACAAGTTCATAGTTGTCTCAGACGCCTGTTCCGACGGAGACGCAGAGGTCCACCGGGTCCTCACGGAGAAGATCTACCCGCGATTCGGCACGGTGGTGAACGCACAGGAATTCCTGAACGCGATCTGATTCCGATTCACGAAATCTCCGGAGAAGGGATATGAAATACGATGTCATCGTCGTCGGCGGCGGGTCCGCCGGCTCAGTCGTTGCTGCCAGGCTGGCGGAAGACCCCAACACCAACGTACTGCTGCTTGAAGCGGGCACCGACTACCCCGATATCACCAACCTGCCCTACGACATCCAATACGGCCACACCCGGGCCGCCGAGGAACCAGATTCCGAGCACAACTGGGCTCTGCGGGGAACCATCACTGAGGAACAGGGCGAGATTCATGTTGCCCAGGGGAAGGTCATCGGCGGCGGCGGCTCCATCAATGGGCAGGTCTATCTGAGAGGCATCCCGCAGGACTTTGACGATTGGGCGTCCTGGGGCAACGATGAGTGGTCCTACACCAAGGTATTGCCCTTCTTCCGCAAGCAAGAGACCGACATGGACATCAGAGACGATTTCCATGGCACTGACGGACCTCTTCCCATCAGCCGCAAGCAGGGCGAGACCTGGCCGGTCATCCAGTCGGCCTTCCACACCGCCTGCTTGCAGAACGGGTACGACACCACCGAAGACATGAACGGCGTCAACCCCACCGGCGTGGGCGTGGTGCCCATGAACAACCAGAACGGCGTCAGGATGAGCACCGCAATCACCCACTTGGCCCCCATGCGGCATCGACTAAACCTCACCATCAGAGGCAACGTGTTCGCCCGTAAGGTCGTCATTGAAAACGGCCAGGTCAAGGGAGTCGAAGCCGAGAGCGGGGGAGAGGTATTCACACTGGAGAGCGACAAGGTTGTGCTGTCGGCTGGTGCGTTGAAATCGCCACACATTCTGATGCTCTCGGGAATCGGGCCCAAGGACCAGCTTGAAGAGTTCGGGGTGCCGGTCCTGCAGGACACGCCCGGGGTTGGCGCCAACCTGCGGAACCACCCCATCTCGCCCATATCCTTCCGTGTGAAGGAAGGCATCACCCTGGTGCCCGATGCCTCTGGAGTACGGACGGCCCTGCGGTATACGGCGAAGGGCTCAAATGAGTCCAACGACATGATGATGACCACCAGTTCGGTCTTCAGCCCTTTCACCGGCGAAGCGCTGCCCGACCGCATCGGCCGAATCTCCTGCGTGATCGAGCTGCCGGCTGGCGCCGGGTTCGTCAGGTTGGCGTCCTCCGACCCCGCGGTCCAACCCAAGTTCGACTACCGCTACTTCAGCCATCCCGAGGACATGCGCCGCATGCGGGACGGCATCCGCTTGGCCGTTAAGATATTGGAGACCGACGCCTACAAAGACGTTTCCGAAGAACGGACCGCGCCAACAGAAGAGATTCTGGGCGACGACGATGCCTTGGACCTCTGGATACGGCAGACGGTGGGCACGGCCAGGCACGTCTCGGGTACCTGCAAGATCGGCCCCGACTCCGACCCCATGGCCGTGGTGGACCAGCAGTGCCGGGTGAAAGGAGTCCAGGGTCTCTGGGTCGCGGACTCGTCTGTTATGCCTCAGGTGCCCCGGGCCAATGCCAACGCCACAGCCATCATGATCGGTGAGCGAGTGGCAGAATGGGCAGCCTAGTCCTCGTTAACACCTGTCGCGGGACGGCTAGAACAGGGCAGCAACGAGACTGTTGGGAGGGACTTTGGCGCTAGCCGTCGTCTTTGCATTTCTGGCAGCCTGCGGATTCGCCGGCGGCAACATACTGGCCAGAGTGGGCACTCAAAAAGTGCCTGCGCCCACCGCCACCCTCATGACCGTCCTCAGCGGCATGGTGCTGGTGGCAGGTCTAGCTTTGGTCCTCCGGTTCGATGAAGTATCGTCCCTATCTTTCGAGGCTTTGGGCTGGATACTGGTCATGGGAATCATGGGCTATCCCATGGCCCGCCTATTCATCATCACCGCCATCTCCATGGTCGGAGCGACCCGGGCGGTGCCCATGGCGGGGATACAGCCTGTAGTCGCCTTTACGCTGGGTGTGATCCTCCTTGGGGAGAGGCCCAACATATTGGTGACCGTGGGTACGCCGATCATAGTCTTGGGCCTCTTCTTTGTTGTGATGCCCCGGCGTGGCGCGAACTCCCGTGATCAGGTTACAAATCTCCGGCGGGTGGGCTACCTGTTTGCCATCGGCGCCGCGGCGACCTTTGCCAGCAGGGATGTGATCAGCAGGCACGTGGTCTCCGGCCTGATCGACCCACTGGTGGCCGTCGGCCTGGCGTTGGCCGTGGGCGGAGTGA
This sequence comes from uncultured Dehalococcoidia bacterium, assembly GCA_964463525.1. Taxonomy (GTDB): domain Bacteria; phylum Chloroflexota; class Dehalococcoidia; order Lucifugimonadales; family UBA3495; genus UBA9611. The sequence goes on along the minus strand of CAYXDE010000042.1, from coordinate 15,689 downwards.
TCCTATCTGTCCTGCTTCACCGGCAGGTGGTGTCCACGATACAAACGCTCCCCAAGAACTATCTGACGATATGCGCCTTGGCTGGAGTGTTTCAAGGGCTGGCCGTGATGTGCCTGTTTCAGGCGCTAAGCCGCGCGCCGGTGACCGTGGTGAGCCCGATCTACGCCTTGCAGCCGTTGATCACCTTGGCGCTGGCCCACATATTCTTGAGGCGGCTGGAAGTGCTGGACTGGCTGTTGGCCATTGGCACGGCGGTCAGCGTTGTAGGCGTGATCCTGGTGATATTGGGCGCCACAGGCTAACCGTTTCCGGGTAATTCCGCCATTCGGTATCCTGCGACAATCCGAGCCTACCGCCTCTTGCGATATATGTTATACTCTTCAGCGGTGGTATTAATCTGTGTCTTACTATAGGCATACTAGATCGGTCTACGGGTATCCACGGGCGTTTCGTCCCTCCGGGTCCTCTTCTAACATTCCGCGTCTTTTCGTCTCGGTGACCAGACTTTTGCCAACTCTACACGAACAGGGAAGTCATCTATGAGCTACCAGGACAGGAATCTTACATGCGTGGAGTGTGGACAATCGTTCATCTTCTCGGCCGACGACCAGTCGTATCACGCCGAAAAGGGTTACACGAACGAGCCCAAGCGGTGCCCCTCTTGCCGTCAGGCAAGGCGAGCCAACCGTTCCTCCGACGGCTTCGGTTTTGACCGGGGTCCTCGCGAGATGCACACGGTCATTTGCGCCGAGTGCGGAAATGAGGCCACGGTGCCGTTCCGGCCCCGCGGTGACCGCCCCGTCTACTGCAGCGATTGCTTCAGCCGGCAGGGTGGCGGCGCTGGTGGCGGACGCTACTAAGCCAACGCACAGCTAAGCTAAAGCTATAGGGACGTTCATCCGTCTCCCATATCGAAATAAAACAGAATAGAAACACGCCCCGGCGATTTTTCGCCGGGGCGTGTTTGTTCTTCGTGTTTGTCATTTAGGAACCGGGGTGAATTCGAGAGACCGCTAAGCTTCGGCGACCTCGATCACACAATCGACGATCACGGCAGTGTTCCTCGGGAGCACGGCCATGCCAGGCGCCGACCTGCTGTGCTTTCCTGCTTCTCCGAAGAGCTCAACGAACAGGTCGGAGGCTCCATCAACCACCTTGGCTTGTTCTTCAAAGTCAGGCGAACTGTTGACCATACCAAAGACCTTGAGTATTCCGGTGACCCGGTCCAGGTCTCCCAACTCCACCTTCATGCGTGCCAGCAGATTCAGCGCGCACCACCGGGCCGCCTCATAGCCCTGGTCGACCGTCAGGTCCGCGCCCAGCTTGCCGCTGATGCGTGAGCCATCGGCCCGGCGTGAACCCACGCCGGCCATCCACATGATGTTCCCGCTGCGTGAGGCAGAAAGATAATTGCCGATGGGCTCCGGCGGCGGCGGAAGAGTGTACCCCAGCTCGGCCAGTCTGGACTCAACTAACGTCATACGTTACTTGGCCTCGTTAAGGCATTCGATAAGCAGGTCAAGGCCCCGTTTGGCGAATACCCACATGTTCTTCTCGCGGTCCGTGTCGCCTGTCTCCAGCGTGATCACTTTCTCCACGGGCCCTGAGACAGCGAAACAGGCGTGCCCCGATGAATCGCCGTACCGGTTGCCCGTGGGTCCGCTTGCTCCGGTCTCGGCCAGCGCCCAATCGGTCCCCAGGGCTTTCCGGATGGTCTGGGCGTTGAGCAGTGCATACGGTTCGCTGCTGGCCCGCATGCCTTCCATAGTCTCGTCAGGGACCAAGAGCAGCCCTTTCTGCGCCACACGAGTGTATATAGTGCTGCCACCAACGTAGTAGTCGGACGCGCCGGGAATCGACACCAAAGCCGCCGAGATAAGGCCGCCGCAGGACGATTCGGCCACGGCGATGCTTTGGCCGCTTTCTTTCAATAACGTGGCCGCGGGGGCGGCCAGAGAGGTTAGGTCTGGCATGAGGTTCCTCCGGTAGATGATTTGGGTCTTTGGAACGAGCCTAGCGTAAGGCACCGTTATTCTACATTAGGAAGGAAGCTACGCCCACACGACTTTTGAAACCCAAGTATTTTAGGGGGTATTTAACGGATCTAGGCGTAAACACTTGACAACTTAGCCCTTCGTGTGCTAGGATAGCTAAAGCGCTTCAACAACAAAAGTTGAGGCGAATTTTTTTGCCCAGCGAAAACTCCCGCTCCTGTGAAGTGAAAAAGGCCCCTGAGGAATCAGGGGCCTTTTTTTTAGCTCCCAGCTCAGACATCTATCTGAGCGGGGTTGCCAACTACTTGGTGGCCACGATGAAGAGCCGCTTGAAGGGAAGCACCGTTTTGCCGTCTACACGGTGGGGATAGGCTTTCGCGACTTTGGCGGTATAAGAGGCCAGGAACTCTGTGCCCTCTTCGTCGCTAAGGTTATCCAGCAGCGGCCGGAGCATGGTGCCCTTGGTCCACTCCACCACCGGGTCTTCGCCCTCGAGGATATGCATGTAGGTCGTTTCCCACATGTCTATGGAGCTGGAGAGGCCGCTGATCAGGTCATAGTAGAAAGACGGCTCAGCCACGGGCTGCTCCCGCTGAAAGGGGGCCAACCGCTCTCGCCAAGCCCCCTCCCGTACCGTGTCGGCGATGGACGTATGGCTGGGCGCGCTGAAGTTTTCCGGCATCTGCACCGCCAATACGCCGCCGGGTTTAACGGCGTCCATCAGGCGCGGGAAAAGCTGCTCGTGGCCGTCCAGCCAATGTAGTGCCGCATTGGAGTACACCACGTCGGCCGGAGTCTTGGGTTGCCAGTCGTTGAGGTCGGCGTGCTGCCAGTTAACCCCTGTCTCGACGTCGGTGGTCCGCTCCAACATGCTCGCTGAAGAGTCGACGCCCGTGACATCGGCATCCGGCCAGCGCTCCTTCAAGATGCCGGTGATGGTCCCGGTGCCGCAGCCAAGATCGAACACGGTTTCGGGAGAGTCGACTTGGATGCGCGCCATAAGGTCCAAGGCGGGCCGTAGGCGCTCACTGCCGTAGCGGAGGTATTGGGCGGGATTCCAGTCGGTCACGTCGTCGCTCCAGTATGGTGCTTGGTGTGAGCAACGCGGCCGGTTCGCCGGTCAGATAAGGTCTGAGAATATCTTAGTCTGGTGATCAGGCGGCCTGTTGCCTGAACAATGATAGCTCAGATCAGGCGTGTGCCGCCACGTTGGGAGTGTGTATGGCGGGTGCGGCGTCTAAGGTCTTGGCCCGGCGCTGGACGGCTATCAGTAGAAGGAGGAGACCGGGCATCTGGGCCACGTGGTATAGGGAGTTGGGGTCGAATTCCCAACCGCCCAATGTGAACTGTATGCTGGACGCCTTCAATGCCGCGGCTAGCAGGCTGACCATGATCGCTGCCAGGACCAGGCCGACACCAGGCTGTTCTTTCTGCCAGGCGTGCAACCAGAGGACTATGACTAAGACCATGGCTAAGCCTTCGGTCAGCATCAGGGTGATCACGGTGGCGTTCCCCGACACAACCAGCAGGAAGAAAACGGCCAGGCTGATGGCACGCACCACCAGGAGCGGATGCCCTCGGCCCTTGCCGAGAACCGAGTTGACCGACGCCGCCAGAAGATAGGAGATAGCCACGGCCACCAGCAGGCTGATGGCAGACCAGCTGACCGCCGCGGTCGTTGCATGACCTACTATGAATCCGTGATGGAACCCACCCCAGAGCCCGGCGATCCCGATCCAGACAAAGAACCACCGCCAATGAACATCGGATGATTCTCCGGGGCGAAGTCTATTGGCGGCGATGAGCGCCAATAGACCTAAAGCGAAGTCAGTGAGGGAACTTGCTGGTTCGACCAGGGTCAATTCTCTGTTCTCCGGTGGTGCGTCGGCCTAGAATGGCCGTTATGAAGTTAGATGCACCACTTGATCATGCGGTTTAAACAGAGAACTGACTAGCCTGGAACTGCCGCCTGGAACTCCCCACTAGCAAGGTGTGGAGAATCACCGGAGGGCTCTTGTTTGAATCTCAGATTGCCGTTCGCTCAAGACGTCCAAGGCGCTTCGGAAGTTGGATGGTACGAACCACAGAGTGCTGGAGGGCACAGTGTCGACCACCTCGATGAACGCCTCCACCAGAGAGGACTGGGTCAACCCATCTTCCAGACGCTTCTTGGTCTTTTCGGAGTCCAGAGTGGAGTTGAGAACCTTGGTGGCGATCTCGTCGCCAACCTCAGGGGCGTAGGTCAGATTCGCCATGCCCATAACGATCGCCGCGGCGATCACAGCTCCGGCGGCGATTCCCAGGGCGCCTCCGCCCAGCTTGTCGGCCCAACCCATAAACAGGAGGTTTACGACTTTTCGGACGATGGTCGCTGCGACCGCGGCGACCGTGAGGCAGGCGGTGATAATGATGGCATAGGAGATCACGGTGGCTACTGCGCTCTCCGAGTCTAACCCCGAGAATAACCCACCGATGTCGTCACTAAGCTGCCCGCCGAGTATGCTGCCCACGAATATCCCCAATGCGGTGAATGCAGCGCGTATCAAGCCGATCTTGAGGCCCATGAAAGCGCTCAATCCGACAACGATCACTAAAACCAGATCTAACCAGTTCATTTTGCGGACTCTCCTTTATATGCGAGGAGTACGTGGTTCACCGGGCTTTCCGGCATTATTCGACTTTAACCCTTTTGTTATAAGTCCCGGCTGGCTCAAGTGGCTGGACTCGATGGTCCGACTTTCAGATTTGGTCGGGCCATATATCCGGTCTGGAAGGCCCGCTCAACATACTTGGCTGTATCTGACCGTGATCACGCGGCCACTGTCCAATATGACGTGGTAACCATGATGAAATTCATCGGGCTGGTCCTCGGTGCGTTGAAAGACCACGCTGTCCACGGTCCCGGCCGCGCCGTCGTATCGGCCACCCTTGATCTTCACTCGGTCGCCCCGTTTAAGATTTTGTCTCATTTTCGGAACTTAAAGACAAGTCACACGGCTAGACAAGGCAGATGAGTCATACTTCTCGTGCCTGCGGTTATTGATGGCAGTTGATTCATTGACCCGTCTGAGACGGTTATGCGAAGATATAAGTAGCAAGGGGACGCGCGGGTTCGACAGGGGCGTTCCGTAGCGGATTGCAAGCCGAGGATGCTATCTCCCTCGTAAATCCGGTAGCAAAAACAACTGGCGAACGTGAATTCGCTCTAGCCGCCTAAAGCGGCTTCGTCTGCCCTCTGGTATTCCTGGAGTCGGAGGGGTCAGGCGCCATAAATCCGGGATGCGGACCGCCCCACGCCGGTAAAGGCGGCCTAAGAAAAACCGGCTGTCCCTCATGAGGCTCCGTCGGTGGTGCCTCTAAAGGGCGAGGATCGAACCACCGAATAAGCTTGTAGTACATCCGATCTATGGTCTCTTCTGGACGGGGAGTTCGACTCTCCCCCGTCTCCACCAAGAACACGATTCAGACGCCTCAGGCTCATTTTGAGTCTGGGGCGTTTGGTTTATTAAGGCTATTCCACTGCCCTCGCGGGTGGTGGCTACTTCAAAGATTGGCCGGAAAGCTGGTTTGGGCCGGATGGCAACCACTGACTTCTCCTCGACGGTATCAACGTAGACGGCTTCCAGCATCGCCATAAGTAGCTTGCGCCTTTCGGCCAGGTCCGCTTCCTCCCACAAAACTGGGAGGTCCTCCAGCAGCTTGCCAGCTTCCATGGCAGCGTCGACTCCGGGAACGACCAGGTTGACCAGGTTGTCCTCCAGGGAGCGTTTCTCCCTACGGTAGCCCTCATCATCATAAAGGCCGTCCACGTAGGCCCTGCCCAATCTCTTCAGTCGTTGCTGCGTCTGTGTCCGTTCATGTCGAACTCGTTCCACATCATCGGCCAAATGGATGTGAGCCAGCACTCGGTCCATCCAGGCTTCGGGCAATACGATGGCCTGGACGATGCGGCCAACCTGGTTATCAGGGACATCGCAGGGAATGGAACTGCTTCGGTCTACGCAGTAACCCGCGCCGCGGGAGCCTCTATGTTCACGGTAGTAGGGGTTACCGTTTTTGTAGGTCTGCGCCCACATGGGCAGCAGGCAATGGGCGCAACGAATTAGGCCCTTGAGCAGATATTCCCGCTCGGGATGCGGGCTAAGAGTGCTGGAGCGCCCTGAATTCCGCTTCATCGCTGACTGGACAGTCTGGAACAATTCTTCCGACACCAAAGGTTCTTGTGCGCCGGGAAGTAATTGGTCCAGGTGTTTGACCTTGCCGTGGTAGAACGGATTGTGCAGGATACCCCGGACAGAGGCCGTGGTGAAAAGCCGGGGACCTTCTTGGAGAATGCCGCTACCGTTCGCAATTTTCTTGCTGTTCCTGGTACGGAATCCCTGGCCGTTCAGCCAGGTGGCCAACTGGCTAAGTGTGGTGGTGCCGGTCGCATAGCGACGGAACATCTCTCGGACGGCTTCAGTCTCTTGCTCCACTGGATGTAAGCCTCCGGGATGCTCCGGTTCGCAAGATAGCTGGCGGCCTCCCTTGGGACCTTCCCAGCAGGATTGGTAACCGAAAGGTATGCCACCAAGGTGCTTGCCCTGCATTGCCCGTTCGCTGACGCCTTTTTTGATGTGGGTACTTAGGGAGTTGCTGAAATATTCGGCAAAGCCTGCCAGCATGGTAGTCATTAGCTTGCCATGGGCGGTGGAGTGGTCGATGTTCTCAGTGATAGAGACAAATGCCACCTTGTTCTTGGCCAGGTTTGCCAGTGACTCCAAAGCGATCTGAGTGTTTCTAGACCACCGGTCCAATGTATGGACCACTACAACCTCGAACTTGCCATCGGCGGCATCATCTAGTAACTGGCGAAACACCGGGCGTTTGTTGATGGAGTCCACGTGGGCACTTTTGCCCTCTTCCCGGTAAACGGACACTGGCTCCCAGTCCCGGTTTTTGCACAACTCCCGGAACAGACGGTCCTGAGCGTCCAGGGAGTGGCCGTCCACCTGGTCCTGGCTGGAGACACGGATGTATGCCACAGCCTTCATTGGTCTAGCTGTTCCCTGCGTCGGGCAATCGCCAAGGCGATCTCGGTCAAGGTATCCAATAGGTTGTCGATTGCGATGCGGTCAAATTCTGTTTCATGTTCATCAAATCCAGTGGCGTCAGGTGTGGCGGCACAGTGTATACGCCCGTGTATACCTGTCAAGGCGTCGGGCATGCTACCTTGCGGCTCAGGCTGCGTATCCCATCCCAAGGCGGTCATGCCGCGTGTTCCTCTGGACTTACGTCACGGGCGTCTAACAGCCGCTTGAGGGTGGCGTACCCGATACCCAACTCCAGGGCCGCCTTGCGGCGGGATACATCTCCTGCATCGAGGCGCTCCAGAATATCTCCAAAACGGCGGGAGAACCCCCGCCTGTCCCAGACACTGGGGCGGCCGATCTTATGGCCCTGGCGCCGGGCACGGTCCATTCCTGCTTTGACCCTTTCCCGTATCAACTCCAACTCAAACTCGGCCAAAGAAGCCAACAGGTTCAACAGCAATCTGCCCATGGCGGTGGACGTGTCGAACTGGTCGGTGATACTCCTGAAAGCGACGCCGACGACCTCCCAGGCGGCCAGGGTGTCATGCATGTGTTTCACGCTACGGAAAGCCCGGTCCAGCTTGAATACCAGAACCACGCCGAACTTGCGCTTGGCGGCATCGTCCAGCAACTGCCGCCACTGTAGGCGGTGGGCCAGGTCGTTGGCGGGGGCCTTGTCCACGTACTCGCGGACTACTTCCCAACCCAGGGCGGCGCAAGAGTCGCGCATAGGCATGAGTTGAGTCTCAGGGTTCTGAGACTTATCGTTGGTACTGACCCTGGCGTATAGCGCGACCTTCACAACTTGCTCTCAGCCAGACTGATTAGGTTTTGTACATAATCCCTGTCAGCGACGAAAGCTCTGATGTGCCTGCCGTCTTCCGGGCAAGCTAGCATCACGAAAGGTTTGCCTGACTTTCTGCCTCTGACCAGTTTGACCTTGAGGGACGCTCGGCACAGGTGGCATGGCAGCGTTGGGTTATCAGCCTGCTGGTTCATTGAGGATATCCAGAAACATCGAGATATTTTCGGCACAAAATGTAGAGCGCGGTCCCTCTGGCATTCGGACTGGACCCGTGGCCACTGCTTGCCTCCGGCATTAACCGCGCCAACGCTTCTTCTACAGATTCCATCTGTTGGCCGGTAAGTTGAAACTGGAGGTGTTTCAGCTTTACGGCCTGGGCGGCCTGCCAGTTCTCTAAGTAGCCATCCATGGAGTCCCGGCCCAGGTTTACCAGGGATTCAAGCCCCATTCGTGTGTCTGGTAGTATTCCCAATACTTCTTCTTCTGGGAGTTCCTCCAGCACGTGTCGGAGCAACTCGGCACGTAAGCCAAGGTCGTCTTCACCATGCACCCTGTTAAGTGCCTGGCAAAGAAGTCGGGCTTCACCGTCTTCTAGTTCCACCACCACGCACGGCACTTCCATAATCCCGGACTGGCTGAGGACTTGCAGCCGCTGGTTGCCCGCCAACATCTCGTACGTCCCGTCCTCCATGAGGCGAACCACGAGGTTCTGGACCAGCCCGTACCGATCTATGGACCGTCCCAGCTTCATCAAGTTTCCGTCGTCCATCTGGTTGGGATTCCACTGGGGCTGTCGGAGCAAATCGACCGGGATATTAGTTATCTTCATCGCCTTGACTTGTCTGAGGGTTTGGCGTTGCGCCCGACGGGAACAGCAGTGCCGGCGCAGTTTCTTCCATCCGCGCCGCGCCTTCGGATAGATCGGGATTCTCAGCGGCTGGAACGACGTACAACGCTTCGGCATGGCCCTGGTGGACGAAATCCCAGGCTTGGCTGAACGCGCCGCTGCTGGTGGACTGGCAGTCCAGGTCCACGAACACCGCTACCGGGACGTAGCCGTCAGGCAGCGAGTCTTTCTGGTCCTGGATATGCCGTTCGATGTCTTCTGGGGTAGTACAGTGCCTTTGGTAGATAGCGACTTTCATGACTAGGCTCCTTGTTAATTAAATCGTGACAACGTGTTTGACTTCGGATAAGGCTGGATCGGCACTTTCAGCTTGTCCGACCATGTCTTGTCCAGGAAATATAGGTAGCGGTGCTTCCCAGGCCGTTCAATGGGAGATACTTGGGTCCCATGCCTCCTTAGATAGCTGAGGGATCTGGTTCCCAGCGAATGTCCGAAGGTGCGGGAGTGACGCCCAAGCCCGTCGCCCAGGTCGTAGAGGACCGACGGCTCGGAGACTCCGGTGTAAAGCCAGCCTCCGGCCTGGTAGATGATGCCCAGATGACCTGCGGTTGGATCGGCGTAGGTGACAACGAACTTCAATCTGGTATGCCTCGCCAATGACCTCAACACTACCGCCAACACCCTGGACTCGCCGTTCTTAGGCAACCTGTCAGCGAGCCATAGCCGGGTCAAAGCGATGCAGTCACCGTGGGTCGCCCTGGACACCAGGCGGTGGGCATTAAATGGTCCAACGCCCAAGGTCACCGCTCCCATCAATCTGTCACCGCTGAATATCCCGAATGCCAGTTTGGTGCCGCCGGGCATGGAGTGAAGGTAGTGACTCCGGACCAACAGTTCCTTAGCGGCCCTATGGGAGATTGGCCTCACCGTGAGGGATTGGAGCGCCGGGGTCGGAATCGCACCGCCCCCTGCCTGTATGGATTCAGGCCGTGCTGCTGATACACTACCGGCGCTCATGATTGATCCCCTGCGTTTGCCTCGGCCATGGCGGAACGCAGGGCCTTGAGGGCGTCAAGGGCTTCGGTTGATTGCTCTTCCCACCACTCCGGAGTGAACCTTCCCCAGCCGCCGGTGGTACGATGAATCTTGGCCATCGCCACCGTCTTCAGGTACGTGCGGCTGACCCGGGAAACCTGGGTTGTGGTTATTGGCCGCAGTGGGGTTTCCTGATATGTGATCGGTGTCGCCAGCGTCACGTCGGCTTCCGCGACTTCCGCCGCCCACGCCAGCAACTGCTGTTGCTCCAGGTCGGCAAGGACGGCCTCCCACCCGGAGGTGTCGATGCCGCGCTGCCTGGCCGTCGCTATGGACTTACGACCGACGGAGATGTTCTCAGCTAACGTCATCAGCGATAATTCCTTCCTTTGCAGCGAAGTTGGCCCAAGGCAAGTGGTCTTGACCTTCAAATAAGTCTTCAACCTCGGGAGTTATATGCTCAGATGGCGGCCCAAGTGGCCCATTGGAGGCTCCTTTAGCTTCAACCAAAGGGTGTAAGGGGCCACTTCCGGGGGCCACTTTGCCTGCAGAGAAATCGTCAAGTGGCCCAATCTGTGTCCCATTTCCCGCCGTGATCTGATCCCGCTGGCCGCCGGATTGGGCCACTTGGGCCACCTCCTTCGGGTATAGGTCTTGGGAATGGAGATGTAATACCGACCGCCGTTTGCCTTGGACGGTTTTGCGGATTTCAAGCCTTTCACTGCCGCCACGTATGTCTGTACTGCGGAGCAACCCTCGCTGGCTAAGGCGCTTGCGCAAGGTATTCATGGTGATGGGTATGGACTCCCCCGAATCTTTGGCCAGTAACTGGACTTCGGCGAAAGCGGCGAGGCAATCCAGATAGAGGTCATTACCGTCAACCCAGCCGATCCTGCGCCCCTGCGGGTTCCATGCTGAGCCAGATAGACTATCGTTCCTGCGCCAGCCCCACGCATCCGGCGAAGGATTCGGTGCCTCTCCTTGGAGATTGGCGATGTGGCACCTGCCAGAAGACAGGGCAGCCAATACCAACTGCAGGAAGCGCTGAGCAGGCTCTTGTGACTCTTGGTGTTCCCCCTGCGCCGCGGCGGCTCTACCCAAGGCATTCCAGCACCGTTCCTGCACTGCCTGGCGCTCTTTTTCGTCGATGGCCTCAGTGCTGACGGCGAACTCTAGAAAGTATTCGAGGCCAACGGCCAGATTTGCGACTATGTCAGGGGTTCGGCGGTGCTGTCCACTCTGGTAGGCCCGGTCCCGCAGTGCGGAGGTTTTGGCCTGGAGACCGGTCTGAATCTCTTCGTATTGGGAGGCCAGCCACCGTATGTATCCGGACATAGCTTGAGCGTAGAGGCCAGCGGCGGAGGCTTCCTGGCACGCTGTGATCCGGTCCCAGTCCAGGGCGTCCGAGCCGTCCTTAGGGACTTCGCTAATCAACACCCGTGCCTGGAGGGACTGGCCCATAGGCACGTCCTCTCCGGTAGAGAGGACCATCCCCCTGGGTGGCCTTGCCGGCCGAAGGGTACTGTCCCGGCTCAATCGCTGGCGTCCAGAGGTGTTGCCCTGGGCGCGGAACAGCCGGTCGGCCTTCCGGTGCATGGCCTGCACATCGTATTGCCTCCCCCCGGGGCAGAAGTCGTCCACCACTATCAGGGCATCCTTGGCGGTGAAGGCCAGGCTCTCCAGGGCGTTGTCGGTACTGCTCCAGTTCCCAGGTAGGTGGCGGGCATCCAGGCCAGCGCCGTAGTGCTGCTGGGCTAGAGCCGCCAGTTCGCTCTTTCCACTTCCCGTCGGCCCAACCAGGTGCTGGCCTGAATCGCATCCGGCCAGAGGTGCCCGCCATACGGCGCAGTAGAGCGGAAAGACTGCAGCCGCTCCGGCCACATCCAATAGGCGAAGACTCGCCTGTATGGAGTCTCTCAGGTCCGCCCCGCGGGGCGGGTCCGGCAGCAGGTAGCGCTCCAGGTCTGAAGGTAATAACACTTCCACGTCGGGAACCGGGCCCACTGGGCCGATCGCGCCCCCCGCGTGGAGGTAGCACCATGACCCGCCAATCTTGCGCCAGCCCAGGTGGGCGTACACCTGGCGTTCCGGGGGGGCTCCGGAGAGGAACTGGATAGCCGCCCGCGCATGGTCTTTAATGCTTAATCCGGCCCATAGGGCAGCTGCGGCTCCCATTTGATCCATCGGCCAGGCCATGCTAGAGAATTTCCCCGAGGGAACCCGGAAGTGATAGGTCCTGCCCCGGAGGACCGCTTCTATCTCCAACAATCGGTGTGTCTCGGCTCCATCGTCCTCCACCACTTGGCCGGTAATCGTTGCGATGAAGGTGGTTAACGGGACAGGGATGATGCCTTCCGGGGTCTCTCTGTTCCAGATGATGCCGCCGGGCGTCGGCTCGTAGGGGTACTGATTCCCTAGGCCCAGTGCAGGCCCAGGTGGCCCCCCTGCGTTACCCGGCGGTTGCATTTGGGACAGCCCCTGGAGGAGCCGTTGGTTTATATCGTCAGCGGTGTCGCCAGTAAGTTGGGCGATTCTCTCTGCTATCCTCGTCCTGGATTTCTCTTCGTTGATGTCGGCCCGGTCCCGGAATATCCCAGCCCCCTGCGAGTCTTCGACCACGACAGTCAGGCGGGTAGAGCCACGCCGGGGGCGGGCAGGTAATTCGACCCTGATGGAATAATCACTCATACAGACACACCCTTGACCCATTGGCCGCCGCTCCAGCTATGCTTGACGGGCCTACTGTCCCACGAACCCGGTTCTGGACGCGGACTGGCGTATGCCACGCCGTCAGCGATGGTTCGCCGGGCCGCCTCCTCACCGTATTTTTCGACGTAGCCGTTCCGCTGGACGGCAGGGAGCAATAAACCTAAGGGGTCGATGTTGCCGCGGACCTGAGCAGGGAGCCACTCCGACCGCTTAAGGCTTGCCAACTTCAACGCTGCCAGAAGCAATCCCTGGTGACGTTCTCCGGTCCCTTCAACCCGACTGGCCAGCCAGGCGACCTCCTGCTGAAGGGCGGTGTTCACATAGCGCTCTGCCGGTGTGCGTCCCAGTACGTGGCTGGCAGTTATCCAAGGCAGGTGGCGACGGTTTTGCTCATCGTCCAGGTGACCCCGATTCTGTTCGATCAAATCGGTTATCGCCGTTAGAGGCAGTTGGCCGCCCAAATATCTGGTGGTTCCGTGCTTCGGGTCCGTGCCGTAAAGGAACCTGCTGGGGTCGTGTACCGCTGCGTCGCCCCAGGGCAAGGCCGCCATGACCGCCCGCTTGGCCCGGCGGTAGTAGTCGGCGTCGGTGAAGGGAACACTTGTAACGAACACCACCCGGGCCTTAGGGCACTCCGGCGTGTGGGACAAAGTGGTGTAAGCGAAGGACGCATGTTGAGCGATCAAGGGGACATTGAGTAGGTAGTCGAGACTGGAACGGGTGTCGCCGTTGTCGAAATCCAGACCTATATGCTGGGCTTCGGTCCAATGTCTATTTGCCCGGTAGCCTTTAGGCCGCCCGCAGTGGCCCAAGTCTCCCTTGCGCTCGGGGCAACACCACTGGCCGCAGTGTTCGCGCTGGCATCCTCCTTGTAAAGCTGAAAACGCATGGCCTTGTTCAACTTCGTCGAGGAGCGATTTGGCGGAATGCATCTCGGGGTAGAACGATCCGCTGTAACGGCCCCAACGCCTGTCCCCAATGCCCAACTTCTCCCCAGGCATATATCTATTGATGCTGATTCTGAATCTCATCGCATGGTTCCCTTCCGTCTTCATTAGATATGCGATTGTGGTGGCTGAGGCGAGTTGTTACACTATTTTCATATCAATTCCACATCAATAACGGAGATCTTATGCTCGATAGGATGACCAGAGCAGATATGGTAGATGAGAATGGTCGCTTATCCAGACCATTGCAGGTACGAAAAGCGGGGCCTCCGCCATTCGTGGAACTAGTCGATACGGATGGAAACCCCGCGCTATGTTTTCGGCCCGTCGCCGCTGGAATACAGAATCCGGAGATGCTCATCCGAGGCTGGAGTGAACCTGACCTAAAGGAACTAATAGAGTTCATAAATCTCGGCCATAGAGAACCCGAACAGTTCCTCGCATTTGCCAAGAAATGGGGTCGACTGCATGGGCTGTGCAGGCACTTGGTCCCATTCCTTTATTGTCATGAAGGGTGTAAGGATGATGGAGAGGAATCCATCAATTATTGGAGAGTGAAATCTTTAGAAGTGGGGTCGGTCTTAAGGCTCGCCACCAATCTTCATGATGATAAACCTGGTGATCCTGAAGATTGGGCTTTCCTAACGGAGGCTATGGTAGTGGCTGAATTGTATATGCTCCCCAAGTCAGAACTCCGCCATGCATTCGGAGGTTGCTCCGATATAGAAGTCGAACGGTCGATAGTCGGGTTGATTTTGGACGAACTGCTTTTTGAGTCTGGCGCTAGGCTCAGTTTCGAGTGGTCGGCTGAGATTAATCCGGCAAGGATGTTCTTGTCCCCTTCACAGTCGTTGCTGGCTCTTTTGACATGCCAATTGGCCTTCGCGATTTCCAGAGTCTACGGAGTGGCTACTTGCGACAGTTGTTCGCAGGCTTACACCCCCAAAAGGAAACCTCAACTGGGCAGGAAAAAATATTGTGAAGATTGCCGGTCTTCGGCTCCTGCCAGGGAATACGAAAGAAAGAAGCGTCTTGCGATTCGCTTAGGTGACGCCTTTTAGCCGGATTCTTTGGTTCGATCCTCCGGCGCAGACACTCGGAAACAAAGTCCAAACGTCAGTCCACAAACTGTCCACCCCTCGAGTCCACGGCGTTGATGTGTCGACGACGACACCCTACACTCCACCGACTTTATTTGGTCGAGGTGAATAACCGTGGCGACACTGACAGAAACGATCGCTGAAGAACTGCTGGACTCTTTGGACGACCCCGAAGAGACAGAGAGGGTAATGGCCCGACACCGTGGGTCAAAAGGGCCGTTGTACGGCGGCCTGGCCCGGGCGACCATGTGGTTGCATCAGCACGTACAAGAACTCAACGATCGTGCCGCCCGGCTTAAGGTCGATAATGAAATCCTCGGCGACCAGGTCGAAGCCCTGTCTCAGAAAAGGAGCATATTAGAAAAAGAGGTCGGCCAGTTGGACGACCGCGTGGACCAAGCCAGCGCCCGCGTACAAGAGGCAGAACGACTTATTGCCCACGCAGATGAATTACAGGTGCTGGGTTTCGGCCAGACGGAACTGAAGGCCATGAGCGAGACCTTGACGGGAATTGGGTCCGATTCTACTGAGACGGTAGCTACATTCTTAGCCGCCGTAAATGAATACCAGTCCCTTGACGCGTTAACCCAGGGTCAATCCGAGGAGGAAGCGAAGTTACAGGGCCTTAGAAGCCAGGTCGAGGCGCTGACTCAAGAGCGTAAGGGCCTTGCCGCGGCCATATCGGAGGTGAGGGAAGAGGCTTTGGCACAGGTGGCGCAAGCTGGACGGCAAGCCAAAGAGAACGTTGATGCCCAGTTCAAGGCGGGCGCTGAATATACCAAGCTGAAGCAGCAGGCGGAGGCACTGGGTAATTGGGTCGAAGTAGGGAAAGTATTGAGTTCCGGTAACCTGGGGGCCTGGCGGCAATTGCCAGTAGAAGTCGTACAGCATCTATTGATGGTGGTTCTGAGATGGGCCGAAGCTGATGACCATGATGTGGATGTCTCGCCGCCCGACGTGGTCGCCCAGAAAAATGTCCTACTGAAATACCAGCCGTTGCGACTAAGCGATGTTGTCTCTTGGGCTTGGTCAGGGTTACCAAGGCATTAATCTTTGTGGTGGCCGAAGGTCCTCGCGGTTTCTCTGGACAAACCCTTGGAATGGGCCGTCGGGTTCTTCTTTGGCAACACCGAACTTAGCCTAGAACTATGGAATATAATTGCGGGCATGCCAAGATTCA
>CAYXDE010000041.1:0-27983 GCA_964463525.1 uncultured Dehalococcoidia bacterium | reverse complement strand
TTAGTCGAAGACCAACTCCGTGTTCTTGCGGTCGGGGCTGCGCATGATGGCCAGACCCTCTTCAGGGTTGTCCTGGGTGTTGCAGTACAACTCGATCCCGTTTCCTTCCGGGTCCTTGATGTAGATGCTGCGGGTCATGCCGTGGTCGGTGGTCCGCAGTTCGGAGTCCTCGAAGTAAGACTGCAGCTTGTGGTAGTACTCGGTCAACTCTTCAAAATCGGCAACTTCGATGGCCATGTGGTTCAGGCCAACATCGCCGTCGGCGGTGTCCGCGGCGCCTTCGGGGGCCTGGAAGATGGCCAGGTCATGGTGCATCTCGCCGGCGGTCAGGAACGTGCCGAAGCCGGGGCGCTCGAGAGCGATCTCAAAGCCGATGACATCGGTGTAGAACTTGGTGGCTGCGTCCAGGTCTTTGGCGTTGATGACCAGGTGGCCGATTCTCGTGGGTTTAGGCATATCAGTCCTCCTAAATCTGCCCGGAAACCGGGCTGCTATAGATGGGGTCCCGCGATGGGATATTGATAATTGGCGTTCGGAATACTATACCGTTTTGCCGTCCATATTCCAAGGGGTGGAACGCGGTCAGCCCTCACGCTCCAGGAACCGCTGCACGCGGTCCATGGCGGGGGTCTTGTCGTAGCCCTGGTAGAGCAGCATGGTGTTCCGGACGGGGTCTCCGCCGAAGAAGCGCTCGTAGAGGGTCTGCCGCCCGCCGAAGGCGCTGCAGGCAACGTCCCAAGCCAGGTGGAACAGGCGCACCCGGTCTCGCGCTTCGGTGGAGTCCGTGGCCAGGTATTTCTCCAGTTCCGGCGCGATCTCGGCGGCGAAGTCGGCTTCTGCCGGTATAGCCATCAGGCTGCTGGAGCCCAGCAGTTGCACGATCTCAGCCATACGCGGGTACATGGTCCCGGCGTACATCGCACGGGCGGCGGTCAGCGGGCCGAACGCCGGACACATCACACCCCATTCGTTCAGCTTGGCGTCGGCCTCCGCGGCCCGCACACAGGCTTTCATCATCTCCAGATTGACCACGATCTCGCCGATCCGCTCCTGAACGTGGGGGACCTGGGTCGAGCCCAGCGTCTCGGCCATGAGCGAGGTCAGACCCAGCAGGAACTCGGTCTTGACCACGGTGCGGTTGACCACCTGGTGCCCGGTGTGCGAGGTGGACTGGGTGGCCGCGGCGAAATTATTGCAGAGGTCCACGTCTCCCAGCAGGAACACCCGCTCCCAGGGGACGAGGACGTTGTCGAAGAAAACCAGGGCGTCCATCTCCTCGAATCTCGACCCCAGGGGATGGTCGAAGTTGGAGCGGCCCATGTCCAGACTCTCCCGGCACATGAATTTCATGCCTGGAGTGGCGCAAGGCAGGGCGAATGAAAAGGCCTGCTTCCGGGCTTCTTCTCCCAGCAGATGGGTGCGGGTGGGATAGACGGCAATCTCATCGGAGATGGGCCCCAGGGTGGCCAGGATGCGGCTGCCGTGAACCACGATCCCGGCGTCGGTCTCTTTGACCACCGTCAGGGCAACCTGGTCCTCGAGCTTGTCCAGCACTGACGGGTTCCGGCTTCGCTGCAGGTTGACCAGAGTGTGGGTCAGAGTCAGGTCGTTCTCGCGTATGTACTCGTGGTAGCGCAGAACGTTATCTTTGGAATCGGCGCGGTTGGCTGAGAAGTAATCGGCTGACCCGGCCCACCCGGAGATGGCGCAGTTCAGGAAGTCCGGTGTGCGGGCCATCATGCCGCAGCTTTCCCAAGCCCAATCGGTCATCATTCCCCGGCGTTTCACCAAGTCATCCACCGTCTTGGGGATGATGAAAGACAGCCCCACCGGGTCACCTGAGGACGGAGATTCGAACGTCATGGCGTCCTTGGTGTCCGGGTTGTGCTGCAGGTCATATAGAGCGGCGAGGGAGCGCACTCCGTTCTGCAGGGCGGGGTGGGTGGTGACGTCCTTGACCTTCTCGCCGCGGATCCAGACCTCGGCAGGATTTTCCGACAGTCCATCGATGTATTGCTGCCCTGAGCGAGCGGGCATGGTTCAGTCTCCCGGCGGGCCGTCTTACCGGCCCGGTCCCAAGTTGGGGCGAGTGTAGCAGTGGCCTTATAGGGTGTCAAAAGCCTTTGGGCGGGCGCGGAGCCGGGGGACCTTACCTCTCCGGCCATGTGGCCCGGAACTTTCGACCCTTTTGGCTGGCCAACCAGAGCCGGTTGCCCATTATTGGGCACGGTGGAAGTCTCTAGAATTCAAGTGGACCAATTTTTTGTGGGTCTGGCGGTGGAGCTTAACCACCGGCATAGTCCTAGAGCAGACTACCTAGCAGGGGGAGATGATATGTACAAGCGGATCTTAGTTCCTCTAGATGGTTCACCAATGGGTGACCGGGTGCTTCCCTACGTTCGAAATCTGGGCAAGAAACTTGACGCCAAAGTCGAGTTGTTCCGGGTTTTTGATCCCGAGCCCGAGTTCTTCTATCCTGAGCCATTTGAGTTCCAGGACCGGCAAGCTGCAACTGCTCTCCACCGGGAAGATGTTATGACCGCCATGGGCCAGGCCAAGACCAACCTTGAGGCTGCAGGAGTGGCCGCCACGGCTGTGCTGCATGGGCCCGAAAAGGCGGAGACCGAGGGTAAAAAGGTTACGCACACCTTTGGCGCTCCAGCCGAGCACATCGTTCTTGAGGCTGAGACCGACCCGGACACGTTGATCGTCATGTCCACCCACGGACGTTCCGGCGCCGGAAGGTGGGTTATGGGCAGCGTCACCGACAAGGTGCTGCACGCAGTGAAGACGCCGTTGATGATCATCCGCGCTGAGGACAATGACGCGGTCCTAGATGGATCGATGGGTCATATCATCGTGCCTTTGGACGGGTCGGACTTGGCGGAGTCCATCCTGCCCCACGCCGTCGGATTGGCCAAAGCCCTAGGAGCCAAGTTGTCCCTGGTGCGGGCGACGCTGGAGGATACCGCCGACGCCGACGAGCGCGACCGTCTGGATCGGGTGGCCGACAGGGTACGGGGCGAAGGTGTGGCGTCCGTGGAGAGCGTAGTTCTTCACGGCGACCCGGCAGCGGCCATCGTCGATCTGACCCACGAGTACCCGGATGCCCTGGTGGCAATGACCACCCACGGCCGGACGGGCATGGGCCGCTGGCTCATGGGCAGCGTGGCCGACAGAGTAGTCCGCCATGCCGCCGGCCCGGTCATGGTCCTCCGGGGCTGATCGAATAGGGGCCTCCGGAGCGCAGCAACAAAGAGGACATCCCGACCGTAGCGTCGGGATGTCCTCTTTCCGATTGGAGTAGATGCCCGTAGGCACGGGTTAAAAACCCGCGCCTACACATGATCTTTTATGAAACCATTTCCGCCGCAACGAAATACCCGGTAAATCCCAACACTGCTCCGGCGATCACCCCCAGCATCCCCCAATATCGTTCTCCCTTGGCTACGGCAACCATGCCCAACAGAACGCCAAGCACACCAAAGATGAGCGGCGCGACGCCAATGACACCAACGCCATGACCATGCTGCCTGTGGCGAACCAGCGTCCTGGCTTTATATTCCGCACCCCTATCTCATTCATCGAGACGGTCTCAAATGCTCAATAATTACCGAATTGATAAGTAAACACGCCTAATGTGAGATCCTTCTCTATCTCTATAACAGATAGTGTAACGGATGAATCGGTTAGAGAATACCGCTGTAACGGTAATAAATCAGTGGCTGCGACGGCCCAAGTACCGTTTGCCAAAGGGTTGTGGTATGTTACCGGCGTAATCTCAGCCTCGTGACGACCGGTCTTTCGCCCACTCGTCAGGGGCGCCTAGGACGATAGGAGGAACGCATGAAAGGCCGAGTTGTTGTTTGTAAGGAATACGGCAAACCCTTCGTGATCGAAGAGTACGACGTGCCAGAGCCCGCTCCCGGCGCCGTCATACTCCGCATGACCCAAGCCGGGGTCTGCGGCTCAGACCTCCACACCTGGCGAGGTGACCAGAACCAGGCTAACCTGCCTCTGCCGCCCACCGGCCGCGCCATGGGCCACGAGGGCACCGGCGTGGTTGAGGTCCTAGGGGAAGGTGTCGAGACCGACACCGCCGGAGCGCCCATCAAGAAGGGAGACCGCGTCATCTACGCCGCCGTCTTCCCCTGCTACCACTGCCGCCAGTGCCTCAAGGGCAACACCAACTGGTGCATGAACCGCAACTATCCCGCCGCCGGAGTGTGGCCCTACTTCGTGGCGACCTACTCCGACTACCTCTACCTGCCGGACCGCCATCCCTTCTTCAAGGTGCCCGACGAACTGGATGACAACATCCTTGGCCCAGTGAACTGCGCCATGGGCACGGTTACCACCGGCCTGATCCGGGCCCAAGCCGGCGAGGGAGACTACGTGGTGATTCAAGGCGCCGGCGGACTGGGCATTCATGCCACCGCCATGGCCAAGGAGATGGGCGCCGACCGGGTCATCGTCATGGACCGCCTGGAGAACCGGCTGGAATTGGCCGAGCAATTCGGGGCCGACCACACCATCAACATCGAAGAATTCAACACTCCCGAGACCAGGCTCAGCCGGGTCAGGGAGCTGACCGACGGCCGCGGCGCTGACGTGGTCATGGAGTTGGTGGGCCGGGCCGAACTGCTGGCGGAAGGTATTGACATGCTGAGCAACGGCGGCACCTTCGTTGAGATCGGCGACATAGTCCGGGGTAAAGAGGTGTCCATCGACCCATCAAAGCTGCTCACCGGCAAGAACATCGTCGGATCCCTGATGTATAAGCCCGAGCTGCTGCCCAGACTGCTCAACTTCCTGGTCCGCAAGCAGGACACTCTGCCCTTCGAAAAGATCGTCTCCCACACCTTCCCGCTGGCCGAGGTAAATGATGCATTTGTGCAGGCTGAATGGGACCAGAGCCAGACTCCCATCACCCGGGCGATGCTCGTTCCCTAAGCCCTATATCCGGTCTCACTGATCGAATCTGGTGATTGAATTATTGGGAGGATGGCCATGGTGGCAAAGGACAAGCAGCCGCCGGTCCTGGTCGAGCCAAGGGAAGAGCTGGTTGAGGCGGCTAAGAAGGCGGCCGTCCGCATCGCTGGACGGGCGTCTGAAGCCGACCGCCAGCGCCGGGTCTCCATGGAGAACGTCCAAGACATGCACGAGGCCGGACTCCTAACGCTGGCCATTCCCCGCGACTTGGGCGGCACCGAAGCCGACCTGGTGACGCAGGTTGCCATCTATGAGATCATCGGCGGCGCTTGTGCCTCCACCGCCTGGGTCATGGGCAACCACTCCGTCCTCTGCACCAGGGCCCTGGGCATGATGGGCGAGGGCTCCCACTTCCTGATCAAAGACGTGGTGGATAACGGAGCGCTGATCTCCCATGCGGCCATACCGGGCGGCGATACCAAGGCTGCGCCCGGCGGGTTCATCGCTTCGGGACGTTGGCCCTTCGTCAGCGGCTCCAACATATCAACTTGGATGTTCCTCAGCACCATGGTGGAAGGCGAGAACCGCTGGATGGTGATGCCCACCAGCCAGCCCGGGCTGACCATAGAGCCGACCTGGCAGGCTATGGCCGCGCGCGGTTCCATGACCAACGATGTGCTTCTGGACAACGTGTTCGTCGCTGAGGACATGGCGCCCATAGCCAGACGCCCCGCTCCCCATGAGCCGTGGCTGCCCAACGGCCCGGCGGCGCTCAAAGTACCGACCAAGGCCAGGGTCTGGATGTCCGGAATGATGCTGGGTGTCGCCCAGGCCGCCCTGGACGACACCATCGAGTTCGCAAAAGCTCGCAGCATGACTGTGGGCGGCGGCTCTCGGAGCAGCATGCCCGGCAACCAGTTCGCGGTGGCCGACGCCGCCATGGCCATCGAGGCGGGCCGGGCGTTCCTGGTGCAGGAAGTGCGGTCGATCACTGCAAAGTCCATCGCCGGCCAGGACTTCGTGCCCGAGGATGCCGCCCGGATGGAAATGGCCGGACTGGTGGCTAGGGAAAATGCCCAGAAAGCAGTAGACCGGCTATTCTCCGTCCGCGGCGCACACGGTCTATTCGAGACCGGGACCTTCGAGCGTTACTACCGGGACGTCCGCATGGGCACCCTCCACGCCGTAAGCGCGCCCGACCTAGTCCGGGAAGAAGTAGGTAAGCACCTATTTGGGATTCCGTCAGACGTGCAGCCCAGGTGGGCGTAGTCCCCAAAAGTCTGGAGATCTAGCCGTAGGGGCAGGTTAGAAACCCGCCCCACGAAGGCCATACCGATCAGCGTAAAAAGACCCTGTCTCATTCCCGAGACAGGGTCTTTGTGCTATTGAGGCTCATCCAAGAAAACCCGCTTGCAGCGGCGGGTGGCTAGTCGGAAGAGGGTAGCTTACGGGGTTCTTGGAGTTCCATCTCAGTTTCGCAGCAGATTATCTCGCCGTCGCCGCTCTTGGTGCAGAGCACGCTGCTGCCGCACTTCTCACAGGTGTATCTTTTGCCGAGTTGGTTGGCCATTTGGCGGTCCTCCGTGGGGGATTCTGGGGGTGTTTCTGCCTGGATCGCTTACTTGAGTTCCATGGGGGTCTGGCAACAGGCGATGGCGCCGTCGCCGCCCTTGGTCACTATGAACTCGGAACCGCACTTGCCGCATATGTAGCGTTTGCCGGTCTGATTAGCCAACTGCTCAGCTCCAATGTCTTTGATATAGGTGGATAGAAATCTAGGGCGCCCGCAGGCTCGAAGCAATTATAGACAAGCCACATAGCGGATTCAACTTGGCCGGGTTGCTTGAGAAGCCGGTCTAAGCGGACTCTGCCGGCTCGGCGCCGTCCGTGAACCGCACCAAGAAAGTTGCTTCACCCAAGGGTATGCCGTCGAAAAGGATGGCCGCCGAGTGTATCCCAGGCTTCTGCACGGGAATCCGGAACGTCTTGATCCAGCGTTGGAACAATATGCCATCCTCCCATTCCACCTTCTGGGCTGGGGGTGTTTCCAGGGGTATGCCGGGCGTCTTCAACGTGACGAACAGATAATGGTCGCCCGGATCGGCCCCGCCGATGCAGAAGGCCAGGTTGTAGTCGACTGTCGTGAGAACAGGGTCTTCGGATTCGGAAGAATCTTCAGGCCCGGGCAGGTCCAGAAGATCTACGATTCCGTTCAGAGTCAGTTCACCGTCGTCAGTCTCCGCGGTCTCCCGGCAGAACAGGGCATATTTGAGAAAAGGGCCCTCGGATTCTTCGGCCAAATCTGAGTCTCCCATCGCCATCTGGCATGATAATTTCGAACGACCAATTTTAGCATGACGCATGATTACGGAATACGTAAAGCCGGGGCAGTTTTACCTAGCCCATTGCCAACTGCGGCCAATATTGAGAAACTAGGCGCGTAATATTCAGCCTGGGGGTAGTCATTGTGGCAGCGGCACAGGAAAACCAGCTCGACCAAGCGAAGTTTAACCAGGGCATGACCACCCAGCAATACATCGACCAGATCAAGGTGAACAAAGACCCGTTCGTGGAGATCTATGAGACGGTCAAGATTCCGGACGATTCTTTGAACATATTCAACGGACTGAATGAGCCGTTGAACCTGGCCGTATTCACGGCCGATTGGTGCGGCGACGCCATGAGCACCACCCCGGTGATCCTGAAGCTGGCCGACAGCACCCCCAACATCTCCCTTCAGGTGTTCAACCGGGACGACGAATTGGAGTTGAGCAACAGCCTGATTCCCGAGAACCGGGCGGGCACCGTGCCCATCTTCGTGGTCATGGACAAAGACATGCAGCAGATGGTCCGTTTCATCGAGACCGCCAATACCTTGGTGCCGGACATCGACGCCATGGATGCGGCCATAGACCAGGAAGTAGCGGAAATGGACGAAGCAGAGGCGCGTCGGGCCAAGCGGGGCCGGCGTACTTCCTACCGGGTAGAGCGCGCCCAGGCCTGGGGCGAAGTCATCTTGAAAGAATTTGGCGGCTTGGTGTCGGACGCCTTGGGCGGCGGCGACCTGCCTCTAGAAGGCGGCACCAAATGGCCGCCCGAAGATTAACGTTTACCACTAACCTTTACCTCTGGAAAACATTCCCGAGAGGACGGTGATGGCTGAAGACCTGATCACGATGGAAGACATGGCGGCGATCTTTGAGGTTACCGACGCACTGGGTATACACCGCGAGTCGGTGCGCGTCGAACTCAATAAAGAAGACCCCGGTTCCATCCAAAGGGTGGCCGATGGGATGGTCGAAATCACGCTCCCGGTCAACGAGAGCGCCGAGATTTTCTGTAAGAAGCTGCGCATCGACCTAGAAGCCATGGGGTTCGAACCGGCCGACTCGATACTCAGCTACGACGACGAAGAGGACGACGACTAGCCGCCCTCTGCCGGCTCGGAAGCCCTAGTAGCCCGGTTCCCGCCACTCGAACGCCAGGTTGGCGTAACGCACGAACACCGCTCCGCCCGGGGCGGCCATGGGTCCGTTGGCGGCCAACAGTGCGATGGTGTGCTGTTCGCCTGGCTGCACATCCTCGGTCATCAGCACCCTCTGGGGCACATTGAAACCCTGGACAGTGCCTCGGTCCCGGTTGCACTCCCCGTCGATCCAAAGCTCCCCGTAATCATCGATGCACGTTTCGAATTGGACCCGGACGCCGGCGGTTGGGTTGCCTTCCACGGTATCGGGAAAGGTCACGTTGATCCGGTACCATACGAATGAGAACCCGTGGGTGATCCACTTTGCCAGGTCCGTGCACACTTCCCATCCAGAGTCGTCATAATCGGGCAGCCTGGCTGGAGAACCCTCAAGTTGGGATACCAGGCCCTCATTGGGCTCGCCGGGCACCAGTCCCTGGGCGAACTTCCATTGTCCATTGACTGCCGCCAGGCCGGCGCTAGTGTTCAGGTCAATCACTACTCTAGGCATGTACCCTCTCCTGATCGCTTTTCTTGACCGCTATATACCCACGATCTTGATGCTGGAATGTACTTTGTAGATGCGGTTTATATTCACCAGCAGCGGGGTTATCTGTTCCACGTATTTGGCGTTGGCCAGGCTGCCGCCGTCGACGCCGCGCAGGTCTTTGATCTGGTCGGCCAGGTCCATGACCAGCTTCTTGGCGTCAGCGTGGTCAGAGCAGACCACCACATCGCCTTCCATAACCGCGTTGGGGTCGAGCAGCTCCTCGGCGCTGGCGTTCTGGAACGCGGCCACCACCTGGGAATCGGGCAGCATATCCTGGGCTTCCTGGGCCGCTGAACCCGCTTCCACTTCCACGGCGCTGGCGCCCTTGCCCCGCTCGAACTTCATGGGTGCGATGACGCTGACCACGATCTTGCCCTTCAATGCCGGACCCAAGTCTTCCAGCACCGGGCGTTGGCCCTCGTACGGGAACGCCAAGAAGACCACGTCCGCCTGTAACACGGCGCCGGAGTTGTCGGAGCCCCTGATGTCCACATCGGGAGCCAATTGGGCTAGCTCCTGCGCGGCCGCGGCGCCCCTGGCTGCGTCCCTGGACCCTATGATGGGCGTTTCTCCAGCCATGGCTAAGCGCAACGCCAAGCCCTTGCCTTCCGGCCCGGTGCCCCCCAAGATAGCCAGCATAGAACCCCCTCTTTCAGCCCTTTGGTGTGATCGCCCGATGCGTCTAAATAGTCGTGCGGGCAATACTATAGCCGTAACCCGTTGTACTGGGAAGGCCTCGATGGACGGAAGACCGGATGCCAATGGCAATGCGGACCGGCGATAACCGTTGAACCCACTTTCTGAAATCATTGACTGCCAAGTGGGAACCTGGCAGAATTCTCGACCGAAAGACTGTGTTATAGAGGAGATGAGATGAGACGGTTGATTTTTCTACCTCTAGCTCTGATATTGCTAACGGTCCTGGCGGCTTGCGGCGGCGACACCGAAACCGCACCCCAGGTCAACCAGGTCTCCTACACTGCAGGCGACTACCAATTTTTCGGGCCGCAGTTCTTGCCTTCCGGAACGACCACCCTCACCCTGGTCAATGAAGGGATGGAGCTTCACCACCAACAGCTGATCACCTTGCCCGAGGGTATGACGGTAGAAGACCTGATCGCTGGAATGATGTCGGGAGAAGGCGGGCCGCCCCCTCCAGGCGTTGTAGCGGCAGGAGGGGTGAGCGCCCTCAATCCAGGGCTCTCGGGTTCGGTGACACAGAACCTGACGCCCGGTAACTACGCCATGGTCTGCTTTGTTCCCAACGCCGAGGGCATACCCCACTTCGCACTGGGTATGGTCAAAGCGATCACGGTGATCGAAGCTGAAGGCCCGCTGGCCGCAGCGCCAGAGACTGACCTCTCCATCGACATGGTCGACTTCGGGTTCGGGCTTTCAGGGCCCATCTCGTCCGGTCCCAAGGAAATCGAAGTCGTGAACAAGGGAGAACAAGAGCACGAAGCGTTCTTGGTTGGTTTGGCTCCTGGGGCCACCATACAAGACTTCTTGGGAGCCTTTGAGCCTGGCGCGCCCCCCGGCCCTCCTCCCGGCCGAGGTCTGGGTGGCTTCCAGTCGATAGGTTCAGGCGGAGGGGGCTCGTTCAGCGTGGACCTTGGTCCAGGGGACTATGCCTTTGTCTGCTTCGTGGAGGACCCCAACACCGGCGCGCCACACTTCGCACTAGGCATGCTCCACGAATTCACCGTTCAGTAACCGAGAAAACATAGCGGCCAGATACGAAAAGTCCTCGGCTGGTCTGGGGGCTTTTCATTTTTCCTAGATAGACAAAACCGCCAGGATCACGGGCGCGGCCTCAAACTCATATCGTATCGCCCTCCTTGTGTTCCCAGGCAGGCTCGGCGATAATGGGGCCAATACCCCCTGGGGCGGTTTTACGCCTGATTTGATTATTCGGAGGTCCATCATGGACGAGGACGCAAAGAAGACAGCTTTACGCATGATCCCATACGGGATGTATGTGCTGACCAGCAAGAGTCAGGACGGCCAAGATGTAAGCGCCGCCACCGTTAACTGGGTTACACAGACATCTTTCGCTCCACCACTGGTGGCGGTCGGCGTCAAGGGCGATTCTGGGGCCCATGCTCACATCACCGACACCGGAGTCTTCGCCGTGAACGTGATCGGCAAGGACCAACTGGACACTGCCTTCACCTTCTTCAAGTCCCTTGAACGCGAAGGTGATTCCATCGGTGGTCAGGCCTTCGTGGCCGGCCCCGAGACTGGGTGCGCCCTGCTGACAGCTTCCCCCGCTTGGTGGGAGTGCAAGGTCGTCGGGCAGCTAGACCAGGGCGACCACACGCTGTTCCTGGGCGAGGTCTTGGAAGCCGGAACGCGTGTGGAGGACCAAACGATCCTCATGCGCGACCACAACCTGAACTACGGCGGCTAGCCGGTGCAACCGGGTTTTCATGGGGCCGCACCTCTGAGGGTAGTGTGGGGTTGCTGGCTTTTGTTTGGGCTGGCGGATAGGAAGAGAAACTAGATTTAAAGCGAGGGTTCCAGCAAATGGTAGACCTGAGACGTGCGGCCGCGATCGTCGGCGTGCATGAGCACATCACCCGGTACGCGCCGGACAAGAGTGAAGCGCAGATACAGGGCGAGAGCATCATCAAAGCCCTGGAAGACGCCGGCCTCGAGAAGAAGGACGTGGACGGCCTGTTCTGCGCTTCCATGTCGGTCCGCAGCAGCGGGCTGAACCTGGCCGACTACTTGAATATGTATCCCAAGATGGTGGACAACACCACCGTGGGCGGCGGTTCCTTCGAGTTCCACCTCTCCCACGCGCTGAACGCCATCCACGCCGGCCGCATCAACTGCGCCGTCATCACCTACGCCACCCAGGCCCGTTCCGGTGGTGTGTCTGTGGGTACCGGCGGCATCAGCCGTCAGGGTCATCCCCGGCTGGACCCGTCTCCCGACAGCTTTGAAGAGCTCTACGGTCTAACCACCGTTGGCCTCTACGCCATGATCGCCCAGCGGCACATGCACCTGTACGGCACAACCTCCGAGCAACTGGCGGAGATCGCCGTGACCATGCGCCGGCACGCCGGATTGAATCCGGAAGCGCTTTTCCGGGACCCCATCACCGTAGACGACGTGATGCGCTCCCCGGTGGTTTCTACACCACTCCACCGCAACGACTGCTGTGTCATCACCGACGGCGGCGGCGCGGTGGTTGTGGCCTCCCCCGAGTTGGCCCGCAACTGCAAGCAGAAGCCGGTCTGGATCTTGGGCGCCGGCGAAGCGGTGGCCCACCAGGGCGCCGGCAAGCGCGACCTGATGTACATCGCCGCCAAGCAGAGCCATGTCCCGGCCTTTGAGATGGCCCAGGTCACACAGAAAGATATCGATATGGCGATGATCTACGACTCATTCACCATCACGGTTCTGGAGACCCTGGAAGACCTGGGGTTCTGCGAGAAGGGCGAGGGCGGCCAGTTCGTCCTCAACGGGCGCATCGGCCTGGGCGGCGAACTGCCCATCAACACCGACGGCGGCGGCCTGTCCTCCAACCACCCGGGTATGCGCGGCCTCTTCCTCTTGCTGGAAGCCACCCGGCAGCTCCGTGGGCAGTTCGAGGGAACTGAACGTCAGGTGCCCGATTGCAAGATAGCTCTGTGCCACGGCACCGGCGGAGCCCTGGGCTCCCGCCACAGCGGCGGCACAGTCATCCTGGCGAGGGATTAGATAATGACCACCTCATGGAACAAACCCCTGCCGACCGTCATCGGCGAGACCAAGACCTTCTGGGACATGTGCCGCCGCGGCGTCTTGCTGATCCAGAAGTGCGATAGCTGCAACGAGTACCAGTGGTACCCCCGCGGCATCTGCGCCAACTGCTGGTCCAGCGAGATCAAATGGACACCGTCATCGGGACGGGGCACGGTTTGGACCTACACGGTAACCAACCAGAACCGGACCCAGGGCTTCGACACCGGGCCCTACGTTCTGGCCCTGGTGGAATTGGACGAGGGCGTCCGCATGTTCACCAACATAGTGGAATGCGACCCCAAGGACGTGACCATCGGGATGGCCGTGGAAGTAACCTTCCAACGCGCCACCGACCAGATATCGGTCCCCCTGTTCAAACCGGCGTCTTAGCCTAGCCGGCATTCGGAAGATCAAAAAAGTAGGGGCACGGCATCGCCGTGCCCCTACTTTTTTGTCATAGAAACTCGCCGAACATCCGTAGGCGCGGGTTTTCCACGGCAATAGCCATGCAGGCTAGGTAATTGGCATGCATGAAACAGGGCGGGTCAGAGACCCGCCCCTACATCGGTTGCGTATTGCTCACTACCGTCGCTACGTCTTGCCCTCTTGGGCTTTGATTCGTAGCTCCTGGCAGATGTCCTCGTCGGCCTGGGCCAGCTCGGTTTGGTCGGTGAAGATGTACACCAAGGCGCGCTGGCCGTAGTAGTGGTCCGCTGTCGGGTCAATCTCGATGGCCTTGGTCAGGTCGGTTATCGAGTCCTCGAACTTGTCCACCTCGTACCAGGAGCAGCCCCGGTGGTAGTAAGCTTCGGCGAATTGCGGGTCCAATTCGATGGCCTTCGTGTAGTCCTCGATGGCCTTGTGGTAGACCCCATTGCGGCTGTAGCGGTTCCCCCGGTCCAGGTAACCGGCAGGGTCCGTGGGTTCTTCTACGTGTTTGCGTTCAAATGCCATAGTTTGATCGATGTCCTCTTTGTCCCGCTCATCCTGAGCTTGTCGAAGGACCTTCCCCCCTTTTCGAGAGGGGGAGATCCCTACATAACAGAGCGAACAAGCCCGCCGTCTACCAGGATGGTGGTGCCGGTGATGTAGGTCGATTTGTCCGAGGCCAGGAACGCAACCAGGTTGGCCAGCTCCACGGGCTCGCCGACGCGGCCCACGGCTGTGTCCTCAGCCCGTAATGCCAGGGCGTCCTCCACGCTGATGCCCAGTTCCTTCGCGCGGGAGGTGACATTGGAGAGCATACGATCGCTGAGGATGGACCCGGGGCAGACGTTGTTCACCAGGATACCGTCCCGGCCCACCTCGTCGGCCAGGCTCTTGGCGTAAGCGACCACGCCCATGCGGGTCGCGCCGGAGAGCGCCAGGTTCGGAATCGGGTTATAGACCGTGCTGGCCAGGATGTTGATGATGCGCCCGTTGCCGCTTGCTTTCAGGTGGGGCAGGCCCTCCCGGCACATTCGGCCGAAGAATATCAAAGAACGGTGAACGGCGGTCTCCCACTGCTCTTCGGTGGCGTCGGCAGAGCGGGCCAGGGGCGGTCCTCCGGAGTTGTTCACCAGGATGTCCAGGCTGCCAAATTCATTCACGGTAGCGTCGATCAGACCGGTGACCGAAGACAGTTCGTCCAGGTCGGCGGCGTAGGTCAAAACCTCAGCGCCGGTGGACTCGCGGATCTCTTTGGCCGCCTGCTCCAGGTCGGCGCTGGTGCGGCTGCAGATGGTTACCTTGGCGCCCTCCTCGGCCAGCACCTGAGCCGAGGCCCGGCCCAGCCCCTTGCTGGCCCCGCCGACGATGGCAATCTTGTCCTTCAGTCCCAAGTCCATGTTTCGTCCTCATAACCCCTGATCTGGCAGGGTTGTTTGTTCATTCTGAGTCTGCCTGGCATGGGCAGCACCGAGGATTATATCAGGCGCGGACCCGGACCCGGCCCATGCTATACTCGCAACCGGTCGCTGGGATACAAAATCGGGAAGCGAATCCGGGTCAAAATGGTGGTGTTTTGCAGTTTTGGGAAGACGCCCAAGCCGAAGAGATCCAACGGCACGCCGTCGAGATCGCCCGCGGCGCCGGTCGCATCTTGGTGGAACATTTCGGTCGTCAGATAGACGTCGAGTTCAAAGATGAGCATGAACGCGACCCGGTGACCGCTGCCGACAAAGCCGCCCAGGAATACCTCGCGGCCGAGATAACCAAACGTTTCCCGGAACACGGCATCCTGGGAGAAGAGGGCACCAAGGAAGAGAAAGAGTCCGAGGAACCGGCCAAGGATATCCTCTGGGTGCTGGACCCTCTGGACGGCACCACCAACTTCATGAATGGACTGCCCATGTTCGCGTCGTCCATCGGAGTGCTGTACCGCGGCTGGCCCATGGCTGCGGCCTTGTATATCCCCTGGCCAACCGCTGGTAAAGACTCGGGGGGCGGGTTCGTGCTCCATTGCCGGAAGGGCGGGGGCTGCTTCGCTGATGACGAGAAAGTTTCGGTTTACGAATCGGACGAGCCGGTGCCCAGCCGTTTGATCGGAGTCCCAGGCTACTTCGGCGTGGCCCAGGGCTTCACCGGAGAGTTGGCCGGCAAGGCGGGCGAGGTCCGCACCACGGGCAGCATCGCCTATGAACTGGCCATGACGGCCCGGGGCGTGCTGCAATACGCCATGTTCGGCGCTCCCAGGCTCTGGGACATGGCCGGAGGCGCGTTGGCGGTGGTGGAGGCGGGGGGAACCGTAATGACCCGCTTTCGCGGCGAGAAGCGATGGCATCCCATGGGATGCCTGGTGCCCAGTTGGGAAGAGAGAACCCCAACCATGAAGGAATTGCGGAGTTGGATGGCCCCTCTGGTGGCTGGCAACCAAAAAGTGGCCCCGTTGATCGCCGGCAACGTGAAACGCCGCTTCAGCATTTCCGGCCAGGTGCGCAAGTTGACCAGGCCATTGCGGCGCAAGAAGAAAAAACCGGCAGCCAAGCCGGAGACAGAAACAAAAACGTAGGGGCGGGTCTTTAACCCGCCCCTACGTCGTGATAGACCTAGCCTGATCGAGTTAAAACCTACGCGGAGTCCGGCTCCCAGCCCCAGGGGCGGGGGCCCCAGCCGGCTTCGTAGATCTCGCCCTTCTTGATGGCCATGACCGGGATGACGGCTTTGTCGCTCTTCTTGCCGTCGCCCAGGATGTCGTAGACCATCCAGTTGCCGTCCTTGATCTCCAGGACCGACAGGTCAGCCTGTTTGCCGACGGCCAGAGTGCCCAGCCGGTCGTCAACGGCCACGGCCTTGGCAGGGTTCTCGGTGGACATGGTCACCACCTGGTCGAAGGTGAAACCCATGGCCAGGAACCGGGTCATCATCTCAGTCATGCTGTGGACGGTGATCTGGCGGCCCGGCACGGTCAGGTCGGTGCTGATGCAATGGGGCAGCACGCCCTGGTCCAGGACCTTCTCCGCCACGTCAAAGGTGAAGTTCATGCGGCCGTGGGCGGTATCCAGCCAAACGCCCCGGTCGTGGGCCTCTTTGGCTTCGGGCACAAGTTTGCCGTCGGCATCCAGCACGCCACCGGGGTTCCCGGTGAAGTAATGGGTGACGATGTCTCCCTTGTCCAGGATGGGCAGCAGTTCGCGGATAACGTTGGGGTCGTAGCGCTTGAGTGTGTCGCCGATGTGCACCATCAGGGGCACTCCAGCTTCCACCGCGGCGCGTTTGGCCATCTTGGGCATCTCGATACCCATGATCTCGAGGGCGGGGGATACCATGCGGGCTTTCACTCCGGTTATGATGCCGTCACTGTCCTTGATGGTCTCGATGGTCTTGTCCAGGTTGATGCTCTCCGGACTGAAGATGTCCGGGTTGGTGGCCAGGCCCGTACGGCAGATGTGGAGGAAGACGATTATCTCGGTTGCCGTGTTTGGGATGATGTGGGCCGGGAACCCGGCGAAGGTGTCGCAGCCGGAGCTGCCAGCGTCCACCATCGTCGTCACGCCGGCCCGGACGCCGCCGATGTCCGGGTCCACGCCGTTGTCGGTCACACCGGAATAAACGTGGGTGTGGATGTCGATCAGTCCGGGGGTGACAACCTTGCCTTTGACTTCGACCACCCGCTTGGATTCCTCGGCGGGGATGTCGGTTGCGATCTTAGCGATCTTGCCGTCCTCGATGGCAACGTCGCTGATGCCGTGGAGGTTCTGGGAAGGGTCGACGACGGTGCCGCCCTTTACTATCAGGTCATACATAGAGAAAGAGGCCTCCTAAACACACTGGGAATCACATAATCAGGACCGCTGGCAGTGCCAGACGGCAAATTATACCGCGAATCGAACGACAGAGAGAGAAGTCCAGGCCGTGAACAGCCGGAAAAGAAACAGATGGTCAGACCGGGCCCATGAAAACGTCCCTGCGGGACCGAGCTTGCAGCGCCTAGCTGAAGAGGTCGCCTACGGACTGGCCCTTGTGGATGCGGTAGATGGCCTCGCCCAGCAGCGGCGCAACGGACAGGACAGTGAATTTGCCATTCCGCTTCTCGGGAGGCATGGGGATGGTATCGGTGACCACCACCTCGGTGAATTTGCTCTTCGCCATAACCTCAGACCCGCCGCTGGAAAGCACCGGGTGAGTCACGCAGCAAAAACTCTCTTTTACGCCCTGTTCTGACAGCGCTTTTGCGGCGTTGACTATGGAGCCACCGGTCACGATCTCGTCATCGAAAACCAAGGCGATCTTGTCTTCTACTTCACCGATGACATTCATGGTCTCGCTGGTGTCGTCGTTGCTGATCCTGCGCTTTTCGATGATGGCCAGAGGAACACCAAGACGTTCGGCAACGTCACGGGCCTTCTTGCTGATGCCGATGTCCACCGCCACCACCACAAGGTCCTGGATCTCTTTGGCGGCGAAATACTCCCCCAAAAGCGGCAGGGTCGTCAGTTCATCCACCGGAATATTGAAGAAGCCTTGGATCTGACCGGCGTGCAGGTCGATGGTCAAGAGCCTGTCGGCCCCGGCCGCGGTCAGGAGGTCAGCAACCAGCCGGGCGGTGATGGGTACACGGGGTTGGTCTTTCTTATCGGTTCGGCCATATCCGTAATAGGGAACTACGGCTGTGATCCGGCCTGCGGACGCCCGCTTGCAGGCGTCGATCATGATCAACAGTTCCATGAGGTTGTCGTTGACCGGGAAGCAGGTGGGCTGGACTATGAACACGTCGCGTTGACGTATGTTCTCTTTGATGCGGGCGAAGGAGTTGTCGTTGGCGAACTTGAATACCTCAGCCTGCCCCAATGGGATCTCAAGGTAATCACAGACCGATTGGGCCAATTCGGGATGTCCGTTGCCGGTGAAGATCTTAAGCTCGTCAAGTACCGGGTTCATTAACGGCCCTCGTAAAAAGGTTTTCGAGATTCCCGAATCGCCTGGGTCCCCTCGCCATGATCATAGGAGGTTAACGTAATTGTCTCTGCAGCGGCGGCCATCTTCAAGGCCGTTTCCAGGTCAAACTCCAGCCCTTTATAAAGCATGAGTTTGGAAAGGCGGATAGCGATGGGCGGACCGGCGGCGATCTTGCGGGCCATTTCCATTGTAGTTGATTCCAGTTCGTCCTCGTCAACCAAACGGTTCAAGAAGCCCAGGCGGTAGCCTTCATCGGCCTCCATGAAATCTCCGGTGAATAGAAGTTCCGCCGCCTTGCCCATGCTGCCCAGGGTACGTGGATAAAGCCAGGTGCCGCCGAAGCCCGGGAACAGGCCGATGCGGACATAGGCCACCATGAAGCGCGCTTTGGGTGAAGCGATACGTATGTCGCAGGCGCAGGCAAGGTCGAATCCCGCTCCGGCAGCCACGCCGTTGATCATGGCGATCACCGGCTTCTCCATACGTTGCAGTCCCAGGATCATCCGCTGGGCCAAACGGAAACTGCGGCGGATGTCGTCGGTGTTGTCGGAAACCCACATGCCGGGTTCGCTGCCGCCCTGGAGGGCGTTCAGGTCGCCGCCGGAACAGAATGCCTGTCCGGCGCCGGTGAGTATCAGGACGCGGATATCATCGTCTGCAGCAACATCGTCGATGGCTTGACCCATCTCATCCATCGCATCATCGTTGAAGGCGTTCCGGCGTTTGGGTCGGTTGATGGTCAACCGGGCGATGTGTTCGCCCGGGTCTTTTTCGAGAATTATGTGCTGGTAATCGGGCATAGTTGTGCAGGGTCTGGCTCTGGAGCAAGGGAGATTATAGCATAGGGTTTGAGGCTGGAAAAGGCGAAATCATAGGAATTCAGCCAGTCTTGGCGACATATGAAAAAATAGGCGCATACGCTATCATTGATTGGACTTGAATCTGACGAGTCTTACAGCGTTTGAAACCGGTACGGGACAGCCCCGGCCCGGTCATATATAGGAGGCAGACCTTGGAGGTCTTACTCAGTTCGCCCAGGGGATTTTGCGCCGGAGTGGTGCGCGCGATAGACGTTGTCGACGTCTGTCTCAGGAAGTACGGACCGCCCGTATACGTTAAGCATCAGATCGTTCACAACCCCTACGTGGTCAGCGACTTGGAGCGCCGCGGCGCCATCACGGTGGAAGAGGTCGAAGAGATTCCCGAAGGATCTCTGGTGGTATTTTCGGCTCACGGTTCACCGCCCGAGGATTTTCAGAAAGCGAAGGCCCGTAATCTACAGGTCATAGACGCGGTTTGCCCGCTGGTCACGAGGGTGCACAATGAGGCCAAGAAATACCACCGTGAAGGCAAGAAGGTCATATTGGTCGGCCACCGGGGCCATCAAGAGGTGCGCGGGACCATGGGCCAGGTCGAGATGACCCTTATCGACGACACGTCGGAGAAAGAGCTTCCGAGCTGGAAGGCCGACCAGGAAGTGGCAGTGCTCACTCAGACCACGCTTTCCGTTGGCGATACCGCACGTGCCATCAACTCTATCAGAGAGAAATTCCCCGAGGCCGTGGTCCGGAATGACATCTGTTACGCCACCACCAACCGGCAGGACGCCGTGACCCAGATGGCCAACAGTGTCGACCTGGTCTTGGTTATCGGAGCTGAGAACAGTTCCAACTGCAACCGGCTCAGGGAGGTGGCTGAGGCCTTGGGCGTTGAATCGTACCTTATCAACGGGCCGGAAGAGATCGATCTCTCATGGCTGGACGGCAAGAACAAGGTTGGCATAACCTCCGGCGCCTCTACCCCAGAGGTGTTGGTCGAGGCAGTAATCGAAAAGCTGGCGCCGGAAAAGGTGACCATGGTTTCCGGCGTGGAAGAGGACATCACATTCAATCTGCCCAGCCAGCTCCGCCAATCTTGAGTTATCTCCCGCTTAGCTGCCCCGTGATCTGATGCCCCCAGTGCCCCAACAAGAGCCATCGCAGCAAAACGGGCTGCCCAACGGCTCTCCGTCAGGCCCGCCATCCATCATTCGGCGGATGCTGTCTTTGCCGGCAATCATCTCCATGGCGCTCGCCGCTCTGTTCCTGGTCTTCATCGTCACGCGGTTCGATGTTGACCTCAGCGCCACCTGGGACCAGGTCACCGGTTCCAACCCCTGGCTTCTGGTCCTGGCAGTGGTTGTGCACTACACCACGTTTATCTTCCGCGGGGCCCGCTGGCGTTTGCTGCTGCAGAACACGGCCGCTCCGGATGCCCAAGTCCCCGGCGTGCTTTACTGCAGCCAGTTGGTGCTTCTGGGTTGGTTCGCCAATTCCGTGGGCTGGCTCCGGCTGGGAGATGCCTACCGGGCCTACCTCTACCGGGACGAGCAGAACGGGTCGTTCTCGCGGACCATCGGCACCATCCTGGCGGAACGCGCGTTGGACACGATATTGGTTGCGCTCTTACTGCTGGCCGCCGTGCCCTTCCTGCTGGATAGCGGTGACCGTGTAACCTGGCTGGTGCTGGCCCTGGCGGTTTCCCTGGTGGCGGGGCTGGCAGTGATCTTGGCCGCCATGACCTGGGCCAGGGGCCTGCTGCTGCGAAGGCTGCCACCATTCCTATCCGTCCGCTACGAGCGTTTCCACCAAGGCACCATGGGCAGCTTCCAGAGAGTTCCGGAGGCCACCGTATGGGGGCTGTTCGGCTGGGCTGCGGAGATCGCGAGGATGTACCTGGTGGTCGAGGCGCTGGGCTTCGATATCAGCCTGGCCTTGGTAGTGTTCCTAACCCTGGCCAACTCCCTGCTCACCTTGGTGCCGACCCCGGGCGGCGTTGGGGCTGTGGAGTCCGGCGTTGGTGGGTTGGCGGTGCGTTTGTCCAGTCTGTCGGCCACTGCGGCAGCGGCATTGGTGCTGATCGACCGGGCCATAACCTATATCAGCGTGATCGTGTTGGGGGCGGCCCTGTTCGTGGTGCGGCAGACCATCTTGCGCGCCCATCTGGCGGCGCCGGAATCCCCGGAATCCCTGGAAATCCCAGAGTCCCCCGAATCGATCTGAACCTAGAGCAGACACCTAGAGCAGACAATGTTATACACAGCCAGCTTCTACCATCCGGAGCATTGGCAGGGCACGGCCTACCGTATCTCAAGGGCCCACCCGCGTGGCCAGACCACCAAGTGGGAGACCCAGCCGTTCCTTTATCCATCACGCCAATTGTTGGATGAATACAGGCACGGAGCGGTGGACTTCGCCGGCCTCACCCTGCGTTACCGGGAGGAACTGGAGACCAACTACAACTGGGAGGCGGACTTTCAGGACTGGTTGGCCTCGCTAAAGCCGGAAGATGACTTTACGCTGCTCTGCTTCGAGCCGGAGGGGGAGCCGTGCCACCGCAGAGTGGCTGCTGCCTGGCTGTTGGAGAAGATGCCGGAGTTGGGGCCGGGCCAAGTGCGCTGAGTGCGCAAGAACCGCTAGGCTACCACTCCGACCGGGCGGGCCTGGCCATCAGCTCGGCCATGGCCTTCTGGGGCGACAACCCTTCGAACAACACCCGCGACGCCATCTCGGCGATGGGCATCTCCACACCAAGTTCTTTGGCCAGGACCAAGGCCGCTTGCGTCGCGTTCACACCCTCGGCCACATTGTCCATGGACTCTCGTATCTCATCCCAGGACCGGCCCTTGGCCAGCTGTTCGCCCACGAACCGGTTGCGGCTGAGGCGGCTGGAGCATGTGGCCACCACGTCGCCCAGCCCGGCCAGTCCGGCGAAGGTCAGCGGGTCGGCCCCGGCGGCGATGCCCAGGCGCGTCATCTCGGCCAGCCCACGGGTGATGAAGGCGGCTTTGGCGTTCTCTCCGGCGTCCATGCCGTCGCCGATGCCCGCTCCCAGGGCCACGATGTTCTTGAGGGCCCCTGCCAGTTCCACTCCCAGCACGTCAGCACTGGTGTAGACCCGGAAGCTGGCCGACATGAGGGCATTCTGGGCCTGCTGTGTCGCTTCGGGATTCTGGCCCGCGATGACCGTCGAGGCGGGCTTCCCCTGGACGATCTCTTTGGCCAGATTGGGGCCGGACAACACGCAGATGCCCGGATGGAGTTCTCTGGGCAGTTCGTCCTCCAACACCTGGCTCATCCGCCGGGCTGCGGGCAGTTCCAGGCCCTTGGTGGCGCTCAGCACGATGGTCCCAGGCTGGAGATGGGGTTTGATCTGCCGGACGTTCTCCCTGAGACGGTCTGACGGCACGGCGATAACCACCAAGTCGCTGTTTCCGAGAGCGGACTCAGGTTGGCTTGCGACCGTCAGGCAGTCTGGAAAGGGAGAGTCGGGGAGGAACCGGTTGTTGCGCCGGTCTGTGGACAGGGTCTCGGCTTCAGCCTCCGTGCGGGCAAGCATGGTCACCGGGACTTTGTTCTGGGCTAACAAGATGCCCAGGGTCGTTCCCCAGGTGGTTGCTCCGATGATGGCTGCTCGATTGCTCAATCTGAAACCGCCGAAACTGACGCTGGTCCGCTATGGTACCGGATGCATCTAGTCTATGGCGAAAAATCGGGCCAGTCGAGTGAGACAGGTGAGAGGATTACTCCACTTTGGTGGCGGGGTGCCCCAACCGGCGTTCGCTCCCGTCGCGGATCCGCTGGATGTTGTCGCGGTGCTGCCATACGATCATCGCGCAGGCTATGAAGCCGTAGATCATGTAGGTGTCGGAGTTAACATCGGCCAGGGCCAACGCCAGTATCGCCAGCGCCCCGATCACCACACCTACCACTGAACCCAGGGAGATATAGCGGCTCAGGTAGGTGATGGTCAAGAAGGTGGCGGTGGCGACCACGGCGGCCAAGGGAACCATCAGCGCCAGCCCTCCCAGCGCCGTCAGGATGCCCCGGCCCCCTTTGAACTGTAGGAACACCGGCCAATTGTGGCCGACCAGGACGATCAGCCCGGCGGCTACTTCCGCGCCGTGGGTGCCTATAACTTCCCTAGCAATGACAACCGCTATGACGCCTTTGGCGATGTCTAGGGTTAGCACCACGGCGGCCGACTTCACGCCCCCGGTGCGCAGCACGTTGGACATGCCGGTGCGCCCGCTGCCGTACTCGCGGACATCGACGCCCATCTTCCACTGCAGGAGCATGTAGCCCCAAGATATGGAACCCAGCAGGTAGGCCAGCGGCATGACGACGCTGTATTGGGCGGACTCGGACTGGCCGTCCATAGTCAATAGGGCGACGACCACGCCCGCGATGATGAACGGGATAGCCACGGCCTGGACGATGATCGATGTGGGGGGTCTCTTCATGACGCTACAGTGATTGTGACCGGTGCGAGGCCAGGGTGGATCACCTGGCTCTGAAAACCAATTTGAGGTGGGTCCGGTCAAATCCGAAGGTGTCGCGTATCTTGTTCTCCAGATAGCGCTGGTATGTGTAGTGTACCAGTTGGGGGTTGTTGACCGTAAAAAGGAAAGTCGGCGGATTTATCCCAACCTGTTGTATCCGGTTGATCTGGACACGCTGCCCCCGGTGCTTCCTGACCACCGGCGGCTGATGGTCGGCCAGGGCGTCTGCCAACATGAATTGCAGGTCGCGTGAGCGGACCAGCCGCATCCGTTCCAGCCAGAGGTCTTGGGCGGTGTCCATCAAGGTCTTGATGCCCTCGCCTTCCAGGGCCGAAGTGAAAACGATGGGCACGTAGGGCATGAAATGGAGCCGGTCCCGGATCATGGCGGCGGCGTGGTAGCGGGCCCCGGCGCCTTCATCGGCGAACAGGTCCCATTTGTTGATCACCACGATCAGCCCCCGGCATATCTCCCAGGCCAACCCGGCGATGTGAGCGTCTTGGGCCGTGGCCAACTCGGAAGCGTCGGTCACCAGGAGGGTTATGTCGCTGCGGTTCACTGCGCCGACGGCCCGGATCACGCTATATTTCTCGATTCCCCTCTCAACCTGTCCTGGCCGCCGGATGCCGGCCGTGTCTATGACTACGACGTCGCGGCCGTTGTAGTTGACCACGGTGTCCAGCGCGTCTCTGGTGGTGCCGGCGACTTCGCTCACGATGGACCGGTCAGCGCCCAAGATCGCATTCAATAGGCTAGACTTGCCCACATTGGTGCGCCCGACGATGGCCAGGTTGAGCGCTCCCTGTTCGTAGGTCGGCGCCGACTCATCCAGCTCCTGCAGTTCGTCTTCCGGTCCGGAAGGGTCGGGTTCCAGATGCTCGGTGACCCGCGCCATCAGGCTGTGGATGCCATAGTTATGAAAGGCGCTGATGGGTTCGGGGTCGCCCATGCCCAGCCCGTAGAATTCCGGCGCGCCAAACTCGCGGGTGTCGTTATCCACTTTGTTTACGGCCAGCACCACCGGCTTCTTTGTGGAGCGCAGTAACTCGGCGGCTTCGATGTCGGATGGAGTCATCCCGTCGACCACGTCGGTCATCAGGATGATCACGTCCGCGTCGGCCACTGCCATCTCGGCCTGCTCTTGGACCAGCTGCCTGATGACACCCTCTGGATGGGCCTCAAGTCCCCCGGTGTCCAACAGGATGAAATGGTAGTCGTCCCACCAGGCGTCGGCCATCAGACGGTCACGGGTGGTGCCTGCCACTTCGCTGACGATGGCGTGCCGGCGGCCGATTATCCGGTTGAAGAGCGATGATTTGCCGACGTTAGGCCGGCCGATGATTGCGACTATGGGGATTGCCAATTCAACACCAAACTAAATATTGCTTGCGGTCTGGGTTATCCCTTGAGGAAGAACTCAGCTCCCGGTAAGCAGAAATTCTAATATCGTTTTCTGGGCATGCAGGCGGTTGTGAGCTTGAGGAAACGCGACCGACTGTGGGTGGTCCAGCATGCCCGGCGGGACCTCTTCTCCGTAATGGGCCGGCATGTCGTGCATGAACAACGCATCTGCGTTGGCCTTGCTCATGAGGGCAGGGTCCACGGTGTAGCCGTCGAATGCCGACTGGCGCACACCGGTCTCCGCTTCCTGCCCCATGCTGGCCCAGACATCCGTGTAGACCACATCCGCCCCGGCAACCGCTTCCGACGGGTCGGCCAGAGTCCGTACCTGGACCGACGAGCCATTGGCTCGAGAGCGGGCTACCTGCACCGATGCTTCATCAAGATTATATCCCTGGGGCGAGGCGCTCGTGAAATTCATGCCCACGGCAGGCAGGGCCAAACATAAACTCCGCGCCACATTGTTGCCGTCGCCCACAAAAGCCAGGCTAAGCCCTGCCAACGTGTTCTTGTGCTCATAGATGGTGAGCAGGTCAGCCATGATCTGGCAGGGATGCTCCAGGTCGGAAAGGGCGTTCACCACCGGCACGCTGGCATATTTCGCCAGGTCGACCAACAGTTGATGGTCGGAAAGCCGGGCCACGATACAGTCCACGTAACCCGACAGCACCTTGGCGACATCAGACGTTGGCTCGCGGTTTCCCAAGCCCACCTCCTGCTGCCCCAAGAAGACCGAATAGCCTCCCAGCTCTTGGATACCCACCTGGAAACTGACGCGGGTGCGCAAAGACGGCTTGTCGAACAAGATGGCTATCGACTTGCCCGCCAACGGCTTGCCGTGCTCGTTTCCGACATACACTTTGGACCGCGACTTCCCGCTCCGGGCACGGTCCAGCAGCATCATGGTCTCACTGGAGGAAATGTCGGTGACAGACAGAAAATCTCTTTTGTAAGGCATGTGTGGGTCTCTTGACTCGTAAGGGTGTTCGGCAGATCGCACCTAACATTATAGAGCTTACGGACTTTGATTGTGGGGCAGGGTCCATATACAGCGGTTTTTCGCGCCGGATTTCGGGGCGTGGATTGCGCCTGGCGGACTATCTGCTATTATGTGTGGGCGCACGTCCGAAGCGAGAGCGGGTGACGGGCCGAAAGAGTAGATTTGGAGGCCATACAGCATGGCAAGTCCCGGTATCAGCACAGGCTTGAAAGGCCAGCACGAAACACTGGTCTGCGAGCATAACGTGGCGCCCCATGTTAGCAAGTTCAGCACGCCCTCCATGATTCTACTTATGGAGAAAGCGGCATCGGCCGGGGTCGCCGGCCATCTGCAAGAAGGTGAGGTCTCCGTTGGGATCGAGGTGAATGTGCGGCACATAGCGCCCGCCGACATCGGAGCGACCATCGTGGCCCATGCGGAACTGGTCGAGATAGACCGGAACCGTCTGACCTTCCAGGTGGAGGCCTTCGACGCTGACCGCAAGATTGGTGAAGGCACCCACAAACGGGCGATCATCAAGACCGGCGGCTAGATTCACCCGCCGGAGACGGGCCTCCGTGGCCCAATCTGAAACTGTTCTGGAGCAAATACCATGGCGAATATGGAGCATGTTCAACTCGTTAAGCGAGGCCGCGACCACGTAGCCCGCTGGCGGGAAGCCAACCCCGATGACAACCTGGACCTGAACGCGGCCTACATGAGCTACGTTAGGGCGCCTCAAGTCGACATCAGCGGCGCTGATGTCCGGGACTCCGATCTGATGGGCGCGGTGTTGCAGCGGGCGAATCTGTCCGGCTGCTACATGAACCCCTGTCACCTCTACCACGCCAATCTACGCGAGACCAACATGACCCGGGCCAGGCTGAACGGGGCGAACCTGCGCGGGGCTGACCTGCGCGGCGCAGACCTGTCGGGAGCCGACCTGGACCGGGCCGTCCTTTCCGAGGCCGACCTGACCGGGGCCAAGTTGGTAAACGCCAATCTGTCCAGAGTCAGTCTGGGCGGGGCTAATCTGACCGACGCCGACCTCACCGGGGCCAGCCTGGCCGGCGCGTCTTTGGTCAAGGCGAACATGACCAATACTAAATGCACCGACAGCGACTTCTTCCAGGCCCAGTTCTGGGGGGTGGATCTGACCGGGACTGACATGACCGGCAGCCTCTTTGGCTACACGATCTTCCAAGACTGCGACATGAGTAAGATAAAGGGCCTCGACCAGGTCCGGCACGACGCGCCGACCACCATCGGTCTTGACTCGTTGTTCCGTTCCAATGGAGAGATCTCGGAGGCGTTCTTGATGGGAGCTGGGCTCCCCGCCGCCACCAACGGGTTCTTGGCAACAGCAGGCTCAGACACCACCAGTTTGAGGGAGGTCTTCATTTCTTGTATCGATGAAGACCAAGAGATCGCCAAGCAGCTTCGCGATGACCTAAGGGCTCAAGGAGTGCGCTGTTGGGTGTTCTCCCAAGAGGTGCGCGGCAATGCGCTGGTTGACCGGCACAGCGCCTCGGACCAGGAAGAGATCGAGCGCTGGCTGCGGGATTACGACAAGATGGTGATCCTGGGGTCGGCCGCTTCTCTGGAGATAGAGACGTTGTTGAACGACATTACCGCAGCCAAGCAGATGCAGCTAACCACGGAACAGTGGTGTCTGTATCTGGGCGCGATCGACACCACCCTCACAGACCCCAAGGCCAGGTTCGCCCGGAACCTGGCTGCGGAGCACGTGGTGTTCGACCTATCAGGTCAACAGAGCGACAAAGACACCTACCAGAAAGAGGTGGCGCGGCTGGCAGAGGCCCTCAAGCAAGACCAACCAGCCAGCGATGGCATTCCCAAGTCGGATATCAGCGTGGACCAACTCTAAGCGTTCACAGGATCCAGCAGGCATAAACCCGCCATTCTAGAGGCCGTCCTCCCGCTGAAGGACGGCCTCTCTTTTTATCCCTCCGAGTCATTCCGGTCAACGCTGGAATCCAGGAAAGCCAGGTCTCGGCTCACCTGGAATACCGTCCGCTCATG
This sequence comes from uncultured Dehalococcoidia bacterium, assembly GCA_964463525.1. Classification (GTDB taxonomy): domain Bacteria; phylum Chloroflexota; class Dehalococcoidia; order Lucifugimonadales; family UBA3495; genus UBA9611. Next base: position 184 of record CAYXDE010000041.1, on the reverse strand, counting down.
GTGAGCTTGTCGAACCATCACCTTGGGACAGCCGGGACTATCCCTGACAAGTATGACCAACGGGCGTTCTTTGACAGGCTCAGATTGAACCGCCCATAGCTGCTGCCCTCACCCTAACCCTCCCCCATGCGTGGGGGAGGGGATTGCTGCCGTCATCCCGGCGAAGGCCGAAATCCAAGCGAAC
>CAYXDE010000040.1:20804-29473 GCA_964463525.1 uncultured Dehalococcoidia bacterium | reverse complement strand
CACCTGCCCGGCCGCGGCCAGAAACAGGACACTGGCTACCAGATGAAGCTGGTCTAAGCGGACGGGCTTAGGCTGCCGGGTTAGCGGAAATAGGCTGCCAGCAAGACCGCCGCCGCGCCCACTGGCAGGAACCTGCCGACGAAGATGACCCAAGGGTTGGAGAACCTGGAGTTCATCGCCTCCATCAAGTCCGCTTTGGGGATAAGCCAGGCGATCAGGCTGGCCCCCAATATCCCTGCCACGATCACCACGCCGGAACCGGTAACCTGGTCCATGAAGTCCAAGAACGGCTTGCCGTTCAACTCCAGTCCCGCCGATGTGAAACTGAGCGCGGACGGGATCCCCAACAACGTAACCACGGCGACACCCACCGACGCCGCGACCCATTTGGGCACCTTGAACTCGTCTCTGATGGGCGCCATCACCACCGCCAGCCCGCCGGTGCACGAGGTAAAAGCAGCCAGAAACAAGAGGATGAAGAAGACTATGCTGATGGCCCTGCCGCCGGTCAGTTCGCCGAACACAGCAGGGAAAGCGGTGAACGAGAGTTGGCTGCCGGTCTCCGGAACTATGCCAAAGGTGAACACGATTGGGAAGACCATCAGCCCGGCCATGATCGAGACGAAAGAGTTGGTGGCGACTATGGCCAAGGATGACCCGACGATGTTAACCCCCCGAGGGGTGTAACTCCCATAGGTTATCAGCAGCGCCAGGCCTATGCTTAAGGAATAGAACGCCTGCCCCGCGGCCATTCGCCAGGTCTGGAGGCTGAGAAAAGCATCTGAGTCGAAACTGAAGTAGAAGTCGTTGGCTTGGCCTGCGCCGTGGAGGGTCTGGGAGTAGACCGCCAGGCCGCCCACCCCCACAACCAACAGGGGCAGCATGATCCTGCTGATCTTCTCGATATATTCGATCCCGTTCCACATCACCGCCAGCACTAGGGCCGCAACTATGAAGAAGTACCAGAAAGATGCGTAACCGTCCGTGAATTCCCCGAACGTCCCCAGGCCACCGCGCAAGGCGTCAACGGTGTAGCCCAGGGTCCAGCCCGTCACGACGAAGTAGTAGCTCATGATGGACACGGTCAGGGCCACCAGGAACCAGCCGACCCACGGGCCCCAGAGCCGGTTGATGTGCCGCAGGGTGCCCACCGGCCCCCGGTCCGTGAGGTTGCCCGCGCTGGACTCCAGTACCATGATCGGGAACCCGATAGCCAGTATGCAGATGGCGTAGGCTACGATGAACGTCCCGCCGCCGTTCTGTCCGACCATGTAGGGAAAACGCCAGATATTCCCCAGGCCGACCACGCCCGCGATGGACGCGATGATGAAGACGGTCTGGGACGACCAGACTGGCCGCGCCTGTATGCCACGGGCGACTTGGGTCATCTCAGAGGTGGTTGTGGGGTTCTCCATCAGCCAACCCGCAGGTATAGATTCACAGTCTGGATAGTATCACTTGCAGCTCCGGCTGAGGCCGGAACTTGATACATCGGGTAAGATAGATTTTCTAATGGCATAGCCTTTGTACCGCAAGGAGAGTCCACTCACATGGCCAACGAGATATTAAAGAATCTTCTGCCCATCGCCGGATGGAGTGAAGAGAAGACCCAAGGCCTGACCATCACAGGCGGCACAGACCCCATATTGCCCACGCCCTTCCGTATCGGAGACACCGCCACCGCCGCGCTGAGCGCGGTAGGCCTGGCCGTTGCCGATCTCTGGGAGTCCAGGACCGGCCGCCGCCAGGAAGTGTCCTTGGACGCCCGCCGGGCCACCGCCTCGCTGCGCAGCGGCAAATACATGCAGATGGACGGGGCCGGCGTCTCCACCGAACGCAACACCGTTATGGGCACCTATCCGACCAAGGACGGACGCTGGAGCTATCTGCACTGCAACTTCCCCAACCACCGCGCCGCCGCCATGAGCGTGCTGGGTGTTGAAGAGAACCGGGACGCGGTGACCAAGGCCGTGGCCCAGTGGAACGCGCTGGACCTAGAGGAAGCGATCATCGAGGCCAAGGGCGCCGGTGGCATGGTGCGCACCATGGAAGAATGGGCAAAGCACCCCCAGGCCGCCGCCATCGCATCGCTGCCGTTGATGGAGATCACTAAGATTGGAGACGCCCCTCCTGAGGCGTTGCCCGAGGGCAGCCGGCCGATGTCCGGAGTACGGGTGCTGGACCTGACACGCGTGCTGGCCGGGCCCACCTGCGCACGCACCATGGCCGAGCACGGTGCAGACGTGATGAAGATAACCGGCGCGCACCTGCCCAACATCGGATACCAGGAATACGACACCGGCCACGGCAAACTCAATGCCCAACTGGACCTGCGCGAGGCGAAAGACCTGGAAACACTGCGCGGTCTAGTAAGCCAGACAGATGTGTTCTCACAGGGCTACCGGCCGGGCACTCTTGGTGGCCGGGGTCTATCGCCGGAGGAGTTGGCGGAGATTCGCCCTGGCCTGGTTTATGTGTCCCTCTGCGCCTTCAGCCATGAGGGTCCCTGGGCGTCACGCCGCGGCTTTGACACGGTGGTCCAGACTGTCAGCGGCATCACCAACCGCCAAGGTGAGTTATTCCCTGGCGCTGCGCCCGGCCCCCAGTTCTACCCGGTGTCGGCCATCGACTACCTCACCGGCTACCTGATGGCCTTCGGAGGCATGGTCGCCTTGAACAAGCGGGTCCACGAGGGCGGCAGTTGGCTGGTCCGCATCTCCCTGGCCCAGGTCGGGAAGTGGCTGGTGGACCAGGGCCAGATCCCCGAGTCAGACCTCAAGAACGTTCCGTCCGAGTTCACCCCCGAAGAGGTGGCAAGCTGGTCCACCACCAGCGATACCCCTATGGGCCGGTTGGGACACCTGGCCCCGGTCCTCGGCCTATCCGAGACACCGCCCCAATGGGCCAGACCCTCGGTCCCACTGGGCTACCACGACCCGGTGTGGCCGGAAAGGTCTAAGTAACCACAGTCACCGAAACCCCGTGGGGGCGGGTCTCTAACCCGCCCCCACGGTGTGAAAGTCTTCAGTCCGTGTCGCGTGTGCTCCGCTCAACAGTGGGGATCTGGATGAACGTGATCCAACGACGGGGAGAAGACGTGAGGCAACAGCCACTGATCTGTCCCTTCTGCGCCTTCCTAGGTTCCTAGACCTGGATGGGGTTTGACCGCGCTACTTCAGCACCACCACGCCCCAAGCGTGAACGATGGGCACGTTGAAGCTGACCACGCCGGACTCCTGGTTGAAATCGAGTGGCAGGTCCATGGAAGGTTCAGGGGAAAGCAGCCTGACCGAGGATATCTCCCGCTCACCCGGTACGCGAACGTCTACGCTGAATTCAATGCTGTCCGACAACTCGTCGGTCTCGATGTTGTAGTCGGTGTTGAGCAGGTTGACGACCACCGTATCCCCAACCTGAGAGAGCCGCGCTTCGATCTGATCAGCCCCAACCCGAACGGCAGCCTCTATGGTCTCCCGCACGGTTTGCAGGAGGGCCTCCGCTGAAGTCCCTGGAGCGAAATCAACCACACGCACCCCGTCCAACGCCCTCTCTTCAGCCGGGTCCAGCGGGGTCACTGGAGTGGGTAGTACGACTAGAGATGTATTGGCCGGGACGCTTTCCCCGCCATCCAGCCAAAGAACGTTGTACTGGATATTGGCTTCCATCAAAGCCTCGCTGGCTGCCACAAACCTGGGCCGGGCGATTTCGGGGTCACTTCTTTCCGATGGAGCATGGTAGACGAGCGCCACATCCGCTTCGGTCTGCAGTGCCGTGCAGCACTCAGGATGCTCCAACACGAAACGATAGTAAGGGTCGATGGCGTCCATGTCGGCCATGAAGGTGATGTCTTCCCCAGCTTCCCTTGGGGAGGCAGCATATCCGCTTGGTACGGAAAGCGCTGCTCCACTGGAGTAGGCATCGGCGATCCAGGTTTTCAATAAAGTGTTGGGCTGCCCCATCTCGATCAGGACACGGTTGGTCCAAGTAGGGCTGGGGTAGATGTCGGTCCGCAGACCCAACGCCCCGGCGATCCGCAGGACCGGCCCGGCCCTGGCGGGCGTTTCACCCAGGTATTCAAACTCCATATGGACGCCGTCGATGTAAGGGGCGAAGCGAAGGAAGTTCTGCTCCATCCCGTATATGTTGGTGAACACGATCACGTCGCGCCCTTGGCCGCGGGCATACTCCTTGGCGTATTGGAGTAGGGAGGCAACGAACCGTTCGTTCTCGGCGTCGATGTAGGTGTAGAACTGGTTGAACAGCGGTACATCCCACCGCTGACCGTAATCCCGGAATCGAGAGGCGTAGCCGTTGTCGAAGATGAACTGCCGGTAGTCGAAATCAGCGATGTCTACTATGCCTAGGTCCTCCAATTCTGGCTCTGAGTAAGTCTCTTGGAGGTATTCCCTGAACCCGGAAAGCGTAACTGGATTGAAGTCACCGTTGTACCGGGTATCGACTACAGCGCCCGCCACGCCGTGGGGGTTGTCGAAGAAGATGGCATCAACCCCGGCGTCTACCTGGCGCTCTACGTGCCGCTTGAGGTAGTCCTGCCACACTGGGTGCAAAGTGTTGCCCCAGTAGGCTTCCGTCTCACCTATCGCCAGCATCGGGTTCTTCCACATGATGGGCACACGACCGTCCAAGTCGACGGCGAGCCCCTCCCCCAAACCGGGATAATGTGTCAAGATATTTGCTTCCGAAGCGTGGTAGATGTTCACCTCTCCTACGTAGGCGATGCCCAGTGCATGCATGACATTGACGTGTTCCCGGAGCATTTCTGCTTCAGCTTCGGTATCGGCGCCGCCTCCCACATCCAGGGAAGTGGCATAGTCGACCAAACCTCCGCCCTCGTTGTCGAATACGTTTATGCCCCGGAACCAGTCTTCGGGGACGGACCTGGGCTCCAGTGGCACCGGCGGACCGGTGATCTCTAGCCCAAGAGCTCCTTCGAAGAAGTCCAGTCTTCCTTCGATCCGTACCGCTTCGCCATGGTTGAACAGGTCTCTGGTCTGGCTGTCGAGAGCCTGCCATTGGCGTCGCTCCATGATTATGCCCACCGGGCAATCGCCTACGGCAAAGTCGAGGAATATCCCCGCGGGATCAGCTTCGTCGACGAACCGCGTGACGCCGATCAACTGGACCTGTCGGCCCGCCTTGGGCTCCAACAATGCACAAGCGTCGTGGACGCTGGGCGGCTCATCGGTCGGGGCCTCGCTGAATGGCCCATTGGGCGCCGGGGCAGCAGGGGTCGGGAGTAAGCCGCCGGCCGGCACACCGTTCTCCGGCTTCGATAGCGGAGCGCTGATCTCCAAGATCACCTCGCCCCCAAATGAGGTGAGTTTGCCTTCCACCACCACCGGCACGCCTTCCAGCCACAGTGACCGGGCATCGCTGGGCCAACCGGCAATCTGGTCTTGGTCGGCCCAAACGCCGACACTACAACCCCCACCTGTGAGGTCGGCGAACTGGCCGCTCTGATCGGATGCGTCGATGAAAACTATAGTGCCGGTTATCGTCACTGTTTGTCCGACCAGGGAGTGGCCAACATCACATAGGTCCTTCGGAATCAAGGTTGTTGTGCCTGTTGTTGGCGTTTGCGTGCCTGCTGCAAGCAACGCAGGAGACGTCAACTGGACCTCGAGTTCGCCCAGGTACGCTCCAAGCTGGCCCTCGACTTCGATCCAGGAGCCCACCGTGAAGCGGGCCTTTTCTTCGCCCTTCCACTTGTTCCAATAGTCCCGGTCAACGAAAACGCCGAGGGAACAATCTTCCTCTTCCAACTGGGCGAAGACCCCCCCTGGCAGGTTGGCCTCCAGAAAGACTATCTGCCCGGAAACCCGGACCATCTCTCCCACGCGGTCCAGGTTCAAGCTGCAGACCGGTTCCAGTTTTGTCTCATCCAGAGGAACAGGGGTAGGTTGTGCGGTAGGCAGCGGAGTCTGCTTGGGGTCAACACCAGAATCGGTTGCTGGGACAGTGTGTTCCGGCGTGGCATCGGGCGATATGGTGCCTGGAGACTCCCCGCCACCGCAGGCCTGAAATACCAAGAGGGAAAGAAGGATCGAGAAAATAACAGTTCGCCGAATCGAGGTTCCCTGTGCTTTGGCTGCACGCATCGCCAAGGACAGACATAGACTCATAAGGCCACGTCCTCCAAGCCGTCCACTAGTCCGCTACGGGTCTGGGATAGAAGCCTCTTGGGCGATCGGCGACCCTCCCGGCGGGCACGGCATGTTAGGAAACGCCGGTAGTGGCTATTACCGGATGCGACTATATGCTAGCTACTGACCGCAGTGTGGGCATGAAGAAGGAGCTTCAGGCCATGAACAAGCCGTGAAGCCGGCGGGAACTTGATGTTGAACCAGTGCTCACACCATGGACCCGCTCCCCCGTCAACCGGAGAGTGTGAGCATCCTTTGCATGCTTACGATATAGAAAAGGCCGCTCCGATGAATCGGGGCGGCCTTTTTGATCCCTATGGTCCTCCGCTCTAGTCGGGCGTGCTGCCCAGGGCGGGGACGTTGGACTCTTCGTCGGAGGCCAGTTGCCGGTTTACCGCGCTCAGGTAAGCCTTGGCGCTGGCGACTATGATGTCGGTATCGGCGCCCCTTCCTGTGTATGTGCGGCCGTCCTTCTCGATGCGGATGGTGACGGTTCCCTGGGAGTCGATCCCTTCGGTTACCGCCTGGACGTTGAAGTCCACCAGCTTGGACTCGGAGCCGATGGCCCGGTCGATGGCGTTGCAGACCGCGTCCACCGGACCGTTGCCGGTGCAGGCGTCCGTGATGTCTTCGCCATTTGGGCCGACCAGCTTGACGGTGGCGGTGGGTATGCCCTGGTCGCCGCCGGTGAACTGGACGTGGTCCAGCGTGTAGCTGATGGGCTCGCTGGCCGTCCGCTTCTCCTCGTCCATGAGGATCTCTAGGTCGCGGTCGGTGACCTCCCGCTTCTTGTCGGCCAGTTCCTTGAACGACTCGAACACGCGGGCCATGTCTTCCCGGGAGAGGCTGTAGCCCAGGTCTTCCAACCGGGACTGCAGGCCTGACCGGCCGCTGAGCTTACCCAGGACCATGCTGTTGCCGGGAACGCCCACGCGCTCCGGCTGCATGACTTCGTAGGTGGAGCGGTCTTTCAGGACGCCGTCCTGGTGGATGCCCGAGGCGTGACGGAAGGCGTTCTCGCCGACGATGGCCTTGTTGGACTGGACGTTCATCCCGGTGATGCGGCTGACCATGCGGCTGGCGCCATAGATCTGGGTGGGGTCGGCGCCGATCTCGATGCCGAAGTGGTCTTTCCGGGTGTCCAGACCCATGATGATCTCTTCGATGGAGGCGTTGCCGGCCCGCTCGCCGATGCCGTTGATGCAGCCCTCAACCTGGCGGGCGCCGAACTCCACGGCGATCAGGCTGTTGGCCACGGCCAGGCCCAGGTCGTTGTGGCAGTGGACGCTCAGCGTCACGTTCTCGATGCCGGGTACGTTGGCCTGCACGTCTTTCAGCAACTGGCCAAAGCCGGTGGCCGAAGGAATGGCGTAGCCCACGGTGTCGGCGATGTTGATGGTGGTCGCGCCGGCCTTGATCACCTCTTCCAGCATGTGGAACAGGTACTCAGGGTTGGTGCGGGTGGCGTCCATGGGCGAGAACTCGACGTCGTCGCAGTAGCCCTTGGCGCGTGCCACGCTGTTCACGGCCATCTCCAGGACGTCTTCCCGGTTCTTGCGCAGCTGGTGCATCTGGTGGATCTCGGAAGACGAGAGGAACACGTGGATGCGGGGCCGCTTGGAGTGTTCCACGGCCTTGGCGGCCTGGTCCACGTCGTCGGCGACGGCGCGGGCTAGGGACGCGATGATGGGCCCGTCGACCTCTTTGGCGATGGCGGACACCGCTTCAAAGTCTCCGGGCGAGCTGGCGGCGAAGCCGGCTTCGATGATGTCTACCTGCATCTTCTGCAGTTGACGGGCGATCTCCATCTTCTCGACGCCGGTCATGCCAATGCCGGCAGACTGTTCGCCGTCGCGGAGAGTTGTGTCCAAGAGCAATACTTTTTCTTTAGCCATTTCTATTACCTAATCCCTTTCTGTTGATGAATTTGGGTGTGCCTTTGCCGCTAAACGCGGTGATCAGAAAGGGTCGCCAGGGCCGCGTAGTCAACCGCCGCCAGCCCTGCCAGGACCAGCGGGCGATGATCGACTACGCTCAACGCCTCCAATTTCCTCATGATATTGCTCCAGTTATTCAGTGTTGCTGACCCATCCCGACTCGGGAAGTCCGTGATCTGTGCCCGCTGCGGCTGTCGCAACGGACAGATCCCATGAAAACGTGGCGAGCCACCTATTTGGGGTCCATCCAGGGCATCATGGCGCGAAGTTCTTTGCCGATGTCCTCGATCTGGCTGTGCTGGGCCTGCTCCCGCAGGGGGGTGAACCGTGGGCGGCCTTCGTCGTTCTCGGCGATCCATTCCTTGGCGAAAGTGCCGTCTTGGATCTCTTTAAGAACGGCGCGCATGTTGTCGCGCACGTGTTCGTCGATGATGCGGGGTCCGCGGGTCAGGTCGCCGTACTCGGCGGTGTCGCTGACCGAATAGCGCATGTAGTTGAAGCCGCCCTGGTACATCAGGTCGACGATCATCTTCAGCTCGTGCAGGCACTCGAAGAAGGCGATCTCCGG
>CAYXDE010000040.1:0-20704 GCA_964463525.1 uncultured Dehalococcoidia bacterium | reverse complement strand
CCGGCGGGACGATCTCTCCGTAATGGATGCTGAAACCGTGGGCGACCATCAGGGCGCTGCCCGGCCTCAGGTTGGGCTCGATCTGCTCGCGGTAGATGCGGCCCTGAATGTGGTCGGGTATGACCATCATCAGCACGTCGGCTTCTTTGGCAACCTCTGGGACGTCGGCAACCCGCAGACCCGCTGCTTCGGCAACGGCCCGGCTGCTGCTTTCGGGGTAGAGGCCAACCACAACATTCTGTCCGTTGTCCTTCAGGTTGAGGGCGTGGGCGTGGCCCTGGCTGCCGTAGCCGACCATGCCGATGGTCTTTCCTTCCAGGTACTTTAGGTCTGCATCTTTGTCGTAATAAACGTCTACCATTTTAGTTCTGTCCTTCTCCCGGTTCGTCTTATGCTGCGTGACTTTCGTATCTAGGAGTGGCCGTTTATCTGGCCACCGGCGTTTCCATTTGAGTGTCCGTTGGCCAACCCGTTGGCCTCGCCCCGCACCATGGCAACCAGCCCGGACCGTGACATCTCGATGATGCCGAAGGGGGCCAGCAGGTTATGCAGGGCGTTTATCTTGTCCTCTTCACCGGTGATCTCGATGACCATCGACTCGCTTCCGACGTCGATGATACCGGCCCGGAAGAGGTTGACAATCTGGATGATCTCGCCCCTGGTTACCGGGGTGGTCTTGACCTTGATCAAGGCCAATTCCCGGGCGACGATGCGTTCGCTGGTGATATCTTCGACCTCTAAGATGTCGATGAGCTTGTCCAGCTGTTTGGTCACCTGGCCCACGGTATAGTCGTCGCCGTTGACCACGAAGGTCATGCGGGACAGGCCCGGTTTTTCGCTGCTGCCCACGGCCAGGCTGGCGATGTTGAACCCCCGGCGGCGGAACATGCTGGCCACGCGGGTCAACACGCCCGGTTTGTCTTCAACCATGGCGATGAGGGTATGTTGTTGGGTGCCGTTGGTCTGGACCATTCTAGGCATGTCCCTCTGGCGCCGGCTCTTCCAACATCTCTTTGACCGACTGGCCCGACGGGATGAAGGGGAAGACGATCTCGTCTTCTTTGACCATGAAGTCGACGATCACGGGACCGGCGGTCTCCATCGCCTGTTGGACGGCGTCCACAACCTCGTCCTTCTTGGTGACGCGGATGCCCCGGATGCCGTAGGCCTCGGCGATCTTCACGAAGTCGGGGTTGGCCGAGAACTCGCTGGCCATGTATTCCTTCTCGAAGAACACGTCTTGAAGTTGGTGGACCATGCCCAGGTTGGTGTTGTTCAAGATGGCGAACTTGACGTCGGCGCCACTCTCGACGGCGGTGGCGATATCGCACATGGTCATCTGGAACCCGCCGTCGCCGCAGACCGACCAGACCGTCGCGTCGGGCAAGCCCACCTGGGCGCCCAGGGCGGCGGGGACTTCGAATCCCATGGTGCCCAAACCGCCCGATGTGATGAACGTGTTGGGGTCCTTGAACTGGCAGTGCTGCGCGGCCCACATCTGGTGCTGGCCCACGCCGGTGACCACGATGCCCCGGCCTTGGGTGGTCTCGGTCAACCGCTTCAATACGTACTGAGGCAGGAGCTCGTCGGACTCCCGCACCACGTGGGACGGGTGCTGAGTCTTCAATTCTTCGATATGACGCAGCCAGTCGATGTGGACGTTGGCTTCGACCTTGGGCAGTAACTGTCCCAACACGGCTTTCAGGTCTCCGACAACTCCGGCGTCGGTCTGGACGTTCTTATCGATCTCCGAGGCGTCGATGTCCACGTGGACGAACTTGGCGTTGGGGGCGAAGTCGGATATCCGGCCCGTGACCCGGTCGTCGAAGCGCATGCCAAGCCCGATTATCAGGTCGGCTTCATCGATGGCCAGGTTGGAGTAGGCCATGCCGTGCATGCCCGACATACCCAGGCTCAGTTCATGGTCCGTCGGGAAAGAACTGATGCCCAAGAGGGTGGTTATCACCGGGATCTGTGCTTTCTCCGCCAACTCGGCCATCAGACCGTAGGCATGGGAGATAAGCACGCCATGTCCGGCCATAATCAACGGCTTCTCGGACTTGTTGATCAAGTCAGCGGCGGCGGCCACCTGGTCTTCGGGTGCCTCGCCGGGGACCTTGTATCCGGGGAGTTTGGTCTCGGTGGGCCAGACGAATTCCGTCTTCTCGCCCAGCAAAACGTCCCTGGGTATGTCTACCAGGACCGGCCCGGGGCGTCCGGTGCGGGCGATGTGGAAGGCGTCATGGATGGCCTGGGCCACGTCTTTAACGTCCATGACCAGGATATTGTGCTTGGTGATGGGGAGGGTCACGCCGGTGACGTCGGTCTCCTGGAAGGCGTCGCGGCCGATGTAGGGCCGGGGCACCTGGCCGGTGATGGCGACCATGGGTACCGAGTCCATCTGTGCGGCGGCGATGCCGGTGACCAGGTTGGTGGCGCCGGGGCCCGAGGTTGCGACGCAGACGCCGACCTTGCCGGTGGCGCGGGCGTAGCCGTCGGCGGCCATGGCCGCGGCCTGTTCGTGGCGCACCAGGATGTGGCGCACTGCCGGGTAGCTGGTGAGTGCCCCATATAGAGGGAGCACCGCTCCGCCGGGCAGTCCAAAGACCACATCAGCGCCTTCCTTGAGAAGGCTTTCGCAGACTATTTCAGCGCCGGTAAGTTCCATTTCTTTCTCGATTCCCACAGCCTGGTAGGCCCGCTCATCCTGAGCCTGTCGAAGGGAAAAAATTCCCAATAAAAAAACCCATCCCAATGGAAGGGACGGGCTTGAAGCTCGTGGTACCACCCTTCTTCAGACCCTGCGTTCTTCCCCGGAATCACACGGGAAGGATCACGTCGCCGGGTCCCTCGAAGACATTTTATCGGTGTCAACCGCCGCGCCCTACTCGTAGTTCAGGCGGGCCGCTCCCGGGCGAGTTCGGGACCCTACTGCCACCGGATTCACACCAGCCACCGGCTCTCTCAGGCAGGGTATCCTTACTACTCCCGTTCTTAGCGGAATTCGTAATGTTGTAACTTGAGAATCGTATCAAGTGGGGTATGGCTTGTCAAACGGGGGTAAGATTTGGGGAGGTGGCTCAACTTCAGCAAGTTTAAGTTCCGGGTCGTTTCTTGCCGTTGTCTTGCATCATACTACCGAACTTGATCCATGCCATTTTGTATGAGTCCTTCCCGTTTAGCGGCTTCCAAGCGACTGCACCTCTGCTGATATGCAGTTCACCTAACCTACCTCGGTCCGTCGATACGGTGAAAACAACGTCAGCATTTCCAAGCTGTGAGTCTGGGACATTGAATTTCGCTTTGTAAGCCATCTTGCCTCCAAGTCTTAAATCGGATTGTAGGCGTCTACCTATCAGATGCGGCAAGATTGTACGGTATGCCTAACCACAAAAGCAATCTCCGTTGCCAGCCCCCTAATAAACCCGGTGCGTCTTGATCCACTCCAGCCTTCTTCGGCTTAGCGGCCATACCTTGCACAGACTGATCTTTGCTTCGCGAATCTCGGCCTGCTCCGGGAATAGGGGGAGGAGCCAGAGGGATAGGATCACGAAAGGCGGGCCGAAGATAAGCAGCAGCGGCCGTGCCTGGGGGGTGGTGGCCCAGATGGACGAGGTTAGGAGGACCACTCCGAAGACCGGGGTCAGCAGTATGCGGAAGAAGATGTGGACCATGCCCGAGGTGCTGTAGGTGAGCAGGCGGAGGGGGACGCCCAGGGCCTTGAAGAGATAGGTCAGGGGGGTGGCGATGGCCACGGCGGCGTCGTTGGTCTTGATGGCCGCTTTCAGAAAGCGTTCGCTTTCCACCAGTGTGCTGACGTGGACGTTCCATGTCTCAAGGTCTTCCCCCTCTAGAGAGACGGCCAGTCTACGGTTCTGTTCCGGATCATTCCCGCCGTTGTTCTCTGGGTCGTTTCGAGCGTATGAGTCGGGATATTTCATCGTCCGCGATCATCTCCGGATTCGGCGTTATCCACCCTCGGACTACAGCCGGAGTGTATCCCAACAGACTCTGTCCTTGCCACCGGTCTGGAGCGCCGCCTGAATCTTCCGGTACGCTCGATCAGCCGGGACCTGTGATAGAATATCGACGCCTGAATCCGTAAATCGTAACGAGTAATTTCCCCTTTGCCTGAACGTATTTTCGTGGCTGTTGCTTGGCCCTACGCCAACGGCCCGCTCCACCTGGGTCACATCGCCGGCTGTTACCTGAGCGCCGACATCTTCGCCCGTTACCACCGCATGAAGGGCAACGAAGTCCTGATGGTCTCGGGCAGCGACACCCACGGCACCCCCATCACCATCCGGGCCGACCAGGAAGGCATCTCCCCCCAGGAAGTGGTCGAGCGCTATCACGCCATGTTCCTGGAGTCCTGGCAGCAACTGGGCATCTCCTTCGACCTGTTCACCACCACCAACACGGAGAACCACGAGAAGGTGGTCCACGACGTGTTCAACTCGCTCCACGAGAAGGGCTACATCTATACGGACAACATGCTGCTGGCATACTGCGCCCAGTGCGTCCGTTACCTTCCGGACCGTTATGTGGAAGGCGCCTGTCCGCATTGCGGAAACACCCGCGCCCGTGGCGACCAATGCGACGCCTGCGGCCGGACCCTGGACCCGCAAGAACTGGTGGAGCCCCGCTGTTCCATCTGCAGCACCACGCCCGAGTTTCGAGAGTCAGAACACTTCTTCCTGAAGTTGTCGGCCTTCGAGCAGCCGCTGCTGGAATGGGTGGAGAAGCAGGACCACTGGCGGAACAACGTCAAGAACTTCACCCGGCAGTTCCTCCGCGACGGACTCAAGGACCGGGCCATCTCCCGGGACCTGTCTTGGGGCGTCCCGCTGCCGTTGGACGGCTACGACTCCAAGCGCATCTACGTCTGGTTCGAGGCCGTCATCGGGTACCTGTCGGCGGCGGTGGAATGGGCGCAAAAGAACGGCGATTCAGGGAAGTGGGAAGACTTCTGGAAGGACCCGGACACCAAGAGCTACTACTTCATCGGCAAGGACAATATCCCCTTCCACAGCATCATCTGGCCGGCGATCATCATGGCTTACGGCAACGGCCTGAACCTGCCCTACGACGTCCCGGCCAACGAGTTTCTGAGCCTGGAGAACCAGAAGTTCTCCACCAGCCAGAACTGGGCCGTGTGGGTCCCCGACTACCTGGAAAAGTACGACCCCGACCCCCTGCGGTATCTGCTCTCGATCAACATGCCCGAGTCCGGAGACTCGGACTTCTCCTGGTCTGAATTCGTCCGCCGCAACAACGAGGAGCTGGTGGCGACCTACGGCAACCTGGTCAACCGGGTGCTGTCGTTCACCTTCAGAAATTTCGACGGCAAGGTGCCGGGGGTCCAGTCCTTGGACGAGGTTGACGAAGGCCTGCTCCGCACCGCCCGCGAGACCATGGACTCGGTGGACGACAGCCTATACAACTGCCGGTTCAAGTCGGCCGTCACCCAGGCGTTCGGTCTGGCCCAGGAGGCCAACCGCTACCTGGACACCAAGGCCCCTTGGAAGTCGATCAAGGAAGATAGGGACCTGGCCGGAAGCAGTCTGACCGTGGCCATGCAGGCCATCAACTGCCTGAAGACCATCCTCTATCCCTTCATGCCCTTCAGTTCACAGAAGGTCCACGAGTTTCTGGGCTTCGACGGTCCGGTGGAACATGGCGCTTGGGACTACCGATCGCTGGTGGACGGTATCAAACCGGGCGCAGACCTGCGCCAGCCCTCGCCGCTGTATACTAAGCTGGACCCTGAATTGATCGAGGAAGAGGTCCAGAAACTGGGTATCGGGGCCTCCGAATAATATGCTCCACGGCCTAGACCAACGCACGGCATCCATCTACGCCCCGGTCCAAGAGGGCCTGGCCAAGGTGGATGAGAGACTACGGGACCTGGCGAACACCGAAACGTCAGAGGTCCAACCTCTGCTGAAGTACGTGACCGACGCCGGGGGCAAACGGGTGCGCCCGGCGATAACCCTGCTGGCCGCCCAGTTCCACCCCCACGACGAGGAACGCCCCATCATCATGGCCAGCGCGGTTGAACTGCTGCACCTGGCCACGCTGATCCACGACGACACCGTGGACAACTCGCCCCTGCGAAGGGGCCGGGCCACCGTGAGCAACACCTGGAGTCCCCACGTCGCGGTGCTCTTCGGCGACTACGTTTTCGCCACCTCGGCGACCTTTGTCTGCGACACCCAGAACATCCGGGTGATCCGCCGGTTCTCCGAGACGATCATGGAACTGGCCAGCGGCCAACTCATGGAATACTTCACGGCCTTTGACGCCACCCAGGCCAGGAGCCTCTACAACGACCGCATCTACCGCAAGACGGCGTCTTTGTTCTGCACCGCCAGCGAGTCGGGCGCGGTGCTGGGCGAAGCGTCTGAGACCGAGGTTCAGGCGCTGCGGGACTACGGCTACAACATCGGCATGGCCTTTCAGGTGCGCGACGACCTCCTGGATTTCCAGGGCGACCCTTCCAACCTGGGTAAGCCGGTCGGCAGCGACCTGCTGAACGGCGTGTTGACCCTGCCGACGATCATGCTGATGGAGCGGTACCCCAACGACGACCTGGTCCAGTCGCTATTCAAGGACCGCACCAATGACCGCAAGCTGCAGAAGGTGGTTGATGTGATCAACGATTCGACCATCCTGCCCGACTGCGAGCAGGTGGTCCAGGACTATAGCGACAAGGCCCGTCAGGCCCTGCAGGTCCTGCCCGACTGCGCCCCCAAACAGTCCCTGATAGACCTCTCCGACTACATAACCGCCCGCCACCGGTGAAACCGGGTTTTCATCGGATGAGTGGGGTGGCTTTGGTCAGGCGTGGATTCCAGAGGATCTGTGAGGTCTGAAGCTCCGAACTCTTTTGCTATTTCGATCTGGATTGAATTCGTTCGTGGTGAGCTTGTCGAACCACCGTTGGAGTAGTTGACCTTTCCGACTACAGAACTGCCCGCCACCGCTAACCGGTGCAACCGGGTTTTCTACGCCAGTGCAATTGGGTTTTCTTTGAATGGGTGGGGTGGCTTTGGTTCCAGGCAGTCGGCCGGGGTTTTCTGCGGCTAGAATGAGGTGGGATATTGGTCTGTCAGAGTTGCGGTGATCCGAGCACTTCTTCGGCCGGGTACTGCAATAGGTGCGGGCAGTCACTTTCCAGCCACGCTGCTCGGGCAGAATCAGATTCTAGTGGGAATGGTCCTCAGACCTCGATGCCGCCAATCGCCGGTTGTGCCATTCTGGCTCTGTCAGGAGCGGCCGCGTTAGTGCTTTTTATCATCGCTGGAATACTATTTGCCAGCGATACGGGGCGGTTCTGGGGGATTATTCCCGTGGCTGCCGGGATGGGGTTTGTGGTGCTGGGGAAACGTGCTCCAGAGGGTAAGTGGCAGTTGGCCCAGGCGATCGCTGGCTTCACTGTCGTCCTAGGCACGGTAGTTGGTTATCTGGTGTATCTGATCTTCTTCCTTTCACCACCTGTGATTTACTGAGAGGGAATGCCGACCGGCGGACGACTGAAAGCTGCCAGTCTTACCTCCCCTCCCAGACCACCTTTCCGCCGATCATGGTCATCTTGGCCTTGATGTCTTTCAGGCCCTCGGAATCCACGTTCAACGGGTTGGCGTCCACCAGCACCAAGTCGGCCAATTTGCCGGGGGTGATGGAGCCTTTCTCCGCCTGTGTGCCCTCGGACTGGGCTCCCGAGATCGTGTACATGCGGGTTGCCCATTCCGCTCTGATTCCCACCGAGGAACCCTCTTTGGGAACGGACAGCCCTTGGTGGTCTTTGCGGGTGACGGTGCTGTAGATGCCGGGCCAGGGGTTGGGGTTGATCACTGGGGCGTCGGAGCCGAACGCCATGTTCACTCCGGCGGCGTCCAACGGCCCGATGGGATAAAGATGGGGCTGCAGCGACTCAGCCACGTTCTTGCGGTAGCTGGGCCCGTTCCAGTGGATGAAACCGGGCTGGGTGACCACGGCAGCCCCGCTTGCGCGCACCGCTTCCAGCAGGTCCGGCGGACACTCGGAGCAATGCTCGATTCGGTGTGGCGGTACACCCGCTGGCAAGGGAGGCAGAGCGGCTATCACCTGCGCTGCTGCTTGAACCGCTTCTTGCTCCACACAATGGACTGCCACTGGGAACCCGGAACGGGCAGCCTCGGCGGCTGTTTCTGAAAATTCCTCAAAGCTGGGGTGGAGCGCGCCGGTGCTCATGGTCAGCATGATCTTGACGTGGCCTAGGCGCAGCCGGTTGTCTCCCGAACCCCAAGAAAGCCCTGCATCCAACAGTTCAGCCTGCTGTCCGGCCATCATGGTGGTCCTTGACTGCAGTGTTTCTGAGTCGATCAGGTCCCTAAACGCCTGCCACCGTTCCGTCCCATTCTGATGGCCGGCGTCTTGCAGGGAAGTGATTCCGTAGCTCAGGAGCAGCCGGTTGGCCGCGGTTACTCCTTGCCGCATCTTGTTGCGGGTGCGCCCGAAGTCCGCGCGCTGAGACAGGTATGCAGACATCTCGAACAGCACGCCGGTGGGTTCGCCGTTGGTGTCCCGGTCGATCACACCCTCGACCGGGTCCGGGGTTTCGGCGTTGATGCCGGCCATCTGGAGTCCCAGACTGTTCAGGACGGAAGCGTGTCCGGACCGGTGGTCTATGCGCACCGGATGCCGGGGCGATATCTCGTCCAGGTCATGGCGGGTTGGGTGCCGGTGTTCGTCCAGCGCCAGGTCGTCGTAGCCGTAGCAGCGGACCCATTCTCCTGGCGGGACGATGCGGGCCCACTCGAAGACCCGGTGGGCGATCGCAACCACGGAGGCCGCCTTGTCTGGGCTGCAGTCCAGCTCCTGGGTGGTGCGGGCCAGGGACAGGAGGTGGATGTGGGAGTCGATGAAGCCTGGCACCAGAGTGAGGCCTTGGCCGTCGATGATCTGGGTGTCCGGGCCGGCGATGCCCCTGATGTCGGCGTCACTGCCAACGGCCAGGATACGGTCTTGCGCGACCGCGACAGCCTGGGCGTTTGGGGCCGTTTGGTCCATGGTCAGGGCTTCGGTATTTACGATCACCAGGTCTGGTTTCTGCTGCATTGTTATAAGGTCTCTCAACAAATAAGGGGATGGCCCTTCCGCGGAAGGGCCATCCCCTTAACTTTAACCCTAGGAGGCAGGAAGGTGTTAGCTGGACTCGACCATTCTGGCCTTGTCCATCGCTTCTTGCAACGCTGGCACCGGGTTGGCGTCGGCGAAGACGTACTTGTTGGAGTAGTCGGGCGCCTTTCCAGTTGGGTTGGTGATCCAGACCGAAGCCTCGAGGGCGATGCCGCTGAAGTCGTGGAAGTAGATCGAGTGGATGAACTTGTGGTCGACCACCGTGGTCACTTCCTGACCGGCATCCTCAAGCTTCTTCTGCAGCTCCAGCAATTCATCTTCGGTCTCGACGTCGAAGGAAACGTGGTCGAACTGAACCCGCCCGGCCGTTTCCAGCCCTGCCGGCTTGTGGAAGTCCTCGGCACCTTCCCATTCGAAGAACGCGATGGTCGAGTTGGGGCCGGTCTCGAAGAAATAGTGCCGTGCCCTGAGGCCGTTGGGGTTGTTGCCGATGGCGGCAACCAGGGGGAAGCCCATGACGTCCCTATAGAAGCGGACGGTTTTTTCCATGTCGTTGGTGACCATTGCCAGGTGATTGATTCCGCGTGTCTTCATCTTGCCTCCAGGCTGAATAGGCGAAAATTTTCAGAGTATAGCACTGGGTTGATTTAGTTGCTGAAACAATTATATACAGAGAAAGTTGCTTTGTCAACTATTTTCCCGGCATCCCAGGTTTGTCAATCTGAGAAGTGCCGCAGGCCGACGAAGGATCTACCGATCCAGGCCTTGGCAGACCCTTCGCTTCACCCAGGGTGACATGAGGTGTGGCGAGCGTACCGGAGACGAACTAGGATCCGGTTGAATACTGTAGAATCCGAGCAACCGTACTATGCAGAACAACGGCGACATACAACTAAAAGCGGTGGTTTTCGACTGGGACCTTACCCTATGGAACAGTTGGGACATCCACATGGCCCTGATGAACCAGACTGCCGAGGCTTTGGGTTATCCGCAGCCAACACCCGGCGATCTGGGCACGGAGTATTCCCGCCCCTTTCTAGAGCACCTTGCCTGGTTCTTTCCCGGCGACCAGGAAAAGGTTGTAGACACCTACATGGGTTTCTACCACGCCGCCGTATGGCAGGAACGGCGTCTGTATCCCGGAATCCCCGAACTCCTGAAGCGACTCAAAGACAATGGGTACCGCACGGCCATCCTATCCGACAAGCGGCAGATCTTTGGCGTGCCAGAATTCGAGTACTCAGAATTGGGCGGTTCAGTGGACCGGGCGCTCTTCTTCGCTGAGGGGATGCTGCCCAAGCCTGACCCGGCCGGATTGCAGGACGTTATGACGTCGCTGGAAGTCTCGCCGGGCGAGTGTCTGTTCGTCGGCGACAGCCACAGAGATATCGAATGTGCCAAGCGGGCCGGGGCGTGGAGTGGGGCCGCGTTATGGGCGTCGGTGGAGCCGGAATTGGTGTTGGCTCTTCAGCCCGAGTTCCGCTGGGAGAGGGTGGACGACGTGGCCGTGACTCTGAAGCTAGAGGACGCTGGTTAGCAGGCTAGACCGGCAGCCCGGACGCAGCGTCGTGCTGCTCGTCGGCGTGGTAAGAACTGCGCACCAACGGCCCTGAAGCCACGTGCTTGAAACCCATCGACTCTCCGGCCTTGCGCAGTTCTTCGAATTCCTCGGGCCGGTAGAAACGGTCGATGGCCAGGTGTCTGATCGAAGGACGGAGGTACTGGCCGATGGTCAGCAGGTCGCAGTCCACTTTGCGCAGGTCAGACATGGTCTCCAGCACTTCATCCACGGACTCGCCCATGCCAACTATGATCCCCGACTTGGTGACGGTGGCCGGGTCGATGTCTTTGGCCTTGGCCAGCAATTCCATGGAAAGCTCGTAGCTGCCTTTGGGCCTTACCTTGGGGAAGATGCGGACGGTGGACTCGATGTTGTGGTTCAGCACGGCAGGTCCGGCCTCGATCACCCGCTTCAATGCGGGCCAGGAACCCGCGAAGTCAGGTATCAGTACCTCGACCCGGCAGTCCGGGCTGGTCTCGCGAATCTTGTTGATGCAGGAAGCGAAGATGTACGCTCCGCCGTCGGGCAGGTCGTCACGGTTGACCGACGTGATGACGCAGTAACGCAGGTCCATGGACTGGACGGTCTCGGCCACGCGTTTGGGCTCTTGAAGGTCCAGGCCCTTGGGGCGGCCGGTGGTCACGGCGCAGTAACGGCAGCTCCTGGTGCAGATCTCGCCCAGAATCATGAACGTGGCCGTTCCCCGGTCCCAGCATTCCCCTATGTTGGGGCAATGGGCCTCTTCGCAGACCGTGTGCAGCTGCTGTCCCTTCATCAGGTTCTGCAGTTCAAGATAGCGGGGGCTGCCCGGCATCTTCACCTTGAGCCAATCGGGCAGGCGCGGCCTGATTTCTAATTTTTCTGGGCGCTGGGTCATCTAAACTTCTGCCTGTTGCTAAGTCAGAGGATTATATCAAGGATCAGAGGATCTGAATGGGCGCCCGTCCCGCCCGTCCCTTCTCTTCGGCGATGGTGGCGTCGATATCGGCTACCGCCTGTTCAAGATTGTCCTTGCTGTTGACCACTTGGCGGTCGAAACCGTTGCCCTGCTTCATCTCATCCGCCGCCGTTTTCAGCCGCAGTTCCATCTCTGGAGTGGACTCGGTCATGCGTTGGGACAGGCGTTCCTGGAGTTCCTCGAAGGAACCCGGGACCATGAAGATGAACAAGGCGTTGGATGCCATCTTCCTGACGGTGGCTGCTCCCTGGACATCGATCTTGAGGATGACGTCCTTTCCGGCGTCCAGGCCGGAGGTGACTTGGCTTTTGGGAACGCCGTACCAGTTGCCGTAGACCTGGGCAAACTCCACGAATTCGTCCCGGTCCTTCATCTCCAAGAAAGTGGGTTTGTCCAGGAAGATGTAGTCTTTGCCGTCGGTCTCTCCGGGGCGGATCTTTCTGGTGGTGGCCGTCACTACGAAGTGCCAAGGGCGGTCCAGCTTACGCAGTTCGGCCAGGGCAGCGTCTTTCCCCACGCCCGACGGACCGGAAAGCACCACCAATAGAGGAGGGGATGAAGTCTCCGTCACCTGGCTTACCGGACGTCCTGGACCAACATCTCAAGGTCCTGCCAGAATTCCGGATATGAGACCGAGGCGTCTGGCGCACCGTGCACGGTTGTCTCTCCGTCGGCCAGCAGACCGGCAACCGCCATCGACATGGCCAGCCGGTGGTCGGTATGGCTTTCGCAATCTGCGCCTTTCAGAGCGCCCGCTTCCGGGCCTTTGCCGTGGATGATCATGCCGTCTTCAGTGGCTTCGATGCTTGCGCCCAGGCGGGTTAGTTCGGAAACAGTGGTGGCGATACGGTCGGACTCCTTCACCCGGAGTTCCGCTGCGTCACGGATCACCGTGTCTCCGGCGGCGAAGCAGGCTGCCACGGCCAGGATAGGCACCTCATCCAGCATGCGTGGAATCATGTCGCCGCCTATCTCCACGCCGTGCAGTCCGGCGGAGGTGACCAAGATATCGGCCACCGGCTCACCGCCCTCGGTGCGTTGGCCGACTAGCTGGAGGGAGTCGCCCGCGCCCATGTCTTGGAGCACGTCAACGATGCCGGTGCGGCTGGGGTTCAGACCAACGCCGCGGACCAAGATGCGGGCGTTGGGATGGCAGAGTCCGGCCACGATCCAGAACGCGGCGGAACTGATATCTCCGGGCACAGTGATATCGACGGCCTTCAGTTCCGTTGGAAGGACAGACAGGTCCAGTCCATCTTCTTCGACCTTGCCGCCCATAGCCGAGACCATCCGTTCGGTGTGATCGCGGGACAGGGCCGGTTGATGGATGACCGTCTCGCCTGATGCTGAAAGTCCGGCCAGCATGATGGCCGATTTCACCTGAGCGCTGGCCATCGGCAGGTCGTACTCGATCCCCTGGAGACCGCCGCCCCGGATGGTCAGCGGCGCCAGTGCGTCGTTCTGCCGGCCCATTATCTGAGCGCCCATCTGCTTCAAAGGTTGGACGATCCGCTGCATGGGCCGTGTCCGCAGGGAACCGTCGCCGGTGATGACGGAAACGAAGGACTGGGAGGCGAGGATGCCCGAGAGCAGCCGCATGGAAGTGCCGCTATTGCCGGCGTCCAAGATATCTGATGGTTCTTCCAGCTGTGGTCCACGCCCGCTCACTCTGTAGCTTCCCGTCTGCCCTGCGGGCTCGATACTCACGCCCATAGCTTGCAGGCAATGCATGGTGGAGATCACGTCGTCGCCGCCGGAGAGCCCCTGGACAAGGGCCTCGCCATGGGCGATGGCGTTGAGGATCAGGGACCGGTGGGATATGGACTTGTCGCCAGGGACCGAGAGTACGCCGCCCAAAGAAGAAGGGCCACTTATGACTCTGGAGGGGCTTGATGGAGGTGCGGTGCTCATGGTTTGGTCTCACTCCCTACCATTGAGGCTGTGTGGAGCGTGGCTGCCGTCACCGGGAACATGAGTCTACGACTTTTTGGCTGGGTCGTCTTTCAGTCCGCCGAGGATCTTCTTCTGGGCATCGATTCCCCGGCGGCCGATAAACATCTCGCCCATGCTTTCGGCAAAGGTTGGTATCTCCGTGGACGGTCCAGATACCCGGTCCATGGTGGTAAATATGCCGGCGTTCCAACGGGCTCTTGCCTCCATGGCGTCCACAAACACCTGGTGAACAGCTTCTGGATCGGGCCCGCCCTCGTTGGCCAGCATGTTGCGCAGCTCGTACATCTCCCGGATGTAAGCGTCCATCCAAGCAACTATCGGCTCAGGGTTGGACACGCAGATGTCCCGGTGCATGACCGGGTCGCCGGAAGCAAGACGGGAAAGGTCTCCGAACCCGGAAGAAGCCAGTTGTGCAATATCTTCCCAGTTGGCGCTCTTGGAGGCTGTGCCCATCAGCGCAACCGACATCATAAAGGGCAGGTGGCTGGCTGCGGCAACGAAGCTGTCGTGTTCATCCACGCCGATGAAGAATGGCTTGGCGCCGATGGACTCGGCCAATGTCGTGACCGAAGAGACGGCCGACTTCTCGGCTGTGACGCTGGGAATGATGCAGTAGGCCTTGCCTTTGAATAGGTTGCCGTCAGCATTGGCCGGGCCGGAGACTTCTCTTCCAGCCATGGGATGTCCGCCCACGAAGCTGACGTGCTTGGGGAGCACTTCCTCGGCCCAGCCCAAAACTACTTTCTTGGAGCTGCCAACGTCGGTGACCACACAGCCTTCCTCGAAATCGCTGGCTGAGGACTCCATCATCTCACGCATGGCCATGACTGGCACCGCGTAGACCACCACATCAGCGCCCCGGATGGCATTGGAAAGGCGGGACTCGACCTTCTTGAATGCTCCGGATTTTTCGGCCCCAGAACGGGCGGAACTGTCATAGTCGGTGCCTACGACATCCACCTGTAGATTGGAGTTCTTGATGGCTAGGGCCAGTGAGGTTCCGATCAGGCCTGTGCCAACGATGGCTATTGTGGTCAAAGGGTCCTCCGGACGCGGCCCGGCTGGCTTCGTTAAAAGTTGTCGCGAAGTAGTCGCGCCGCCAGCCTGCCTGGGGATATATCTTACACCATTGGATGCCTGCCGACACCTTGGGGTACAGCCAGGACTTTACTTCCGGGAGGCCAGGGCCGCCTCTACGATGTCCGTGCGCACGACCTTTTCGTAGGGCTGCCGGGCTTTGGCCAGTCCTGCGGCGATCAGGATGTCGTGCAGGTTCTCGTATTGTGGCTGTGCCAGGGTTGGCTCAGTGGGCCAATTGTCCTGGGCCTTTAGCCTGGCCACCGACTTCGTCACCAACTCCAAACTCACTCCGGGGAAGAAACCGGCTACCGCCTCGCCAACTTCGGCGGCGTTGTGGGCCGCCAGCCATTCCAGCGCGTTGGCGTAACCCACGGTGAACCTGTGGACGGTGTCGGGTTGGGTTTCCAGGAACTTGTGTGTGGCCGCGAACGAACTGTAGGCCAGGTGCCCGTTCTCGGGACCCAGCGCAACCGCCAGGTGGCCGGAACCGTCTTCCAACAGCTCTTCAGCGGCGGGCTGAGGAACGTGGATGTACTCGGCTTTTCCCTTGCGGAATGCGGCCATGGCATCGTCCAGGTTCAGCCCGGTGAGCAGGTCCACGTCCGATGGGTCGATGTTATGCCTTTGGAGGGCGTACCGGAAGGAAGCCCAGGGCATGGGAGAGAAATCGACCGGGATGACTTTGGCTTCGGTGAGAGACTCCCACCGGAATGAGTCTTGCTTGGTCCGGCTGATCACAAAGAAGCCGTCCCTGGAATTTATCTCCGCAAAGTGTATGGGCACTGTTTCAGCGCCCCAGTCCGAGGCGATGATGCAGCGCATGATGCCGCTCTGGGCGATATCCGCTTCGCCGAGGTTAAGCGCATTGATCGGATGGCCGAGTTCGGGAGGACAGGTCTTGAAGTCAACGTCCAAGCCTTCTTTTTCGAGGAACCCGCCGGCTACCGAAACGTAGATCGGCGTGTAGAACAACGTGCGGATGACCTCAAGAAGTCTGAGAGGCGTTCGGTTGGTGTTGGAGGCCAAATCTTCTCCTGTTGATCCTTGCTTTCAGGCTTCCCGGCTAGGCTTCAAGAAAGGGCAGAACCGCGCCGAGGAAAGCTTCGGGGTCCTCTACCTGAGGTATATGGCCCAGGCCTGGCAAAACCACCTTCTGGGCGTTGATGATGTTGTTATGGAGCAGCTCTTCGCCGTCCCGCAGCCGGTCAACCTCACCGTAAAGCACCATGGTGGATGAGGCTTTGATCATTGGCAGGCGGGGCAAGATGTCGTAATAGGCCAGGGACTCCATCAGCTTGCCCACCCATACACCGGCCTTGGCCCGGCTCTGGTTGTTGGCTTCCAACCACTCTTGGCGGGGATTGGCGAAGGTAGTGGCCTCTTTAAGTCCCTTGAGCGTACGCGGCTTAGGCATCCCCTTGGCGTCGAACTGGCTCGCAGCTTCCTTCAGCCTCTCTTTGGCGGTGCGGGGGCCCCAGACAGGGCAGCCGACCAACACCAGCTTGTCCACGCGTTCCGGGAAGCTGGCGGCCGTCTCCGTGGCTAAGACCGCTCCCACCGAATTGCCGACTACGTGGGCGCGGTGTATGTTCAACACCTGGCAGGCGTGGTCCAGCGCCTGGGCGTAATCGGGAAGGTTGAAGTGCCGTGTGGGTTTGTCAGAATCGCCGTGTCCGAGCATATCGAAGGCGTAGCAGGTGTAATTCTGGCTGAGAGAATCTATCACACCCTCCCAGGTCCAGATGGATGTGCCCAGCGGGTGAAGCAACACAACCGGATATCCGCTCCCCTTCTTCACGAAATGCATGTTTCCGGAGGACGTGGGAACGGTGTCTGTGAGGTCGCGGCGTACGAACATTGGGCCCATCTCCTAATCGGCCTTGCTAAACAGGCGAATCAGGCGCGTATGGTACTCACAGCCAGGCGCTGTGTCAATTTGCGATTGCCAGCCCGTCAATTTGACCTTTTACGCCTGGTGTGGAAGAATTTAACCCGATACGGTAGGCCTCCCCGGCCCGCCTCGCTCGCCAGATCAGGCGGATGAACCTCAAAACCCAGAAACCTTGAAACCGGCCCGAGACATCAAAGGAGTCATAAGGGGTAGGGTGATGGGCGAACCTACTTGGACCCGGGAAAAACTTCAACGGCTAGTACAACGGGAGATCGGCGACTACCAACTGATCGTGGTCTCCAACCGTCAGCCCTACGTGCACGAGTTGGTTGAAGGCAGGCTTAGCTATACCTCCACCGCCGGAGGGCTGGTCACGGCCATCGATCCCCTGATGCAAGAATGCGGCGGCACTTGGGTCGCGTTCGGCGGCGGCAAGGGCGACTATTACGCGGTTGACGAGAATAACCGCATCCAAGTACCTCCGGACGACCCCTCCTACACTCTGCGGCTGGTCTGGCTGACCGAGCAGGAGGAGCAGGGCTACTACGCCGGTTTCTCCAATGAAGGCTTGTGGCCGCTGTGTCACAACGCTTTCATAGAACCTACCTTCCAGACATCGGACTGGGAGACCTACAAATCGGTGAACAACGTTTTCGCCAAGCAGGTCTTGGACGAGATCGACGGCCGTCCCGCCGCGGTATTCACCCAGGACTATCACCTAGCGTTGCTGCCCCGTTTGCTGCGGGAAGCTGACCCGGACATCATCACCGCGCAGTTCTGGCATATCCCCTGGCCCACCTACGAGATATACCGCATCTGCCCCTGGGGCGATGAACTTCTAGACGGCCTTCTGGGCAACGACTTGCTGGGCTTTCACATCGGCGACCACTGCGATAACTTCATGGAGGCGGCGGCGCGGGTGTTGGGGTCTCAGGTCCATGATGAGTACAACCTGGTCTACCAACGGGAAGAACCGACGCTAGTTAGGCCTTTCCCGATCAGCGTCGACTTTGAGCAGATAAACCTGGAGTCCCAGAGCCCTGAAGTGACCGATGAGATAGACAGGTTGTTGGAAGAGTACGATCTGGAAGGAAAGATAGTCGGCCTGGGCATCGACCGCATCGACTACACCAAGGGGATTCCCCACCGGATACGCGCCATCGGGCGGTTCTTTGAGAAGAATCCGGAATATGTGGGCAAAGTAGTATTCATCCAGGCGGGCGTGATGAGCCGGGCCAATATCCACGCCTACCAGCAGCTTTCGGGACAGATCGATCAAGAACTGGAGAACGTGAATGGGCGGCTTAGCACCGATGATTGGCAGCCCATCCTATATCTACCCGACGACCTGCCAGCCGTTACCCTGGCGGCGTTCCGGCGCATGGCCCGGTTCTGCGTGGTCAGCTCTCTGCATGATGGCATGAACCTGGTGGCCAAAGAATACGTGGCCAGCCGGTTTGACGAAGACGGAGTGTTGATCTTGAGTCCGTTCACAGGGTCCGCCCACGAGCTGACCGACTCGCTGATCGTTAACCCCTACGCCACCGAGGATTTCGCCGATGCCATCCTCGACGCCGTCGAGATGCCCTACGATGAGCGTCACGAGCGAATGGTGCGGATGCGCAGCGTTGTTGAAGAGAACAATATCTACATGTGGGCCGCACGGGCCTTCGTCGATATGATGCAGGGCACCCGCCGTTCCCGCCGCCCTATCCGCAGCTTCTGACCCGGCGTCTTCCCAAACCTCATTTATGCCCCATCTGCTGAACATCTGGCCTGCGGTCAGCCGCCAACTTGCGAACTCCCCGCGCGTGCTGCTGCTCTTCGACTACGACGGCACCCTCACGCCCATCGTTGCCCGCCCTGAGATCGCCATCCTTTCGGATGAGACCCGCCGGCGCCTGGCGGATCTGGCAGAGATGGAGCGATTCGTCGTGGGCGTGGTGAGTGGCCGGGAATTGGCTGAGTTGGAGGGTCTGGTGTCCATTCCGGGCCTGGTCTACGCGGGCAACCACGGCCTGGAGATGAACGGCTTGGGCATGGATTTCGTCCACCCCGAAGCACCCGGATTCATTGAGTCGTTGGCTGAGGTTGCTGGCGGGTTGGAGCAGGGATTGAAGGAAGTGCCCGGAGTACTGGTCCACAACAAAAGGCTGACTTTGTCCGTCCATTACAGGATGACCCCAGACTCATACGCTGAGCAGGTGGTCCGCACGGTTGCGGCGGTTGTGGAGCCATACGCTTCGGCCGGAAATATGAAGATTACCCGGGGCAAGAAAGTGGTGGAGGTCAGGCCCAACATCGACTGGGGCAAGGGTGAGGCGATCCAGAAGATACGTCAGAGTTGCGGAGATGACCCGCTGCCCGTGTTCTTCGGTGATGACCAAACTGACGAAGATGGTTTTACCGTGGTGCAAAGCTTGGGCGGGATCGCGGTCTACATCGGGCCCCCACGGCAGGAGACTCGGGCATTGCACCAGCTGGAATCGCCTGCGGAAGTTGCCGAGGCGCTGTTGTTGTTGGCCGGCCTGGACGATAGATAACGGCCTTTAAGGCAGACCGTTCCGCTCCACCTGGATCATCTTGTCCAAGCGCCGCTGGAACCGGGGTTCGGGGATGAAACCGGCGCCCAAGAAAGCTTGAAGGACTACTTTGGCAAGATCGATGCCGATGATCCGGCCGCCGACGCAGATCACGTTCATGTCGTCGTGCTCCACACCCTGGCGGGCCGAGTAAGTGTCGTGGCAGAGGCAGGCCCGGATGCCCTTAACCTTGTTGGCGGTGATGCAAGCGCCGACGCCGCTGCCGCAGATCACTATGCCCCGTTCCGCTTCACCTGAGGACACAGAACCGGCCACCGCCACGGCGAAGTCTGGGTAATCATCGTCGGGGTCCAGATCATGGGCGCCCAAGTCGTTGACCTGGTGTCCTTCCGACTCCAGCCAACTGACGATCTCACCCTTCAATGCAAAACCGGCGTGGTCCGCGCCGACCGCGACTTTCATTGGATTTCTCCGATCCGGGAATCTCTCCGCTCTGGGGATTGGAAAATACGCCATCCGGACAGTTGACTCAGCATACTCATTGGGCCTACCACGCGCAAGACCGGGCGCGATGTTGCGTGACTGAAAGTGATCGCCAGAAACCGGTGACAGCCCTAAGAAGCTGATAGAGCAGAGGTCTGAGTATCGCGGCCCCACGGCCAGAATCGTTCCCTTCAGTCTTGGCTTATGCTAGAATGCCCAGACTTCGGATGCCTGATCTGCAGCGTCTGAGCCGGCTCCCCTGCAGCCTTTTCAAACTCGAATCTCGATGGCGTGCTGATGATCAAAGCGGTCTCCTTTGACTTCTACAACACACTGGTCCGCTTCTGGCCTCCCTTGGAGGAGATACAGCAGGCCGCCTGCCACGAGCTTGGGCTGACCGTAAGCGAAGAAGCTATCACCCACGGCTACGCGGTGGCCGATGTCCTGTTCAACCGAGAGAACGAAGACCGCCCCCTCTCCCAACGGACAGACCAAGAGCGTTTGGACTTCTTCAGCCGGTACGAACAGTTGATTCTTGAGACCGCCGGCATCTCCGTAACCACGGACCTGGCCCAAAGGGTTTGGAAGATGGCCATGTCCGTCCCCAAAGACTTCGTCCCGTTCAGCGACACGGTGCCCGCGCTGGAACAACTCAGGAAAGCGGGCTACAAGGTGGGGATCATCACCAACCTCCGCCGTGACCTGGATGACCTCTGCCAGCGGGTCGGACTGACCCCCTACTTGGATTTCGCGGTGGGCTCGCAAGAAGTGGGCATCGAGAAACCTCACCCGCCGATCTTTATGGCTGCGCTGGACCGGGTGAAAGCCGCGCCGGAGGAATGCCTTCATGTCGGCGACCAGGTCCGGTCCGATGTCATGGGGGCCCAAGGCGTGGGTATGAAGGCCGTGCTTCTCGACCGTAGCGGTTTCGGGGCGAACGGCGCTGACTGCCCAACCATCGCTAGCCTCTCTGAGTTGGGCCAACTGGTCGAAGGCCTAGCCTAACCCCACACATCTTACTTCTGTGGTCGGCATCCCATCGTTGGTGATACCCTGTTAGGCAGTCACCCCAGTTGAGCGGCATCTGTCGCGTTAGTCAGGAGGGCCAGATG
>CAYXDE010000039.1:0-29706 GCA_964463525.1 uncultured Dehalococcoidia bacterium | reverse complement strand
GCCTTGATCCTCGGGTCCAGCGGAGTGTTGTAACGGGCGTAGGTCCCGAGCCCGATCATGGCCGCAGAAGCGTCCGGGTTGTTCAGCAAAGCCGCGTAGTTGCGGGCGACCCCGCCCCGGCTGGTCTCGATGTCGTCCCATATCTCCTGGCCGTGGGCGTCCATCTTCTCTCTGGTGGCGTAAGGCACTCTGGTCATGGTTCCCCCCTCCTGATTCATTAGGTAATTCGTCTTAAATAAAAACAGGCCAGGCCCTCTAGGGAGCCTGGCCTGCTCAAACACTAGATGCGCTAGTCGGCGGCTTGCAGTCCTGCCGGGTCTCCGTCTTTGGCCCAGAGGGCCTCGAGAATCACTCCGGGAGACATGGGCAGGTGCTCCATGCGGATGCCGGTGGCGCGGGCGATGGCGTTGGCTATCGCCGCCATCGGAGGCACGATCGGCACCTCGCCAACGCCCCGGACTCCATAGGGATGGCCGGGGTTTGCCTTCTCAACGATGATGGTGTTGATCATAGGCAGGTCCAGGCTGGTCGGCATCCGGTAGTCCAAGAACGATGAGTTCTCCATCCGTCCGTCGTTGTCGAACGTGTATTCCTCGTTCAACGCCCAGCCTATCCCCTGCACTACGCCGCCCTGCATCTGGCCTTCCACATAGCTGGGGTGGATGGCCTTGCCTGCGTCCTGCACGATGGTGTAGTCCAGGATGGTGACCTTACCGGTCTCCGGGTCAACTTCCAGATCAACCACGTGTGTTCCGAAGGCTCCGCCGGCCCCGGATGGGTCCACGGTGGTCTGGCTGGAGATACCGCCGCCGGAACCGGCCAGTTGCCCGGCCAGCTCTTTGAAGGTCAGCTTCAATTCGGGGTCGTCTTTGTGTTGGAAGACACCCTCGGACAGTTCGATGTCCTCTTCGGAAACGTCCCAGATGGACGCCGCGCGCCCAATCATCTTCTGTTTGATGTCCTGGGCCGTTTCGTAGGCGGCCCAGCCGGTAGCGAAGGTTGTGCGGCTGCCCCCGGTCATGGCCGTGTAGCCGATGGAATCGGTGTCAGCTACGCTGGGGTGGACGTCCTCGGCGGGTATGCCCAGCACCTCTGCCGCCTGCATGGCGATGGACGCCCTGGTGCCGCCGATGTCGGTGGAACCTTCAACCAGGCTGATGGTCCCGTCGGCGTTGACGGAGATGGAAGCGCTGGACTGGAACCCGATGTTGAACCAGAAGCCCGACGCTACGCCGCGGCCCCGGTAGGGTCCTTTGAGTTCGGACTTGTACTGCGCCGAGTCCTTGGCTGCCTCGAGACACTCCACGTTCCCGATGACCGGGTAGATGGGGCCATCGACGCGGCGGGTCCCTTCCTTGGCGGCGTTCATCAGCCGGAACTCCAAGGGGTCGATGTTCAATTTCTGGGCCAGCTCATCCACCACCTGCTCACCCGCGAAGGCGGCGTTGGGAGCGGCCGGCGCCCTGTAGGGAGCAACCTTGGGCTTATTGACCAGAACGTCATAGCCGTCGGCCAGCATATTTTCGATGTCGTAAGGAGCGAAGATGCACTGGGTGCCGGCTCCCACCAATGAACCGGGGAAGCCGCCGGCCTCGAAAGCCAGATCGGCCTGGGCAGCCGTGATGTTGCCGTCGTTGGTGGCGCCCATCTTGACCTTCATGTAGGTGCCCGATGTGGGGCCGGAGCTCTCGAAGGTTTCGGCCCTGGTCATGGTCATCTTGACGGTCCGGCCGGTCTTTTTGGAGAGCAGGGCTGCGATGGGTTCCAGGTATACAGGAATCTTGCCGCCGAACCCGCCGCCGATCTCCATCGGAACAACCTTGATCTTGGAAACAGGAACATCCAGGATCGGGGCGATGGCGTCCCGGGCGGTGAATGCGCCCTGGGTGCTGCACCAGATGGTGACCTCGCCGTTCATATTCCAGATGGCAGACGCGGTGTGGGGTTCGATGTATCCTTGGTGTACGGTCTCGTTGCTGAACTCGCGTTCAACGATGACATCGGCCGCGGCGAAGCCTTTTTCGATGTCGCCCTGAGAGAACTGAACGTGGGTGGCGACGTTGCTCTTCTTGTCGGTGCGCTCGCCCAGTTCGGTGGTTGTCAGGTCTTCTTGGATCAACGGCGCGCCGTCGGCCCTGGCCTGGTGAACGTCCATTACCGGCTTCAAGACTTCGTAATCGACCTTGATCAGGTCTAGGGCGGTCTCTGCGACGTGCTGGTTCACCGCCGCGACCGCTGCCACGGCATGGCCTTTGTAGACAGCCTTGTTGCGGGCCATGAGGTTGTCGCTGGCCATCTGGGTGCCGCGCGATGCTCCGTCTTTATTGGCGCCGGGCATGTCAGCGCCGGTGATGACGGCGGATACCCCGTCCAATGCCAGGGCTTTACTGGTGTCGATGGACTTGATTCGGGCGTGGGCATGGGGGCTGCGCAGGACCTTGCCGAACAACATCCCGGCAGCTTGGAAGTCTGCGCCGTATTTGGCCCGTCCGGTCACCTTGTCGGTGCCGTCGTGGCGGATGGGGCGGGTCCCCACCACTTTATACTCAGTGTTGGACAAGACGATGTTATCTGCCATCGAGTCTACCTCACACGTAATCTAGTGCCTGGCTGGAATGGGCAAAATTGTACCACAGCGGGCTGATTCTGTGAGAGAATGGCCGTCGAATACAAACCGGCCTCGATACCCGGATCTTGTCGGGCCGGACACGAAGGGTAGAGAAACGATGGAACCATTGAAAGACCTGAAAGTCCTGGCGGTCACCGTGTACCTCGCCGGACCTTTTTGCTCCATGAACCTGGCCCGCATGGGCGCTGAGGTAATCAAGGTTGAGATTCCAGGCAAGGGCGACCCCGTTCGGGGCAACGGCCCCTTTGCCGGACCCGAGGGCACTCACGTGCAACCCAAGACCGAAGCTGATATCTCTACCCGGTTCCTGAAACGCACCCAAGGCGTCAAGAGTGTCACCATCGACCTCAAAAACCCCAAAGGCAAGCAGATGTTCTTGGACATGGCCAAGGAATGCGACGTGGTCCTTGAGAATCTGGCGCCCGGGTCACTTCGCCGCATCGGCTTGGGCTACGAGGAAGTCGCCAAGGTGAACCCCGGCATCGTCTATTGCTCCATCTCCGGCTACGGCCAGACCGGCCCCTACGCCGACAAGCCGGCCCACGACCCACAGATACAGGGCATGAGCGGCCTCATGGACATAAACGGAGAGGAGGAAAGGCCGCCGGTGAAAGTGGGTTTCTACATCGGAGACCTGGTCACTCCCATGTTCGCCTGCTACTCCATCCTGGCCGCGCTACGAGAGAAAGAGCGCACCGGCCAAGGGCAGTACCTGGACGTCTCCATGATGGATACCCTGGTGTCGATGATGTTCATGGAGAACCTGGAAGAGGCGATAGCTGAAGGACTGCCGCTCCGCACCGGCAACATCAGCCGCAGCGGGCCCACCGGCCTGTACGAGACCAAGAACGGCGACCTGTCTATCACCGTAACCAGTGACGACCAGTGGGGACGCCTCTCCCGCGCCATGGAAGCGCCTGAACTCTTGGAGGACCCGCGGTTCACCGACTACGTGGCCCGCACGGTCAATGTGGAAGACGCCCGCGCGGAAGTCCAGCGCCTGATCGGTGAATTCTCTCTTGAAGACGCACTCAAACGCCTGGAGGAATTCGACGTTCCATGCGCTCCGGTGCGCACGGCCAAGCAGGTCATGGAAGACCAGCATTTCTGGGACCGGGGCAGTCTGCTGCCCATGCTGAACGCCGCCATGGGTGGCCCAGTTGAGGGCGTCGCCTCGGGCTTCCCAGTGAAGTTCTCCGGCGGAGATCTTCCTACCGTGGCCGGGGCCCCCACCCTGGGCATGCACAACAAAGAGATATTCTCCAAATATCTAGGTCTCTCTGACGAAGACATGAAAGCGCTTAAAGAGGAAAAAGTAATCTAAGAGCCGATCGCTGACGGCTAAAAGGAGCCTCCATGGCTACCCCCAGACCACTGCGCACATCCATGTATGTGCCCGGCAACAAAGAAGACTGGATGCGGAAGGCGCCCCAATACGGCGCCGACGCTTTGATATTGGACCTGGAAGACTCGGTCCCCATCCCCAACAAGGCCGAAGCCCGCGTTCTGGTCCGCAAGATGCTGGAGGAGTTGGGCGGCGAGAAACCCACGCTCACGGTCAGAGTCAACCGTCTGGAGACCGGCCTGACCGGCGGCGACCTCGAGGCCGTGACCTGTCCGCAGCTCTACTGTGTTCTGGTGCCCAAGGTTGAGAGCCCTGCCGACGTCGTCGAAGTTGATAACCTGCTCTCCCATTTCGAGCGCAATGCAGGCATGGAAGTCGGCAGTATCTTCATCGATCCCGGCATGGAGACCGCCACCAGCATCCGCCTGGCCTATGAGATCGCCTCGGCTTCCCCCAGGGTGGCCCACATGGGCGGCAGCGGCGGCAAAGGCGGGGACACCGCCCGGTCCATCGGCTTTGAATGGACCCCTGGGGGTTTGGAAACACTGTTCTTGAAGTCAAAAGTGCTGATCGATGCCCGCTCTGCCGGCGTTCCCTATCCCATGAGCGGCGGCTGGATGGACATCCACAACCTCGACGGCCTCAGGGCGTTGGCCGTCCAGTTGAAGCAACTGGGTTATACCGGCATGCACCTGATCCATCCGTCGCACGTCCCGGTGGTAAACGAAGTGTTCTCTCCCTCTCCGGAGGACGTGAAGCACTGGCAGGGACTGGTGGCGGCTATGGAAGAGATGCGGGCCACCGGCGGAGCGGCGGTAACATTCGATGGGGACATGGTGGATATCGCCCATGAAGAAACGGCCCGTGCCATGTTGGCCATAGCGAAAGAGATGGGGGTGGAAGGGGCATAAACCCCGGCTGATGGTTCAAAAGATGGAACGGCGAATACCCCTGGACGGAGCAGTGAATTTCCGGGACCAGGGCGGCTACCCCACAACTGACGGACGCACCGTGAAGTGGCGCAGGCTCTTCCGCAGCGACTCTCCCAGTACGCTGACCGAGTCGGATGTTAAGACCATCACCGGGACCCTTGGCATCAAGTCGGTGGTCGACCTCCGCAGCAGCAACGGCGTCTTGGACGACGGCCGAGGTCTATTGGCCTTATCCGGTCTTGGCTATCACAACTACCCCTTCCTGGAGCGTCGTGGTATCGATCCACCCACCTCCGGGGACCAATCAGCTGACAGGCTGTCGGCGATCTACCAATGGATGCTCCAAAATTCGGGCACCCTGATCGCCCAGGCTTTCACCGCCTTGGCGCAAGACCTTAACCAACCGGCGATGTTTCACTGCAGCGCGGGCAAGGACCGCACCGGCATCCTCGGCGCGACGATCTTGGCTGTGCTTGGAGTGGGCCGGGAAGACGTGGTTGCCGACTTCATGATGACCAACGAGGTCATCGACGGAATCCTGGCGCGCATCAAGAAGATGCCAGGTTTTGAAAGCTCAACAAGAGAGGGGATCATGGCCCCTCAACCGGCCATCGAGAAGTTCCTGGACGTGACCCAAAGCGACTTCGGCGGCTCAGAAGCCTACCTGCTCCACCACGGCGTCCAACAGGGCATAATCGACGGCTTCCGCGAGTCGATGCTGGAGTAAAAGCTGTCAGCCGTCAGCTTATCGGGAGGTAGAGAATGACCGGGCTTGAGCAAGAGGTAGACCAGCTATTCGTCGATTATTTCCGTGATTTCGGCAACCTTGATCTCAAGGCGATAGTCTCGTATTTCCACCTGCCCTGCGCGTTTATCACTCCTCAAGAGGTGTTCATCTATTCGACGGCAGAGGAGGTCGAGGGATTCTGGGCGCCCCGGTTCAAAGATCAGAAAGCCACCGGATACGACCGCACCGTGCGGACCGAAGCCAGCATCAAGGACCTGAATGACAACACGGCGATGGCCGCAAGTTTAGCCACCAGATACAACAAGGACGGCAGTGAATCGGAACGCAGGGGCGCCGCCTTTGCCTGCCGCAAGACCGCTGAAGGCTGGAAGATCGCGACGGTCATTCACCATTCCCCCGACAACGTCATTAAGATGAGTTGACCTAGAGAGTTGAACCCATGACTACTTTCGTACTGGTCCACGGCGCGTCCCATGGCTCTTGGTGCTGGGACAAGGTTGTTCCGCTGCTATCGGCCCAGGGCCACGAAGCCATCGCGGTCGATCTTCCCGGCAACACCTACGGGGAGTTCGATATTCCGCCGGGACAGGTGACTCTGAAGTCCTACACCGACCACGTTTGCGGCGTGCTCGACGATTTGGACGGACCGGTTGTGCTGGTTGGGCACAGCCTGGGCGGTCTCACCATCACTCAGACCGCCGAATACCGCCCAGACAAGATCAAGTCTTTGGTCTACCTGACTGCGCTGCTCTTTGAGAACGGCCAAGCCATGAGACCCGTGGAGTCGCGGGAACCGGAAGCCGTCAGGGTGGGGTTGGAGCGGGACTCGTGGACCGTCTCTGAAGACCTGAGTGCCATCACCTTCAACGAAGACTCGGTCCGGAGAAGGTTCTATAACGACTGTTCGGACGACGATTTTGCCTGGGCTCAGACCATGTTGGTCCCCCAACCGTCCGGGCCGCTGATGGACCCCATGAACACCACGGCCGGGAACTACGGCCGGGTGCCCAAGGTCTACATCGAATGCGAGTTGGACGGCGCTCTCGAGCTCTCCTATCAGAGGGAGATGCAGGCCAACCTCCCCTGCGGCCGGACCTTCACCATGAACACCGGCCACTCGCCGTTCTTGTCGGCCCCTCAAGAACTGGTTCGGCACCTGGTGTCTGTCTAAACAACATAGCCAAACCCGGCCGCCGTGGTTATCATGGCATCACCCGGTTAGGATTGAATAAAACGGCAATATCTGGAGGAACAATGGCTAACAAGAAAGGAACCGGTCTGATGCTGGTTGGGGCCGATATCCCCGCCGACAAAGAAGCGGATTTCAACAAGTGGTACCAGGAAGAACACCTGCAGGAGCTGATGAGCGTTCCTGGCATCTTGAACGCGGCACGCTACGAGGCGACCAAGAGCGGCCCCAAG
Source organism: uncultured Dehalococcoidia bacterium (assembly GCA_964463525.1). Taxonomy (GTDB): domain Bacteria; phylum Chloroflexota; class Dehalococcoidia; order Lucifugimonadales; family UBA3495; genus UBA9611. The sequence continues at coordinate 22,630 of CAYXDE010000039.1, read as the reverse complement.
CACCTGGCCGTCTACGAACTGGAAAGCGCCGACGTGGTGAACACCGACGCCTTCAAGAACCGCCCCCGGACCGAATGGGGTTCTAGGGTGTCTCCCAGCCTCATCGGCACCAATTTCTTCAACTTGGTGCTGGACATGATCCATCCCACGGCCCTCACGGACGACATCGCCAACAGCGATATGGCTCCGGCGCTGCAAATCGGCCGAATGGACGTCGCCCCCGCTGACCAGGATGAATGGAACAAGTGGTACAGTGGCGTTTACGTCCCCAACTACGAAAAGTGCCCCGGCGTGATCCGCGGACGCCGCTGGACGTCTGTGCGCGGTGAGCCCCAATTCGCCACCGTATACGAGTTCGAGGACGAAAACGTCTCGGAGACCGAAGAGTGGTTGAAGCAGCGGGAGATCCATCCCGACAACGTCCGCATGCGCGACATCATGACCCACGCGGCCGGGTCGCCTGGGATCTGGAAAAAGACTTTCCAACTCTAGGCCAAGACGCTACATCGGCTAAGAGATCGGTGAGATACCCCGCGTCCGCGTATTCCACGGACGCGGGGTAGCGCTTCCCATGGATCATACCCACCACCATACCGGCTCTGCCTCCGGGCACGACCACGGCCACCACCACCGCTCTGCCAGCCGGCGGAGTCTCAGCATCTCTCTGGCGCTCATCATGGTCTACATGGTGGTCGAGGTGGTTGGCGGCCTGATCTCCGGCAGCTTGGCCCTGCTGGCAGACGCTGGCCACATGCTGACCGACGGCGCCGCCATCGGCCTGGCGTTGCTCGCCATCTGGCTGTCCCGGCGGCCCGCCTCCATCGAGCAGACCTTCGGCTTCCACCGCACCGAGATTCTGGCGGCCATGTTGAATGCTCTGAGCCTGTGGCTGATCGCTGCCTGGATCTTCTTTGAAGCCTCCCGGCGCTTCGAGGGCACCCACGATGTCGAGGGCGGACTGATGTTGGGCGTCGGCGCGGCCGGACTGCTGGTCAACTTGGCTGCGGCTTGGGTCCTGCGCCGTTCTGCCGAAGAAAGCCTGAACGTTGAAGGCGCGTTCCTCCACGTGGTGGCCGATCTGCTTGGCTCGGTGGCGGTGGTTGCCGCGGGTGTGCTTGTCCTGTCCCTCGGCTGGGACATCGCCGACCCGATCTTCGGCATAGTTATCGGAGTTCTGATACTGGCTAGTTCCTTCCGGTTGCTTTGGAAGGTCGTCCATGTTCTCATGGAAGGGACTCCCGCCCATCTGGACCTGCATCAGCTCTGCCAGCGGCTGGAGGAACTTGAAGGGGTGACCGGCGTGCATGATATCCATGCCTGGTCTATCACCACTGGATACGACGCACTGAGCGCCCATGTCACCGCGGACGCCGCCGTGATGGAAGACCCAAATCCGGTGATGCAGAGACTCAGGTATATCGCCTCCAGCGAGTTTGGGATCGGCCACGTGACGATCCAGTTGGAAGACTCGATGGACGGGTGCGCCGAAGACCACCATATCGAACACCCGGCCGTCTACGCCTCCGGCCACCGGCACGATGAATCCTGAACCGCCCTTGCCGACGTATAAGGGTGGGTCTCAAATAATATCGATAGGTATGACCAGTATCAGATCCCGTAATATCGCTCTGGCCTTCTTCATAACCGCACTGCTAGTATTTGCTCCGCTATCTTCCGCTTCCGCTCAATCGGAAGAACTGATCGATGCGGAGCAGGTGGTCGACATAGTCGCTGGCCCTCATGCCGTGAAGGTGGCGTTGATCAACTCCAACCTGGCCGCCGGGTTTATTCAGATGGCCTTTTTCGTCACCGACGCCAACACGGGAGCGGCTGTGCCCGACGCCACGGTGATCCTCAAGGCCAACAACGACAAGGAAGAATACGAAGGATGGGGATCCGCCCACAACTCACCGGGTAATCCCGGGCGGTACGATGGCCGGATGAACCTTGGCTCCACGGGTGAGTGGCTGATCGACATCGACGTGACCAGTTCCATTGGTCACGGCGGCGCAAACGCGCTGACCCTGGAGGTCCCCGCGCTGAACCGCTACACCAATGGCAGCCTGGTCTTCTTCGCTGTATTTGGTTTCATGATGCTGGGCGTCGCCTATCTGTTCTGGAGCGTCAAACGCCAGAACCGCCGCAAGGCAGAAGAAGGAGAAGCCCAGGGCTAACCCATGAAGAGACTCGGCCGAACCATACTCCTGGCCCTGCCGGTATTGGCCCTGATGCAACTGCTGTGGGCCGTGCCTGGCGTACATGCCCACAACGGCATAGAAACCGGGCAGAACCCGTTCACAGCCTGGAACTGGAATCCCCTGACGACCCTGCTGCTGTTGATGGCCGCCTATGTCTACCTGAACGGCCTGAACAACTGGACACGGCCCAGCCATCCCATCAGCCGCTGGCAGAAAGCGTCCTTCTTCACCGGACTGTTCGTGATCTTTATCGCTCTGCAGTCGCCTTTGGACAACATGTCCGAGCACATGTTGTCTTTCCACCAACTGCAGCACTTCATGCTCCGCATGCTGGCGCCGCTGCTGATCCTGCTGGGAGCGCCGTTGACGCCCATGCTCAGGGGACTGCCACCCTGGATACTGCAAGGATTCGTCCGCCCCACGGTCCGCCATCCGCTGGCCAGGGCGGCCTATGACAAGTTGACCAACCCCGTGATCACCACGCTGATCTTCATGGGTGTTCTGTACCTGTGGCAGATTCCGGGCGGCTTCAACCTGGCCCTGCGCAACGAGTTCGTCCACGCCGTGATGCACATGACCATGATGTCTTCAGGGTTCATCTTCTATTGGGCGGTCATCGACCCAGCGCCCCGCCGCTCCAGGGTCCACTATGGGGTGAGGGTGCTGTATCTGGGACTGGTCGTCCTGCCCAACACCATCTTGGGGGCGGTCATAACCTTCTCAAAGAGCCTGGTCTACACGGGGTATGCGGACGTATATAGACCCTTCGACATGTCGCTGATGACCGACCAGCAGATCGGCGGTCTGCTCCTCTGGGTGCCCGGCGACATGATGAGCATCCTGGTGGCCGGCATTGTCATGATCATGTGGTACGAACGCGAAGAAGCCACCAACCCGGGCATCCCGCCCCGCCCGCCCCAGCAGCCGACCACGTAACCAAAAGTCCCTTCCCCCTCGCAAGGGGGAAGGTTAGGATGGGGCACCCCTCGCCTCCTGGTCAAGCCAGTACCATCCGGCCCTTGACCCCCATATCCCCTTTCCCTAGGATGAACTCACCCAACACCCCGGCGGAGGCGCGAACGTGACCAACGGCAATCAGGACACACTGTTCAGCTGGTTCATCCCCATCGACGGCGACGGCGCACGGGCCGGCACCGCGAGGGCCGAGCGTCCCCCGGACTTCGACTACCTCAAGCAGGTTGTCCAGACCGCCGAGGACCTGGGTTACTATTCGCTGTTGATCCCAACCAGGTTCGCCAACGGCCTCTTCGCTGAGGATGCTCCGCTGGCCGAGACCTGGACCACGGCCACCGCCCTGGCTGCAGTGACCGAGCGTATACGCTTTCTGATTGCCGTTAGGCCAGGGTTCGTCGCCCTGGGGTTATTCGCTCAGATGGCTGCTGCACTCCACCAGATATCCAAGGGCCGCATCGACATCAATATCGTGCCCGGCGGCATCGGCAACGACTTTGAACGGGTGGGCGAGTACACCGACCAGAGCACCCGCTACGAACGGGCCGAGGAGTTCATCGCCGCCTGCCGCAAGCTGTGGACTCAGCCCGGGCCGGTGGAGTTCCAGGGTGATTTCTACAACCTGCGCGACGCCTACTGCTCCCCCATCCCAGAAGGCACGCCGCCCAAGTTCTACCTGGGAGGGGCCTCCCCCAGGGCCAACGCCCTGTCCGGCCGCCAGGCAGACGTACACCTGAACTGGATCGAGGCCCTGGACGACTCCCGAGCCCGTTTCGACGCCGTCCGTGAAGAGTTCAAGAACGCCGGCCGGACCCCCATGTTGGGCATCCGCACCCACCTGGTGGTCCGGGACAAAGAGGAAGACGCCTGGAAGGCCGCCAACGAACTCATCGACCACGCCGACCCGGCCGTGAAAGCCCAGCGGAAGTCCGCAGTGGCGGGGACCGCCATGATCGGCGCAGCGGCCCAAGCCCAGGAAAAGCCCGACCACATGGTCGCCCCCCACCTCTGGAACGGCCTATCTGAAGTAAGAGTCAACTGCGGCACCGCCATAGTCGGCACCCCCGAACAGGTAACCGACATCCTCCTAGACTACTGGAAGCTGGGCGTAGACCAGTTCATCCTCTCCGGCTTCCCCCACGTAGAAGAATGCCAACGCGTAGCCGCAGACGTGCTGCCGCTCTTGAAGCAGAAGATGGCGGCGGCGTAAATCCCCTCGGTCGTCATTTAAGAAAGACGGAATCTTACTGATCTTTGTCTCTAGTTCTTTTAGGGCTCCTCTTGAAAACCGAAGCGTTCTCCTACTTCGTATGACCGGGGCCACTTGACCAAGAGTTGAGCGCTGTAGACAATACGCCAAATTTTCCCCGAGGTTGGAAATGGAATTACAGTGGTTATTGTTAGCGCAGGCTCTGCGGCTCCATCCCAACGGAATACTAGACATAGCGGGCATTTTTCGGACGGCTACAGTTACGGGAGAGCGTTTAGCGCCATTTATCACGATTGTGGCCAAAGTCAAATTCAATCCGCAATTTGCCAGTGAACGAACTTCGTTTATTATAAGATTGAGTAGAGTCGATGGTGGCTGGATTGAAGAGATCGAGTTGCCGTTCGTTTATCCTACGTTGGAACAATGGCTGCAAGGTGCTGCACCTTATATCCACTGTGTACTAACCGATTTTGAGTTTCCTGATGTTGGCGAGTACGCTGTCGAAGCTTTCCACGGAATCCACCTGATTGGTGGAGAAACATTTATCTTGGAGCAAGACAGGAGATTGGAATAATGGCAACAGAACCAATCAGGATGACTGAAGGATTTCGGAAAGCTAAGATTCGAGCGGGACAATTGTCTGAATCAGATGCCACCGGGGAATGGCTCAGGCCTGAAGGAATCGATAGCTCTTCCGAAGCCGACAAGGAATTCCAGGAGATCGTGAAAAGGGCCTCAGGCCCGGTTGCACCGGGCCAAGAGGAGTAAAGGGATACCCTAGTTTCTGTATAAGAAGCGAGCGGCGGCTGAGCAAATTCCCCCTAACTAACCCCCGGCCTATCCCCCACCCACGGCATCGCCCGTTCGAAGGCGGCGGCTGCCTGTAATACCCTGGCTTCTGACCCGCGGGGGCCGATGATGTGTAGGCCGATGGGCATGCCGTCTGAAGAATAGCCGCAGGGGATGCTGGCGGCGGTCTGACCGCTGATGTTGATCAGGTAGGTGAACGGGACGAAGCCCCAGAACGGGTCCACGTTCCTGCCGCCGATGACGCTGGGACGGTCCTCGATGGGGAAGGCCGGTACCGCCATGGTCGGCGACAGCAGCAGATCGAAATCGTCGAAGAACTCCTCCATGTGGCGGCCCAGCCGGTCCACCTCGTAGATGGCCCGGGACAGGTCTGCGCCCGTCACCGACCGGCCGTGCTCCATGGACGTTACGCCGTAGTCGGTGAAGTCGTTCCGGTTGTCGTCGAACATGTGTCCGTAGGACGTGTAAGACGCCGTGGCAAAGATATCCCAGAACGTCGGGAACGGGTCTTCCAGATTCAGGTTGCCGTCGTCCACAGAAGCGCCAAGGCCGGCGAATAGTTGGGCAGCCCGCTCCGTCACCGACACCACCTCCGGGTCGACCGCCGCGTAGCCGTAATCGCTGCTCCACGCGAACCGCATGCCCTTCACACCGGCGTCCAAGCCGGCGCTGAAGTCTGGGGCCGCCGTGCGGATGGAAGTCACGTCCCGCGAGTCGGGCCCGGCCACCACCTGCAGCAGCAGGGCCGAGTCGGCAACCGTCCGGGTGATGGGGCCGGACTGGGAGAAATGGTTGGCTGCCGGCGTGCCGTAGCCGCCGTAGCGGGGCACCCGGCCCTGGGTGGGCTTGATGCCGAACAGACCGCTGAAGCTGGCGGGGATGCGGATCGAGCCGCCGCCGTCGGTGCCCATGGACAGAGTGCAAAGCCCCGCCGCCAGGGCTGCCGCCGCGCCGCCGCTGGAGCCGCCGGGGGTGCGCTCGGTGTTCCACGGGTTGCGGCACGGTTCGCCCAGCTTGTTCTCGGTGGTGCCGGACAGTCCGAACTCGGGCGTGTTGGTCTTGCCCAGTATGATGGCGCCCGACGCCTTTACCCGTTCCACGACTATGGAGTCCATGTCCGGCACCCGGTCCCGGAACAATGCCGACCCCAACGTTGTGGTCACGCCCTTGGTCAACTCAAGGTCCTTGATGGAGATCGGCACACCGTGCAGCGGTCCCAGGTCCGAACCACGCTGCACCGCCTCGTCCGCCGCCCGGGCATCGGCCAACGCCTGGTCCCGGCATAGGGTCAAATACGAGTGCAACTGGGAGTCCAGCCGGTCTATGCGTTCGAAGAAATTCTCGGTGGCCTCCAACGAAGTGACCTTCTTTTCACGGATGCTTTGGGCCAATTCCACGGCGGACATAAAAGCCAGCTCAGCGCTCATACCGGTCCTCCCAGTGCTATAATCGGGCCTGCTCAAACTCAGGCGCATTATAACCGTGGGGCCAACGGCCCGCCACGGCATCAGGCGGATACCGATCAGAGGTGAGATCCCTTGGCCCTGGTAGGAATAATAGCGAACCCCGCAGCCAGTAAAGACATCCGAAGGCTGGTTGCCCAGGGCAGGGTAGTGCCCGACTGGGAGAAAGTGAACATCGTCCGCCGGGTGATGCTGGGACTCCAGTCGGTGGGCGTTACGAATGTTCTGGGCATGGCCGATAGCTCGAACCTGGTCTACCGTGCCTCAGAGGATCCCAACCTCGACCTCGACCTGCAATTCGTCGATATGCCGGCCTTTTATTCGGAAGGCGACACCGTCCGGGCCGCCGGACTCATGGCGGCGCAGGGAGTCGACTGCCTGGTGACTTTGGGCGGCGACGGCACCAACAGGGCAGCGGTGGTTGGCAGCAGGGATATCCCCATGGTGGCCATCTCCACGGGCACCAACAATGTCTTCCCTACCATGGTCGAGGGCACGCTGGCCGGCCTGGCGGCAGGGCTGGTGGCCGACGGCAGACTGGACCTGGCCGAGGTCGCGGTCTCCAGCAAGGTGATGAATGTCTACGTGGACGGCGAGTTGAAGGACTTTGCCTTGATCGACGTTGCCCTCTCCAAAGAGCGTTTCGTAGCGAGCCGCGCCATCTGGGATATGGACACTGTGTTCGAGGTGTTCTTGACCAGGGCAGAGCCGGCATCGTTGGGTCTTTCGTCGATCGGCGCGCGCCTGGCTGCGGTGTCCCTGGCCGATGAGGGCGGCCTGCAATACAGCATCGCCGATGCCGAAGCGCCAACTTCCGGGGACCGGACGGTGCTTGCCCCCATCGCGCCGGGGGTCGTTCCGCCGGTTGCGATCTCGTCATGGCAGCGGATGGCCGACGGCGAGAGGATAGCCATAGAGAAACGGCACTGCACGGTGGCCTTGGACGGCGAGCGTTCGTTCGCCGTGACTGATGCACAGCAATTGGAGTTGGAGGTCCGCCGCGACGGCCCTCCCATAATCGACGTGAACCTGGCTCTGAAGACCGCCGCCAGTCAGGGGTTGTTCAACCTGGGGCCGGGGAACTAACCTCAGCTTTGCTCGCCGGCTTCGAACTATTCTTCAGCCTCCTCATAGTGGTGGCCGCTGCGACAGTGATCGGCACCGCCGGGTTTGGCTTCAGCCTAGTAGCCGCCCCGGTACTGCTGCTGTATTTGGAGCCCCAGCAGGTAGTCGTTGTGGCAAACAGCCTCATCGCCCTGCTGATGGTCGCAGTGCTGGCACGCGCCTGGAAGAATCTGCAATTCAAGGCCAGTCTGGGTCTTGTTCTCGGCGGGATGGCCGCCACTCCCATCGGGGTGTTGGCTTTGAACTCAGCCAGTCCGAGCGCGCTCCGTATCACCATCGCCGTCGTGATCATCTTTCTAGGTCTGTTCAGCTTGAAGAATGTCCAGCTGCCCTTCGCCCAGAGCAAAGCGGCCGGGCCGGTGTTCGGGTTTCTCACTTCGCTGGCCGTGACCACCATCGCCATCGGTGGGCCATTGGGCGCTATCTACGCCATCTCCCAGCGGTGGAAGCCGGACATGGTCAGGGCGGCATTGGCGCTGTTCTTCCTGGCGTCGGACCTGGTGGCATTCCCGCTCTACGCCGCCACAGGCTTGGTGCAACGGGACACGCTGGCCAACATAGGGGTGCTGATTCCAGGGCTGATTATAGGCTTCTTTGTGGCCCGTGTGCTCATCGGCTGGATCAACGAACGCATCTTCCGCTATGTGGTGGTTGCAGTGATCGTGGTGGCTGGGAGCGTGACCCTGATCCGCGAGTTCAGCAGGGTTTAAGCGAGCGTTTCCACCCCCGTGCTTTTTTCCAAGCAAGCCTCCCCGCCCCGCTCATCCTGAGCCTGTCGAAGGACGCATGGGACAGCCTTGGTTTTTGCTGAGTGGATGGTTCGACAGGCTCACCACGAGCGGAAGGATCGGTTGCCTGTTCCCAAGTCGTCAAAGGCGATGCACTACCCCGCTCATCCTGAGCCTGTCGAAGGACGCATGGGACAGCCTTGGTTTTTGCTGAGTGGATGGTTCGACAGGCTCACCATGAGCGGAAGGATCGGTTGCCGGTTCCCAAGTCGTCAAAGGAGACGCACCGCCCCGCTCATCCTGAGCCTGTCGAAGGACCGTTTGTGGTAGATCGTTTTCCGGTTTAGGCATGGCTAGTGCGCGCCCTTCGACGGAGCTCAGGACGAACCGTCTCTGTCTCAACTCGACGAGTTTGGTAGCGGAAAAATGAAAGAGGGCACTGCCGGTCAATGTCGGCAGTGCCCTCTTTATCGTTACCCTAGTAATCTTGGTTAAACGTTAAGGTCGTGGAAAGCAGCCAACGCCGCGGTGATGCCGTCTCCAACTGCAGAACCAAGTTGGCGTGTCGACTCGGCACGGGCGTCGCCGCAGGCGTAAACGCCAGGGACGGCGGTCCTCATGTGGATGTCGGTGCAAACGTGTCCGCCGGAGTCCAGCTCCAACAGGCCCGAGAGATACTCGGTGTTGGGATGGAAGCCAACGTAGATGAAGGCCGCGGCCATGGGGTATTCGTAGGTCTTTTCGGTCTTGAGGTCTTTGACCAGAGCGCGGTCCAATGCCTGGTCACCCCTGAATTCCTCAACCACGGTGCTCCAGAGGAACTTGATCTTGTCGTTGGCGAAAGCCCGTTCCTGAAGGACCTTGGCGGCCCGCAGCTCGTCACGCCGGTGGATGAAAGTCACCGAGTTGACGATGCCGCTGAGGTATTGCCCCTCGTCCATGGCTGCGTCGCCGCCGCCCACCACCACGACGTCTTGGCCACGGAAGAAATTCCCGTCGCATACCGCGCAGTAGGACACGCCGCGGCCGGCCAATGCATCCTCGCCGGACACGCCGAGTTTGTTGTGGGAACCGCCCGTGGCGATGATTATCGCCTTGGTGGTGAAGTCCCGGTCGTCCGTCTTGACGGTCTTGACCGGCTGGTCGATGTTTTCGATATCGACCACTTCGGTGTATTCGGTCTCAGCCCCGAACTTGGTGGTCTGCTGCTCCATCCTCATGGCCAATTCCTGGCCCTTGATGCCGTCGGGGAATCCGGGATAATTCTCTATCTCGTCGGTGACCAACAACTGACCCCCGGGGCCCAGCTGCTCCAGCATGACGGTCTTCAACATCGCCCTGGTGGTGTAGAGGCCGGCAGACAGTCCAGCAGCGCCGGCCCCGAGAATAACTACGTCGTAATCAGTTTCCATGTTTGCCGTATGATCTCCTAAATGTCAGTCCGGTGGGTGTTTCTAGACCGTGCTTGCGGTTCATCGTGCGGAAGGCGAGCCGCTGGCGGACCCCATGGACTCTTTGAAATAGTCCACGGTCATCTGCAACCCGTCCTCCAGGTTGATCTTCGGCGACCAGCCAAGTTCCTGTTTCGCCCGGGAAGAGTCTAATGAAATTCGGTAAACCTCGCCAGCCCTGTTCGGGGCATGAAGCGGGTCCCACTTATAACCTGTGATGCCCTGGAGCAACTCAAAGATCCGGTTGACGCTCGTCGGCTCTCCTGTGGCGACGTTCATAGAATATCCGGCGCCGCGGTCGATGGCGGCCAGGTTGGCGTCAACCACATCGAACACCGAGACAAAGTCCCGCTCTTGCGCTCCGTCGCCAAATATCTGAGGCTGCTTCCCATCCAGCATGGCCTGAGTAAAGATGGCCACAACTCCGGCTTCGCCATGAGGGTCTTGCCGCGGGCCGTAGACATTGCCATAGCGCAGTGAGGTGAAGTTCAACCGGTAGAGGCGGTAATAGAAGTCCAGATACTGTTCGGCAACCCACTTGGACATCCCGTAGGGCGAGACCGGCGCCAACGGCGCGTCGTCCGGGCAGGGCGTGGTCTCGGGGTCGCCGTAAAGCGCTCCGCCGGTGCAAGAATAGATGATCTTCTCAACGCCGACCCGCCGCGATGCTTCCAGGACTCGCAGAGTGCCCAGGACGTTGGCGTTGGCGTCTTGAATGGGGTCCTTCGTCGATTGCGTCACGCTGGTCTGCGCCGCCATGTGGAACACCAGATCGGGCTGCTCACGCTGGATGATCTCGTCCATGGCCGGCTGGGTGATGTCGGTGTGATGGAACACCGCCGCGGAGTCCAGGTTCTTGATCTTGCCCGTACTCAGGTCGTCCATGACGACCACTTTGTATTCCAGCTCCAGCAGGCGGTCCACCATATGGGAACCGATGAACCCGGCGCCGCCCGTTACAAGCGCTTTTCTCCCGTCTGCCATCGCACCTCGTGGGATCATGGAAAGGGGTCGGCGGTCACGCGCAAATCACCATCTATAGACGGTTTCCGCCACTCTAAACATCATAAACCCAAGCCGATGGCAGTTCAACGCCGTGGTTAAGATTCTTACAGATTCCCCACAGACTGCGATTTATGGAGCGCCGCCCGAATCTGTGTTACAGTTTTTCCGCCTGTACGCAGGCACACTTGATATATGAGTTAAATCGACCACCTTGAGGAGGTTGGCACATGGCCGAACAGATAGGATTCATCGGACTGGGAATCATGGGAAAACCCATGGCCCGCAACCTGCTCAAGGCGGGCTACTCCCTCACCGTTTACGACATCGTGGGGAGCAACCAGGAAGAGGTCGTAACCGACGGCGCAACCGGAGCCTCGTCCAGCAAAGAAGTTGCCGCCGCCAGCGATACCATCATCACCATGCTTCCCGACTCCGCCGACTCCGAGAAGGTCATCTTGGGACCGGACGGTGTCTTGGAAGGCGCCAAGAGCGGTTCGGTGATCATAGATATGAGCTCCATCGCCCCTCTGGTGTCCCAGCGCATCGCCGCCGCCTGCGCCGAGAAAGGTGTTGAGATGCTGGACGCCCCGGTCAGCGGAGGAGAGCCCGGCGCCGTTGCCGGCACTCTGGCCGTCATGGTCGGCGGCAAACAGGCGGTCTTCGACAAGAGTTTGGCGTTGATGGAAGTCATGGGCGGCAACGTGGTCCTCACCGGCGACATCGGCGCCGGCGGAGTCACTAAACTGGCCAACCAGATCATCGTCGCCGCCAACATCGAGGCCCTTAGCGAGGCTCTGGTACTGGCCCAGAAAGCTGGAGTTGACCCGGAGAAGGTCTGGAACGCCATACGGGGCGGGCTGGCCGGCAGCGCAGTTATGGAGGCGAAAGGCCCCATGATGCTGAGCCGGAACTTCCAAGCGGGCTTCCGGATCCGCCTCCATCAGAAAGACCTCAGGAACGTGCTTCAGACCGCACAGGAATTAAATATTCCTCTGCCAGTCACGTCATTGTTGCAGCAGGTATTGGGCGCACTGGTCAACGAAGGCGAATCGGAATCCGACCACTCAGCCATCTTGAAGTTCGTGGAAGACCTGGCCAAGGTTGAGGTCAAGTCCGGCGGTTAGCGGTGGTCCGACCGGCTCACCACGAGCGGGATAGCCAGTTTGACCTGCAAGAACAACCGCTCTTCCTGAGCCTGTCGAAGGATGGGCAACAGTCATGGCTGTCGGGGATCTGACTCCCTAAAGCCGTGGTCCGACAGGCTCACCATGAGCGGGAGAGGGCGGGTCTCAGACGGGACCCCGAAGCTAGTCCAGTTCTTTGAACCGGGCGTCTCGCCAATTCAGCGCGGCCCTTAGCCCCTCGGCTTCGCTGATGGCGTTGAACTCTTCCTGCTCCGGGCTGGTGCTGGTGTCGAACAGGGTCATCAACTCCAGGTTGTGTCTGACGGCGTTGAGGTAACCCATCTCTTCCATGGCGCGGTTGACCGAGTCCTTGGTCATCTTCACGCCGATCTGGGGCAGCAGGCAGATCTTCTTGGCCACCTTCTCGCACTCGGCCATCAGGTTGTCGTGGGGCACCACCCGGTTGACCAAGCCTATGCGCGCCGCTTCCTCAGCGTCTACGGTGTCCCCGGTCAAAAGCAGTTCTTTCGCATTGGCCAGGTTCACGCTGTAGGGTGTGATAAGAAGTGGCGGCCCGAACCCGGCCCTGATCTCAGGCTCGCCCATGATGGCGTGTTCCGATGCGATCTTGATGTCGCAGACCTGGACCAATTCGCAGGCCCCGCCAAGGGCGTAACCATTGACTGCCGCTATGACCGGCTTGCTGCAGTTCCAAACGGTCATGAAGGTTTCAACCAGGCCTTGTAGGCGGGTACGCCAGGCGTCAACCGTGCCTGATGAAGGGTCAATGGAGTGATTACTCTTCTCGATGTCGAAACCACTGGAGAAGGCCCTGCCCGCTCCGGTTATGATCACCGCCCGAATCTCCTCGTCCCTTTCCACCACCCCCATCATCTCTTGAAACTCGGTCATCAGCCCGGCGTTCAAGGCGTTCAGCTTCTCCGGGCGGTTCAGGGTTATATAACCTATCGGCCCCTTCCGCTCGTAGAGTATGTACTCGAAGGACAAGGGAGTCTCCTTTGAATCGGCGCACACCGGGGATGGGATGCCGGGGACGCGCGTAAGTGATTTGATCGGCCAGGATGGCCAGGACTGTTGTCAGAGAGGGATCAGGGATTAAGCGTGATGTCTATCCCCAGGATCACTATGGGCGTCACCGGACGGTTGCCGGGGACCGTGTCGGCCAACGATATGGCATCCGCCACCGCCTGGCCCTGTGTCATGCGGCCAAAAATGGTGTGGGCGCCGTTCAGATGGGGCGTCGGCACCGTGGTCACGAAGAACTGGCTGCCGTTGGTGTTGGGACCCGAGTTGGCCATGGCCAATTTCCCCGGTTCGTCAAAGATCAGGCTGGCTGCGAACTCGTCTTGGAACTTGTAGCCAGGACCGCCCCGGCCGGTGCCGGTTGGGTCTCCGGCTTGAATCATGAAATCCGGGATCACCCGGTGAAAGATAATACCGTCATAGTAGCCGTCGTTGGCCAGGAATATGAAATTGTTCACCGTAACGGGGGCCCGCTCGGCGAATAGTTCGATCTCCATGTTCCCCATGCTGGTCCGGATGACGGCTGAGTACTTTGCCGTTGGGTCGATGCTCACGGGAGGGGCATTGGAATATTGGGGGATCAGTACGCCACCGGCGTCCACCAATTGTTTGACCGGATTGCCGCTGACCGCCGGGCTGGAGCCGGGTGCTGACGGGGGCGGCAGGGTTGGGGCTACGGCAGAAGTCGAAGGTACCGCTGTGGGATCAGGACTGGGGGTTTCCAAAACGCAGGCGGCAAGACCGATGGCCGCCAGGAAGGATGCGATGAGAAATTTCAGTTTCATACAAGAAAGGATACCATAGCCCCGACGGCTGATTCACGTCTGTTCAATCGCATCGGATCCGTCCGGAAAACCTCTCGATTCTGCGTGCTGGGCAGCGGTTGGCCGCAATCTAGTAGAGCCTTTCGTCGTCCTCATCGTCCCAAAGGTCTGGGTCTTCCCAAGGCTGCAAACCCTCTTCTGTCTGGGCAGCCGGACGGAGCTTGGAGGCGATGAACTGGATGAACAGAACGCCCAATACAAGAAGAATCAGTCCGCCAAGGAGCCAGCTATTGAAGAATACGATGGCGGACGGCCCATCATTTTGGTTCGTTCGTTCCGGCGCCGAAGGCGCTGGCGTATCTGAGACGGCCGATTGGCCTGCCCAGCGTGCGTCCAGGCCGTCCACGTCGAACCCGTACACGTTGGTCAAAGAGGCGTCCATGGTGTTGCCGCTGCTTAGTTGGCCGATGAACCGCTGGAAACGGTCCTCACCGAATTCATCGATCATGAACGCCACAACGCTCAAGGACTTCTGATAGAAAGTGCCGATGGTGTGGGGCGTGCCGGTCACGGAGTTCATGGCCCGAAGGGGATTGGTACGGGAGCTCAAACTTCCGCCGCTGAAGATCTTCACTGAAGGGTCCATGTAACTCGCGAACCCTTCGTCAAGCCAAGAGGGAATCGGCGGAGCGCTGTCGCCCATCGCCTGATTCAGCAACAGGTGGGCAGACTCATGGACGATCAGCCCCCGGTCCATCCCCAGTCCTAGGAATAAGCTCCGCTCCGGGAAAGCGAATCCCTGGAAGGTCTGCTGCTCGGTGGTGGTGCGGCTCTGCTGAGGGAATGCCTCCAGGGTGTGCGAACGCCTGCTATAGATGACGCCTTTGATCTCCTTGGGCTGATCAAGCTGTAGCAAACCCAGAAGGCGGGAGAAATCTGATTCTAGGAGTTTGACCACGCTCCTGACCCGCGTATCAGACTGGTCGTAGTACCGGAGGGTCAGCGGACCAACCTGGGCTTCCTTCCAATCGAACCGGGTGTCCTCATACTCGACCACGGCTGGTTCGGTGCGCAATATGTTGCCCTGGGAATCTGTGATTTCGTAGTAATACTCAACCTCGGTCCCCGGCGGGAGATATGTCGAAACTTCACCAGTGAGATTCAGGCTGGCTGTGATCCGGTTGGATGGCACGAATTCCGGATAGGCATAGGCCCAGATCCGGTTGCCGACTGTCCGGTAGAAAAGCCGAACATCCACGATGTCAGCGTCGCCTTCTGCAGTCACTGAAAGATCGACGCTGCCGGGGAAAGCTACATCTTCACTGGTCGTGACAATTTCTATGTCACCAGGGGCTGCCAACACGCTGGAAGCCGATACCAGGACAGCGGCAAGCATAAGGAGAAAAGTGCCGGGCAGGGCTAGGAGCAAAATCTGCCGGCGGGCCGATGCAGGAGAGATAGATTGGGAGACAGAGCGTGGCAAAGCTGATCGCTACCCGGTGATTATTTTGGGCCGGTTTTAACCGCCTTAATAAATTATACGTTGGATCGCCGCTTACGGCTCTGTCAATCGTTCCGGTGAGGGCTAGTCGAGCGCCTGTTCCATCTCCAGCAACGCCTTCTTTCGCTCGAGCCCCCAACTGTAGCCGCCAAGACCTCCGTCCTTCCGCAGCACACGGTGGCAGGGTATGACCAATGCCACCGGATTGGCACCACAGGCCGTGCCCACCGCCCGGGAGGCATCGTCTTTGCCCAGCATCTGGGCCACCTGCTGGTAAGTACGGGTCTCACCGTAGGGAATGGTCCGGAGCATCTGCCATACCTGCTGCTGGAAGGCCGTCGCCTGTATATCCACCGGCAGATCAAGACCGGTCTTTTCCCCGTCCAGATAGGACAGTATCTCCGCGGTCCAGGTGGCTAGATGCCCTCCGTCCGGCTTGTGGTTGGCCGACGGAAATTCGAACAGTAGATTCTCTTCCAGTTCTGAGTCTGAGCTTCCCAATTTCACCGAACAAACGCCCTTGTCGGTCGCCGCCACCAACAGCCGCCCCATGGAACACGCCACCACCGTGTGGTATATATCCATTCCCTTCCCTCCGTTGCGGTATGCTCCCGGGCTCATGCCCATCTGTGCTTCCGAGTTCTCATACAGCCTGCTGGTCGATCCGAACCCTGCTTCATAGAGCGCGGTTGAGATACCTTGCCCGTCTTTGATCATCGCCTTGAACCTGTCCAACCGCCATGCAGCAGCGTACTGGCGCGGGGTGACTCCGGTGCTCTCTTTGAACACCCGCTGCAGGTGCGATGGGCTGCTCCCGGCCGCGCGGCCCAACTCTGCGAGGGTGGGGATCGAGCCTGATTCCTCAGCTTGCTCTTGGATGTAGTTGCAGACCTGCCGCACCAGACCGGTGCTGGGGGTCTCCTGGTCTGGCAGGCAGCGTTTGCAGGCCCTGAACCCGGCGGTCTCCGCCTCGACAGCCCGGTTGAAGAATGAGACGCGGTGGGGGGCCGGCCTGCGGCTGGGGCAGGTTGGGCGGCAATAGATCCCGGTCGAGGTTACCGCGTATACGAAGCGTCCGTCGGCCCTGGAGTCACGGTTCTGGACCGCCTCCCACATCTTTGGGTCTAATTTCTTTTTTGTAGACGCAACCATTTTTCTTCCCTATTGCCTATTGAAATGACTTGAGTTGACCAGGGCCAGCAGCTTGCCTCCCTCGGCTGTGATCCGAGTGGTCACCGCCACCATTGTGCGGCCTGGATGAGCCACTGTGCTTTCGGACCGAAGCGTACCCTCCTGGACGTTGCCCACGATCTGAGAAGAGATGCTCACTGCCACCGGCATCTCTTCCAATGTTACCGGCCGCTGCAGGGCCGCCATCGCGGCGAAGGTGGCCGATGTGTCAGCCAGAGAGACCATGCTCCCGGCGTGGATGTGGCCCGACGGCGTTGTGAGTCCCGTGCGGACCGGTAACTCAACCACCGCCCGCTCTTTGCTTACCTCTATAACCTTCATCCCCAAAAGGCCCATCAAGGTGCCCTCGAAGTGGTCTTCCACCCATTGGGCCATCGCCTCAGGACTTAGGTCTGCGGGCCATTGTTCCATCTTGTTCCCCGGCCAGGTGGTCTAAGTATCCGTAACGTCACCAGAATACCCCAATACCCTGAACGGTTCTATCCGGTTCTTGCTCTCAAAGTGGGAGTTTCAAACGGGGCCGAAAAATCGGATTGGGGCCGTCAAACGACGGCCCCAATCCGATCTACGAGATGCGAGTTTCCGGGTTGTAGGCTACTGGATCTGCGCGGTGAAGATATGGGCTGCGCCGGTATCAGTACCCTTTTGGAAATCACCGGGCGACCCTGCGACTAGATCATGGCCGCTGAGCGAAACCGATGTGCCCAGCTTCTGCTCGACGTTGGCGCCGGTCGCGGTCAGGTTGGCCTCTTCGGTCCAAGACGTGCCGACCCTTTTGTATACGTATACCGACCCTGCGTCCAGACCTTTGGCGGCGTCTCCTACAGCTCCAGAAACCAACGTGTCACCGTCGATGGTGACCGACCAACCGAACTTGTCGGTTGTTGATCCGTCGCTGGCAGTGAGTTTGGCCTGCTCACTCCAGACACCGTCACTGCGTAAGAAAACATACGCCGCCCCGGTGTCTGCTCCCTTGGCATTGTGGCCGGGCGCCCCAACGGTAATAGTGTCCCCGGAAAGGGCCACGGAACGCCCAAAATTGTGCTCTGTCGCAGCATCGCTGGCAATCAGGTTGGCCTGCTCCGTCCAAACGCCGCCGCTCCGAGTGAAGGCATAGGCGGCGCCTGAATCGACGCCATTGGAAGGCTCTCCCAATGCCCCTACGGCTGCTGTGTCGCCGTCGATGGCTACCGACCAACCAAACATGCTGTTGAGTGTCTGAGAGCTACCCGTTAGCTTGGCTTGCTCGGTCCATATCCCGTTGTCTCGCACGAATATATATGCTGAGCCAGAGTCGGTCCCTTTCGGGGTGTCTGTGGGCGCTCCGATGATTATCGTGTCGCCATTAACGGCGATAGACTTGCCGAATTGGTCGCCGAGCCCGGCGTCGCTTGCCGTGAGTTTGGCCTGTTGAGTCCAGACGCCGTCGCTGCGCACAAACACGTAGGCTGACCCGGAGTCGGTCCCCACGGGTGTGTCACTGGCTACTCCGAGCACCGCCGTGTCTCCGCTCAGACCCAACGCCAGGCCCAGCAAGTCTCCAGGTCCGCTGTCATCACCCACCAATTTAGCCTGCTCGGTCCACGTGCCGTCGGTGCGGGTGAAAACCAGCGCGGCCCCGGTATCAGTCCCCTTAGAAAAATCACCCGGGGACCCGGCAACCACCGTATCGCCGTCGATGGCCACATAGATTCCGAATTTTTTACCCGGGCCCGAATCGCTCGCGGCTAATTTGGTGGAAGGCGATCCAGTTGTGAAGGCGTAAACGGGGACCGGCGTTGGAGTAGGCGTAGGTTCGGGTGTAGGCGTAGGTGTGGCGGTAGGCTGAGGCGTCGCCGTTGGTTCTGGCGTAAACGTCGGCGCTGGGACTGGTGTAGATGTCGGCGCCGGTACGGGTGTGGGAGTGGGGATAGCCGTTGGTTCCGGCACGCGGGTAGGCGCCGGAGTCTCGGTGGGCGCTGGAGTCTGTGTGGGCGTCGGTGTGGCGGTGGGCAGAGGGGTGTTTGTCGGCTCAGGGGCCAAGGTCGGCGCAGGAGTTTGGGTTGGCGGGCCTGGAGGGTCCAGCACCAACGTGGCAGTAGGAGTCAACGGGTCTTGATCATCTCCGTCTCCGCCGCAAGCTGCGAAAGTCAAAATGCCTAAGCCCAGAGCCATCATTAACATCAACCGTTTCATAGCCCTTCCTTGGCAACACACAGGGTGGAGCAGGTTGCCCTGAGCGTAGTCTCAGCAATCACAAGAATTAAAGACGCTGCTACTAAAGATTATAGATTGCCGGCGTGTAAGTTCACAGACTTACGAACGATGGAATTTAAGTGTTCTGCCGGTTCGGACCCGGCTTTTATAGCTAGTGACTTGCGGTTGTTGTTATGTCGTACAAACGTTCTATATAATCCGTCCCCCACCGGAAAATAGCTTCAGATCAAGGCCATGAATGGCCTCGAAATCAGAACAGCAAAGACCTATGACCGACCGTTCCATAGCCTGCATGTTAGTAACTCACCTCCCGGTTAAAGCCGAGGTGCGCCGCTATCCCCAACTGCGCGGAAAACCCGTGATCATCACCGAGAGTTACGGCTCCAAAGACCTGGTGCTGGACAGCTCGGCGGAGGTCAAGGGAGTGACCGCCGGGATGCCTCTGGCTGAGGCCATGGCCCGGTGCAAAGACGCCTCCCTGATCCAGGCCGACGCCCCCTACTACAACAACACCTTCGACAGGCTGATCAAAGCCCTGGAATTGCGGAGTCCGGTGGTGGAAAAAGACGGACTCGGCTGCGCCTATGTGGGTCTGGAAGGCCTGGAGATGATGTACGGAGGAGAGGCGCGGGTCATCGCGTCGCTGCTTCAGGCGGCGCCCACGGAGTTCAACCCCCGGGTCGGCGTGGCAGAAGGCAAATTCCCGGCCTACGTCGCCGCGGTGACCACCCAGGGAGGACGTGCTACCAGGGTCCCCCGCGACTCAGCCAGCATGGCGGCTTTTCTGAGCGGCCTGTCCATCGGACTGCTGCCTCTTTCTTGGGCCAACAAGACCCGGCTGCACCGCTTTGGAATCCACACGTTAGACCAATTGTCGTCCCTGCCGGAGGGCGCGGTCCAGGCCCAGTTGGGGACTGAAGGGCGAAAGGCCTGGCTGCTGGCCTGCGGAGTGGACAACAGCCCGTTGATACCCCACCGGACACAGCAGGTTGTGGAAGAGTCTCTGACCTTCCCCTCCCCAACCATCACCTGGAATCCCATCCTGACGGGCCTGGGAACGC
The DNA here is from genome assembly GCA_964463525.1 of uncultured Dehalococcoidia bacterium. Taxonomy (GTDB): domain Bacteria; phylum Chloroflexota; class Dehalococcoidia; order Lucifugimonadales; family UBA3495; genus UBA9611. The sequence goes on along the minus strand of CAYXDE010000039.1, from coordinate 2,787 downwards.
TGTTGGGCCGCGCCTTTGCCCGGCCTGAGGTCAGCGGCCGCTACGTCCGCACAGCCACCATCGAAAGCCATGTCTACCGGCTGCCACCCTGGGTGAAACGGTTCGGGTTCAAGGAGGCGATGGGCAGCCGGGACCGGACCCTGTTCGCCCTGAAAAGCCGGTTGGACAGCGTGACCCTGCCCGGCCCCCTGGAGGACATGAAACTCACCCTGGCCGGATTCACCGGCGAGTCGGGCATCCAGACCAACCTCTTCTCCGACGTCCGCAAACAGGAGCAGTTGAAGGAGATGATGCGTCAGTTGGAGGCCCTGTTGGGCGGTAAACCGCCCATCTACCAGATGAAGGAGATAGAGCCGTGGTCGCGCATACCAGAAAGACGCCAGGCGCTGGTCCCCTTCGATCCGTAAAGTCTGGGCCTGTGAACTCAGGGGCTGCCAACCAAGATATGCAGTTCCTCTCCCTGAACCTGCCGGTGCCAATAGAGGTTGTGGAAGACAGCGCGGGGAGACCCGCGGCCGTGGCGATCCCGCCCACCATCAATAACCGTCCAACCCGTTCCCGCCGCCCGGCACAGCAACAGACCCAACCCCCAAACCTCGCCGCCCAAAAGATAACCGCCATCAACGACCTATGGCAGGTGAACGACGAATGGTGGCGCGAGCGCCCCATCTCCCGCCGCTACTACCAGATAACAACGCAAAACGACCGGCGCCTAACCATCTTCCGGGACGACCTGAACGGGAGCTGGTACTGGCAGAAAGGAGGGGATTAAAGCTTTCAGCTAACAGCGGTCAGTCCTTATCTGGAGCTAACCACGCTATCTGTCATTCTGAGCCAGCCGCAGCGGCGAAGAATCTACCAAACTCGAAGGACAAAAGGATGAATCAGTACTACGTGTACATCATGTCCAGTCACCGAGGAACCTTGTACATAGGAATGACCAACGACTTGTACCGCAGGGCGTACGAACATCGCCACAAACTGGTGCCCGGATTCACGCAGAGGTACAACGCACGCAAATTGGTGTACTACGAGGAGACATCGAATGCGGAGTCTGCCATCACCCGGGAAAAACAGATCAAAGGATGACGAAGGAGTAAGAAGTCGGCACTGGTGGCATCGTCGAATCCGTACTGGGCAGACTTGGCCAAAGATTGGTTCGAGGACCGAAGCTTGGCAGATCCTTCGCTTCACTCAGGATGACATATTCGGGGATGGCTTTCAGGTAAAACGCGACTGAATGAAAGAAATTTTCAGAAATCTTTTGGGAAAGAATTGACATGAAAATTAACCACACTCGCATCTGTCATTCTGAGCCAGCCGCAGCGGCGAAGAATCTACCAAAGTATTCGCAGCAAGGGGGGCAGGGGGGATTTCCGCCCCTCTCAACCACCCACCCCGGAGGCATAAACCATGCTCACACCCCAAAAGCTGAAAGTTGTTAGCTGATAGCCTTTTGTACGCCGAACTTCACTGCCATAGCAACTACTCTTTCCAGGAAGGGGCCTCCTCTGTGGAGGACCTGCTGGTGCGCGCCCGGGACTTGGGGCTGCAGGCGCTGGCCCTGACCGATCACGACAACCTCTGCGGGGCCATGCACTTCGCCCAGGTGGCCAAGGCACTGGCGATTCAGTCCATCACCGGCGTCGAGATGACCATTAAAGGAGCGGACGATGGCAAGGACGCCTCCCACCTGACTTTCCTAGCCGAGAGCCAGGACGGCTACAGCCAGCTTTCAAACCTGGTCTCCTACTCTTATGTTGCCGGAGACCGCAGGAACCCCGCCCTGGACCTGAAGTACCTGCCGGGCGATCTTGACGGCCTGATCCTGCTGACCGGGTGCCGCACCGGCCGGGTGCCCAGTCTCTTGACCGAGGGCCGGTTCGCCGAGGCCGAGACCCAACTCAAGCAATACCTGGACTGGTTCGGGGCGGACAACGTGTTCGTGGAACTGCAGCAGAACCTGGTGCAGGGCGACACCAGCCGCAATCGAAGGCTCATCGACCTGGCCAAGAGATTGGGCGTTCCCACGGTGGCCACCAACAACGTCCACTACCACGTGCCGGAACGCCACCGGCTGCAGGACGCCCTGGTCTCCATCAAGAACAACCTCAGCCTGGAAGAGACACATAAAGAACGCCGGGCCAACAACCAGTTCTATATCAAATCGCCTGAAGAGATGGCTGTCATGTTTTCCAAGCACCCCGAGGCCATCAAGAACACCCTCCGCATCGCCGAGCGGTGTTCCTTCGACCTGACCAAGGACCTGGCCTACCGGTTCCCGGACTATCCCGTCCCCGACGGCGCAACCCCCCAGAGCCACCTGGAGGTCCTCTGCCGCCAGGCCGCCGAGCGCCGTTACGGCGGCGTCAACCAGAAGGTAGAAGACAGGCTGCAGGAAGAGCTTCGTCTGATCGGAAAGCATGACTTGGCCGGGTTCTTCCTGATCTATTACGAGATCATCCAGATGGCCCGGGAGATCATGATCGAGATGGGCCTGAGCGACGCTGAGATACCCTTAGAAGAACGCCCGCCGGGAAGGGGACGGGGCTCGTCGGTGGCCATGCTGGTGGGCTACTTGATCGGCCTCTCCCACATCGACCCCCTGGAGTACAACCTGTCCCTGGACCGGTTCCTGTCCGACGACCTGGGTTCGGTGCCGGACATCGACCTGGACTTCCCCCGCAACATCCGGGAGGAACTGATCGTCCGGGCGCACCGGAAATGGGGCTGGGACCGGGCCGCTCTGACCGGCATGATCAGCACCTACCAGATGAAGGGCGCCGT